>JAUHYW010000086.1 GCA_030426085.1 bacterium | reverse complement strand
GTGCGGGCGGCGCGGCGGACCGGGGCGGCGTCGGGCGGGGCGGCGTCGGGCGGCGTCGCGTCGGGGGCCGCGTCGGGCACAGCCGCGTCGGGCGGGGGAGGCGGCGGGGCGGCGTCCGGGTGGGCGATCACGACCGGCTCCGCCCGGTCGGCGCTCGCCGCCGCCAGCTCGTCGCCTGACAGGTCGCCCGGGTCGTCGCGGGTCGCCAGCAGCGCGCCGATCGTCATCGCCAGCAGCACCAGGGCCGCGGTGCCCAGCAGCCAGCGACGGCGGCGGGTCGAGCCGAACGAGGCGACCTCGGCGTGGCGGGTGGCGTCGACCGCGCCCCGCCAGCCCGAGGAGAAGTCGCTCGGCGTCGGCTCGGGGGCCGGAGCCAGCGAGCCGAGCCGGGCCAGCGCCGGGTCGAGCGCCGGGGCCGACGGATCGGTGACGACCACCGCCATCGGCACCGTGCGCTGCGGCGAGTCGCTGGGCTCGATCGCCCCCGACGCCCCGTGCGCCCGGCCGGCCTCCAGCGCGGCGACGAAGGCCGGCCCGTCGGGGAACCGCTGGGCGGGCGTCTTGGCCATCGCCCGGGCGATCACCGGATCGAGCGCGGCGAAGGCCGGCGGCAGCGGGGGCACCGGATCCCGCAGGTGGGCCGCGATCATCTCCGCCGGGGCCCCGGTGAACGGGCTCTGGCCGGCCAGCATGCGATACAGGACCACCGCCACCGCGTAGTGGTCGGTCCACGGCCCGAGGGTGCCCCCGGCGAGCTGCTCGGGGGCCATGTAGCGCGGGGTGCCCACCGCGACCCCGGTCTGGGTCCGGGGGGTCGGGCCGTACTCCGGCATCACCCCCGCCCGGGCCTTGGCCACCCCGAAGTCGATGAGCACCACCCGCTCGCTGCCGTCGGGGCGGGGCTCGATCATGATGTTGCTGGGCTTGATGTCCCGGTGGATGAGCCCCCGCCCGTGCGGCTCGCCGAGCGCGTCGAGGAGCTGGCGGCCGATCTCGACCGCCCGCTCGAGGGGCAGCGTCGGCGTGGCCCGCAGCACGTCGGCCAGGGAGGTGCCCTCGATCAGCTCGAGCACCATGTAGAGGACGCCGTCCTCCTCGCCGAAGTCGTAGACCGTCACGATGCCCGGGTGGCGCAGCTCGGAGAGCATCAGCGCCTCCTGCTCGAAGCGCGCCCGCAGCTCGTCGGCGTCCTCGTCGATGCGATCGGGCAGGATGGTCTTGAGCGCCACCTGCCGCCGCAGCCGGCGGTGCACCGCCCGGTAGACCGCGCCCATGCCGCCCCGCCCCAGGCGGGCGTAGACCGCGTACTGGCCGCCGACGACCCGCCCCAGCACCGGATCGGACCCGGCCAGGCCGGCGTGCTCGATATCGACCAGCACCCGCCCGTCATGGCGACACAGCGCGCCGGGGCCGACGCTCGTCGCGTCGCTCCGACCGCAGGTCGGGCAGATCCAGTCGCTCGACATCCCCTCTCCAGACCTTCTCTCGGGTGGAGACCCGAGTGGGGAGGATAGCACCCGCCCGCGACACCGATCGAGAATCGGCGCGGCCGGGCCGGGGAAGCTCAGGGGCTCGGGGCCAGCACGAGGTGGAAGGCGCTGCCCGCGTTGGCCCCCGCGGTGACCGTGGGCCAGTCGTCGGCGCCGCCGCTCACGGTGAAGTCGAGCTGCAGCAGCCCCGAGCCGTCGTGCACCAGCAGGAAGGCCCCGCTGGCCCCGGTCGTATCGGCGCCCGCCGGCTGGAAGTCGCCCAGCCCCGGGTCGTCGCCGAAGTAGCGCAGGCAGGGCCCGCCGGCGCAGTCGGTCAGCCCCTGGCGGTTGGTCTCGACGGTGACCCCCTCGGCCGCCACCGACACCCCGTCGACCTCGGCCAGCACCCGGCCCACCAGATAGCCCCCCTCGAGCAGGTCGTCGACCTCGGGCAGCGCCGCGGCCCACATCGCCCGGTCGGCCTGGGTCGTCGCCGGGGCCACCAGGCGGTAGGTGTCGCCGGCCACCGGCGCCGCGTTGAGCACCCCGGTCAGCGAGCGGGTCCAGGTGTCGGGCGCGCCCTCGTCCAGCTCGTCGATGACCACCACCAGCCGGCTGGGCGTGCCCGACGCGGCGAGCGCGAAGCTGCCCCCCGGGCCGAGCGGCGCCGCGCCCAGGGGCGGGGCCTCGGGGTCGGCCAGCCGGGCGATCGGGTCGATCAGGATGGCGCCCAGCCCGGCGTCGGCGCCCGGCGGACAGCCGGTGACGACGTCCACCGCCGTGCCGGTCACGCAGTACTCGCCCGGCTCCATCGCCTCGCAGCCGGGGCCGGCCACCGGGGCCTCGCCGCCCTCGCACGCCACGAAGGGCACCGGATCGGGCGCGCAGACCCCGCCCTGGGGCGAGGTGCCCGGCGGGCACTCGAGGCCGCCGGCGTCGGGCAGGCTCGTCGGGTCGAGCTCGCAGCGGCCGTCGCGCAGGATCGTGCCCTCGCCGCAGGCCACCGGCGCGTTGGCCACGCACTCGGCGCCGTCCCGGTGGGTGCCCGGCCCGCAGTCGAGCGGGTCGCAGCCGGCCCCGCCCACCATCAGCCCGACCAGCCCGCCCGCTGCGGCCCGCCTCGCCCAGCCCATCGCTCGCCTCCTCATCGGGTCTCGTCCACCGCCGGCACCACCGTCACCGTGCCCACCCGCCCGGCGCACGGGGTCTCGCCCGGCGCCCGGACCCAGGCCCCCCGGCGCACCCCCCGCCGGGGGTCGGGCGCCACCCGGGAACAGGCCGCCTCGAACGGCGCCACCTCGTCGGCCATGTCGGCCACCAGCACCGCCGGGCCCGGGGCCCGCTCCCGGTCGGGCAGCACCGCGATCGAGTCGAACTCCCGGGTGATGAGGAGCCGCTCGGCGGTCGACAGGTCGATGGCGGTGTCGATCCGGATCCCGCCGATGAGCTGCCCCGCCGCGGGGTCGATGGTGTCCAGCGCGCCCATCCGCCGCTCGCTGGCGCAGAGGATGGTCTCCTCGTCCCGGGGGTGCACGAAGCGCTGCACCGTCAGCACCGGGCTGGTGAGCTGGGGGTCGGCGAAGCAGTCCTCGATGCTGTGCAGCACCTTGAACCGCTGGACCTCGACCGGGCTGCCGTCGAGCAGCGCGTAGAGCGCGTAGTGCAGGTCGTCGTCGTTGGCCGGCAGCCCCTCGGCGGAGATGTTCATCTGCACCACCGCGCCCCGGTTGTAGTCCACGCAGCCCGGCGCCCAGAGCAGCGCGAGCATCACCAGCGGGGTCGCCGCCCCCCGCATCAGAGCCGCCACCCGCATCAGAACAGCCTCGCGCGCACCTGGGCGAAGGCGCTCCAGCCGGGCCGCGGCTGGGGGCGCGAGATCACCCGATCGTCGAAGAAGAAGTCCGGGTCCTGCCGCCGCGCGTCGAGCGCGTTGTAGACGAACAGCGAGACGTCGACCCGCTCGTCGAACACCTCGACCACCCGGGCCCCGAAGCGCAGGGTCAGGCTGGGCTCGATGTACTCCACCACCGCGTCCGACGCGTCGGCCTGCTGATAGCCGCTGCCGGGAGGGAACTCGCTCACGGTGGGCGGGCGGTTGAAGTCCTCCTGCGCCCCGTACCACATCGCCAGCCCCGACAGCTCCAGCGGGCCCACCACCCGGACCCGGGCCCCGCCGGTGAACGCCAGCTCGGGGAAGTTGCGCACCGGCCCGAAGACCGAGTCCTCGGCTTTGATGAAGTGCCCCCCGAACCACAGCTCGTGGTCCCCGTCGAACTCGACCCGGGTGAACACCTCGGCGCTGTGGATCTGCCGCTCGCCGGAGTTGGCGAACTGACCCCCCACGTTGCGGATGACGTCCGACAGCACGGTGTAGGCGTAGTCCCCGCGCACGTACAGCCGGCGCAGCGGCCCCTGGTTCTCGAAGAGCACCGCGTTCAGCTCGATCTCGCCCGCCCGGGAGGTCTCGACGTCGAGCCCCTCGTCGGACTGGTAGCTCAGGGTGCTGATCGCCAGCTCCTTGATCTCGGTCGAGTCGAACGACGGCGGGCGGAAGCCCTCGGCGTAGTTCAGCTTGAGGTAGAGCTTGTCGACGATGTTCCACACCAGGGCCCCGCTGAAGAGCGGCACCAGCCCGTAGCGCTCGGTGTAGTACTGAGCCCTGAAACCCGGCTGTAGCGTCAGCCGGCGGGCCAGTCGCCACTCGTCGCTGACGTAGAACGCGCCCACCGTGCGGGTCGCGTCGTCGAGGAAGCGCTCCTCGAAGCGGCAGTCGTCGTCGAGGAAGATCACGTCGTTGGTGAGCTGTCCGTCGATGGCCACCGTGCGCCGCCCGGCCCGGGGGCAGTTGCCGGGGCCGAAGATCGCCACCTCGGGGATCTCGCCGGTCTCCGGGTCGCGGGTCCGCACCCGGGGCAGGTGGATGCGCTTGCGCAGGGTGTCCTGGCGCCACGCCTCGACCAGCCGCTCCTGGAACGCCTCGAAGCCGAAGACCACCGTGTGGTCGTCCAGGCTGACGTCGGCGTCCAGGTTCAGCCCGTAGCGCACCTGGTGGTCCACCTCGAGCCCGATGGAGACCCCGTCGGCCAGCGCGTCGACCCCCGGCACGTCCCGGGGGGGGAAGGCCCAGAACGGCTGCTCCTTGATCTGGAACCGCACCCCGTAGACCCGGGCGCTCAGCCCGAGGGCGTCGTCGGCGAAGCGGTCCCGCCAGTTGAGCCCCACGACTTGCAGCGGGTCCTCGCCGATGGTCTCGACGTACACCGGCTCGACCGCCCCGGTCTCGGGGTCGCGCCGGCTGCCCTCGAGCAGCGCCCCGCCGGTGGCGAGCTGGCGGTGGTCGGTCTCGAACTGGAGCTGCCAGTCGATCGTGAGCGTGTCGAACACCCGCAGCACCAGGGTGTGGGCCAGCCACCAGTCGCGGCTGTTGAAGTCGGTCACCCCGTCCTCGGGGTCGTAGAGCGTCTTGCTGTCCAGCTCGGGCTGGGGCAGCGCGCCGAGCACCTTGCGCTCACCGACCCGCAGCTCGGCGCCCCGGTCGCTGTAGAAGTCGACCGCGGTGTACAGCTCGAGCTGCCCGTCGAAGAACGACTCGCCCACCGCCGCCCGGGCCCCGAACGCCTCCATCGCGCCCGGCCCGTGGCCCCCGCCGGCGGCCACCTCGACCCCGTCGACGTCGGTGTGATCCTTGAGGATGATGTTGACCACCCCCAGCAGCGCGTTCGAGCCCCACAGCACCCCGCCGGGCCCCGAGGTGACCTCGATGCGCTTGACGCTCGCCAGCGGGATCTTGCGGTCGATGCTCAGCGTGTTGCGGATGGGCTCGGTGATGTTCACCCCGTTGAGCAGGATGAGCAGCGTGCGCGGCTGGCCCCGGGCGATGGACTCGTTGAACCAGCCGTTGCTCTCGAGCCGGTCGCCCTCGAAGCCGGGCACCGTGCGCAGCACGTCGTTGAGCGTGCGGTGCCCCCGGGCCTCGATCTCGGCCGCGGTGACGACCGTGATGATGCCCGGCGCCTCCTGGATGGTGGTCTTGGTCCGGGCCGCCGAGAGCACCGCGTCGCGGGCGTCGACCTCGAACTCTTCGAGCAGGGGGGCCTCGGCCTCACCCTCCCCCTCGCCGGGGGCGTCGGCGTCGTCCTCGAAGTCGAAGGGCGACAGCTCCTCCATCTGCGCCTCGGCGGACGAGGCGATCGCCAGGAGGCCGATCAGCGTCAGCGCCACAGCGCGCATGGCAGGGACGCTAACCCCGATCCGGCGTGGGTTCAACAACTCCGGCCGCCGATCGTGTCAGGAGGCCGGCTCGAGCGCGCCCCGGTTGACGCCGCTGGTCGGCTCGGGTTGAAGTGGCCCCCATGGCCGCCCGCAATCAGGCCCGCCTCGGGCGCTACGTCCTCTTCAAGAGCCTCAAGAAAGGCGGCATGGCCCGGGTCTTCCTGGCCATCGACCCCGAGCGGCCCGAGGCGCTGCTCGCCATCAAGACCCTGCTGCCCGAGCTGCGCAAGCAGCGGACCTACCGCGAGATGTTCGACGCCGAGGGCAAGGTCGCCGTGCGGCTGCGCCACCCCCACATCGTGCGCACCGTCGAGCACGGCACCGAGCGGGGCGGCCCGTTCATCGCGATGGACTTCATCTTCGGGTTCGACGTGTCGACCGCGCTGCGCCAGCTGCGCAAGGAGGGGCGGCACATGCCGGCCCCGCTCGCCGCGGCCCTCGCCCGGGACGTCGCCTCGGCGCTGCACTACGCCCACGGGCTCGTCGACGAGTTCGACCGCCCGCTCGAGATCGTCAACCGCGACGTCAGCCCGGGCAACATCATGATCGGCTTCGACGGGCACATCCGGCTCATCGACTTCGGCATCGCCCAGACGACCATCGACGTGAAGAGCCAGATCGGCTCGATCAAGGGCAAGATCAGCTACATGGCGCCGGAGCAGGTCCGGGGCCTGCCGGTGGACCACCGGGTCGACATCTTCGGCCTCGGCACGGTGCTCTACGAGATGCTCACCGGGGTCCAGCCCTTCCACGACGAGGGCGACTTCGCGACCATGGAGCGGGTCCGGCGGGCCGAGTTCGAGCCGGCCTCGGCGATCAACCCCGCGGTGGATGCCGAGCTCGACGCCATCCTGAGCCGGGCGATGGCCCGGGACGCCGAGGACCGCTACCCCTACGCGGGCGACATGCAGGCCGACCTCGAGGCGTGGCTCGCGGCCCGGGGCGAGGACGTGCAGCCCGAGGCCTTCGCCGAGCTGATGCGGGGGCTCTTCGCCCAGCGCATCGACGACATGACCGCCGACATCGACAAGGCCCGCCGTCAGGCGCTGGGGGGCGAGGTGCGGGCCAGCACCCCGGTGGGCAGCGAGTCGGGCGCGATGCGGCTCATCTCGGAGGACATGCTCGCCGAGTTCGCCGGGCTCGCCAGCGAGGCCGATCTGCCGATCGGGGCCCGGCCCGAGGTCGAGCCCCCGCCGAGCGCGCCCGCCCGGGAGGGCGGCGGCGCGCTGACCTGGATCCTGGGCGCGGTGGCGCTCGCCGCGGTCGCCGGGCTCGTGTGGGCCTTCGGGGGCATGTAGCCTGGGCGGTCAGTCCCGGTGGTAGGGCAGCCCGGCCAGGATGGTGCCCGCCCGGTAGATCTGCTCGGCGAGGACCAGCCGGGCCAGCTCGTGGCTCATCGTCAGCGACCCCAGGGCCCACACCCGATCGGCCCGCCGCCGCACCGCCGGGTCGAGCCCGTCGGGCCCCCCGAGCAGCAGCGCGAGGCAGGGCACCGCCCGGTCGCGCAGCGTCTCGACGTAGCCGGCGAAGCCCCGGCTGTCCCACTGCCGGCCCCGCTCGTCGAGGGCCAGCACCGTCGCCCCGGTCGGGATCGCGGCCAGCAGCCGCTCGGCCTCGTCGGTCTTGTACCGCGCCGGATCGCCCCGCTTCGACCGGCGGGCGTCGCGCACCTCGACCACCTCGACGTCCAGGTAGCGCCCGGCCCGGTCGAAGAAGTCCCCGCAGCCGCTGCGGGCGTAGTCCGCCCGCAGCTTGCCCACCGCGATCACGCAGATCTTCACGGCGCTCTCAGCTCGCCTGCTCCAGCTCGACCCGGGGCGCGTCCTGCCACAGCCCCTCGAGGTCGTAGAGCGCCCGCTCGTCGTTGCGGAAGACGTGCATCACGACGTCGCCGTAGTCCAGCACCGCCCAGTTGGCCTTGATGCCCACCCCGTCGGTGCCGAGGGGTCGGTAGCCGTACTCGGTGCGCAGCCGCCGCACGACGTGGTCGGCGATGGCCTGCACCTGCCGCCCGCTGCGGGCCGAGCAGATGACGAAGTAGGCCGCGTAGCCCACCAGCTTCTCGACGTCGAGCACGAGCAGATCCTCGGCGGCCTTCTCGTCGGCCGCGTCGGCCAACAGCCGGGTCAGTTCGATCGGTTCCATGGAGTCCTTGCGGCCTCGGCGGGCCGTGGCGGGGCGGCGCGGTCCGGCATCAGGTCCGGATCTGACCCGCGCCGCGGATCACGTACTTGCGGGTGGTGAGGTCGACGACCCCCATCGGGCCGTAGGCGTGCAGCCGGGTGGTGCTGATGCCGATCTCGGCCCCCAGCCCCATCTGGCCGCCGTCGGCGAAGCGGGTCGAGGCGTTGGCGATCACGACGCTGCTCGACACCTCCTCGAGGAAGCGCTGCACCGCGGAGTAGTCCTCGCTGACGATCGACTCGGTGTGGTCCGAGCCGTAGGTCTCGATGTGGGCGATGGCCGCGTCGAGGTCGTCGACGACCCGGACGGCGAGGATGAGGTCGGTGTACTCCTCGTACCAGTCGTCCTCGGTGGCCGCCTTCGCCGCCGGCACCAGCGCCCGGGTGCGGTCGCAGCCGCGCAGCTCGACCCCGGCCCCGATCAGGCGGTCGGCCATCGGCGGCAGGAACCGCTCGGCGACGGCGGCGTGCACCAGCAGGGTCTCCATCGCGTTGCACACCCCGGGGCGCTGCACCTTGGCGTTGAACCCGATGTCGAGGGCCTTCTCCAGATCGGCCGCCCGGTCGACGAAGACGTGGCACACGCCCTTGTAGTGCTTGATCACCGGCATGCGGGCGTTCTCGGCGACGAACCGGATCAGCGCCTCGCCGCCCCGGGGGATGACCACGTCCAGGTGCTCTTCGGCCTGGAGCATCTCCATGATCCAGGCCCGGTCGGTGCTCGGCAGGCTCATCAGCGCGTCGGCCGGCAGCCCGGCGGCGACCACCGCCTCGCGCAGCACCTCGAGGATGGCCGCGTTGCTGTGCTTCGCCTCGCTGCCCCCCCGCAGGAAGACCGCGTTGCCGCTCTTGAGGCACAGCCCGGCGGCGTCGGCGGTCACGTTGGGCCGGGCCTCGTAGATGATGCCCACCACGCCCAGCGGAATGCGCATCTGCGCCACCCGCAGGCCGTTGGGCCGCACCCGCTCGCCGGTCAGCTCGCCGACCGGATCGGGCATCGCCGCCACCTCGCGCAGCCCTTGCACCATGCCCGCCAGCCGGCTGTCGGTGAGCTTCAGCCGGTCGCGGAAAGCGCCCTTGATGCCCTTCTCGTCCGCCGCGGCGAGGTCGCGGGCGTTGGCCTCGGCGATGCGCCCCCGGTGGGCCTCGAGGGCGTCGGCCATGCGCAGCAGCGCGTCGGTCCGCATGCGGCCGGGGGCCTTGGCCAGCGCGCGCGCCGCCGCCCGCGCCCGGCGCCCGAGCTGCGCCATCTGTTCGCTCGCGTCCATCGCTCCGCTCCCGTTCGAGGCGTTCGCCGTCGGGCATGATGCCAGACCGCGCCCGCGGGATACACCCGGATCGGGCCCGCGCGGGCCCGACGCGCGCTTCGGCACACAGAACGTTGCCTGTCGGCGGGAGGGTGTTAGACTGCCGATCATGGACGCACGGCAGTTGGACATCGATGCCTGGGGCGCCGTCGAAGGCGACCTGACCCGCCTGCTCGACGCGACCCGGGGCCGCATCCCGGCGACCTTCGTCGCCCCGCTGCTGCACCGGGTGGCGGTGGTCCGGCTGAAGCGGGCGGTGCTCGAAGACCCCGAGACGGCCGGCGAGGCGCTCACCGACGAGGGCGACGCCGGCGGGCTCGTCGACCGGCTGAGCCGTCAGCTCGATCGGCAGCTCGCCGGCGAGTCGGGCGCCGCTCCGATCCTCGAGACCCTGCCCGCCGAGTCCCGTGAGGCCGCCGAGGCCGCCCTGGCCGACGCCCTCGAAGACGACCCGCTGCACTTCCCCAGCCTGCGCGCCCGGGCGGCGCTGGCCGGGGCCGCCAGCCGCTGGCCCCAGGTGGCCGAGTGCCTCGAGCGCCTCGTCGACCAGCCGGGCGAGGCCGGCGGGCGGGCGTGGCAGAAGCTGGGCGACGTGCACTGGCGCAAGCTGGCCGCGCCGAAGAAGGCCCGCCCGTGCTACATCCGGGCCCGGCAGGTGCTCGGCGACGAGACCAAGCTGCTCGACAAGATGCTCAAGCTCGACCTCGAGCTCGAGAACTGGGAAGAGGCCATCGAGACCTGCCACGCGCTCATCGACAAGATGCAGCGCCGCAAGAAGCGCCCCGAGCTGGCGGTGACCTACATGCTGACGATGGGCGAGATCCATGTCTACGGCATGCGCCAGCCCAAGGTCGCGCTGACCTACTACCTCATGGCCCAGTCGACCCTGCCGGAGTACGAGCTGACCTATCAGCTCCTCCAGGAGCTGCTGCTCGGCAACGACTGGGAGATGCTCGAGCCCGACCTCGACCTGCTGCCCGAGGCCAGCGTCGAGCTGATCTCGCCCAGCCTCGGCCGCCTGCGGGCGGTCGTCGACGCCCACCCGGGCGACGCCGCCGGCGCCATCAAGGCCTTCCGCGCCGGCTGACCGCCCCGCTCGCTGCGCGTCGCCCGCCACCGGGCGCCCCGCCGGGACATCCTCCCCTCGCACGACCGCAACACGGAGGCGCCGGTGAAGCGCGAATTCGACGTGATCCTGTACGGGGCGACCGGGTTCACCGGGCGTCAGAGCGCGGACTACTTCGCCCGCAACGCGCCCGACGGGCTGCGCTGGGCCATCGCCGGCCGCGACCCGGACAAGCTCGACGCCCTCGCCGGCGCGCTCGACCGGGCCCCCGACGGGGTGGTGGTGGCCAACGGCCTCGACCGGGACGCCGTCAGCGCGATGTGCGCCCGGACCCGGGTGCTGTCGACCACCGCCGGGCCCTTCTCCCGGTTCGGTGATCTGGTCGTCGACGCCTGCGTCTTCCACGGCGTCGACTACGTCGACATCACCGGGGAGTCCCCCTGGGTCCGACGGCTCATCGACCGCCACCACGACAAGGCGGCCACCGACGGCACCCGCATCATCCCCTTCTGCGGCTTCGACTCGGTGCCCAGCGACATCGGCACCCTGGCGCTCGTCGAGCACCTGCGTCGGCGGGGCACCGCCACCGCCCGGGTCGAGGCGTACTTCGCCGGCAAGGGCGGCTTCAACGGCGGCACCCTGGCCTCGGCCCGGGCGATGGGCGAGCAGGGCTGGCTGGGCGAGGTGGACGACCCCTCGCTGCTCAACCCCCCCGAGCGGCGCCCCGACCCCCACGCCGAGCCCGACCCCCAGGGGCCCCGGCGCCACGAGGGGCGGTGGCTGGCGCCGTTCCTCATGGGCCCGATCAACACCCGGGTCGTGCGCCGCAGCCACGCGCTGTGGGCCGGGCGGGGCAAGGGCTACGGCCCGACCTTCGCCTACCAGGAGTGGATGGACTGCGGCCGGGGGGCCAAGGGGCTGGCGATGGCGGTGGGCGTCGGCGCCGGGCTGGCCGCGGTCGCCCCGCTCATGGCCTCGGACAGCGGGCGGGCGCTGCTGGCCCGCTTCGGGCCCGATCCGGGCCAGGGGCCGGACGAGGCGACGATGGACGGCGGCTTCGTCAAGACCCGCTACCTCGGCGTCGGCGAGGACGGGGGCCAGATCCGGGCCACGCTGTTCGCCCGAGGCGACCCCGGCAACCGGGTGACCGTGCTCATGCTGTGCGAGTCGGCCCTGGCGCTGGCCCTGGATGGGGATCGCCTGCCCGGGGGCGGGGGGGTGCTCACGCCGGCCACCGGGCTCGGGCTGCGGCTGCTCGAGCGGATTCGGGCGGCTGGCGTGCAGTTCGACATCGAGGGCTGAGGCCGGGGGCCTGAGCCTCGGCGCTCAGCGCGGGGCGCGGCAGATGCCGGGGCAGTCGGCCCCCCCGCGGTTGGGGTCGCAGTCGTCGGCGGGGTCGTCGACGCACCGCTGCCCGTCGGGGCAGGGCAGGCCGGCGAAGCCGCCGCACATCTGGGCCGGCTCGCCCTCGCCGCAGGCCCGCTGGCACTCCTCGATGGTGGGGAAGACCCGCCCGTCGCAGCGCTCGTCGCAGCCGCAGCCCGAGACCGCCTCGCAGGCGCCGGTCCGCGCGTCGATGCCGTAGCCCAGCACCGCCTCGCAGAGGCCGAACTCGCCCTCCTGGACCGGCGCGCAGTCGCCGGCCGGCAGCGGGCGGCAGAAGCCGGGGCACTCGCCGGGCGCGTCGGGCAGGCAGTTGTCGAACGGGTTGTCGACGCAGATCTGCCCCTCGTCACAGCGGCCCTCCCGATCGCCGCAGCGCGGCGCGAGGGCCGCCTCGCAGGCCGACCAGTCGACGCACTCGTCGGTGTAGCACTGCTCGCGCACGACCGGGACCTGCCCCGGGGGGCACTCCGGCTGCAAGCGCAGGCACAAGGCGCTGGTCCCGTCGGCGTTGCACAGCCCGTCCTCGTCGTCGCAGGTCCCGTCGGCGTCGGTGTCCCCGTCGGGGCAGGCCGGCCCGCCCACGCAGGCCGCCATGCAGTCGGCCTCGGTCTCGAACACCCGGCCCTCGCACCGCTCGTCGCACCCGCAGCCCGAGACCGGCTGGCAGACCCCGTCGGCCGCGACGTGCCACCCGATGATCGCCCGGCAGTCGCCGAACTCGCCCTGCTCGACCGTGGTGCAGGGCCCCACCGGCTCCGGCTCCTGACACAGCCCGAAGCAGTCGGCGCCGCCCTCGTTGGGGTTGCAGTCGTCGGAGGGGTCGTCCACGCAGACCTGGCCTTCGGGGCAGGGCAGGCCGGCGAAGCCGCCGCAGCGCACGGGCGCGGCGGGGTCGACGCACACCCCGATGCAGTCGGCGCCGCCCCGGCGGGGGTCGCAGTCGTCGCGGGGGTCGTCGCGGCACTCCATGCCATCGGGGCACTCCAGGCCGGCGAAGCCGCCGCACATCGGCGCCCGGCACTCGGGCCACGCGACGCAGCGGTCGGTGTAGCAGCCGTCGCGGACCTCGGGCACCGTGCCCTCGGGGCAGGGCGGGGCCACCCGCTCGCACAGGGCCTGCTCGTCGTCGGCGTTGCAGATGCGGTCGTCGGCGTCGCAGATGCCGTCGGCGTCGGCGTCGGGGCACGGCCCGGGGCCGGGGCCCTCGCACGCGTCCCAGGTCACGCAGGCCCGGGTGTAGCAGCCGTTGGCGATCTCGGGCACCGTGCCCGGCGCGCACGGCGGCTCGGCCATGCGGCACATCAGGATGGTGCCGTCGGTGTTGCAGTGGTTGTCCTGGGCGTCGCAGGTCCCGTCGCCATCCGCGTCGCGGCAGCACTCGGCCCAGGTCAGGCAGCGGTCGGTGTAGCAGCCGTTGCGGATCTCGGGCACGCCCCGCTCGCAGATGGGCGGCGCCCGGCGGCACATGAGCTGCGAGCCGTCGGTCGAGCAGTCGAAGTCCTCGTCGTTGCACCGGCCGTCCTCGTCGGCGTCGCGGCACGGCATCGGATCACAGCGGTCGGTGTGCCAGATGCAGACCCCCTCGACGCAGCCGCAGCCCCCCGCGGGGATGGGCACCACCTCGCAGGTGCTCGCCGCCTCCTCGGCGGCGCAGATCTCACCCGAGCAGCCGCCGCGCACGCAGTCCTCGTCCGAGCGGCAGGCGTTGGCGAACTGGGTGCCCTCGAAGCGATCGGCCATCGGGTCGTCGGGGTCGACGGTCGGCACGTCGCGGCACTCGCCCTCGCCCTCACCTTCCCCTTCGCCTTCGCCCTCACCTTCCCCTTCGCCCTCACCTTCCCCTTCGCCCTCGCCCTCACCTTCCCCTTCGCCCTCACCTTCCCCTTCGCCCTCGCCCTCACCTTCCCCTTCGCCCTCACCTTCGCCCTCGCCCTCACCTTCCCCTTCGCCCTCGCCCTCGCCTTCGCCCTCGCCCTCGCCTTCGCCCTCGCCCTCGCCCTCGCCCTCGCCCTCGCCTTCCCCTTCGCCCTCGCCTTCGCCCTCGCCCTCGCCTTCCCCTTCGCCCTCACCTTCCCCTTCGCCCTCGCCTTCACCGCCCAGGCTCCCGTCCACTGAGGGCGGGCCCATATCGGGCTCATCGTCGTCCGACGGCGTACAGCCGACCGCCAGACCGAGGGTGGCCAGACAGGCCAGAATGCGGATCATCTTCCCCGGCATCGTCGCTCCTCCTTGTCGTCACTGCCTCGATGGTGAGGGAGCCGGCGGGTCGAGATCAAAGCCGACGTGCGGGGTTGCCCCCACGAAGATCTGCGGATGAAACCGCAGATCTCCGAGGCCCGGGCGGGCGCGGTGACGCGGCCCGCGGCCGAACGCCGTGGATTTTCGAGGTGACCCGGGCGAGGACGGCGCGGTCGCGGCGCGGACGGCGCGTCGAAACCGGATTCGGCGCTGCCCTCCGGGGCGTTCGGGGTGGGGGATCGGGTCGGTCGCCGTCCGAGGGTCAGCGGCAGGCGCGCTTGGTCTCCCGCAGCTTGGTGCGGGCCTCGTCGATGCGGTTCGAGGTGGGGTGGTCCTTGATCATCGTCTCGAGGAACAGCACCGCCTGCTGGCACTGGCCGAGGGCGACGAAGTTGTCGTGCATCAGCACCAGCGCGTCGTCGATCTTGTCGCCGGTGGTGTACTTGTCGGTGATCAGCTTCAGCGTGCGCAGCGAGCCGGGGTAGTCCTGGCTCGCATACTGACACTCGGCCGCCAGGGCCAGCCCGTTGTCCGAGCGGCCGTAGTCGGGGAAGTCCCGGGCCAGCTTGACGAACGCCCGGATGGCCTCGGGGCAGTCGTTGGCCCGCTTGCGCTCGTAGCCGTAGCGGTAGAGGTCGGCCGGGTTGTCGGGCAGCGGCGGCGCGCCGGCCGGCGGCGAGACGACCGGCAGACCGTCGTCGGGCTGGCTGGCCGCCTTGTGCTTGACCGTCTCGATCTCGCCCTTGATGGCGGCGAGCTCCTCCCGCAGCTTCTGCAGCTCGAGCCCGCTGTCGGCGCTGTTCGACCGCAGCCGCTCGAGGGATTGCGACAGCTCGCCCTCCAGGGCCGCCACCCGGCCGTCGAGCCCGGTGAGCGACTTCTGATGGGCTTCGCGGGTGGTGCGCTGGTCTTCGACGAGCTGCTCGACCTGCCCTTGCAGGGCCTTGAGCTCGGCGTCCATCTCCTGCCCCTTCCAGTAGCTCACGCAGCCGGAGAGCGCGGGCAGCAGCAGGGCGAGGGCCAGGAATCGGAGGAACCGCATCGGTCACTCCCGGGTTCGGGTGGGCATGAACGGGCAACGGCCGGGAGAACCCGGCCGTCGCGGCGTGCTCTTCCCGCGCGGGGCGCGGGGGCGAGGCTCAGCGGGGGGTGAACTCGACCCGGCGGTTGCGGGACCACGCCCGCTCGTTGCTGCCGTTCACCGCCGGGCTGCTCTCGCCGTAGCCGATGGTCTCGAGCTTGCTGCTCGCCGCGCCCTTGTTGACCAGGTACCGCTTGGCGGCGTCGGCCCGGCGCTCGCTCAGCGCGAGGTTGTACTCCTCGGTGCCCCGCTCGTCGGCGTGGCCCCCGAGCACCACCGTGGCGGCGTTGGGGTCGGCGAGGCACGAGGCGACCTCGTCGAGCTTGGTGCGCTGGCCGCGCTTGATGTTCGACCGGTTGAAGTCGAAGTAGACCGGCTCGGCGGTGCACTGCACGGCCTTGACCTGACAGCTCCCGCCGATGCACTCCTGGCCCTCGGGGCAGGCGGGCGTCAGCGAGTTGTCGCCGCACTCGGGCCGCGGGGTGCAGGTGCCGCCCTCGCAGTACTCCTTGCCGTCGCACTCGTCGTCCCCGAGGCACTGGGGGCCGCACTGGTTGTCGCGGCACTTCTGGTTGCCGACGCAGGCGACGTTCTCGTCACAGTACCCCGGCTGCCGCTGACACTTGCCCGCCGCGCACATCATGCCCGGCCCTTCGCAGTGGCTGTTGTCGCGACACTCCTGACAGGTGCCCTGCAGGCAGTACTCGCCCTTCTCACGGCAGTGGCCATCGTTCTCGCACTTGGGGTAGGTGGGGCCACAGCCGCTGGCGAGCAGGGCCGAGCCCCCGAGCACCATCGCGAAAAGCAGACGACGAGTTGGGATCATGACAGTCACCCGTGAAGGTTTTTTCTCGATTGAAGTGCGGACACGGGGCACGGTGAGAGCCTCCGATTGTGCCGGACGCTAGTTCATGCCGAACGGGATGTCAACTGCTCGAATGACCGCCGCTCCGCGATTCCGCCTCGTACTCGTCACGTCCCTGTTGGGGTGGGCGCACCTGAGTGCATGTGGGGCCGACGGCGATACCCTCGTACCGGTCGTCGAGGCGACCCGGCCGGCCCCGGGCGAGGTGTGGCCCGCCGACCGGCCGCTGACGGTGACCTACGGGTCGTGGCTCGACCCGCGCACCGTGCGCGACGGGGTCGCGACGCTGTCCTCCGGCGAGCTGGAGACGGCGGTGTCGGTGGCCTACGACCCGGTCGGGCCGGCGGTGGTGGTGCGCCCCTACACCCCGCTGCGCCCCGATCTGGGCTACACCCTGACCCTCGACGGCGCCCGCCTGACCGCCCTCGGCGGCGAGGTGGGAGGGGCGCCGGTCACGGTGAGCTTCCGGGCCGGGCCGGCCGAGGGCCGGGCCCCGCCGCCGGCGCCGTCCGACGGGGAGATGGCCGACCTGTTCGCCCGCCGCTGCGGGTGCCACGGGCCGGCGCCGGCGGCGTCTCCGGCGCTGACCCGCGAGGCGCTGGTGGGGGTGCCCTCGCGCCGCCGGGCGGACGCGCTGCTCGTCGAGCCGGGCCGCCCGCTGGACAGCGTTCTGGTGCTGCGGGTGCTGGCCGGCTACCCGGGGGTCCGGGGCATGGAGAAGACCCTCACCGACGACGAGCGGCGGCAGATCATCCGCTGGGTCGAGCACTTGTAGCCCGCGCGCGCCGGTCTCCACCGGCCCTCCGGCGGGGCGGGGGCGTTGCCAGATTGTTGCTGGATCAGGCGCCGGGCGGTCGGGCATTGCGGGGCGGCAACCCCGACCCGGAGTATCCCGATGCGTGCCCCGCCCCGTGCGCCCCGCCCCCTCGCCCTCGCGCTGGCCCTGGCCGTCGCCCCGCTGTCCGGCTGCCTCGACGACGAGTCCGCCGACCCCGACGCCGGGGCCGGCGGGAGCGGGGGGCAGGTCCCCGACGTCGACGGCGGTGAGGGCGGCATGGGCGGGACCGGCGGGAGCGGGGGCGTCGGCGGCATGGGCGGCGCGGCCGATGGGCCGTTCGACTGCGCCGCCATCTGCGACGCATTCGAGCGCGACTGCCCCCAGGCGCTGGCGGTGATCGGCAACTGCAACGATTGCGAAGACCTGGCCAACGGCCTCGCCGAGGCCCCCGACGAGCCCATCCTGCAGCGGGCCGCGGTGGCCTGCGAGCGGGCGGAGTCGACCGGGGACTGCCGGGCGTTCGCCGTCTGCCTGACCGACGACGACGGCCACAACGCCGGGGCTCCGGGCGGGGTCTCGGTGACCGTCACCCGAGACAATGGCGACGGGGAGCTGCTCGCTTCATCCGACGCCTGGGCGGTGGTCGGGGCCAAGGGCGACGGCGCGCCGGGCGATCTCGAGGTCTACTTCGAGGTCGACGGCACCTTCTACGGGATCGAGTTCGATGATCTGGCCAACGCCGCCGACAGCGCGCCGCTCGACGCCGCCGAGTACCCGGTGGCCTGGCTGACCGCCGAGGAGACCGTCGACTACGAGGTGGGCACGATCACCCTCGACGTCTGGGCCCTCGACGGTCCGATCGACGTCACCGCGGCGGTCAGCGGCGAGGCCCCCGACACCGGGATCACGATCCACGTCACCGGCACCCTGTCGCAGTAGGGGCCACAACCCGCGCCCCGCCGCCGATGCGTCCCCGATCTGGACGCTCTGGACGCCGGCGTTCAGCGACTGAACGCACCCCACTCCCGGAGCCGGCATTCCATCGTGGCCCCGCTTCTTGCAGTATGCCGGGACCATGCAGCACGCAACTCCGAAGACGGTCCTGCTCGCGCTCCTGCTCACCCTGCCGGCCGCCGCCGGGCCGGCCATCGCCGCGCCCGACGACGGGCCCGCGCCGGGTGACATCCCGCTCTACCCCGAAGAGATCGAGGGCGAGAGCATCCTCTGGCTCGACGTCGGGGGCTACAACCACTGGTTCACCGACCGGGCCCCGCTGGCCGGGGGCACGCCCCTGGTCTTCGGCCTGGGCTTCGCCTACCGGATCGGCCCGGCCCGGCTCGCCTGGGGGGTGCACGTCTACGAGGCGCTGCCCGACGACGGCCCGATGCGCTTCCTGCACATCGACCTGGTGGGCGTCGAGTACCTGTTCACCGAGGACCGGCTGCGCCCCTGGTTGCGCGGCGGCCTGGGGGTGGGGTTCGACCTGGTCGACAGCGAGCTGGACATCGCCAACCACGGCGACCCCACGCTGGGTGATGAAGCCTTCTTCACCTCTGCCAACGGCCCGTCGGGTGGGGTCACGATCAACGTCAGCGGCGGGGTCGACATGTGGTTCGACGACCACTGGTTCGTGCGGGCCGAGGCCGGGTTCAAGGCCTTCAGCGGGGTCGGGCGGCCGGGGGTGCTCTTCGTGGGGCACCTGGGCCCGGGCTACGGCTGGTGAGGGCCCGCGTGATCGCCCACCGGGGCGGGGGGCGCCGCTGATGGCTCGCAAGCGCACGACCTACGCCTGCACCGCCTGCGGGCAGACCCACCCCAAGTGGCTCGGCCGGTGCACCGCCTGCGGCGAGTGGGGCACCGTCGAAGAAGAGGCCGCCCCGCCGGCGCCTCCCCCGGGCGGGGGCCGCGCCGGGCTGCCGGTCAGCAAGCCCCTCCGGCTCAAGGAGGTCGAGGGCGGCGCGCCCCACCGGGCCTCGACCGGCATCGGCGAGCTGGACCGGGTGCTCGGCGGGGGGCTGGTGCCCGGGGCGCTGGTGCTCATCGGGGGCGACCCGGGCATCGGCAAGAGCACGCTGCTCTTGCAGGCCAGCGACCGCATCGCCCGGTTCGACGTGCCGGTGCTCTACGTCAGCGGCGAGGAGAGCGCCCGCCAGACCCGGCTGCGCTTCGACCGCATCGGGGCCGAGGCCGAGAGCCTGTGGCTGGTGGCCGAGACCTCGCTGAGCCGCATCGAGCACCACGTCGCGAAGCTCGAGCCGCGGGTGCTGGTCATCGACTCGGTGCAGACGCTCTACACCGAAGACGTGGGCAGCGCGCCGGGCAGCGTGGCCCAGCTCCGGGCGATCACCAGCCGGCTGATGGCGCTGGCCAAGGGGCGGGAGATCGTGACCTTCGTGGTGGGGCACGTCACCAAGGCGGGCAACCTCGCCGGGCCGCGCATGCTCGAGCACATGGTCGACACGGTGCTCTACCTCGAGGGGCAGCGGGGGCACCCGTTCCGGCTGCTGCGGGCGGTCAAGAACCGCTTCGGCAACACCGACGAGCTCGGCGCCTTCGAGATGAAGTCCGACGGGCTGGCCGAGGTGGACAACCCCAGCGCGCTGTTCCTCGCCGAGCGGGCCGCCGGCGCGTCGGGCTCGGTGGTCGCCGCCTGCTTCGAGGGCACCCGCCCGCTGCTGGTCGAGGTGCAGGCGCTGGTGACCCACGAGGCCCACGGCACCCCCCGGCGCACCGCGATCGGCTTCGACGGCAACCGCACCGCGCTGCTGCTCGCGGTGCTCGAGCGCAAGGCGGGGCTCGATGTGGGGGGTGACGTCTTCGTGAACGTGGCCGGCGGCATGCGGCTCGACGAGCCGGCGGCCGATCTGCCGGTGATCGCGGCGCTGGCGTCGAGCCACCGCGACCGGCCGCTCGACCCCAAGGTGGCGGTGTTCGGCGAGGTGGGGCTGGGGGGTGAGATCCGGGGCGTGATCGGGGCCGACGCCCGCATCGTCGAGGCCCGCCGGCTGGGCTTCGAGCGCATCGTGCTGCCCGCCGGTAACCGCGACGCGGCCCGGCAGCTCGGCGAGCAGGGGCTGGTGCCGGTCTCCACCGTCGAGCAGGCGCTCGACGTGCTGTTCTGAGAGCGGCGGCCGGGGTCAGGTGAGCCGGCCGGCGACCCACCCGGCGAGGCTCATGATGAGCGCCAGCCCGAAGAGGCCGCCCATGCTGTCGACGTCGAACGCCTTGCCGGTCACCGCGTCGGCCAGCTTGAGCAGGATCATGTTGACGATGATGTGGATGAACAGCGCGAACAGGCCCAGGGTGAGGATGATCGCCGGCAGGCTGAGCACGGTCACCACCCAGGTGATGAGCCAGCCGAGCAGCACGTTGACCACCCCGAACGCCGCCGCGGCGCCGAAGGCGGCGCCCCAGTCGTTGATGCGGACGGTGGTCAGCGCCTTGGCCCCGACCATGAGCGCGGCGGCGTAGACCACCCAGGTGACGAGCAGATCGATCATGACAGCCTCCTCGAGTCGGCGGGACGGGGGTGAGATGCGGGCGACGCTCCGACGGTGACCGGCCGCCGGCCGCGGGTCAAGCGTCGGGCGCGAAATCCGGCCGCCCGGGGGCCCGCGGTCCGAAAGCGGGTGAGGCGCTTGTCCCCGGCCGACGCCGGATCTATCGTCCGGGCACCACCACCCGGAGGACCGCCGTGAGCAAGCCGACCATCATCGGGTTCCCCCAGAGCACCTACGTCTGGACCGCGCGCAGCGCGCTGGGCATCAAGGGCGTCGAGCACGACTTCCAGCCCATCGCCCCGCCGGCCAACCGGACCCCCGAGCACCTCGCCCGCCACCCGTGGGGCAAGGTGCCCGTCTTCGAGCACGAGGGGCTGTCGCTCTACGAGACCACCGCCATCTGCGAGTACGTCGACGCCGCGTTCGACGGGCCGGGGCTCATGCCGAAGGGCGCCGCCGAGCGGGCCCGCGCCCGGCAGATCGTGTCCATCGCCGACAGCTACCTCTACCCGGCGGGCGTGGTGCGCTACGCGCTGCAGTACATCTTCCCCCGGGGCGCCGACGGTCAGCCCGACCGGAAGACCATCGAGGGGGCCCTGCCCGACATCGAGCGGGTGCTCGGCGTGCTCGCCGACGCCCTGGGCGACGGCGACTGGTTCGTGGGCGACGGGCCGACCCTGGCCGACCTCTACGTCGGCCCGCTGGTGGCGGTGCTGGGCATGTTCCCCGAGGGCAAGGCGCTGCTCGGCGAGGCCCCGACGCTCCAGGCCCACCTCGGCCGGCTGATGGGGCTCGACGCCTTCCGCGGGGCGGCCCCCAGCCAGGGCTGAGCCGCGCCCTACCGCTCTCGGAAGAGCCCCGCCCCGCCGACCCGACTCCACCTCCGACTCCTCTTGACTTGCGCCGCGCCGCGGATCGACAACCGCGGACCGTCTACTGGAGAGGAGCGCGCAGTGGAGGCATTCGGCGAGACGGTCAACTTCATCTGGGAGGTGGCCGACGTCCTGCGGGGCGACTTCAAGGCCCCCGACTACGAGACGGTGGTGCTGCCGTTCACCGTGCTGCGCCGCTTCGACTGCGTGCTCGAGGCCAGCAAGCCGGCGGTGCTCGCCGCCGCCGACCGCTGCGTCGGGGCCGACCCCGACACCCGCCACGCGATGCTGCTCGCCGCCGCCGGCGCGCCGGTCTACAACCACAGCCCCGACGACCTGGGCCGGCTGGCCGCGCTGGACCGGGACGCGCTGCCCCGGCGCCTGCGGGCCTACATCGCCGCGTTCGACCCCGACGCCCGCCACGTCCTGGCCCGCTTCGGGCTCGACGAGACCATCGGGGTGCTGGCGAAGAAGAGGCTGCTCGCCCCGGTGGTCCGCCGGTTCGCCGCCTTCGGGCTCTACCCCCCCGGGCGCGCGCCGGCCGGCCGACGCGCGGTCGACAACCACGAGATGGGCTACATCTTCGAAGAGCTCATCCGGAAGTTCAAAGAGCAGAGCGGCGAGACGGCCGGCGAGCACTTCACCCCCCGGGAGGTCGTGCGCCTGATCGTCGATCTGCTGTTCTGCGAGTCGCCGCCCCGGCCGGGCGCGACCCTCTACGACCCGGCGTGCGGGACCGGCGGCATGCTCGCTGCCGCGGAGGAGCGGGCCCGGGAGCGGGCCCTGGAAGACCCCGGTCTGCCCCGCCCCGACGAGGCCCCGCCGCTGCGGGTCTACGGCCAGGAGATCAACGACGCCTCGTACGCCATCGCGCTCGCCGACGCGATGCTGCGCGGCCGCGACCCGTTGAGCGTGGCCCACGGCAACTCGCTGACCGCCGACCTCTTCCCCGAGGCGAAGTTCGACTACTGCGTCTGCAACCCGCCCTACGGGGTGAGCTGGAAGAAGGTGCGGGCCGCTCTGAAGGAAGAGGCGCGCCACGGCAAGGGCGGGCGGTTCGCGGCGGGGCTGCCCCGGGTGAGCGACGGCTCGCTGCTGTTCCTCCAACACATGCTGAGCAAGACCCGGCGCCCGCGGGACGGCGGGTCGCGCATCGCGGTGATCTTCGCCGGCTCGCCGCTCTTCACCGGGGCCCCGGGCACCGGCGAGAGCGAGATCCGGCGCTGGATCATCGAGAACGACTGGCTCGAGGCGGTCATCGCCCTGCCCCCGGGGCTCTTCTACAACACCGCCATCCGGACCTACGTCTGGCTGCTGTGCAACCGCAAGCGGCCCCGGCGTCAGCGCAGGATCCAGCTCATCGACGCCACCGCGCTGTGCGAGCGCATGCCCCGCTCGCTGGGCGACAAGCGGCACCGCATGACCCCGGCCCACATCGCCGAGGTGGTGCGGCTGTACCGGGCCTTCGCCCCTGGCGAGCGGGTCCGCATCTTCGACGACGACGCCTTCGCCTTCCGCCGGGTGACCATCGAGCGGCCTCTGCGGCTGAGGTTCTGCGTGGACGCGGCGGCCATCGGCCGGGTGCGGGCGCTGTCGACCTTCGGCCGCCTGGAGGACGACGCCGACGGGCGGGCGCTGCAGCGGGCGATCCTCGAGGCGCTGGCCTCGATCGGGTCGGAGCGGGTCTTCCGCGACCGGGCGGCGTTCGTGCCGGTGCTCGAGGCGGCCCTGCGCCGCTTCGGCGCGAAGACGACCGCCCGGCTGCGCAAGGCCATCGGGCTGGCCATCGGCGAGCGGGACCCCGAGGCGGCTCCGTGCCTCGCCCGGGATGGCCTGCCCGAGCCCGACCCCCAGCTCCGGGACACCGAGGACGTGCCGCTCGAGGGGTCCATCGGGGCCTTCATGGCCCGCGAGGTCCTGCCCTACGTGCCCGACGCGTGGACCGAGCCGGAGAAGGCCCGGGTGGGCTATCAGATCCCGTTCGACCGGGTCTTCCACACCTGGACCGAGCCCCGCCCGGTGTCGGAGATCGAGGCCGAGCTGCGGGCCCTCGAGGCCGAGAGCGCGGCGCTGCTGGCCGAGATCCTGCCCTGCACGGGCGAGCGGTGCTGAGCGCCCGCCCCATCGACGAGGCCCGGCTGGCGGCGGTGCCCGGCCACTGGAAGGTGGTGCGGCTCAAGCACCTCGCCCGGCTGCAATACGGGGATAGCCTGCCGGCCCGCGCCCGGGCCGACGGCCCGATCCCGGTCTTCGGCAGCAACGGCGTCGTCGGGCGGCACCGGGTGGCCAACACCGAGGGGCCGGCGGTGATCGTGGGGCGCAAGGGCAGCTTCGGCAAGGTGCACCTCAGCCCCGAGCCGGCCTTCTGCATCGACACCGCCTTCTTCGTCGACCGGCGCCACGCCCCGGGGGTCGAGCTGCGCTGGCTGGCGTGGCTGCTCGAGGGGCTGCGGCTCGACGCGGTCTCCCAGGACACCGGGGTGCCGGGCCTCAGCCGCGACCTGGCCCACGGGCTCTACGTGCCGGTGCCTCCGCCCACCGAGCAGCGGGCGCTGGCCGATCGACTCGACGCCGACGTGGGGGCCATCGACCGCCTGATCGCGCTGCGCCGGGCCCGCGTCGAGCAGCTCGAGGCCCTGCGCGCCGCCCGGGTGCGGGCCGCGGTGCGGGGGGCGGACCGGCCCGGCCCCCGCCAGGACACCGACATCGGCTGGATCGGCGACCTGCCCCGGGGCTGGCGGGCGCAGCGGCTGAAGTGGCTGGCCCGCATGTCCACCGGGCACACCCCGCCCCGGGGCGACGCCGAGCTGTGGGTCGACTGCGACATCCCCTTCGCCTCGCTGGCCGATACCCGGACCCTGGCGGCGCAGGACGTCATCACCGAGACCGAGGTGAAGCTGAGCCGGGCCGGGCTCGACGCCTCGTCGGCCCGCATCCTGCCGGCGGGCACGGTGGTGCTCACCCGGGACGCGAGCATCGGGCTGGCGGCCATCGCCGGGGTCGACATGGCCATCAGCCAGCACCTCGTCGGCTGGACCTGCGGCCCGGCGCTGCGCAACGGCTGGCTGCTGTACGCGCTGTACACCATGCGCCCCGAGCTCGAGCGGCGGGCGACGGGGGCCACCATCGACACCCTCGGCCTGCCCGAGCTGCGCCGGCTGACCATCCCCCTGCCGCCGCTGGCCGAGCAGGACCGCATCGTCGAGGCGCTGCGCATCCGGGTGGCGCGCATCGACCGCCTGCTGGCCCTGACCCGGCGCACGATCGGGACCTTGAGGGCGCTGCGGGCGGGGCGCATCTTCGGGCTGACCCACGGGCGGCTGCGGCTCCACTGACCGGCCACCGACTGCCGACACCGGGCGCTGCGGCGGCGAGCCTCGTGGTACGCTCGCCCCCCAAACAGGAGGTGTGCGCCATGAGCGACGAACTGCCCGGCGCAGATGCGCTGCGCGCCGAGCACGCGCGGCTCGAGCGGGAGCTGAAGCGGATGGAGGAGCTGGTCGAGCTGCTCGCCCGGGACGAGGGCTTCGACGAGCTCGACCGGCTGGCCCAGGTGCTCAAGGCCGATATGGACCGCCACTTCCCCGCCCAGGAGAAGCTGGCTCGCTCGGTGTTCGACGCCGACGACGCGGCGCTCGCCGACCTGCTCGCCCAGCACCGCGACCTGACGACCCACTACCGCACGCTGCTGGCCATGATCCAGGACGTGCGGGACGACATGCCGGTCGACCGGGAGCGGTTCATGACCACCGTGCGCGGCGTGCTGGCGCAGCTCAAGGCCCACCTCGACGCCGAGACGCGCCTGCTGCTGCCCCGGCTCGACCAGGGCTGATGCTGCGGGCGGGTCTGCTGATCGGCCTGCTGGCCTGGGGGCCGGCGACCGGGTGCGAGGACGACGTGGCCGGCGAGGGCGGCCGGCTCGACTTCCGCCTGCGCGACGTGCGGCCGACGCTGGGGGACGGGCCCCGGGCCGACGGGCCGGGAGACGCGGCCCGGGTCGACGGGGCGCCGGGTGACGACGGCGGGCCGGGGCAGGACGGTGGGCCGGGGCAGGACGGTGGGCCGGGCGTGGACCTCGGCTCCGATCCGGACGCCGGTTCGGGCCCCGACCGGGGGCGACCCCTCGACATGGAGCCCCGCCCGTTGGACACGGCACCGCCCCCGATCGACATGGCCCCGCCCCCGATCGACATGGCCCCGCCGCCGCCCGACATGGGCCCCGACATCCCGCCCGGGCGCGAGCGTGCCTCCAGGGCCCCGGCTGGAGCCTCCTGCGGATCAGCTACGATGAGTTCAGCGACAGCCCCCGGGTCGACCATTGGGACCCGCCGTGCGACTACTCCATCCGCATCAACGACGCCTGCGGGGTGTTCGACCGCTGCCGGGGCGGGGTCGGCTGCGACGTCGGCCGCACGAACACCGGAGCGGTCGAGCTCGACGGCAGCGACGACCTGCTCATCTGGTTCGACAGCCAGGGGCTGGGCGTGCAGGCGGCGGTGTTCTACGTGCTCGGGCGATCGCTGTGCGCCGCCGCGTCCACCGAGTTCGACCTGGAGAGCCCCACCGGCGGCTGGACCCTGAGCGGCGGTCCGGTGGGCCAGCAGTTCGAGTACCAGTGGCACTTCGCCGCCCTGCCCGCCTTCCAGCCCGACGACACCGCCCTGATCCTGACCGCCGGCCGGGGCTGCGGCCGGCTGGGGGTGCAGGCGTTCGAGATCTGCGTGCCGTGAGCCCGAAGGAGGAGCCCGAGCCATGTGTGGCCGCTATCAGCTGACCATCGACCGGGACCAGCTCGCGCTGGTGTACGACGCCGAGGTGCGGGCCGAGCACCGGCCGCGATTCAACATCCCCCCGACCAGCCGGGTGCCGGTGGTCCGGCGCGTCGACGACCGGCGGGTGGTCGACGACCTCGCCTGGGGGCTGGTGCCCCACTGGGCCAAGGACAAGAAGATCGGGGCCCGCATGATCAACGCCCGGGCGGAGACGGTGGCCGACAAGCCCTCGTTCCGCAGCCCGTTCAAGCGGCGGCGGTGCCTGGTGCCGGCGACCGGGTTCTACGAGTGGAAGCGGGCCGGCAAGCAGAAGGTGCCCCACCTCATCCGCATCCGGGAGGCCGAGGTCTTCTCGATGGCCGGCATCTGGTCGTCGTGGACCCCCAAGGACGCCGAGGCGGGGGCCGAGCCGCTGGAGACGTTCTCGGTCCTGACCTGTGATCCGGAAGGCGCGCTGGGCGATCTGCACCACCGGATGCCGGTGATCCTGCACCCCGACCACTGGGATCGCTGGCTCGACCCCGCGGCCGACCGCGAGGCGCTGCTGGCGCTGGCCCGGGGCACGCCGGCCGAGGTGCTCGAGATCTACCGGGTCAGCCAGGCGGTCAACAGCGTGCGCAACCAGGGGCCGGAGGTCGCCGAGCGGGTCGACTGACGGCCGGTCGGCTCACGGCGTGCGGGGCAGGCCGCTGTTGGGGTCGTCGGCCACCGGGCGCCGGGTGGGGCAGGGGCCGGCGTAGATGAGCTCGCAGGCGGTGTTGTAGATCAGATCGCCGCCGGCCGGGGCCAGCGAGCGCCACGCGTCGCCGATGTTGGGGTGCCGGCGCAGCTCGATGGGCACCACCCCGGCGACCTCGACCGGGGCCAGCGCCGAGCCGGCCGGGCCGCCGAACACGATCAGCATGTCCCCCGGCTCGACCCCCGCCGCCACCAGATCGACGTCCCCGGTGAAGGCCCGGTCCCGGGGCCCCAGGATCAGCGCCTCGCCCTCGGCCCGCGGCTCACCGTCGGGGCCCTCGATGCGCCACGCCACCGGGCCGTCGAGCGCCGGGGGGTCGACCAGCCGCAGCTCGCGGCTGCCGGGCAGATCGGCCAGCACCGCCGGCTGGGCCTGCCAGGTGCGGTCCACCAGATCGGCCAGCCCGGCGCCGCCCTCGCAGGGGTGACTCCACCCGCACAGGCTGCGCTCGGGCTCGTCTCGGGCCAGCGCCACCAGCGGCTCGAGCTGGCCCTCGAAGGGGTTGATCCACTCGGCGGGGCTGCGCAGCGAGCCGATGCCGCCGTTGGTCCGCCCGACGAGCCATGTGCCGGTGCGGCCCAGGCCGCCGATGGCCGGGAACCGCTGGGGGTTGGCCGGGCCGGGCAGCTCGAGGCTCAGCTCGGCGCCGCCGGCCCGCACCTGGATCCGGATTTCGTCGTCCTCCGCGTCGGGCTGACCGTCGAGGTCGAGGTCGTCGAGGTTGCGGGCGTCGCCCAGGGGCAGCCGGGACTCGGCGCGGCCGTCGACGTAGGCCCGGTCGAGCGCGCCGGGGGTCGTCAGCAGCACGACCGGGCCCAGGTCGAGCTGGTCGAGCCGATAGCGCAGGCAGCCCAGCCCGCCGCAGCCGGGGGCGCTGTCGCCGTCGACCCAGCCGGCGGTGGGCACCCGCCCCCGCAGCCAGTCCCGCAGGTGGGGCAGCAGGCCCAGGCGGGCGGCGAGGCCGATCCGGGGGTTGTGCAGGGGGATCCAGGCGTAGCGCCGGGTCGGCTCGAACCGCGCCGGCTGGCGGGGGGCGTCCTCCAGCGCGGGCAGCAGCCGGTCGACGATCATCGCCGCCAGCGCCGCGGGGGGGTCCTCGGCCTCGGCGGCGTCGAGCGGCTGATCCACCGGCTCCCCGTCGGGGCCTTCGAACCGGCCGTCCTCCAGCTCGACGCCCACCCGGGCCCCGCCGCCGGCGCGGAACGTATCCCCGGCGGCGCCGGTGAGCCAGACCGCGGTCGCGTCGGGGAAGCGCTCTTCGAGCAGGGCCCGCACCGCGCCGGGGTGGTCGGCGTCGAGCAGCGCGTCGGCGGGGGGCGCGCTGGCCGGGGCCGCGCTCCACCCCGCGATCAGGACCCGGGGGCGGCCGGTCTCCACCGCGTCGAGTGCCAGCAGCCGGACGACCGGGTCGACCCCGCCCGGCAGGCGGTCGTCCCAGGCGAGGGCCGGGGGCGCGGTGCGCCACGCGGCGAGGTCGTCGGCGTCGTTGCGCACCCCGTCCCCGTCGGCGTCGGGCAGCTCGATGGCCCCGGCGAAGCGGGGGCCGGCCAGGGGCAGGCGGTCTTCGACGGCCCGCAGCGCCACCGGCCCGGCCTCGGTGCCCGCCTGCCGGGCGGCGCCGGCGACGCGCCCCGGCAGGGCCGCCCACCACCCGGGGTCGACGCCGCTGGCCTGGGGCAGCTCGGCAAGCAGCCCCCCCGAGCCGTCGAGCGCGTCCCGCAGGGCCCGGGCCCCCGGCTCGCCCGAGGCGGTCAGCGAGGGGCCCCACAGCCCCACCGCGTCGGGGCCGGTGCGCACCCCGGTGGCGTGGATCGCGATCTGCTCCGGGCGCAGGCCCAGGCGGCGGCCGACGCGGTCGGCGAGCGCCTCCACCCGGGCGGCGTCGACGGCGAAGACGTCCAGGGTCACCAGCAGGTGCGCCGCGTCGTCCCGCATGAAGAGCACCACCCGCCCCGCCGGCGGGCGGTCGGGGTGGATGCCCCGCGCCGGCCGGTCGAGCCCGGCCCCGGCCATCCACACCGCGGCGAAGCGCCCGTCCCCGTCGATGTCGTCGAAGCCGTCCCGGCAGGGGTCGTCGGGGTTCGGGGTGTACCGGTCGCCGTCGAAGACCCCCGGGCGGTTGCCGGGGCAGTCGGGCCCGGCGGCGTCGGTCCACGGCTCGAGGTAGCCCGGCAGCAGGTCGAACGAGGCCCCGCCGACCCGCAGCAGCCCGTCCATCGGCGTCGCGAAGACCGACGCCTCGGCCGCCGGGCGGCAGGTGCCGTCGGTCGCGCACCAGCCCGCGCCGCACTCGCCGTCGTCGACGCAGCCCGCCGGCCCCGCGTCGGTATCGACCCCGAGGTCCGGCAAGCGCTGGTCGGGGTCCTCGAAGCCGTCGGAGGCGTCGCCCGCCTCGGCCGCGGCGTCGGTCGGCGGATCGGTCGGGATGGGGGTGTCTTCGTAGCACCCGCTCAGGGCGAGGGCCGCCAGCAAGGCGGGCCACGGGGCGCCGAATCGGGAGTGATGTCGGATCACGCCCCGACCATATGGATCGCTCGGATGTGCTTCAACCGGCGGCGGGGCGGGGCCTTCGCCGCGCGCCGCCGCCCGGTGGCGGGGCGTCGGCAGGGGCCTACTCGAAGAGCGCGGTGTCGCCCAGCCCGTGGCGCAGGATCTCGGGCACCTCGGTGGTGAGGTCGATGATGGTCGAGACCCCGCCGGGCACCATGCCGGCGTCGATGACCGCCGCCAGCCCGTGGCCGAAGATGTTCTCCACCGTCCACGGGTCGTTGGCCATCATGTCGGTGTCGGGGTCGACGGCGCTGGTGACGATCAGCGGCTTGCCCACCGCCTCGATGATCGCCTGGGGCACGCTGTGGTCGGGCACCCGGACCCCGATGCGCTTGCGCTTGTCGCCGACGAAGCGGGGCAGGGTCTTGTTGGCCTCGAGGATGAAGCTGTACGGCCCCGGCAGCACCCGCTTGAGGATGCGGTAGGTGGCGTCGGGCAGCTTGGCGTACTCGCTGATCTGCTGGATGTCGCGGAAGACGAGCGCCAGCGGCTTCTTGGGGTCGAGCCGGCGCAGGGCCATCAGCTTCTGCACCGCCACCTTGTTGTCGGGCAGGCAGGCCAGCGAGTAGGTGCAGTCGGTGGGGACGGCGATGACCCCGTCGTCCTCGAGGAAGGTCACCACCCGGTCGATGCGGTAGGGCGAGGGGTGGCGCTCGTCGATCTGGATGATCATGGGGCCTCCCGGGGCTGTGGGGCGTGGGAATCGACCACGGCCTCGCTCGGCCGGGCCTCGACGAAGGTGCCCGGCAGCTCGACCCGGGGGGCGTCGAGCCGGCGGCGATAGAGCAGCGCGGTGCCCCCGAGGAGTTGCACGAAGTGGCTGCCGGTCGCCGCTGCGATCCGCTCGGCGTCGGCCTGCCGGTCGGCCTTGCTCAATCCGGCGATGGCCAGCTTGATCAGCTCGTGGTCGTCGAGGGCCACCGCCGCCGCCTCGATCACCCCCTCGGTGACCCCGTTCTTGCCGACCCGCACGACCGGCTTGAGGCTGTGCCCCAGCCCGCGCAGGTGGCGGCGCTGGGCGCCGGTGAGGGCGACCGGGTTGGGGGCGATGGCGGCGGTGCGTGACATCGGGGCTCCACGACGGCGGCCGGCGGCGTGCCGGGTCGCGGATGATGCCCGCTCGGAGGCGGTCGCCGCAAGGGGGCGGCCCCGGCCCGATCAGCGCCGCCGCCGGCCCAGGCCCAGCAGGCCCGCGAGCAGCAGCCAGCCGAGTCCGCTCGGCCCGCCCTCGGCCGCCTCGCAGTTGCAGCCGGTCTCCTCGGGCAGCGGCTCGGCGTCGGGCTCCGGGGTGTCGGGGATGATGCCGGGCTCCGGCTCCGGCGTCTCGTCCGGCGGCACGCCGCCGCCGGTCACCCCCGAGCAGCGGCCCCGGGCGCAGGTGGCGCCCGCGGGGCAGGTGACCCCGATGCACAGATCGGCCACGCAGCGGCCGTCCCGGCAGACCCGGCCCACCGGGCAGTCGACCTCGTAGCACGGGTCGACCGCGCAGGTGCCGTCGACGCACGCCTGGGGGAACGGGCAGGTCACCCGGGCGCAGGGGTCGTCGGTGCAGCCGCCGTTGATGCACAGCGTGCCCTCGGGGCAGGCGATCTGGCGGCAGTCGTCGAAGCAGTCCCCGGCGAAGCAGCCCTGGTCGGCGTCGCAGCCGGCGCCGGCGCAAGGGTCGGCGTCGCACCGCCCGTCGCGGCAGACGGTGCCCTCGGGGCAGCCCTCGGCGTGGCAGTCGAGCGGCACGCAGCGCCCCAGGGTGCAGTAGCTCTCCGCCGGGCAGTCGACCCCGTCGCACGGGTCGACACAGCGCCCGCCGTCGCAGACCTGGCCCGAGGGGCAGTCGGCGTTGCGGCAGGGGGTCACGCAGTGCCCCTCGAGGCAGACCCGGCCGCCGAAGCACTCGCCCACCTCGCACGGATCGGCGCACTCCCCGTTGAAGCAGCGGGCCCCGTCGGCGCACAGCCCCTCGCCCTCGTCGGCCTGCCCGTCGCAGTCGTTGTCGACGTTGTCGCAGACCTCGAGCCGGGTCGCCCCGCAGTAGCCGCAGGCGTTGAGGCTGCCCTCGTCCAGCGCGCCGTCGCAGTCGTTGTCCACCGCGTCGCACACCTCGGTCGTCGGCGGGGTCTCGCCGGCGCAGACCAGCTCGCCGCCCACGCAGGCCGAGGCGCCCGGGGCGCAGGCGCCCGCGTCGGTGCCGCACGCCTCGCCCTCCTCGGGGAAGCTCTCGTCCACCCGGGCGTCGCAGTCGTCGTCGAGGCCGTTGCAGATCTCGACCGGCACCTCGCCGCAGCGCCCGCAGGCGTTGAGGGTGCCCTCGTCGATCCTGAAGTCGCAGTCGTCGTCGCGGTCGTTGCACGTCTCCGGCTGGGGGTCGCAGTCGCAGCGGGGGCAGTCCCGACCGTCCTCGTCGATGCGGTTGTCGCAGTCCTCGTCGGCGCACGAGCAGTCGTCGGCCGGCAGCGGCCCGCACGCGCCGCAGGCGTTGAGCGCGCCCTCGTCGATCCGGCCGTCGCAGTCGTCGTCGGCCCCGTCGCAGTCCTCGGCCGGCACCGGACCGCACGCCCCGCAGGCGTTGAGCACGCCCTCGTCGGCGGTGCCGTCGCAGTCGTCGTCCATCAGGTTGCACACCTCGGGGGCGACCTCACCGCAGGCCCCGCAGCGGTTGAGCACGCCCTCGTCGGCCTGCCCGTCGCAGTCGTCGTCGGCCCCGTTGCACCGCTCGGGCACCGGATCACCCTCCCGGGCGCTGCACGCGACCCCCTCGCCGTTCGCCGCGCAGACCAGCTCGCCCACCGCCGCGCAGGCGCCCCGGCCGACCCGGCACTCTTCGCCCAGGCGGGCGAACCCCTCGTCGACCTGCCCATCGCAGTCGTCGTCCACCCCGTCGCAGGTCTCCCGGGGGCGGGCGTTCTGCACCGCCGAGGCCAGCGCCGCCTGGAGCGACTGGGGGTCGTCGGCCTGATAGGCGGTGCCGTTGGCCAGATCGATGCGCCCCGCGGCGTCCACCGCCGTGCCCCCCGCCCGGGCCACGTCGTCCAGCTCGGTCGCGAAGCGGGTGCCGGCGCCGAAGCCGACGACGAAGGTGCGCACGTCGTGCCGCCGACCCATCACCGGCAGCTCGCGCAGCTCCTCGGCCTGATCGATGAGCAGCTCGCGCACGATGGCCCGATACGCCGGATCATCGGCGCTGCCGTCGGGGCACTGCTGATAGCCGTCGGTGAGCAGCAGCACGTAATACGGCCGGCAGTTGGCCTCCGGGTCATCGCCGATGGCCCGGATGACCATCTCCCGGGCGCTGGCCACCGAGTCGGTCAGCGGGGTGTAGCCGTCGGCCCGCAGCTCCTTCTCGGCGGGGTAGTCCTCGGCCCCGTCCATCCACGACAGGATGTCGTCCCGGCTCATCGGCCCCGGCTCGACCAGCAGATCGGCCGGCCCGCAGCCGTTGGTCGAGCCGTCGTAGTTGATCGCGAACTCGACCCCCGCGTCGTCCCGGTAGCGGGCGCCGACGTGGCTGTCGTTGAAGCCCGGATCACCCGGCTCGAGCTGCCCGTAGCGCAGCAGGGCGAACTCGATGCCGTCCACCTCGCCGACCACCTGGGAGACGGCCGCCTTGGCGTGGAACATCTTGCTGCCCTCGGCGCAGCCCCGGTGCTCGTGGCCCGGGCTGCCGTCGCCCCGGCAGTCGACGTCGCCGGTGGGGGTCCACAGCATCGAGCCCGAGGTGTCGAAGATGACGAAGACCCGGGGGGCGGTCTGCTGGGCCAGGGCCGGCGTCGCCAGCAGGGCGGTCGCCAGCAGGGCCAGGGCGCACGGGGGCGGGCAGCGGGTGATCGACCGGCGCATGCGGTCCTCCACGTCGATGGGAGTCGGCGGGACTATACCGAAAGCGACGAATACGGGGGATGGGAGGATGCCCGCCCGGGCGGCGGGGGGCCGTCACGGGGGCACCGGGCGCGCCGGAGGCTACTCTTCTTCGGGCGTATTGCGCAGGGCGGCGATGATGCGGGCCTTCTTGCTGCCCGGGTCGGCCTCCGCTTCCGGTGCGGCGACCATCGACAGCGCCTCGGACTCGATGAGCCGCAGCCGGGCGGCCAGCTCGTCCCGAGCGGGGCCGGAGACCGCGTCGAGCTTGTTGCCCAGCGGTGCGCCGGGGGGCAGCGACGCGCCCGCCCGCATCCGCAGGACCCGCTCTTCTTCCGCGGTCGGTCCCCGGATGTCGGAGATCACCGTGGTGGTGGTGGTGCTCTGATCCTCGTGCTTCTTCACCGCGACCTCACGCACACTTGACACCGGTGACCCGACCGGGTGCGACCGTTCCGCCGTCGAAACGACCCGCGGGAGACCGCTCGGGGGAACGTCGACCCGACGTTCGGACCCTCGCGTCGACCGGCGCCGCCGCACCCTCGGGGGGGTGGGCTCTCGCGCTGCCGGTCGGCGTCTCCTCCGTCTTCCCGACCACGAGGATCTTCATAAGTCACCCCCTGCGGTCAGGCAAACTTTTAAGCCGGCGATCCGCGCTCGGTCGCCGGGGCGGGGCGGCCAGATCCTGTCACAAGTGCTCGTAAACCAAAAGGATGTTTTCTGCGCGGGCCCCGCGGCCGGCGAGGTCGACAGCAAAAAGCGATCCAGTTCCGGATAGATAGCCCGACCCACCCCGGCCCCATCGGCTCCCGTCTACGGGCGACGAAGCCGCTCCATGTGTATTTGTACCGCCCTGGTGTAGGCCTCGGTGTCGAGCACGCCCCCATCCCGGAGCTGCTCGAGCAGCACCCGGTGGGCGACGTTGGTCTCCCGCAGGGCGTCGTAGGCCCGCTGGAGCTGCCGCCGCAGCAGCTCGACCTCGGCCCGCAGGGCGGCCACCGCCTCGCTGCCCCGGCGCTCCCCCGAGCGGCCGGGGTCGTCGAGCGTCTTGCGCCCCCGGCTGGGGGCCCCCTCGACGGTGAAGCCCCGGGCGGGGGTGTGCCCCGGCTCCCCCGCCGGGAACCCCCGGGACGGGGTCAAGGTCGCCGGCATGCCCCGGGCCGGGGTCAGGGCGGCGGGCAGCCCCCGGGGCGGGGTCGCGCTGCGGTTGACGCTCGCCCGGCGCCCGGGGCGGGCGACGCCCCGGGCGGGGGTCGCCAGCCGGCGGAACTGCCCGTCGCTGGGCGGCGGGCTGCCGTCGAAGTAGAGCCGGTCGATGGCCGCGTCGATCTGGCTGGCGAGGGCCAGCCGGGCGCTGATCGCCTCGCCGGTGAGGGTGCCGACCGCGGCGAGCAGCACCGGGTCGCGGGGGTCGGCCATCGCGACGATGAGCGCCCCGTCCCGGTCGTGGCCGAGGGGCAGCACCTTGCGCCGGCGGGCCTCGTCGGCCGGCACCCGCGCGATGAGGCTCGGCTCGAGCCGGGGGTGGGCGTAGAGCCGGGCCACGGGCACCCCGAGCTGGTCCGACAGCGCGTCGAGCACCGCGTCGGTCGGGCAGTCGCCCCGGGCGACGAGCACCTCGCCCAGCCGCTGGCCCCACAAGGCGGCCTCCGACAGCGCCGCCCGCAGGCGTCGCTCGTCGATCAGCCCCCGCTCGATCAGGATCTCGCCGAGTCGCTGGTTCAAACGTCCCCCGAAGCCGGCCGGCGACATCATAGCGCCAAAGGCCGGCGCGTGCCCCGCCGCGCGACCCGGGGCGTCCGTGGCGTGTCGTTCGTGCCGAGACTTCAGACCCGGGCGCGGTGTCCGGCGCCCCCTCATGCGGAGACAGGATGAACCGGGAGACTATCGAGCAGCGCCTGGCGGCGGTCGCGCTGCCGGGACACGACGAGGATCTGGTCGCAGCCGGCCGGGTCTCCGAGATCGAGATCGACGGCGGCGAGGTGACGGTGGTGCTCGCCCTCGACGGCTTCGACCGCGAGGCCCGCCACGCCATCGAGGACGCGGTGCTCGCCGCCCTCGAAGGGCAGGAGGGCGTCGACGACGTGCTCATCGAGGTCGAGCTGGAGTCGATGCCCGAGCCGCCCCCCGCCGACGACGGGGTGACGATGTATGGCGGCGGCGGCGGAGGCGGCGGCGGCGGGTCGAAGCCGGCGGTCAAGCCCCCCAAGAACGCGCTCTCCGAGGTGCGCCACCTCATCGCGGTCGCCTCGGGCAAGGGCGGGGTCGGCAAGTCGACCGTCGCGGTCAACCTCGCGCTCGCGCTCAAGGCCCGCGGGGCCCGGGTCGGGCTGTGCGACCTCGACATCTACGGCCCCTCGGTGCCGACCCAGATGGGGGTCGCCAAGGCCAAGCCGGGGGTCTCGGCCAGTCAGAAGCGCTTCGTGCCGGTCGAGGCCTACGGGGTCTCGGTGATGTCGATCGGGTTCCTCGTCGACGACGACACCCCGGTCATCTGGCGGGGGCCCATCGTGTCGTCGGTGGTCAAGCAGTTCCTCGAAGACGTCGAGTGGGGCGCGCTGGACTACCTCGTCATCGACATGCCCCCGGGCACCGGCGACGCCCAGCTCACCCTGAGCCAGTCGGCCCCGCTCACCGGGGCGATCATCGTGACCACGCCCAGCGAGCTGGCCCTCATCGACGCGGTGAAGGGCTTGCAGATGTTCCGCAAGGTCGACACCCCGGTGCTCGGCCTCGTCGAGAACATGAGCCACTACATCTGCGAGAGCTGCGGCCACGAGAGCCACCCGTTCAACACCGGGGGCACCGAGCGGGTCTCGGCGCAGTTCGAGGTGGGTATGCTGGGGCACATCCCCATCGACCACGCCATCCAGCGCGGGGGGGACGAGGGTCGGCCGGTGATGGCCACCGCCGCCGACTCGCCCCAGGGCAAGGGGTTCGACGCGGTGGCCGCGGCGGTGATCGAGAAGTGCCCGTTCCAAGCCGAAGAGGGGAAGAAGAAGGGCTTCCTGGCCAACCTCTTCAAGCGCTGAGCGCCGCCCGGCCCCGGGTCTGGCTCGCGCTGTGGGCCGCGCTGTGGGCCGCGCCCGCCGCGGGGCAGGGGCTGCGGGCCGAGGCGGTCGAGGGCGGCCTGCGCCTGCACAACCCGGGGCCGGCCCCGGTGGTGGCCCTGCGGGTCGGCGAGGCCCGGCTGAACCGGCTGGGGCCCGGCGAGTCGGCGACGGTGCGGGCCGCGGCCGACGCGGTCGTCGCCGGCCGCTTCGACCCCGCCGACTGGGCCCGGGCGCTGGACGACCTCTCGCCCGGCTGGGCCGACACCCACCTGCGCACCGCGGGCCACTTCCTCGATACGATCGACGCCGGGCCCGCCGGCGCCCCCGACGAGGCGCTCAACCTGCGGCTGCTGGCGGCGATCGACCCCGAGGCGATGGCCGCCTGGGCCACCGGCCCCCCGCTGCGGCGGGCCCTGGCCGCCCGGGCCGCCCGCCACGCGCCCGCGGCGGCGCTCGGGCCTCTGCTCGCGGCGGTCGACCCCGCCGAGACCCACCCCCCGTGGCCCGCGGCCTACGCCGGCCTGCCCCCGCTGGTGGAGGGCGTGCGCCGGGCGATCGAGGCCCACGGCATGGCGGCGCTGCCCGCGCTGCGGGCCCAGCCCGGCTGGGCCCTCGACCGGGGCGTCGGGCCCCAGCTCGACCCCTCGCAGGCGCCGCCCGACGCGCCCCTCCGGCTGGCGTCGGCCTTGGAGGCGGGCGACTTCGAAGCCGCGGCGGCGCTGGCGGCGGGGCTGGCCGGCGGCCCGCTCGATCCCGAGGTCGCCCGCATGGCGTGCGGCGCGCTGGACACCGCCGCCCAGCAGGCCCTGGGCCGCGATCGGCTGCTGGCCGCCGAGGGCTGGCTGCGCCTGGCCGGGCCGGTCTGCGGCCCCGACCTCGCCCGGCGGGCGGCGGCGCTCTTCCGGGCCCGGGGGGATACGCGCCGGGCGGGGGGTGATCTGGCGGGGGCGGCGGGCTGGTACCGGGCCGGCTTCTGGCTGGCGCAGGCCCCGCCCGATCGGGCCCGGCTGGCCGACACCCACGCCGAGCTGGCGCTGCTGCGCTACGGCGAGGGCGCCTTCGAAGCGGGCGAGGCCCACCTCGAGGCGGCCCGGGCCCTGGACTCGCTGCGCCCCCGGGTGCAGGCGGCCATCGAGGCCCGGCCGACGGTCGACCTGCGGGCCCGGGTGGGCATCGCCCTGATCATCCTGGTGATGGGCGTCTTCGTGCTGCGCCGCCTGGGGCGGGTCCTGCGCCGGGAGCGAATAGGCGGACCGGCCCCGCGTTGAAGGCGCGGCGGCGTCCGTGGTAGATCCCCGGCCGCCGTCGGTAAGCGCCCCGGGGCGCACGATCCACCATCGGGAGAGATACGATGTTGCAGACCATGGCCCTCATCGCCGCTCTGTTCCACCCGGCCGGCGGCCCCGCCAGCCAGCCCGCCGCCGCCGTCAAGATGGCCGAGACCCCCGTCCTGCACCGGGGGGCGGCGTTCACCCTCGCCGAGAAGGACCGCATGACCCTCGACGCGGTCGCCGCCAAGGCCCCCGAGATGGCCGGCAAGACCGTGCAGGTGTCGGGCACCGTCAAGTCGGCCTGCGTCAAGAAGGGCTGCTGGATGGTGCTCGCCGGCGAGAAGGCCCGGGCCCGCATCACCTTCAAGGACTACGGCTTCTTCGTGCCCCTCGACTCGGCCGGCAGCGCCGCGGTCGTCGAGGGCGCCGTCGAGGTGAAGACGCTCTCCGAGGCCGAGCGCAAGCACCTCGCCGAGGACGCGGGCAAGACCATCGCCGACATCCCCGAGCACGAGCTGCGGGTGGTGGCGACCGCCGTCGAGCTGCGGCGCCCGGCCCCGGCGGGCGAGTAGCCGGCGGCGAGGCATCCGGTGACCGCCGACTTCGACCTGCACGCCGGCACGACCGACTTCTACCGGGATCCGGTCTACTACGATCACGAGTTCCGCAACCGCCGGGCCGACGTGGCGTGGTACGTCGACCAGTATCTCGACACCGACGGCCCGGTGCTCGAGCTGGCGGTCGGCTCGGGGCGCATCGCGCTCAAGGCCGCCCGGGAGGGGGCCGAGGTCTACGGCATCGACCTCTCCCAGACGATGCTCGAGCGGGCCGCCGAGCGCCGGGCGCGGCTGCCGAAGGCGAAGCGGGGCAACCTCGAGCTGGCCCGGGCCGACATGCGGGCGTTTGCGTTCGGCCGCCGGTTCTCGCTGGTGAGCTGCCCGTTCAACGCCTTCATGCACCTCTACACCCGGCAGGACGCCGAGCGCTGCCTGGCCTCGGTCGCGGCGGCCCTCGCCCCCGGCGGCCTCTTCGTGCTCGACGTGCTGATGCCCGACCTGGACTACTTCCAGCGCTCGCCCTACAAGCGCTTCGAGGGGGTGACCTTCAAGCACCCCCGCTACGGCACGCCGTACACCTACAGCGAGCAGAGCGCCTGGGATCCGGTCAGCCAGATCAACCAGATGTGGTTCCACTACGACAAGGCCGAGCCCGAGGGGCCGGGCCCGGCGCACTACGTCGTGCAGCTCAGCCACCGCTACTACTATCCCCAGGAGCTCCAGGCGCTCCTGCACTACGCCGGCTTCGAGGTGCTCTACGCCCTCGGCGACTTCGAGGGCGGGCCGCTGGTGGGCGACTCGGACTCGATGCTGCTGATGTGCGGGCGGCGGTAGCGTCGGTCGGCGGCGGGCGCATCTCCCGGCAGATCTGGTAGGCTGGCCCCCTCACGGCAGGGGGTTGTGTGCATATGGACGGCGTCCAGGACGGGGCGCACCCGCTCGCGCGGGCCATCGAACGCATCGAGCGGCACCTCGAGCGATTCGGGCACCGACTGACCACCAGCGACGGCGCGCTCGACGACCTGTACGTCAGCGTCGGCGAGGCCCGCCGCATCATGGACGGCGCGCCCTCGGGCGCCGGGGGCTCGCTGAAGAGCGCCATGCCGCCGGCCTTCGAAGCCCTCGGGGCCCGCTTCGGCCTCGACCCGCTCGAGCAGGAGCTCTTGCTGCTCGCCGCCGCCCCCGGCCTCGACCGCGACCTGGCCCGGCTGTACACCTTCGCCTGGGGCGACTTCACCCTGAAGCTGCCCACCGCCGGCTTCCTGGCCGAGCTGGCCGCCGACGACCGGGCGGCGAGCGCCCGGGCGGTGGCCGCGCTGCGCCCCGACGGCAAGCTGGTGCAGCACCGGCTGCTCACCCTGCACGTCACCGACCACTGGCGCCCCGACCCGCCGCTCATCCACATGGGGGTGACCGTGCCCGAGGCGGTGCTGGCCCGGCTGCGGGGCGAGGCGCCGCTGCTGCACGGGGCCGGGCGCCTCGAGCCGGCCGAGCCGCCCGGGCAGCGGCTGTGGCTCGACCGGGGGCTGGCCGAGCGCATCGGCGCGGCGTGGGGCGAGGCGTGCGAGAGCGGCCGGCCGGTGCTGGTCCTGTCCGGGGCGCCGGGCAGCGGCCGGCGCACGGCCCTGCGCCACGCGGCCGCGCGGCGGGGCATGCCGCTGGTGGTGCTCGACGCGGCCCGGGCGCCGGCCGACGGGCTGGCGGCGGTCGTCGGCGACCTGGCCCGTGAGGCCCGGGCCTCGGGCGGGGGGCTGCTGGTGCGGGCCGACGACCTGCCCGACGACGCGGCCGCCGCGCTGCACGTCGGGCTCGAGCGGGCCCGCCGGCCGGGGCCGCTGCCGGTCGCGCTCGCCGCCCGCCGGTCGAGCGGGGCGCTGCTGCGGGGCCTGGGCGACGCCCGGGTCTTCGAGTTGCCGCCGCTGCCGACCCTGGTCCAGATCGAGCTGTGGCAGGCGGCCCTGGGCGACGCCGACGACGCCCGGGCCCGGCGGCTGTCCGACCGGTTCAGCATGCCCCCCGGGGCGGTGATCGAGACCGCGGCGACGGTCCGCCGGGGGGGCGAGGTCGACGAGGCGGCCTGCGCGGCGCTGCTGCGGGCCCGGATCGACCACGCGCTGGACAGCGTCGCCGATCCGGTCGAGACGACCCTCGGGTGGCAGGATGTCGTGCTGCCCGACGAGGTCCGCGACAGCCTGGAGGAGATCCGGGCCCAGGCCCGCCACCGCACCCGGGTCTTCGACGAGTGGGGCTTCCGGCGCAAGATGGCCTACGGGCGGGGGCTGGCGTGCCTGTTCAGCGGGCCGCCGGGCACCGGCAAGACGATGATGGCCGGCATCATCGCCAACGACCTCGGTCGGGTGCTCTACCGGGTCGACCTCAGCCGGATTGTCAGCAAGTGGGTCGGGGAGACCGAGAAGAACCTCGCCCGGGTCTTCGACGAGGCCGAGCGGGCGCAGGTGATCCTGTTCTTCGACGAGGCGGACAGCCTATTCTCGAAGCGGACGGAGGTCAAAGGGGCCAACGACCGCTTCGCCAATATGGAGGTCAACTATCTGCTCCAGCGCATGGAGCAGTACGACGGCATGTCCATCCTCACCACCAACTTCGAGCGCAGCATCGACGACGCGTTCAAGCGGCGGCTGAAGTTCCGGGTGCACTTCCCGATGCCCGACGCCGAGCAGCGGGCCGAGCTGTGGCAGCGCATGGTGCCCGAGCAGATGGCGATCGCCGACGACATCCGGTGGGCGTCGTTGGGCAAGCAGTTCAAGTTCAGCGGCGGCTCGATCAAGAACGCGGTGCTGCGGGCGGCCTTCTACGCCGCCGACGGTGAGGGCGTGCTGACCCACGCGCTGCTGAACAAGGCCGCCGACGCCGAGCGGCGGGAGATGGGGCGCCTGTGAGCCTGCGCGTCGACGAGCTGGCCCGCGCTGGACATCAGCGCGACGAGGCGGTGGCCGAGGACGACGGCGGCCGCCGCGATCTGGCGCTGCGGGCGGCGGGTCGGCGGGGTCGGCGGCGGCAGGCGCGCGAGATGCGGGCGGCGATGGCCCGGGCGATGGGCAGCGGGGCCGAGACGCCGAGCGAGCAGGTCGAGCCGGGCGCCGCCGGGCAGCCGAACGGCGCCGATCGGGAGGACGCGGCCGCTCCAACCGACGCGGCCGCTCCAACCGACGCGGCCGGCGGCGCCGGAGCCGCGGGCGCGGCGGCGGGGCGAGAAGGCGCGGCGGCCGGGGCCGCGGGCGCGGCGGC
>JAUHYW010000007.1 GCA_030426085.1 bacterium | reverse complement strand
GAGTGGCGGGTCGGCGGCTCGGGCCGGGAATGGCTTGCTCAGCGGGTAGCGGGACGGCGCACGTACTCGGCCATCGGGCCCATGGCGGCGAACTCGGGCAGGGCCCCGAGCAGGGTGTAGAGGCGGCAGGTGCGGTCGAGCGCGGCGCAGCCGATGTCGTGCCGCTTGTCGGCGGCGGCGAGCTCGGCGGCGAGGGGTCTGCCGTCGTGCACGATGAGCGCGAGGCGGTCGACGACCTCCTCAATGTACGGCATCGCCCGGGGCCCGGTGTCGGTCTGCGCGATGAGGGCGCGCTTGGCGTCGGTGAGGAGGTCGAGTAACGCGAGGTATATCGCGTTGGTGTCGAGCAGCATGATGCTCATGGCGTGCTCCAGTGGTGGATGGTGGGGAGAGTGTGCCCGGTGTAGCGGTGGCGGCAGCGCCGTCACGTAGACATTCGTTCACGTCCCGTATGTCACGCTTCTGAGGCTCAACGCCGGCTGGTCTGCTCGGAGGGGGTGCAGTAGACTGCCGGGCATGTCCGAGCCCCACCCGGTGCGTCGTCCGACGCCGTCTCCAATCCCGCCGAGAGGGGGGGAGCACCCATGTTGAGCGAGGCCCAGCGGCTGGCGCTCTACCGCCGCTTCGATCCGACCCACCGCCTCGAAGCGGGGGAGATGGATCTCTTCGTCGGCCGGCAGGATGGCGCGGCCCATGTCATCGCCCGCGAGCTGCGTCTGGGGTTGGAGCCCGACGGCAAGTGGGTCGTCTGCGGCTCGATCGGCAGCGGCAAGAGCAGCGAGCTGGTGCACCTCGGCGTCGAACTGGCCCGGGATTTCGCGGTCATCGGTATCGATCTGGTCGAGTCGGTGCCCAACGTCGACGATCTCGAGCCGGCCGAAGTGCTCTTCCTGCTCGGCGCGGCGGTGGTTCAGGCGGCCGATTCGCTGTGGGGGCACGCCATCGACCCGGCGCGTATCGCCGAGCTGCGGTCGGCCTTCGAGGGGTTGATCCCGGCCGAGCGCAAGGTGGATCTCAGCGCCGTCTTCAAGGGGGTCTCGCTCTTCGTGGCCGGCGCGCTGGCCTCGGGCGCGAGCGGCGACGTCGTCAAAGGCGCGCGGGACGCCCTGGTCGGCGCAGGGCAGGTCGCGGCGGGCGTCGCCGGGCGGCGCCGGGCGCTGCCCGGTCCGACGCCGCTGGGGGGCCTGACCCGCCCGCTGCGCCAGGGCGAGCCCGATCTGGGGCGGCTGAGCCAGGCGGTCGAGGCGCTGTTGGACGACGTGCGGGCGTACCGCCCGCCGGTGGTGCTGGTCGACGGGCTCGACAAGCTGACGGCGCTGCCGGCCATCAAGCGGCTCTTCTTCGACAACGACATCCTCTTCGGCGCCCGGGTGCCCATCGTCTACACCGGGCCCGTCACGCTGATGGTCTCGACGATCATGAAGCAGGCTCACCGGGCGTTCTCGCCACGGCGGCTGGGCAACCTCGTGGTGCGGCCGCCGACCGTCGAGTGGGCCCACCCGTCGGACGCGCAGGTCGCCGCGTCGCGGGCGACGCTGTGCCGGATCGTCGAGCGGCGGGTGGCCGATCTCGACCTGACGCTGGAGGCGGTGTTCGCCGAGGGGGTCGTCGATCGGCTGATCACCCGCTCGGGCGGGGTGGTGCGCGATCTGGTGCTGCTGGTCAACCGGGCGCTGCGGTGGGCGATCTTCGAGGGACGAGGGCAGGTCGACGACGACGCGGCCGAGGGGGCGTGGGTCGAGCTGCGCCGCGAGCTGGAGATCACGCTCAACTCGGCCCGGGTCGAGGCGCTGCGCCACATCCGGACGGCGGGCGAGCCGGATGGCACCGATGACAGCCTCGACCTGCTGCTGCAGAACTACGCGCTGCCCTACAGCAACGGGCGGGCGTGGTTCGAGCCCCACCCGCTGCTCGACGGGCTGCGGCCCGGGCTGTGAGGGAAGGGGATGATCCCGTCGCGGCGGCCTGCCGGATCGCCGCGCTGGGCGACAGCCTGACGATCATCCTGATGGTGGGGCCCGAGGGGGCGGGGCCGGTGGTGCTGCGGGCGTTCGAGGAGGGGGTCGCGCTGCCGTGCGCGTGGCACGATCTCGGCGGCGGGGGGGCCGAGTTGAGCGCGCGGGTGCATGGCGCGGGGCGGGTGGCGTGGCTGGTGCACGGGCTGGACGATCTGGCGCCGGAGGCTCGGCGGGCGGCGATGCGCCGGTTGAACCAGGGGCGCGATCGGCTGCGCTCGGCGAACGCGGCGGTGGTGGTGTGGGTGCCCGAGCGGGATCTGGAGGACTTCCAGCGGCGGTGCGGGGATCTCTTTGCGTGGCGGGCCGCGTTGCTGGTGGTGGGTGAGGCCGATGTGCGTCGGTTGCGCGGGGAGATCCCGCCCCCGCTGTACGACCTGTTGCCCGGAGATGTCTACCGGGGAGCCCTCTCGATGGTCTCCGTGCCCGGTGGGGTGTTCTCGATGGGCAGCCCACCGGAGGAGGCGGGGCGCGAAGCGGACGAGGTGCTGCATCGGGTGACGCTCGGCGCATTCGCGATGGCCGCCACGCCCATCACCGTCAGCCAGTATGCCGACGTGGTCGGCGAGGGGCCCGCGACCGGGGGCGGCGCTCGGGCGTTGCCGGTCACGCGCGTGACCTGGTTCGATGCCATGCGCTTCTGCAACCGGCTCTCCCGGCTGGAAGAGCGGTTGCCGGTCTATCGCCTGGAGACGTGGCCCATCCGGGCGCTCCCGATGGTGGACGGCTACCGCCTCCCGTCCGAGGCTGAGTGGGAGTATGCCTGCCGAGCGGGCACGGCGACTCGCTTCTGGTCAGGGGACGCCGACGCTGATCTTCAGCGGGTCGGGTGGTCGAGCCTGAACAGCGGTGGGCGGGTCCAGCCCGTCGGCCAGAAGCCGCCGAACGCGTGGGGCCTCTACGACATGCACGGCGATGTCTGGGAGTGGTGCGCCGACGCCTACCGGCGCTGGACGGCGGCGGACGTCGTCGATCCACCGTCGACGCCGCCCCGCGGAGGCGGGCTCTGGGTCGTCCGCGGCGGCAGCGCCTTCGAGCGTCCCCGGCGCTTGCGCTCAGCCGCGCGCATGCCCCTCCGACCGGACGCGCGACGCAGCGACGTCGGCTTTCGGGTGGTGCGCCCCCTCGCCCCGCTTGAACCCGGCGCCGGGCCCTGATACCCCCGTCGTCTCCGATCGTGCCGAGGAGACGATGAAGCAGCTCACACTGACCGAAGAGGCCGCCGCCGTCTGGCGGGCGCTGGCCGAGGGCGGGGCGGCGGACGTCGCCGCGCTCGTCGAGGCGACCGGGCTCGACCAGAGCCGGGTGATGGTGGTCGCCGGGGCCGGGGGCGAGGCGGGGCACATCGCCGTCGAGGAGCAGGCCCGGGACGAGGTCGACCCCGCCGACGGGGCGGCCGAGATGCTCGAACGCGGGCTGGACGAGCGGCGGGCGGCGCAGGCGCTGCACGCGGCCGGCGGGTCGCTGGCGATGCCGCAGTTCATCGCGCTGACGAAGGCGGAGGGCATCGCGGTGAGCGCGGTCTTCCGCTTCGGCGCGGCGCGGGGCTGGGTGAAGCGCGAGAAGGGGAGCGGCGGGCCGCCCTCGGTGGTGCTGACCGACGCCGGGCGGGCTGCGTTGGGCGGCGAGGCGCCCGACGAGAAGGCGGTGCGGCTGGCGCTCGAAGGCACGCGCTTCCTGGACGAGATGGACGTCGACGCCGACGCCGTCCGCAAGCTGCTCGGCGGGCGCAAGGAGCTGGCCCGCCTGCGCAGCCGGACCCGGCGGGTGCTGTCGCTGACCGACAGCGGCCGGGCGGCGTGGGCGGCTGGGCCGCGGGTCGTCGTCGAGCGCAATACGCTGACCCAGGACGACCTGCGCAGCGGGGCGTGGCGCGACATCACGCTGCGGCCGTACGACGTGACGCTGCCCGCGGCGCGGGTGTATCCGGCCAAGCCGCACCCGGTGCGCAAGATCATCGAGCAGACCCGGCGGGCGTTCTTGGAGCTGGGCTTCGAGGAGGTCGGGTCGCCGGCGGTCGAGGTGGCCTTCTGGAACTTCGACGCGCTCTTCCAGCCGCAGGATCATCCTGCGCGGGACATGCAGGACACCTTCTACATGAGCGCGCCGGCGACCGGCGAGCTGCCCCGCGAGGAGTGGGTCGAGGGGGTGAAGGCGGCGCACGAGGACGGCGGGGAGACCGGGTCGACCGGCTGGGGCTATCGCTGGAGCCTGGAGCGGGCGCAGGCGATGGTGCTGCGGACGCACTGCACCTCGGCGACGATCCGGGCGCTGGCCCGCAAGCCCGAGGCGCCGTACAAGGCGTTCTGCGTGGGCTGGACCCACCGCAACGAGACGCTGAGCTACAAGCACCTGCCGGTCTTCCATCAGGTGGATGGCATCATCATCGACGAGGCGGCGAGCCTCGCGACGCTGCTGGGTACGCTGAAGGCGTTCTATCAGAAGATGGGGTTCGAGAAGGTGCGCTTCAAGCCGGCCTTCTATCCCTATACCGAGCCATCGGTGGATGTGATGGTCTACATGCCCGAGCGGGGCAAGTGGCTCGAGATGGGGGGCAGCGGCATCTTCCGGCCCGAGGTGACCGAGCCGCTGGGCTGCAAGCACCCGGTGCTGGCCTGGGGGCTGGGCATCGAGCGGCTGGCGATGCTCCGGCTGGGCTTCAGTGACATCCGCGATCTCTATCAGGGCGGCCTCGACGTGGTGGAAGGGGTGCCGGTATGCCGATAATCAGCGTGGACGCGGCCCGGTTGGACGGGCTGCTGGCGAAGGACTACACCGCCGAGGTGCTCGGTGACACCCTCGATCGCATCGGGTGCGACGTCGAGGAGGTCATCGAGCTGGCCCGCTATCGCTGCCCGAACTGCGCGGCGCTGGTCGAAGGGTCGCTGGGGTCGGACACGGTCAAGGTGTGCGGCGTCTGCGGGCACGCGCAGGACGAGGGCTTCGAGAAGGTCGACACGGTCACCGCGATCCGCATCGACCTGCTGGCGGCGCGGCCCGATCTGTTCGACATCGGCGGGCTGGCCCGGGCGCTGAAGGGCTACCTGGGCGAGGTGCGGGGGCTGCCGGAGTATCCGGTCGGGGCGCCGACGCTGCGGGTGAAGGTCGACGCGGGGGTGGAGGACGAGGCGAGCCGGTGGCCTCACATCCGCTGCGCGGTGGTCGAGATGCCGCCGCTGGACGACGCGCTGCTGGCCACGATCATGAAGATGCAGGAGAACCTGCACTGGGGCGTGGGGCGCGATCGCAAGCTGGCGTCGATCGGGGTCTATGACATGGCGACGCTGGAGGGCGACATCACCTTCCGCACGCTGCACCCCGATGACGAGCCGTTCGAGCCGCTGGGCATGCCCGGGCAGACGATGAGCGGGCGGCAGATCCTCGAGGAGCACCCCAAGGGGGTGGCGTACGCCGGGATCCTGGCCGATCACGCGCGCTATCCGGTGCTGATCGACGCGGCGGGCACGGTGCTGTCGATGCCGCCGATCATCAACAGCGAGCCGACGAAGGTGAAGGTGGGCAGCACCCGGCTGTTCGTCGATGTCACCGGGCCGAGCGACGCGGCGGTCGAGGCGAGCCTGGCGATGATGGTCACGTCGATGGCCGAGCTGGGCGGGACGATCACCGCGTGCACCATCGTGCGGCCGGACGGGGCCGAGATCGTGACGCCCGATCTGACGCCGGGGCGGGCCGAGGTCGAGCTGGGCAAGGCGAAGCAGTGGCTGGGGCTGCCGCTGGACGCCGACAGCCTGACCGACTGCTTCGAGCGCATGCGGCTGGACGTGAGGCCGCTGGACGCGGAGCGGACCCGGTTCGAGGTGGTGTATCCGGCGTTCCGGGGCGACATCCGCCACCCGGTCGATCTGCTGGAGGATCTGGCCATCGGCTTCGGCTACGAGAACATCGAGCCGGCGCTGGTCCCGACGATGACGGTGGGCAAGGCCCGCCCCGAGGAGGAGGTCAGCGGCGCGGCGCGCATGGTGATGTTCGGGCTGGGCTTCACCGAGATCATGTCGTTGCCGATGACGACCGAGGCCGATCACTTCACCAAGCTGCGGCTGCCGGTGCCCGATGACTATGTGCGGGTGGCCAACCCGAAGCTCAAGGCGCTGACGGTGGTGCGCAGTCACCTGATGGGCGGGGTGATGAACGCCCTGCATCACAACCGGCGGCGGCCGATGCCGGTGCGGCTGTTCGAGCTGGACAACTGCGTGCGGCTGGCCGATGAGGGTGATCCGACGGCGCAGTTCGGGGTAGCCGAGGAGCGCCGGCTGTGCTTCGCCGAGGTGGGGCCCGAGGCCGGGTTCGCGGCGGTGCGCTCGGTGCTGGACGCCTTGTGCTTCGAGCTGGGGCACGAGGGGGTCTACGCGGCGGTGGCGCACCCCAGCTTCGTCGAGGGGCGGGTCGCTCGGTTCACCGCGGGGCCGCTCGAGGGCTACATCGGCGAGGTGCACCCCGAGGCGCTCGACGCCTTCGGGATCGACTATCCGGTGGGGCTGGTCGAGATCCGGGTGGCGCCGATCGACTGGGAGGCGTGACGGTTCGGGCGGGCGCGCCTCTGTCGGGGTGTCCGTGCTTCGGAGGTGCCATGACCGCGCTCGCCCGCCCCCGCCTGCTCGCCCCGCTGCGGCTGTCGCCGACCCTGCGGGTCTGGCTGCTGACGCCGCCGCTGCTCTTCGGGCTGCGCTGCTGTTCGTGTGATGACCAGGGCACGGCGATCGACGCCGACGGGGACGGCTACTACAGCGAGGCGAGCACGGCCGCGTGTCTGTACAACTACGACTGCGATGACAGCGATCCCGACGTGCACCCCTGGGCCGAGGATCCCGTGGGCGATGACATCGATCAGAACTGCGACGGGGTCGACGGCGACCGCGCGGATGACGGCGGCCCGATGGTCGACGCCGAGTGACGCGGGCGCCGGGGGTCAGAGCCGGCGCGGCTTGCGGGCGGGCAGGGCGTCTTCGGGGCGGATGAGCAGCCACAGGACGAGGCTGCCGGGCCACGCGAGCAGCACCAGGAGCAGCACGACCAGCCAGCCCGGCTTGCCCCGGGCCTCGGCGTCGGCGTAGGCCCACACGAGGCTGTAGATGAAGAGGCCGACGAGGGCCAGCATGAGCAGGGTGGCCAGGATGCGCACGGTGGAACCTCGGCTGGGGTCTTCGCGCGCATCTTGGCACGGGCGGCGGGCCGGGTGAAGGCCCTCGCCCGGGGCGCGCTGTCAGAGGCTGCCTGGGGGGCGCTCGAGCAGCTCGACCCGGTTGCCTTCGCTGTCGGTGAGGTAGACCGAGCGGGTGCCGTCCCGATGGGTTGCGGCGTCGGGGCCGGCGTCGGCGGTGCGCACGGCGACGTGGGCCGGGTGCTCGTCGGGCTTGACGAGCGCGAGGGCCACGTTGGCGAAGTGGATGAAGGCCCAGGTCTTGTCTTTGTAGTCGACCTCGCAGTCGAAGCGGTCGGTGTACCACTTCACCGCGCGGTCGATGTCTTCGACCTGGATGGCGACGTGATCGATGTGATCCATGGGTGGGATCCTCCCAGGGTCGGGGTCAGGGTTGCGCGGCGCGGACCCAGTCGACGTAGGGGGCGTAGCTGGCGTCGACGTCGACGTCGAGCACCACGAACTCGGGCACCTCGTACGGGTGGCGGTCGACGAGGGCTTTGCGCAGCGCGGGCAGGTTCTCGGCGGCGGCCTTGATCAGCAGGGTGTTCTCGCCGTCTTCGACGACCTCGCCCTGCCAGCGGTAGATGCTCTTCACGCCGGGGATCACGTTGACGCAGGCGGCGAGGCCGGCGTCGACCAGGGTCCGGGCGAGCGTCGCGGCGCTGTCGCCAGCGGGGCAGTTGCAGAGGATGACGCGCATCGGGTGCTCCTCGGGGTCGAGGGTTGGGATTCGCCGGGCCGGGCCCGGGTGACGCTCACCCGGTCGGTTCGGCGGCGGGCTCGGGATCGGGCTGGGGCTCGGGCTGGGGGATGGCGTCCCGGTTGGGGTGCGCCGCCCGCCGGCTGAAGGCGATGAAGCCGGTGTGCCCCACCATCTGCTGGTCGGGGCGCACGCTCTCCCGGGTGACGTGCCACGAGCGCAGCAGGATCTCGAGGCACTCGGTGGTGGCGAACCCGGGGTGCTCGCGCACGGCGAGCGCGAACTTCTGGAGCTGCAAGGTGGTGGGCACGTAGGCCGTGAGGATGCCCCCGTCGCGCAGGGCGTTGGCCGCGTGGGGCACGACGCTCCACGGTTCGGGCACGTCGAGCACGACGCGGTCGACCTCCCGCTCGGGGATGCCGTCGTAGATGTCGCCGAGGCGCACCTCGTGGTTGGGCACCGGGCCGCCGAAGAAGGCTTCGACGTTCTTGCGGGCGGCGTTGACCGCGGCCTCTTGCAGCTCGTAGGTGATCAGCCGGCCGGCGGGGCCGATGGTGCGCAGCAGGGCCATCGACATGGCGCCCGATCCGAAGCCGCCTTCGACGACGGTCTGCCCGGGGGCGATGTCGGCCCACATGAGCATCGGGGCGAGGTCTTTGGGGTAGATGATCGTCGCGTGGCGCTTCATGTACAGCGCGTGCTGCACCAGCGTGGCGGCGAAGGCCCGGTAGATGCGGCCCCGGGGGCTCTCGACCCGGGCGCCGTCGGGCTGGCCGATGACGTCGTCGTGGGCCAGGCGGTCGCCGCGCACGTTGGTGGTGCGGCCGGGCTGCAAAACGTCGTGGAACTCGCGTCGGCGGCGGTCGATGAAGATGACGGGCCGGCCGGCGGCGAGCGTGGCGGGCGGGGTGAGGTCGCAGGTGTCTTCGAGCATGGGGGCTCGTATCACGGGGCGGGGGCGGTGTCACCCGTGACGGGGCGCAGCATGGTGGTCGAGCGGCGGAAGCCGAAGACGTGGCGCAGGGGGCCGGCGCTCTCGGTGGCGACCGGTTCGAAGCCCCGGCGTTCGTAGAGGGCCCGGGCCCGGTGATTGCGCTCGACCACGTCGAGCCGCACCGCCCGCGCGCCGCGGCGGCGGGCCTCGTCGACGATGGCGGCGAGCAGCGCGCTGCCGACGCCGAGGCCCCGGGCGTCGGCCCGGACCGAGATGCCGTCCATGAGCAGGATGTCGGGGGCGACCGGGCGCTCGACGAGGGCGAGCAGCGGGGCCCGCCACAGCGCGCCGAGGCGGCCATAGGTGGCCCGCAGGTCGGCCCAGCCGCCGTCGATGAGGGCCCCGTCGGCGGTCTTGAAGCCGGCGAGGCCGATGAGGCGGCCGTCGGGGTCGAACGCGCCGTGGGCGTGGCTCGGGTCGAGCACCCGCTCGAAGAAGGCCCGCGCCCGGGGTTCGGGGCCGAGGACCTTGCCCAGCTTGGCCCCGAAGGCCTGCCAGTAGAGCCCGGCGGCGTCGGCCCGGTGGCGGGGCTCGAAGCCGGGGGCCACTCGGAACGGGGCGGTCACGGCTGGGGGATGTCGGCGCTGGCGTCGCCGCCGAGGCGCGCGCGCAGCACCGGCTCGCCGTCGAGCAGGCAGTCCTCGGCGCTCAGGATCGGGCCGCGGCAGACGTAGGCGTCGTAGGGCTCGTCGTCCCGGCCGGCGAACTCGAAGACGGTCACCGTGCAGCCGGGCAGGGGGCGCTCGAAGCGCAGGCCGATCTGGCCCGAGAGGCCCAGCGAGACGTAGTCGCTCGGCGACGAGCCGGCCTCGCAGGCGGCGCCGATGTCGAGCGCGGCGCTGGGGTCGTCCCGGGCGGTGCCGCTGCACGGGTCGGGGTCGGCCGGGCCGCAGACGAGGCCGTCGCCCTGGATGTAGTCGGCCTGCACGGCGGGCTCGACCACGCCGTCGCAGTCGGCGGCGACGCCGCACAGGTCGATCCCGGCGGTGCCGGCGTTGCTGTCGACCTGGGTGTCGTCGACGATGATCAGCCAGGTGTAGGGGTCCTCGGGCGGGGGGCCCATGTCGGGGTCCGGCGGGGGGCCCATGTCGGGGTCCGGCGGGGGGCCCATGTCGGGGTCCGGCGGGGGGCCCATGTCGGGGTCCGGCGGGGGGGCCATGTCGGGGTCGGGGCCGCTGTCGGGCTCGGGGTCCGGCGCGGCGTCGGGCTCGGGGTCGGGGGCGCCGCTGTCGGGGTCGGGATCGGGCCGGGGGTCGCGGTCGAGCGGGGGCAGCATGTCCCGCGGCGGGTCGGGGTCTCCGGCGTCGGGCAGCGGCGACTGGGCGACGGCGCACGCGGTGAGCAGGGCGGCGAGGGTCGAGGTGATCAGGGGGCTTCGCATGAGCGCACCGTACCACCATCGCCGGGCGAGGTCTCGGGCGGTGGGTGAGGCGTGATTCGGCAATCGGGGCTGGGGTAAGGTCGCCGACAGTCATCACATGGAGTCCAGTCATGACACGTATCGCCGGGGGCCGCATGGGAGCCGCAGCCGCGGTCTGGTTGGCGTGGGCCGCGCTGGCCTTCGCCGGGTGCACCGCCGATCCCCTCGGGGTCCGCGACGGGGCGGTGGGCGACAGCGGTCGGCAGGACGGCGCGGGCGGCGACGCCGCAGGGGACGACGTGGGGCCCGATGGGCGCGTCCCGTCAGACGGGGGCGAGCCCGATATGGCCGACATGGCGGACGTGGGCGCCGGGGGGGCCGGCGGGCTCGATCTGGCGGTCGACGAGGGCTTCGACATGGCGATCGACGAGGGCGTCGGCGGGGGCGAGGTGGTCGAGCCGCCGCCGTTCGAGCAGGTCGCCGTCACCCGGCGGGGGTCGGACACGTTCTTCGTCTGGGTCGACGCCGACGGGCAGGTGGTCTCGGCCGAGGTGGACGACGACGCCCGCATCGTCGATGGCCCGCGGGTCGTGGCGATCCCCGAGGTGCGCCCCGAGCGGGTGGCCGCCCTGGAGGTCGACGGCTACCCGTGGGTCGCGTTCGGGGCGGCCGACGCGCCGGTGGCGCTGTTCCAGGTCGATCTGCCCGAAGAGACCCGGGTCGAGCTGGATGGGCTGTTCGGGCCGCCGCTGCTCGCCGCGGCGTCCGACGGGGTGCTGGTGATCGCCCGCACCGCCGAAGGCGCGCTGGCCTGGCAGCGGGTGAGCAACGAGCTGGAGGTCGAGCCCCGGGTGGTCGACGACTTCGAGCTGGACATGCCCGACGACGCGACGGCGGTCTCGGCGGGGGTGGTGCTGTTCTTCAGCGACGCCGGGCAGTGCCTCCAGATCCGGGACGCGGACTGGCAGGCGGCGGGTACGTTCGTCTGCCCCGGCGGCAACCAGAGCCGGCTGATCTCGGACGGGCAGCGGGCGCTGGTCAGCCGGATCTATGCCTTCGGGGTCGACCAGAACATCGGGGTGACCGGGCTCTACGAGGACACCGGGGACTATCGCATCTCGTTCTTCGAGCTGTCGTCGGGCACGGCCTTCTCCAATGACGGCGACGAGCGGCCGGTGGTCGGGGGGCGGGTGATCGATCAGGCCCGGCGGCTGGTGGCTTCGGTGGTGGGGCCCCGCTCGACGTGGGACAGCGTGCAGAGCTGGACCGACACCTCGGAGTGGCCCTTCGATCGGGTCCGGGCGATGGCCCGCCGCACGCTGCCCGATCGGGCCCGCACCGGGCGCTGCGCGGTCGGCGGGGCCCGGTGCTCGGTGGCCGACGACTGCGACGAGGGGGCCTGCGAGGGCGCGGCGGGCAGCGAGTATCTGGTGGCCCTCGGCTTCCGGGGGGACGGGCGCCCCCGCATCCAGACTTTCGAGCTGCGCCAGCGCTTCCTCAACCAGCCGGCCTACGACATCGAGTTCGATCCGGGCTGCATCCCGGTGCCCGAGGTGTGCGACGGGCTCGATCAGGACTGTGACGGGAGTCGGGACGACGGGCGCTGCTGCGCCGGCGATCGCATCTCGGACGTCGACTATCGGTGGGAGACCGACCGGCCCATCGCCACGGTCGTCGAGGACGGCCGCCAGCGCTACGCCTTCGTGGCGGGCGACGTGGAGCGCAACGACGCCTATCGGGTCATGTTCCGCTACGCCGACACCTATCAGTGGCAGGGGCGCACCTTCGGGATGCGACAGTTCGACGACGCGCCGGGTGATCTGCGGCTGACCTTCAACGACGCGGTCGACGCCCGCTTCCTGCTGGCGGCGGGCGGGGTGACGGCGATGGTCGCCCGGCAGTACGTCGAGGGCGGGGAGGGGGACTGGGCGGTCTTCATGGGGCACCCCGACCGCACGCCGGAGCAGGGGCCGCCCCGGGCGGTCGCGCCGCTGCCCGGGTGCAGCGAGGTGCTCGCCGCCGATACGCTCAACCACCGCTCGATCGCGGCCAACCCGGCCGGCGAGCAGTTCCTGGTGGTCTGCCCCGAGAAGATCGTGCGGGTGTACGCGGTGGTCGGCGGGCTGGGCAACGTGGAGTACCTCGCCGAGCAGTTCGACATCCCCGAGATCGGGTGGGCGACCATCAACCGCGGCGGGGTCGCCGAGCTGGACATCCTGCTGGGGTACGAGGTGGCCGACGAGGGCGCGTGGGCGGTGCGCGCGCTGACCATCGAGGGCGATCAGCCGGGCGAGCCGGAGCAGGGCTTCCTGCCGCTCCAGCTCACCCTCCAGCGGCTGAGGCCGAACGACGCCGCCGATCCGATTCACCTGCACCCGGTCGCGACCCGGGCGCCGATCCAGATCCGCGACTCGGGGCAGGCCCGGCTGGCGTTCAATCAGGTGGAGGCGAACGGCTCGGCCCGCACCGAGTGGCGCAACGTGCTGCTGGCGCCCGATCCCATCCGCACGGTGTTCTCGCCGGCGAGCTTCCGCATCTTCTCGACGGGCGAGGTGCCCCCCGCGGGCGACGCCGAGACGGCGACCGCCTGGTGGGCGACCGACGTGACCGCCAACAACGGGCTGTACAACCTGTGGTCGACCGAGCCGGTCTTCCGGGTCGACGCGCCGGTGGCCTACTGGTACGCGGCCCAGGGGTCGTACGGCAACGACCTGGACAACGTCGACGTCTCGGCCTACGACGTGCTCATCGTCAGCCCCACCGACGACAGCGGCACCAACTGGCGGCTGGTCACCCGCGAGACCGACTGCACCGAGCTGTGACGGCGCCCGTCAGCGGGCGACGCGGCCGAGGGTGAGCGGCGAGGTGATCGGGGCGTCGCCGTCGAGCACGGTGAGGTCGACCCGGTAGGGGCGGCGCCCGCGCTGGATGCGGGTGCGCATGACCGCCTCGACGACCTCGCCGGCCTGCCAGCGGTGGGTCGGGTAGCGCCCGGCGAGCGGGCGCACGTCCCGCCGGGCGACCTTGCGCTCGGCGCCGTCGAACCACTCGAAGCGCAGCACGTAGTCCGGGCGGGTGTCGCCTTCGGCTTCGAGCCAGACCCGGGCGCCGTACATCGGCAGGTGGGGGCTGACCCGCTCGATGCGGGCCCCGTGCAGCCGCAGCCCGGGGGCGATGACCTGCTTCGGCCCCGGCAGATCCGGCGGCGCGCGGTCGGCCACCCGCCGCTCGAGGAGCTGCTCGAGCGTGGTCTCCTGGTAGCGGGTGATCTGCTCCCGGGCGGCGGCCCGCATCCGGGCGGTGCGCGCGCCGTGCTCGCGGTGCACCGAGCGGGTCTCGCCGGGGTCGGCGGCGAGGTCGTACAGCCGCACCCGGCCGTTGCGCACGTCGTAGATGAGCTTCCACTGCCCCTCGATGACCGCGAGCTGGCGCTCGGCGGGGCGGTCGTCGTGCCAGATGCAGTCGACGAAGAGGGTGCGCTCGGGGTCGCCGGGGGCGCCGAGCATGCGGTCGACGAGGCTGAGCGCGCCGTAGCCCGGGGCCGGGGGCAGCCCGAGCAGGTTGGCGACGGTGTGGGCCAGGTCGATCTGGCTGACCGGCTCGGGGATCCGGGCCGGGGGCAGGCCGGGGGCGGCGATGAGCAGGGGCACCCGGATCGACTCTTCGTAGAGCTGCTTGCCGTGGAACTCGCGGCCGTGCTCGCCGAACTCTTCGCCGTGGTCCGAGGTGATCGCGATCACCGTGGAGTCGGTCAGCCCCCGGCGGTCGAGGGCGTCGAGCAGCCGGCCGATCTCCCGGTCGACCCGCAGGATCTCGCCGTCGTAGCGGTCGATCGGGTCGTCGCCGAAGTGGATGCCGTCATGGGCCTGATACGGGGCGTGGGGTTCGGTGTAGTGCACCCACATGGCCCAGCGCTCGCCGCGGTGGCGGTCGAGGCCGGCGATCGCGTTGTCGGTGATCGTCGGCGCGCTGAGCGGTGAGCGGACCTTCTGCTTCACGTCGACGACCCGGTCGATGCCTTGCCCCAGGCCCAGGTGCAGGTAGTGGTTGAAGTAGTGGCTCAGGTGGGCCTCGGTGGCCAGCCCGGCGGCCTTCAGGCGCTCGAAGAGCAGGTGGTTGCCCTCGACGAACAGCACGGAGGTGCTGCGGCGGTCGGTGCGCATGAAGTCGATGTGCCGGCCGGCGTGCATCGTGGGCAGCGCGTGGCGGGTCTGGTTGGCGGCGGGGTAGGCCCGCTCGAAGACGACGCTCTGGGCGCCGAGGGCGTCGATGCGGGGGGAGGTCGGCCGGTCGTGGCCGTAGAGCGACATCCGGTCGGCGCGCACGGTGTCGACGCTGATGAGCAGGACGTTGAGCGGGCGGTCGCGCAGGGCGGGCGGCACCGGGTGGTGGGTGACCGGGGCCGCCTCGCGGGCGGTGGAGGTGCGGTCGGCGCCGTCGCAGTCTTCGTCGACGCCGTTGCCCGGGCGGTCGATGGCCAGGGGGTTGATCTCGGGGTCGCCGTCGTCGCAGTCGCCGCCGATGAGGCCGGCGAACCCGTCCCCGTCGCGGTCGGCGAGTGTGGTCAGCATCCGGGCGAGGGGGCGGGCGACGCCCCGGCTGTCGTCCACCGCGCCCCGGGCGTCGACGCTGTTGCCATAGGCGATGAGGCCGAGCAGGCCGACGAGGGCCAGGGCCCCAACGGCGATCGCCGAGCGGCGGCGGGTCGGCGGGCGCTCGGGCAGCAGCCGGCGGGCGAGCAGGGCCCAGGCGATGGCCCCGCCGAGGGCGATGGCGGCGAGGACCCCGGGCCAGGACGAGCTGCCCCGGAGCAGCGGGCGGGCGCCGAGGGCGAGGACCGTCGCCAGGGGGCCGGCGCCGAGCGCGAGCGTCACGGCGATCCGCCGGCCGGGGGTGAGGCGGCCGAGCAGGCGGGCGAGGGGGCCGATGACGATGAGCGCGAGCACGGTCGCCCCCAGGCCGAGGCCGATGGTGCCCACCGCGAGGACCGGGTCGATGAGGGTGATCTCTTTGAGGATGGCGACCGCCCGCCCGGCGAGGCGCCCCGCGCCGAACCCGAGGCCGGCGAGCGCGCCGCCGAGCAGGATGAGGGCCGCGGCGGACCACGCCGGGCCGTCGGGGGTCGCGAGCGCCCGCAGCGGGGCGGCTCGGGCGATGAGCGCGGCGGCGACCAGCCCCACGAAGACCGCCGGCAGCAGCGGGGCCCACAGCCCGAGGCCGGCCAGCGCGGCGCCGGCGCCGAACGTGGCCAGCCGCGCGCCCTCGGCGAGGCCGGCGAGCAGCGTGCCGACGACGGCGGCTTCGACGAGGAGGGGCAGCGGGCGGGACGTCATCGGGGACCTCGGGGCGGGCAGCGGGTCGTATCGAGCCCCCCCATATCACCTGCGCGACGCCTCAATCCACCTCGGGGGCCGGGGGCGGATCGAGGGGCATCGGCTGGTCGGTGAACGGATCGGCGGGCGCCGCGGGCAGGTGCTGCGGGATCAGCTCGGTCAGGGCGGTGGGGGGCCGGCCGATCTCGGCGGTGTACGTGGCCCGGGCGATGGCCAGCCGGACCCGGCGGCGGTTGTAGGCGACGCGGTCGGCGCGGGCCAGGAAGCGGTGGAACTCGGGCTGGGCGATGGCCAGCAGGATGCGCCCCATCGGGTTGTCGAGCATGGGGCCCACCTCGTACCACCGGGTCTCGCCCAGATCGGCGGGCGGCGGCGGGGTGCGCTGCGGCGCGGGCCGACCGGCGGCCTCGATGGTGTACCGGCAGCGGGTGCGGGCGTAGGCCCGGGTCTTGTGGCTGTCGTAGAGCCAGGTGTCGTCGGCGGTCTCGATCCCCGGGGGGGCCGGCGTCAGCTCGCCGTCGCCGGGGGCCATCTCGTCGATGCTCTCGGCGGAGGTCTGGCCGATGCGGACCAGCATCGCGTCGATCGAGAGGCACTCGCCGGTGAGCGCGGCGACCAGCGGCGAGGGGCGCTCGGCGGCGGCGTCGAGCGCGGTGGCCAGGGCCGAGGCGCCGGGGCTCCACCGGCCGGCGTCGAGCAGGCGCCCGGCGGTATCCAGCGCGCCTCGCTCGATCGCCAGCCCGATCATCGTCGCGATGAGCTGCCCTCCGGAGTGGGCCAGCCGGTGGCCCAGGGTCCAGGTGTCGACGACGTCCCGCCACGCGCCCTCCAGGTCGCCGGCGGCGGCGCGCTTCGCCGCCCGGATCCGGCGCAGGGCGTCGACGTGGATCAACGGCAGCAGGTCCCGCGCCGGGCTGTCGCCCAGGGTCTCGGGCTCGATCGCCACCCCGCCGGTCGCGAGGAGCCGGTCGAGGGCGGCGTGGGGTTCGGGTGGATCGGGGGGCCAGCTCGGGGGGTCGGGCAGCCCCGAGGCTTCGAGCAGCATCACCCGGGCGTGGTGGTCGGCGTCGAGGTCGCCGGCGGCGTCGATCAGCCCGTCCAGCCGGGTCAGGGCCTCGGGGTGCACCGGGATGGCCGGCGGGGGCAGCTCGAGCGGAGGCATCGTCTCGGGCCAGATCGACTGCGCCCGGTACAGGTCGTAGCCCCCCCAGGCGAGGATGACGACGACCAGCCCGATGGCGACCCCGATCAGCCGGCGGCGGGTGGTCGTGCGGGCGGGCGCCTCGGGCTTCTGCTCGGTCATCTACTCCCGGGCCTGACGGTCGACGAACGGGTATCCGGCGAGCGCGTCGCCGTCGACCCAGGGCGCGAGCTCGTCCCGCCCGGCGAGGTGCAGGCCCATGAACGCCGTCGTCAAGGTGATCCCGAAGGCGTGCACCTCGGCCGCGATCTCGCCGGACGGACAGATGGTACACGTAATCTCGCGGCTGCCTGCGGCGCAGGTGTCGACGAAGTCCTGATGCCCGGCGTCGGCGAGGACGTAGCGGGCGGTCGGGGCCGGGGCGGCGGCGTAGTAGGCGTCGTAGTTGTCGGCGACCGGGGCGCACGGCTGGAAGCCCTCGCCGCCGCGGCCGCTGCCCACGAAGGCCGACGGGATCCGCAGATCGCCCACCAGCTCGGGCGTGACGCTGGGGTTCTGCGCCGGGTCGGAGAACGGGGGCGCCGAGTCCACCGGGTCGAGGCCGAGCACCGCCTGCACCCGGTCGTCGAAGAGCGCGGCGTGGATCGACTGCTTGCCGCCTCGGGAGTGGCCGACGAGGCCCACCGCGTCCGGGTCGAGCGCGTCGGCCCAGGGGCTCTCGCCGAGGGCCCATTCGATGACGCCGAGGGTGTCCCGCATGAGGCCGAGGTGGCTGCGGGGGGCGAAGGGGCTGTCGTCGTAGCGGGGCATCATGGTCAGCAGGCCGTGGCTCGCGAGCCGCTCGGCGTAGTCGGTGTAGGCCGAGGGCGGCAGCGAGAAGCCATGGCTGAAGACGACGAGCGGGTAGGGCCCGGGGCCGATGGGGCGGTAGACGGTGACCGGGATCGACTCGGGCAGGCCGTCGCGGGGGCCCAGATCCACGTCGACGGCGGCGGTCTCGTAGTCCAGGGCGCCCGGCCCGTCGGGCGGACTCGGCTCGGGATCGGCGTCGGGCTCGGGGGCGGCGTCGGGCTCGGGGGCGGCGTCTGGCTCGGGGGCGGCGTCGGGCTCGGGGGCGGCGTCGGGCTCGGGGGCGGCGTCTGGCTCGGGCTCGGGCTGGAGGGTCGCGTCGGGCTCGGGGTCCGGGGTGGCGGTCGCGTCCCCGCTCAGCGTGCCGTCCAGCCCCGGCCCGGCGTCCACCGTCGAGCCGAAGTCGCCCCGCAGCGCGGCGTCGATGTCTTCGGCGGCCTCTTCGGTGGGCGTACACCCGACCAGCAGCGCGAGCAGGGCAGGCAGCAGGGACCGGTCCATCGAACGCCTCCGGGGGTGTCTCGGTGTCGGGCCTGCTGTTAACCGACCTGCCGGTCGGTTGTGAAGCGAAATCGACGCCCGAGTCGAGAGCGGGCGGGCCGGCGGGGGTCAGTCGCCCGGCGGCGGGGCCGTTCCGGGGGGCTTGGACAGCTCGCGGGTGACGTCCTGCAGCCGGTTGAGCCCGGCCTCGTCGCCCGAGCCGCGGTGCTGGATCATCGCGATGTCGAGCGCCCGGGCGGCCAGGGTCATGCGCTCGGCGGCGATGGCCCGGGCGGCGATGCGCTCGGCCCAGCGGGCCACGTCGGCGCTGACCAGCTCGCTGCGCAGCAGGTTGCGCCGGGCCTCCTCCAGCCGCAGCTCGCACGCGCTCCACTCGCCCAGCTCGGCGGCGACCGCGGCCGAGAGCAGGCTGACCGGCCCCAGGAGCTTGCGGGTGGCGTGGGCCTCGATGATCTTACGGGCCTCGCCCAGCGCCCGCCGCGCCTCGGGCAGCAGCCCCTGATCGAGCATCAGCAGCCCCAGCGCCAGGGCCGGCTCGGCGAGGCGGGCGCTGCCCATGCGGCGGTACAGATCGGCGGCGATGCGGTAGTGGGCCTCGGCCTCGCCGAAGTCGCCGCCGGCCCGGGCCAGGTCGCCCCGCCGGGTGCGCACCTCGGCCAGCCCGGTGCGGTGGTTCGAGCGGGCGAAGCGGGACTCGGCCTCGTCCAGCGCCGCGCTGCGGGCGGCGTCGTCCCGGGCCAGCGCGGCCAGGATGAGCTGCGCCTTGGCGGCGTAGGCGTCGGACTGCATCTGGTCGGCCAGCCGGAAGGTGCCCCGGGCGGCGCTGCGGGCCCGGCTGCTGTCTCCGAGCTGAAGGCTGGCGCGGGCGAACGCCAGCCCCAGGCGCATGCGGCGCCACGGGTCGGGCCGCGGTTCGGGGCTGCGCAGCGCGGCTTCGAGCGTCAGCACCCCGGCTTGCAGCTCGCCCGCCTCGCACTGGGCCGTGCCGAGCTGCTCCAGCGCGTCGAGCCGCAGGTCGCTCCAGTCGTGCTCCTCGGCCAGCGCCCGCGCCGAGCGGGCGTCGAGCTCGGCCTTGTCGGCCGATCCGCTGGAGCGCAGCAGCCGCGAGCGGTGGATGAGGTAGCGCGCCCGGCGGGGGTCGTCGTCGGTGTAGCCCGCCTCGTCGAGCGCCCGGGATTGGGCGTCGAGCAGCCAGCTCGCCCGCAGCAGGTCGCCGGCGTCGGCGCTCTGCTCGAAGGCCAGCCCGAACGCCCGGATCGCGGGGGCCGGCTCGCCGGCTTCCATCCAGTGGCGGCCGGCCCGCTCGGCGTGCATGAGCTGGGCGTCGAGGTGCTCGGCGCACCATCGGTGGTGGTCGGGCAGCCGCCCCGCGGCGCGGGCCTGGGCCAGGATGGTCTCCCGGAACGGCGCGCTGGCGAACGACCACCGGTCGGCGCCGTCGGCCCGGCGGGCGAGGCGGGCGTCGAGCAGCGCCGAGAGCAGGTCGGGGGACGGGTCGGCGTCGGCCATCGCGCAGACGTGGGCCCACTCGGTGTCGTCCACCTCGAGCCCCAGCGTCGCGGCCAGCTCGAGCGCGCGCAGCTCGGCCCCGGAGCGATCGGCGAGCACCCGCACCAGCCGCTCGCGCCACACGATCTGGAGGTCGGCCGGCACCTCGATACGCGCGCCGGGCCGCAGCTCGACCCCCCGCGGCGTGGCCACCAGCAGCCCCTGCGAGACCCAGTGGCGCATGAGCTGCACCGCGAACTGCGGGTGCCCGGCGGTGCGCTCGGCGATCTGCATCACCGTCGGCTCGTCCAGCTCGGCCATGGCCCGGATGAGCGCCAGCATGTCCTCGGCGAGCAGCGGCTCGAGGCCGATGGCGGTGCCCGTCAGCGCCAGCCGGCCCAGCCGGGTCGCCGCCTCGGGGTGGATGTCGGCCTCGTCGTCGGTGACCGCGCAGACCACCAGCACCGGCAGCTCGGCCTCGGGGTTCTCCAGCAGCTTCTCGGCGAAGGCCAGGCTCTCGGGGGCCCACTGGGCGTCGTCGATCCACAGGATGACCGGCCGCTCGCGGGTCAGCGCCCGGACGAGCCCCAGCGCCGCGCTGTGGCGGCCGGCGCGGGGCATCGGCACCCCGCCGATGAGGTCGGACCACAGCCGCCAGTCGAGGGTGTCGCCCGCCGCGCCGGCGCCGAGGTATTGCAGCAGGTGCATCGGCAGGGCGTCCATCGACAGCCCCTCGCAGCGCAGCGCCCGGGCGAACATCGGCCCCAGCCCCAGCCCGGTGCCCGGCTCGGCGCTGTGCGAGGCCCGCAGCAGCACCGCCCCGCCGACCTCGGCCGCCGAGACGCCCAGCCAGTCGACCAGGCGGCTCTTGCCCGCCCCGTGGCGCCCGCTGATGACCGCCACCTGCCCCCGCCGGGTGCGATGGCAGGCCTCGAGCGCCCGCCACAGCGTCGCCCGCTCGGCCTCGCGGCCCACCAGCGGCAGCGGGCGCAGATCGAAGAGGCCCACCCCCAGCCGCTTGCGCTGGCCCCGGCTGCCCGGCGGCTCGGGGGGCAGCGGCGCGCGGGCGTCGGGGGAGGGGTCTTCGGGCAGCCGCGCGGTGACGTGCCCCGCGATGACCGGCTCGACCAGGGTCGACTCGGCCTCGGCTGGCGACGAGCCGGGATCGTCGAGCCCGCTCGGCGGCAGGGTCAGCGGCCCCGGGGGGTCGGGCGGCGTATCGAGCCGGGAGAGGGCCCACGCGGCGTCGGCGGTGTGCCGGAAGCGCGCCCGATGGGACTTGCCGAGCAGCCGCTCGATCCACGGGGCGAAGCCGTCGGGCATCGGGTGGCGGGCGGCGAGCGGCGGCGGATCGTCGCCGAGTTGGGCCAGCAGCGTCTCGTGCACCGACCGCCGGGCGAAGGGCGACTTGCCCGAGGCGAGGCACCACGCGAGGCAGCCGACGGCGTAGAGATCGGTCCACGGTCCCATGCTGCGCCCGCGCCCCTGCACCTGCTCGGGGGCCATGAAGGCCGGGGTGCCGGTCAGCCGCTCGTCGTCGCCCTCGTCGTCCCGCAGCCGGGCCAGCCCGAAGTCGGTCAGCTTCACCGTCCAGCGCACCGGATCGGCGATGATGTTGGCCGGCTTGAGGTCGAGGTGCAGCACCCCCCGGGCGTGGGCGTGGCCCAGGGCGTCGAGCAGGCCGAGCAGCACCGCCCGCAGTTGGGGCCAGGGCATGCGGCCCCGGAAGCGCTGGAGGGAGGGGCCCTCGAGCAGCTCCATGACCAGGAACGGGGCCCCGTCGGCGATCACCCCGCCCGAGCGCTCGGTGGTGCCCGGGGGGGTGAAGCCCGCCTCGTGCACGTAGGTGATCGCCGGGTGGTCGAGGCGGGCCATCGCCCGGACCTCGGCTTTGAACGCGTGCGCCTGCCGTTTGGGGTCCTTCGTGGGGCGGAGCACCTTGACGGCGACCTCGACGTCCCGGATACGATGCCGCGCGCGCCAGACGACGCCCATGGCGCCGGCACCGATGCGGTCGGTCAATTCGAGTGGTCCGAGTCGGATCACGACCCCATCGTCGGAGAGTGGAGAGTCCGACGTCCAGCGGTACTTTAGCCCAGCGCGCCCGTCGGCGCGAGCCGCACCCGCGGGCCGAGGCCGGGGCGGCGGGGGATCTGCGGCCGGGAGGTGCGGAAATGGCGGTTGGTTGTCGGTTGATCGACGGTGAGACCGGGCGGGAGAATGATCCGGGCCCGCCGGCAGGCGCCCGTAGGGGGGAATCCAGTTGAAGCAGCTGGCTCCATGGCTGCTGTGGTTCGCTGTCGGGTGCAGCGTCGAACTGCCCGGCGAAGACTTCGAGCATCACCCGGCCGACGCCGGCTCGGGGGACGCCGACGCGGGCGACGTGCACCGGGCGATGACCCCACCCCCGCCCATCGCGGGGGGCGGGCTGGAGGTGAACCTCGAGGCGAACCGGGCGGTCGTCGCCGACGCCGACCGGGACCGCGTCGTCGTCGTCGACCTCGCCGCGCTGAGCATCGTCCGCGAGCACCCGCTGCGGGCGCCCGGGCGGGTCGTCCTCTCCGGCGGCCTGGCCTACGTCACGACCCCCGGCGCGGTGGTCGCCTACGACCTCGCTGACGGCACGCTCGTCGGGCGCGTCGAGGTCTGTCCGACGCCGCGGGGGTTGGCCATCGAGGGCACCACGGGGTACGTGGCCTGCCTCGGCGGCGCGCTGCTCGACCTCGACCTCGAGAACCTCACCATCCGCCAGATCCGCTGGCTGCCCCCCGACCTGCGGGACGTCCTGGTGGTCGGGCGACGGCTCTGGGTCAGCCGGCTGCGGGACGCCGAGATCATCGTGCTCGACGGCGAGCAGCAGCACCGGCTGCCGCGGCCCCGGCGGGTCCGGGGTGGCATCGAATGGCAGGGGCGTGTCGGGTGGCGATTGAGGCGGATGGCCGACGGGCGGGTGGCATTGCTGCACCAATGGCATCGCGAGAGCCCCGGGCCGGACCTCTACGGGCGGCCGATGCCGAGCTGCGACGACGGCCTGGTGGTGCCCGCGTTGACCATCTTCGACGCGGATGTCACGGACCGTATCCCAGCGGAGCGGGCGGCGCTGATCAGCAGCCACGCCATCGGCGGCTCGGCGCTGGTGGTGGACGTCGTCGCCACCGACGCGTGGGTCGGCCTGGCGACGCCCGGTGAGTTCGACTTCTACGATCCCTTCCGCAACCCCGCCGTCGACGACGCCGAGCGCCCGCTGCGCTGGCTGTCGCTCGCCGAGATCGACGCCCGCCCGGCCATCGCCTGCCTGCGGGTGCGGGCCGGCGGCGGGGGCCGGTTCCGCCCGGTCGCGGTCGCCGCCGCCGGGGAGCTGCTGCTGTATTACGACCGCGAGCGAGGGCTGATGCTCGTCGACCCGAGCCCGGCGGCCGGGCCGGACCCACGGGTCGAACGGGTGCCGATCGACGGCCGCCCGGTGCTCGATGACGGCCACGCCGCGTTCCACGTCGACCCCGGCGGCGGCGTGACCTGCGCCAACTGCCATCCCGAGGGCGGGGACGACGGTCACGTCTGGAACCTGGGGGGCGTCGGCCCCCGCCGCACCCAGCCGCTCTACGGCGGGGCGGGCGCCCGGGCGCCCTATCACTGGGAGGGCGACCTCGAGGACTTCCCCGCGCTCGTCGAGGCGGTGCATGTGCAGCGCATGGGCGGGGCGCGGCTGGCGCAGGGCCGGGCCGAGCGGTTCCGCGCATGGCTCGCGAGCATCCCGACGCCCGACTTCCGCTCCGAGGCCGCCCCGGGGGCCGTGCGCGCCGGAGAGGACGTGTTCCTGGATCTGGGATGCGACGCGTGTCATCTCGGTGATCGGTTCACCGACGGTGTCATCCACGACGTCGGGACCGGCGGTCGCTTCCAGACCCCGAGCCTGCGGGCCCTGCACCTGCGGGGGCGGCTGATGCACGACGGGTGCGCCGGCGACATCGGCGGCCGGTTCGACCCTTCGGGCCGCTGCGGCGGTGATCTGCGCCACGGACCGTTCGCCCCCGGCGCCGAGGAGCCGCCCACTGCCGCCGAGGTCCGCGATCTGATTGCTTTTCTGTCGAGTCTGTGACTATCGTCGAGCGTCTACGACTGACCGAGAGGTCGCATATGCCTTCCCCCATCGCATCCGGACGTGCCTTCGGCCCGTCACCCATCTCCCTCACCCTCGCGACGCTGGCCGCCGCCCTGGCCCTCACCGGCTGCGGCGAACCCGCGGAGAGCGTCTTCGATCCCCCGACACCGGGCGAGGTCGACAACCCCTTCGACGGCATCGAGCGCCGCCAGCTCCCGCCGGTCTCGACCGCCGAGATCCCGCCGCCGCCCATCGGGGCCAGCACCCTCGCCATCGCCGCCGACCGGGCCGTCGTCAGCGACGCCGATCGGCGGCGGGTGATCGTCGTCGACCTGACCGACGAGCGGGTGGTCGCGACCCACGCGGTCGACGGCACCCCCGGGCGGATCGCGGTGCACGGCGATCGGGCCTTCGTCGCCCTGCGCGACGCGGGGGGCATCGCGGTGCTCGACCTCGGCGACGGCGCGCTGACCGAGACCTGGTCGGTCTGCCCCTCGCCCCGCGGGTTGGACGCCGATCCCGACGGCCAGCTCGTCGTCGCCTGCCTCGGCGGGCGGCTCATGAAGCTGGGGGTCGACGGGCGGCTCGTCGCCGAGCGCTGGCTGCGGACCGACCTGCGCGACGTGGCCTTCGACCGGGCCGACGGCACGCTGTGGGTCAGCCGCTTCCGCTCGGCGTCGGTGCTGCACCTCGGCGACTTCGACGCGACGCCCGATGTCTACACGCTCGGCAGCGCGGCCAGCGCGCTCGACTTCCACTCGGCGGGCGCGACCAGCGGCTGGCGGATGCGGGCGATGCCCGACGGCGGCGCGCTCATGGTGCACGTCATCGCCACCGACCAGACGGTCGGGACCCGCTCGCCGGGCGGCTACGGCGGGGGCGGCGGCTGCACGCCGCCCATCGCCCGCACCGGTCTGAGCACGGTCGACTCGTCGTCGGGGGTCGTGGCCGGCGAGGCGCAGGGCGCGGTGCTCGCGGTGGACGCGGTGCCCGTCGGCGGCGACGTCTTCCACCTGGCCGCCCCGGGCAACCGCACGCTGCGGCCCACCGCGGTCGTCAGTGATCAGGGTCGCTTCGACAGCTGCCGCGAGGCCGAGACGACGGCGGCCGTCGGCGACGACGAGGGCGCCCTGCAGTACGTGGCGGTGGACGTGGATCGGGGCGGCGACACCTGGGCCTTCTCCCGCGAGCCGGCGATCCTGGCCGGCCCCGACGGGGCGCGCATCGACCTCGGCGGGATCTCGGTCTTCGACAGCGGCCACGACCTGTTCCACGTCGACGGCGGCGGCGGCATCGCCTGCGCGAGCTGTCACCCCGAGGGCGGTGATGACGGGCACACCTGGGTCTTCAGCGACACCGGCGCCCGGCGCACCCAGGAGCTGCGAGGGGGCATCGCCGGCACCGAGCCGTTCCACTGGGAGGGCGACATGTCGGACTTCGCGGTGCTCGCCGGTGAGGTCTTCGCCCGGCGCATGAGCGGCCCGATGGTCACCCGCCCGCTGGCCGAGGCGTGGCTGCGCTGGATCGACAGCGTGCCGCTGCCCCAGGGCGATCTGGGCGTCGATCCCGTCGCCGCCGAGCGGGGCCGGGCGATCTACGAAGATCCGGTCGTCGGCTGCGCGAGCTGCCACGGCGGCGCGCGGCTGGCCGACGACGGGACCCACGACGTGGGCACCGGGCTGGCGCTGCAGACGCCGACCCTGCGCGGTATCGGCCTGCGGGGGCCGTTCATGCACGACGGCTGCGCGCCCACGCTCGCCGATCGATTCTCGCCCACCGACTGCGGCGGCAGCGACCACGGACAGATCAGCGCGCTCGAGCCGGGCGCGGTCGCCGATCTGGTCGAGTACCTCAACACCCTCTGACGGCGCCGGCGCGCGGCCGCCATGTCGGTTGGGGTCGATGGGCCCCACCGGCGGGGCAGGTCGCCCGGGGTCGATGGACCCCAGGGCGCTGTCCGGGCCGCCTCCAGCCCGCATCCCCTCTCTCCCGAGCCGCTCCGCAGGTGTGGCATGACTCATGCTTCAATCGGGGTCGACGACTCGGGGCGAGGTCGACGTCCGCGCACTGCTCTCCCATGCCCGAAAGCAATGTCGGCGCAGGCCTCGCCCCGCGCGTCACATCCCCGACGCGACCCGCTGCGGGGTCCGACGCTCCCTGCAACCGCTCGGAAGACGCGTCCGAAACTCCAGCGAATCCAGGCGCTTGTAGAAAAAAGACAGCCCTCGATCGAAATCCGCTTTACTCGCTCGTCGAATAGCCGGATAAACCCCCCCGCACTTCGTCCCGGAGCGCCGACCGCCTCCGGATGTATCGTCCACCCCACCCGGGGAGTGTTATGCGATGCAGCGTTTCCCATCTGCGGTCGAGGTCGCCGGCCTCCGGAGGCCCGAACTTCCGGTAGCCTGCCTCCGACCGCACGCCGCCACCCGCGCGGCAGAGTTCTTCGTCGACCGGTTCCCCGGCACGTCGCTCTATGCGGTCAAGGCCAACCCCGACCCGGTCATCCTCGACGCCCTGTACGTCGGCGGCATCCGCGCGTTCGACGTCGCCTCGCTCAACGAGGTGATGTTGATCGGCGAGCGGTTCCCCTCGGCCCGCATGGCGTTCATGCATCCGGTCAAGTCGCGCCACGCGATCCGCCGAGCCTACTTCGACTACGGCGTGCGCGACTTCTCGCTCGACTGCGCCGCCGAGCTCGACAAGATCCTCGAGGCGACGGACAACGCCCGCGACCTGGGCCTCTTCGTGCGGGTCGCGGTGGACAACAGCGACGCCATGCTCTCGCTGTCGCGCAAGTTCGGCGTCGACGGCCTCGAGGCGGTGGATCTGCTGCGGGCGGTGCGCCATCGGGCGGCCCGGCTCGGCATCTGCTTCCACGTCGGCTCGCAGTCGATGCACCCCCAGGCGTGGGTCCGCGCGCTGCAGCGGGTGCATCAGCTCATCCTGCGGGCGGGCGTCGTGGCCGACGTGATCGACGTGGGCGGGGGCTTCCCGGCGCGCTATCCGGGGCTGGAGCCGCCGCCGCTCACCGCGTACTTCGAGGCCATCGAGCGCATGTGGGCCGAGGAGCTGCCGATCACCTACACCTGCGACCTGTGGGCCGAGCCCGGCCGGGCGCTGGTGGCGGAGTCGGCTTCGATCCTCACCCGGGTCGAGCTGCGCAAGGGGGACGCCCTCTACCTCAACGAGGGGACCTACGGCGCGCTGTTCGACGCTGGCGGCCCCGGCTTCGTCTACCCCGCGCGGCGCATCCGCGTGGATCGGCCCGACGAGCCCACCGGCCTGATGCCGTTCCGGCTCTACGGGCCCACCTGTGACAGCATCGACGCCATGGCCGGCCCGTTCTGGTTGCCCCAGGACACCGACGATGGCGACTACATCGAGTTCGACATGCTCGGCGCGTATGGCATGGCCCTGCGCACCGGCTTCAACGGGTTCATGACCGAGGCGCCGGCGATCATCGAAGACGAGCCGGCCCTCACCCAGTACGTGGCGCGCGAGCGCCCGGCCGCCGCGGCAGTGCGGCTCATTGGGAGTTGACGACATGATGCGTGACGATCTGGCCGCCAAGAAGGCGGCCCTGCTCGACCGGCCGGTCGAGCACATCGACATCACCGCTTTCGACGCGCGCCCCATCATCGCGGGCATGGGTCGCATGAGCTTCACCGCCCGCACGGTGGCCCGCGCCGCGTCCATCTGGGACGAGATGCTGCGCGACCCCGACTGCACGGTGATGCTGACCCTCGCCGGCAGCACCAGCGCCGGCGGCTGCATGAAGCTCTACAGCGATCTGGTGCGCTTCGGCATGGTCGACGTGATCGTGTCCACCGGCGCCAGCATCGTCGACATGGACTTCTTCGAGGCCCTCGGCCACCGGCACTTCCAGGCGCCGCAGGCCGGTGATGCGCACGACGATCAGGAGCTGCGGGCGATGTACATCGACCGCATCTACGACACCTACATCGACGAAGAGGCGCTGCAGGAGACCGACCACACCATCGCCGCCATCGCCGATCGACTCGACGCCCGGCCGTACAGCTCGCGTGAGTTCATCCGCGAGATGGGCCGGTGGCTGGCCGAGGGCAACGCCAAGAAGCCCGACAGCCTCGTGCAGACCTGCTTCGAGCACGACGTGCCGATCTTCTGCCCGGCGTTCACCGACTGCTCGGCCGGCTTCGGGCTGGTGGTGCACCAGGTCCGCAACCCGGGCCGCCACATGACCCTGGACAGCATCGCCGACTTCCGTGAGCTGACCGACATCAAGGTGGCCGCCGGGCGCACCGGGCTGTTCATGGTCGGCGGCGGGGTGCCCAAGAACTTCGCCCAGGACACGGTGGTGTGCGCCGAGATCCTCGGCCGCGAGGTCGACATGCACGCCTACGCGGTGCAGATCACCGTGGCCGACGTGCGCGACGGCGCGTGCAGCAGCTCGACGCTCAAGGAGGCCTGTAGCTGGGGCAAGGTCGACACGGTCAAGGAGCAGATGGTCTACGCCGAGGCGACCAGCGTGCTGCCCCTCATCGCCAGCGACGTCTACCACCGCGGCGCCTGGCGCAGCCGCGCCCGCCGGACCCACGCCCGCCTGTTCGGCGGCCGCTGAACGACGCCGCCCCGCCCGCGCGATCCCCGGGTGGGGCCACCCCCCGGAGATCCCGATGATCCACCCCCCGACCTTCATGCGACCCGAGGACGGATTCCTCGGCCTCGGGTCCGACGACGCCCACGCCCCGGCCGACGCCCGGGCGGTGGTGATCCCGTTCGGCCTCGAGGCGACCGTCAGCTATGGCGGCGGCACCGCCCGCGGCCCGGCCGCGATCATCGCCGCCAGCCACGAGGTCGAGACGTTCGACGAGGTGCTGTGGTGCGAGGCGGTCGAGCGCTACGGCATCGCGACCCTGGCTGCGCCGACGGTCGCCGAGCCGGTCGAGGCCGCCCTCGATCAGCTCGCCGGGCTGGTGGAGGGGGTGCTCGAGCGGGGGGCCTTCCCCCTCGTCCTCGGCGGTGAGCACTCGATCACCGCCGGGGCCATCCGCCCGTTCGTCGCCCGCCACCCGTCGCTGGCCGTGCTGCACTTCGACGCCCACGCCGATCTGCGAGACGGCTACGACGGCGAGCACTACAGCCACGCGTCGGCCCTGCGGCGGGTCCTCGACCACCCCCAGGTCGACACCTTGATCTCGGTGGGCATCCGCAACATCAGCAAGTCCGAGATCCCGTACCTCGAGAGCCAGCGGGACCGCATCCGCATCCATTGGGGGCGGGACAAGAAGCGCTACGACGTCGACGCCATCGTCGCGCCGCTGGCCGGGCGCCCGTTCTACCTGACCTTCGACGTGGATGGCCTCGACGCCAGCCTCATGCCGGCGACTGGCACCCCCGAGCCGGGGGGGCTCTTCTGGGACGACGTGATGCCCATCATCGAGGCCGCCGCCCGGGTGGGCACGATGGTCGGCGCCGACGTGAACGAGCTGGCGCCGATCGACGGCCTGCGCGGGCCGGACTTCGTCTCGGCGAAGCTGGTCTACCGCATCCTCAACCAGGCGTTGGCCCGGTAGCGGGCGCCGCGGGCAGGGGACTCAGCCCCGCAGCTCGGTGAGCGCCTCGTCCACCGCGCCGATCGCCGTCTCCGCCTCTTCCAGCGCGTTGGGCCAGTGGGGCGCGAAGCGCAGCAGGCCCTCGGGCGTGCTGCACGCGACGCCCCGCCGCTCCAGCGCGTCGGCGAGCTGCACCGCCGTCAGATCATCCGGCGGACGCCAGGTGAGGATGCCGCTGCGCCGCGCCCGATCGGGCGCCCGGTTCGAGCGGAAGCCCCGGGCCGACATCGGCCCGTCGACGGCGTCGTGCCAGCGCTGGACATGCTCGAAGATCGCCTCGACCCCGATCTCGACCAGCGCCTGCACCGCGCCCTCCAGCGCGGCGTAGCCGATGGCGTTCTGCGCGCCGCCCTCCAAGAAGCCCAGCCGCCGCTGGATGGGCTTGTCATAGCGAAGCTTGCCCGGCTCGAAGAGGAAGTCGGTCGCCGCCTCGTGGCTCAGCCAGCCGGCGGTCCGGGGCACCAGCGCGGCGGCCTTGTCCGGGCGGGCCCAGGCGAAGCCGGCGCCCTCGGGCCCCATCAGCCACTTGTGCCCCCCGCAGACGAGGTAGTCGACGCCCAGCGCCTCGACGTCGATCGGGCAGCAGCCCACCGCCTGGATCGCGTCCACCGCCAGCTCGGCGCCCCGGGCGTGGCACCGGGCCGCGATCTCGCCCAGCGGCGTCCGCAGCCCGGTCTGGAACTGCACCGCGCTGATCGCCACCAGGCGCGCGCCGTCGGCCAGGGCCGCGTCGAGCCGGCCGAAGTCCGGCCCGTCGGGGCGGGCCAGATCGGCGATCGGCAGGTAGACCGGATCGAGCCCGAACGTCGCGACGGCCTGTTGCCAGGGGGTCACGTTCGCCGGGAACTCACCCTCGAAGAGCACCACCCGATCGCCCGGTCGCCAGGGCATGCACAGCGCGAGGGCGGTCAAGCCGGCGCTCGTATTGAGCACCAGCGCGACGTCCTCGGATTCGGCCCCGACGAGCCCCGCCAGCGTCGCCCGCAGGCGCCCCCGCTGAGCCAGCAGCGGGCGGAAGGCGCCCAGACCGTCGCGGGCGATGAGCGAGGCCGCCTGCATCAGCCCGGAGCGGGCCGCCGTCGACATCGGGGAGATCGCGGCGTGGTTGAGGTAGACCTTCGGCTCCAGATCGGGGAACAGCCCCCGATCACCCAGCCGGGCCTTCATCGGGGGCAGCGGCGGCGGATCGGCCGCGATCATCGGCCGCCTCCCGGGGCGGCGGGGTTCGACCAGTGCCCGCCACGCTTCGGCTGGGCCTCGGGCGTCGGCGGCGCGTCCTTCGGATCGGGCGGCAAGCCCACCCGCTGCCGGAGCACCGCCCGCCCGCCAGCCGTCGGCACCGACTTCACGGCGTCCCGAAGCAGCGCCCGCGCGTCGGGGTGGTCCATCCGGGCCACCGCCAGCAGCGCGTCCCACCATGGCTTGCCGTCGGGCCCGGTGGTCACGCAATACGGCCTCAAGCTGCGCACCAGGGCCTTCTCCAGCGCGGGCGTGCGGGCCTCCCCGGCCAGATCGACATAGCGCCGGGTGGCCCGCAAGAAGAGCCACGGGTCCTCCGGGCGGTGGGTCAGGTGGGCGGCGATCTGCCCGAGGATCTGCGCCGCCTGGGCCGGCGTCGGGTCGAAGGGCAGCAGCCGGGGCGCGATCAGGACCTCGTACGCCGCCCGCCGGACGGCGTCGTCGTCGCCCGAGATCCGGGTCCACAGCGCACCCCACGGATCGTCGGCCCGCATGACCAGCGTGCGGGTGCCGGCCTTCGAGCCCTTCGCCGCCGCCTCGACCACGACCCGGGGCAGGGGACCGCCGGCCTTGGCCAGCGCGCCCAGGGCCCACTCCCGGGTCTGGGGCTTGGGGTGCTCGGCGGCGACGGCCTCCAGCGCCGTGGCGACCACCGGGGCCACGACCTCCGCTGGCGCCTGCTGGACCATCCGCACATGGTGGTAGAAGCCCTTCAACCCCCACCGCTCCCGGGCGAGCAGCGCCGCGACGCGCTCGGCGTCCTGCGCTCGAAGCAGCGGCAGCAGCATCCCCCGGGCCCGGGGGTCGACCGGATCGGCGGTCACCGCTTCGAACAGCGCGTCCCGATCGGCCGCCACCCCGGCGGCGCCGGCGAGCACCCGCGCCCGTCGAGCCAGCGGCGCGTGCGACCCCCCGTAGCGGGCCAGCGCCGTCGCCAGGACCCCCTCCGCGTCCTCCCCCTCGGCCAGCCGGCCGGCGCCCTCGACGAACGTGCGCCGATCGAAGTCCAGCGCGTCGTCGGTCTGCTCGGCGAGCCGATCGATCAACTTCGCCGCCGCCCCCCGCACGGCGTCGTCCCCCAGCCAGGTGAGCACGGCGGTCGCCCGATCACCGGTCCGGCCCGCCGCGCCGGTCAGCGCGCGCAGGCGGGCCCGACCACCGGGCGTCGTCGCGTGCAGCGCCAGCGCCCACCACGTCAGGCTCAACCCCTCTGGATCGCCCATGTCGCTCCGGGGCATCGTCGCCAGCGCCTCGGTCACCGCCGGCGCATCGATCGGCGCCATCATCACCCACGCCAGGCGGGGGGACGCCGCGTGGGCGAACAGCGCCAGCCGCATCAAGAGCGGCGCGTCACCCGCCTCGGGCTGCGCGGCGGGCAGCTCGGCCATCGAACGGGTCCAGGCCATGCGCTCGCCGGGGCTCGCCGGGGGCAGCGCCGCTGTGAGCGCGGCGGGCAGTCGACCTCGGGCCTCGGCCAGCGGCGCGTGCAACGTGGTCAGCAGGCGGACGACCTCGGCGCTCGAGCCGCGGGCCCCCGCGGGCAGCAGCTTGATCGCCTCGTTCATCCAGTGGCGCAGCGCCTGAGTGCGCTCGGCGTCGGCCAGCGCGCCCAGGGCGATCCGGGCCGCGGTGCGGGCCGCCGCGTCGGCCTCGGGATCGGTCGCCCGGGCGCGCAAGGCCTCGGCGTCGGACGCCTCGGGCTTCGGCAGCTCGGCGACGAAGTCCGCCCGCAGCCGGTCGACCGTCGGCGCCTTCTCCAACGCCTCGGCCAGCGCCCGCAGATCGCGCTCCAGAGAGCTCTCGGGGGCCGGCGCCCTCGCCTCGCCCTCCGCCGGAGACCCGCCGGGATCTCCACCGCCCCGACAGCCCGGCCCGGCCGCCAGCCCCGCCGCCAGAAGCACGGCGGTCCGGCCCCGGAACACCCGCCTCGCAATCGCCCGAATCACGCGCACCTCCACAGCCGATCGTCGGTTGAGGAGAGTACCCCCACCCATCGGCGTCGCACCAGGGGGGCGCAGACTGTCACTGCCCGTGATTGGACGTGGCGCGCCCGACTGTGCATGCTCGGGGGTCCACGCTCGGTCTGAACCGGCCTCCGCGTGGACGGCGGTTCGGGGAAGGCCGCCGGGGAGGACGCGGGGGAAGCGTCCGGAGGAGGACAGTGTTTTCCTGGCCCGCCATAGATGGCCCCATCGGGCCCATGAACGACCACGCACTGCGCCGCGCGGCCCGGATCTCGCTCGGGGGGCTCACCCTCGGCTCGTTGCTCGCGCTCGCCACCGGACCGGCCGACGCGACCGGAGTGGGCCCGCCCGACGTCTCGACGGTCACCCGCCTCGAGATGCTCTACGCCGATCAGGTCCTCTTCGCCCGCGACGGGGAGCCGCTCATCACGGTGCGCCTGCTCGAAGGCCGGCGCGGGCTGACCCTCGAGGCGGCCACCGCCATCGCGCTGGCCCCGGCCGACGACCCGGGCAGCCGCGTCATCGCCCCGCCCGGCACCCGCTGGACCCTCCACCTCGACGCGCCCCACCGCGGGCAGACCCGATCGTGGGTCGTCGCCGAGCGCTTCTCGGGCCGCGATCTCGAGCGGGTCGCCACCGCCCACGCCCGCTGGCGGGGCATGGGGCACGAGGTCGCCGTCTTCGAATCGGGCACCCTGCTCGGCCTCGGCGGCCAGACCCTCGACACCCGGGCCGTCACCATCGCCATCAGCCCCGCCCCCAACCGCACCCTCGCCCGCAAGAAGGCCCGCCAACTCGCCGGCCGGGCCCGCATCATGGGCACCGTCTACGACGAGTACCTCCAGCGCCCCGGCGGCTGGATCGTCGCCCGCAGCACCGACGGCGTCGTCGTGCGCGCCCGGGATCTGCTCTCGCTCGATCCGCTCGAACCCGACGGCGAGATCGCGCTCACCGACGTGCGCTGGCCCCGCCACGGCAAGGGCACCCGGCGCTACAAGGGCAAGCTCTTCGCGCTCGTCGGCACCGACCGCCGGCTGACCATCGTCAACCTCGTGCCCGCCGAGACGCTCATCGAGGGCGTCGTGCCGTCCGAGATCTTCCCCAACGCGCCCCGGGCCGCGCTCGAAGCCCAGGCGATCACCGCCCGGGGCATGCTGATGTCCAAGATCGGCGTGCGTCACCGGGGCGAGCCGTACCAGCTCTGCGCCGAACCCCACTGCCAGAGCTACACCGGCGCCGGCGCCGCCACCGAGACCACCACCGCCGCCGTGCGCGCCACCCGGGGCAAGCTGCTCGTCGACGACGGCCGCTTCACCGACACCGTCTACCACTCGGCGTGCGGAGGCCACACCGAGGCGTGGCACGCCATGTGGGGCGGCGCCCGCGACGCGACCATGCCCGGCGTCGGCGACGGCGCCGCGGTGCGCCACGCCCCCACCGAGGCCAACGTCGCCCACTTCATCGACCACCCGCCCAAGACCTGGTGCGCGCCCACCGCCCGCCGATCGAAGGTCTTCCGCTGGACCGTCACCCGCACCGGCCGCCAGATCAGCGAGCGGGTGAACAAGAAGTCGGCCATCGGCCCGGTGCACACCATCCGCGCCGTCGAGCGCGGCCGCAGCGGGCGGGTGCTCGTCGCCGAGTACATCGGCCGCGACGGCCGCTACCGGGCCCGGGGCGCGTCGCTCAACCGGCGGCTGCTCGGCGGGCTGAAGAGCGGGCTGTGGGTCGCCTCGCGCACCGGAGGTACCCCCGACGGTGAGCCGGAGAGCTGGACGTTCCGCGGCGGGGGCTTCGGTCACGGGGTGGGCATGTGCCAGCACGGCGCGATGGGGCTCGCCCGCGCCGGGCGGGACGTGGCGGCCATCCTGCGGCACTACTACCCGGGGGCGAAGATCGCCGAGCTGTGGTGAGGGGGTGGTGTGTGCCCCAGCCGGGCACCCACCTGCCTACTCGATCCCCAGGTACGACTCCGGGCGCGCGTGAGGTGCGTGAGCGAGATGGTCCTGAGCCGCGTCGACGTCCAACGACTCGCCGGGGGTGATGATGATCTCGTCGAGCGCCCCCAGGCGAGAGCTTCGAGCCACAGCTCTGACCGCGTCCATCGATGCGGGGCCGAGCCACAAACGGTGGAGCCATGGCCGCGCTGGCGCCTCGTCGGACAGCAGCGCTGCGACAGCGCGCGTCGACGTCGGTACGGTCCGCAGATCGACCTCACTCAGCGCGGGTGTCTCGGCCGTGGCCAGCGCGTCGAAGAACGCCGCCTCACCGCCGCCCCAGTCCGTGATCTGCAAGCGGACCAGTGTACTGCTCGCCTGGCTCACGATCTCTGCCAGATCGCTGCCTGCCCAGTAGATGCTCGCCCCGAGCCTCAACTCCCGGATCGGGCACCGCGATCCCAATCGCGCGAGGCCCTCCGCGATCGACCGCGTGGCGAGCCGGTCGCCCCATCGCAGCGAGACGAGCGCGGGCATCCGTTCGGGGTCGAAGAACTCGTGCGGCTGAAGCGGGTGGCAGCGGATGTCTTCCAACCAGAGGTGTTCGAGCGATGCGCATCGATCCGACCCCGGCGATGGGACCTCTCCCAGCGTGCAGCCGGAAGCGTCGAGGGTCGCGATCGATGGGAAGTGACCGCTCAAGACGTGGCTCAGTCCACGCCCGGTCACCGATGTGCGATCGACGAGTAGGCGTGCGATCGAAGATTGAGATGGCATCGCCTTCAGACCCTCGTCGGTGAGCGCGCACCCGGAGGCGATCAGCACCTCCAGATCGGGGTTCTGCGTGACGACCGTGGCGAGACCATCGTCGATGTGAGGAGAGTGGCTCACGTCCAGCGAGACCAGCGAAGGCAGATCGCGCAGGCTCCGGACTTCGACGGGCGTGTGTGCCAACTCGAGCGCGCGCACCGTGCTCGCCTTCTCCGCGAGCGCGCGCGCCGACGCTCTGTCGAGTCGGGTATGGGAAAGACGCAACTCGTGCAAGTCGCCGAACCACGGTGTGTCGCCCAGCGCCCGGGCGTCGTCCCGTGAGAGAGGGGTGCGCGACAGGTTCAGGGCGCCCAGCGCCGAGCGCACGGCTCGGGCGACTTGGCGGCCGACGTCCGGTCCGGATGCCCCGGCTACGGTGAGTGCTTCGAGGGAGGCCGGCAGCCCATCCGCGAGCAGTTCGGCGACACCCACCCCCCCGTGAATTGCCAAGCCGGACAGCGAGCCCATCCCGGTCCACCATCGCTCGACCCCGCCGCTTCGCGGGCGCACCGAGAGCCAGCGAAGCGATTCACCCAATGCCGACGCCAGCAGCCGGCTCAGCGGGGCTTCGGGTGGTGCGTTCAGCGCGAGCGTCGACACCCCGCCGCTCACGGCGGAGGCGTCGAACCCATCCCAGTCGAGGCGGCTGACGAAGAGTGTCTCCAGCGCGGGCATTGCCCGGGTGGCGGCGACCAGCGCCCGCCCGTCGAGAGATGGCGCGTCCAGATCGAGGTGGGTGATGTGGGACACATCCACCGCGTCGAGCAACTTCAGGAGACCCCGAGTGTCGAGCCCGGCGTCGCTCGGCACCAAGCGGCGGACTGACGTCCACCAGACCGGTGGAGGCTGCCCGTCAAGCATCTCACGGAGCGTGCGCGAAGGCGCGATCCGTGCCGAGGCGGCGATGGGCGTGAGCGCATCCTCGAACGCGACCTCGGCGTGGGACTCGGAGCGAGCTGAGATGGCACCGAGCCATCTGAAGCGATCACACGCGGCCCAGGGTTCGCCGAGCGGGCCGAGCAGGGGATCGTGCATCATGTCAGGTGGCCCCGGATGCGGGTGTGGACGTCGGCGATGAACGTTCGCGCGACGGCTTCGTTGGCGAAGCCACCGGGCTTGCCGAGCTTCTTGCGAAAGCCTCGGGTCCCGATCTTCGCGGTCATCGTCGCGATGACGATCAGGGCTCTCATCTCGAGCGTCTTCTTCACCTGAGACCGATTCATCTTGTCGTACTCCTTGCCCCGATATTCGTCGACCCGGACGTCGCCGATGGTCGCGTTGGGGTGGGTCAGGTAGAGCGCAGCCCCGTCGTCCTGCCCGAAGCCCTGGGCGTAGGTGTCGTCATGGCGCTCCAGCGCGTTCTTGTCGGCGTGGATCTCGCCATCGAACGGCTGCACTTCCGGGCCATCGGCTACGGCGGCGGCGTTTGGAGAGGCCGCGACCACGCCGAGCAGCATCGTGAATCCGCCGTCGGAGTGCGCGACACCCAGCGCTGTGGCGGCGTCCTTGCACGCGTTCTTCCACTGCGTATGTGGGAAGGCATCGTGCGGCTGCCCGGTCATCGGCTTCCCGGTGTCCGGGTTGGGCTCGCCGGACATGATACGGCGGTCCGACAGCGCCCCCTTGGGCTTCTTGGCATGCTGGTTCGAGCCCGGGCCGGAGACCATGGGCCCCCGCTTCATGTGGACCTTCAGGGTGTCCCCGCCTTTGGCGAAGGTCACCTCGTACCAATAGACGTGCCCGCCGATGCCTCGATCCCATGCCTTCTTCTGCTCCGAGATCCCGATCACCGCGCTGTGGGTGTCGGCGAGTTCGCGCAGCCAGAGGAGTTGGGTATTGTATCGTTGCCTACCTCTCTGGCGGATGGCGGTCTTGATGGCATCGAGGCCACCACTGCCCAACTCGACCTCCCACTCGTAGTAGTTCGGCTGAATGAGCGCGGCGACGGTGCCTGCACCACCCCCGTCACCAGCCTGCAACTTCAAGCTCAGATCCACCCCCTTCACCCGCGCATCGAGCATCTTCTGCCCCTTGGCCTCGATGCGCGCCAACGCCCCCTTGATCGCATCCGCGCCGCCACCCTTGCCCTTCTGCGCCTGCTTCGCCTCCTTCGCCAGCGCGTCGCGGGTCATGCGCTCGACCCGCTTCTCGACCGGGCGGATATCGACCGCCGCATAGAAGGACCCGCCCTGTTTGCTCTTCAGGATCGAACCCTGCCCGTGGCTGGCCTTCGCCCGCTTGCCGCGCTTGCTCGCCGTGGCCTCGACCGTCCACCCCTTGCCCTGCACCCTCGCGTCCAGCTTGACCTTCGCCCCGCCCCGCGTGCCCTCGGCCGCGCCCAGCGCCCGCTCGACCTCGGCCTTCTTCATCACCCGCTTGCTGGCCTTGCCCTTCGCGACCGACCAGCCCTTGCGCGCCGCGCGCTTCGCCTCCCGGCGGGCGGCGGCCATGTCCTTGCTCTTGTCCTTCCCGTCCTTGCCCCGGCGCTTGCCCTTCGCCTTGCCCTTGCCCCCCTTGCGCCGACGCCCGAGCTTCTTGGCGATCCCCTTGAGGCGCTTGCCGATGGCCCGCCCCGCCTTGCGGATCTTCTTGAGCAGCCAGTTGGCGACGAAGTCGATGACCACCACCGCCGCCGCCGCGAGCGCCTTGGCGAACGCCGGCCCGGCGTTGCCGCTCTTGACCTGCTGCAAGAACGCCATGAACGCCGCGAACGCCGCGATGATGCGGCTGACGGTGCCCCACGCCGCCTGGAGCCCCTCGATGATCACCATCACCGCGCCCGCCGCCGGCACGATCATGGCCACCAGCTTCTCGACCAGGATCGTCACCAGCGCGATGGGGATGGCGGCCTTGAGACCCTCCCAGGCCGTCTTGACGATATCCGGCATCTCGAAGCCGCCGGCCTTCAGCGCCTCGATGACCATCCCACCGATGCCGAGCACCTCCATCAGCTTCGAGGCGAACCACTCCTTGACCGCGGCCTGGAATGCCTTCCACAGATGGTTCTGGATGCCATCGACCACCGCCGCGCCCAGGTTGGCCAGCCAGGCGAGGGGATCGGAGGCGACGTCCTTGATCAGCGCTGCGAACGCCGCCACCCCGTCGACGAAGCTCTGCGCCGCGTCGAGCGCGCCCTTCACCGCCGCGCCGATGCCATCCACGATGGCATGCAGACCCTTCTCGAGCAGCCCCAGCGCGGCGTCGAGGCCCTCGCCGAACGCGTCCAGCGCCTTCTGGATGCCCTCGTTGAGCGCCTTGGCCGCGGCGTTGACCGCGGCGGTCGCCTTGCGCACGCGATCCTCGATGGCGGCGCGGAAGCGATCACGCAGCCCGGGGAAGCCGGCGAGCAGCTTGTCGCCGATGGCGATGAGCGCGTCGCCTACGATCTCGATGGCCTTCACGATGGCTTTGCGCGCGAACTCGATGGCGGCCGCAGCCAGCTTCTTGGCCTTGTCGATAGCTGCCTTGACCGCCGCGCGGGCGGCGTCGAGCGCGGCGGTGATGCCCCGCTTCAAGCGATCGAAGAACGCCTTGGCCTTCGACGCCAGCCATCCGAAGAAGCCATCCGACTCCTTCTCGCCGTCCTTCTTGAGCTTCGCCGCCTTCGCTTCCCCGGTCTTGCGGGCCGTCTCGGCCTTCGCGTCGCCCTCGGCGTGGGCCTTCGCCGCCTCCCGATCGCCCTTCTGCTTGTGGCCTTCGACCTCCGAGAGCCCGGCCTTCACCTTTGCGTCGGCCTGCTTGCGGGCCTCGCCGGTGCGGCTGTCGACCTCGCTCTTCCAGTCGCCGCGCAGCGACTCGACCTCCTTGCGCGCGGCTGCCTTCTGTCGGGTCTGCTCCGCGGCGGCCTCGCCCTCGAGCTGCGCGATGGACGCATCGCTCTGCGCCCGCGCCTGCTGCTCGGCCTCGGTGTGACTCTGTCGCTCGGCTGCCATGTCGGCCCGGGCGGTGTCGAGCGCGGCCTGGATGCGATCGCCCTGCTGCTTGCCGGCGATGATGCCCACGATGGCCGCCTGCTCGTCGCCGGGCAGGGTCGGGGGATCAGGCGGCGCGGCCGGCTTACGCGACGGGAGCTGCGCGCTGAGCGTCGCCGGCGGCAGGGTCACGGTGATGGCGTCCTCGCCCATGGGCTGCGAGGCGGCCTTGTGCGCCTCCTGCTTCGCGACCGTGGCGCGGTTCTCGAGGTCGCCCCGGTCCCGCCGGGCGAGCCCCGGGTCGGCGTTGCCCGCCTGGGGCACGCGCGGGGCCGGACCCGCCTTGCGCCGGGCGGCGGGATCGGCCGTGGGCAGGCCCGAGATCGAGGACGCCATCTGCCGGGTCTCGGCCTCGGAGAGCGTGCCCCCTTCACCCCCGGCGACGACCGGCGCCGCCACCCGCTCGCTCGGCGGCGCGCCCGGCGTCGGCGGGGTGGGCGGCGGCGGCGGCGCGGGCATGTCGGCGCCCTGAGCCGGGTCGGCAGGCGGGGCCTCTCCGTCGCTCGGTGGTGGGGCTTCGGGCGCCTCGCCGCCGCCGTTGGTGCCCCGGGTCGGGGGCGCGGCGGCCAGCGCGTCGCGCTTCTCGGTCACGGCCTGCGCGACCGACTGACCCAGCCCGCCGAGCGCGCCGGCGAGCACGTCCGGCCGCAGCCCGCCGAGCTGAGCCACACCGGCTTCGGGCGACGCCGTGGCGATCTCGGGGGCGGGCGGCGGCGGTTCGGGGGTGATCGCCGCGCCGCCGCCTCCACCGCCGCTCATGGCCGGCGCCACGACGTCGGCGCCGATGCTCTGCATCTCGGCGTCGATCTCGGCGGCCTCGGCCTCGTCGTCGAGCGCGGCGTCGCTCTCTGCGTCGACCTCGGGCGCCTCGGCGATGTCGGCGACGTCGGGCATGGATGCACCGCCGCCGCCGCCGCCGCCGCCGCCGCCACCGCCGCCCGCCGCCGGACCGTCCATGGCAGCCCCGGCCTCGACCGGCGCCTCACCGGTGTCACCCGTGGCTGGAGTCGGCTCGGCCTCGGCGGCCTGCTCGGCTTCGGGCGCGTCGGCCTCGGCGGCCTGCTCGCCCGCGGTCTCGGTCGCAGTGCCCTCGGCGGCCTGCTCGCCCGCGGTCTCGGTCGCAGGGGCCTCGGCTTCGGTCACCGGCCCGGCCTCGGACGTCGCCTCCGCCCCCGAGCCACCGGCGCTATCGGCTGGCTCGGATGTCACCTCGGCCTCGGCCTCTGTTGCCCTGGCATCTGCCATGGGTGCTCCGCCGCCCATCCCTCCGGTCGGGGACGCTTCGGCTCGCATCGCGGTGCTCCGTGGCTGGCCCTCGGCCTTCGGGGCGCCGGGCGTGGGGTTCAGCGGAGGCGATGTCTGCAAGTCGGCGTCGGGCGCAGCCTCGGCGACCTGCGGCGTGGCGCGCCGTTGCTCGGCTGCCTGCGGTCCCTGCGCGGTCGCCGCAGCCTCGACGGCGGACGATGGGGTGCCATCGGCCGCTGGCCGCCGCATGAACCAGGGGAGGGACGTGGCGGTCGGCGCGGCCTCCCCCGATGCCCTCGCGTTCAACGGCGTGGCATGCGCCGGGTGGGTCTCGTCGGCCTCTTCCGCACTCTGCGCGGGGTCGGGCTCCAGGCGCAGGTAGGCCGGCAGCCCCAGCGGTGTCTCGGCGCGCTTCTGCGCCTCGTCGATGCTCTGCTCGCCCGGTTCGAGGGGCGCCGGGCGCTGCACGGCGATCGCGCCCTTCACGCCCGGCCTCCCCGTGGCTCGGAGCGATGAGTGGCGGGCCGCGTCGATGGACGCAGCGAGTGGGCGGGCGCGCTCATCGGGGCGTGACCTCCAGGTTCTCGACCTCGATGCCTTCCAACGATGGCACCGGATCCCGGACCGTCGAATCGAAGAGATCGAGGCGCCGCAGCCGTGGCATGGCTGCGATGGGCGTCAGGTCGAGGTCGGCCACGCCCTCGATCACCAGGGTCTCCACCGCGGCGAGCCGAGCGTAGAGACCGGGGGGCAGCGGGCGCCCTCGCAGGACGAGCGTCCGCAGCGCGGTCATGTGCGCGAGCGGCTCGAAGTCGATGTCGTCCTCGCCGAGGAACAACTCCTCGATCGCGAGCCCTGCGATGGGCGCCAACCCGCGGAGGCCGTTCTGGAGGGGCAGGCGCAGCCGCCGCAGCCGGGTGCACTTCGCCAGCGGCGCGAGGTCGGGTGGCACCTTCGCTGGGTCGAGCAGCGACAATCCTTCCAACGATGACAACCGACCGATGGGCGTCAGATCCGATACGCCGAAGCCGAGCGTGAGCGCTTCCAGCCCTCGGAGCTGTGGGATAGATGCCAGGATGCCTTCCGGGTCGTCTGTCTCACAGATTTCGAGGTCGCGGAGCCGCGGGCAGCCGGCAATGGCATCGACGAGCGCCCGCGTCGCGTACCCCGAATCGAGGGATCGCAGGCGTTCGAAGGCAGACAGGGCCTCCCATCCCGAGAGGGGTGGGCTCGGCAGTCGCAGGCTCTGGAGGCGCTCCAACCCCGAGAGTGACCACACGCAACCCTCGTTGACCGCGAGCGCATCCAGTCGGGGCAGTCGGGCCAGGGTCGACGTGTCGATCCACGGGTTGCGGGGATGCGAGGTCAACTCGATCTGCCGGACGGGTTCACCGACGAGCGCGGACAGGCTGCCGTGGCCCATGAGCGCCAGCGCGTCGTCGCCGACCTCGCTCGCGTCCGACCGGGCCACTCTCTTCCACTGGCTGGGGGGCGTCGCGTCGCGGGACGTCACCGATGAGAGGGTGTGGAGGAGCCGATCCGATGTCGTGTCCGCGACGTCGATGCGCATGACCTCCTCTCGCGACCCGGCCACGACCCGCGCGACGCATCGGGCGAGCAGATCGGGCCAGGATGACAGCTCGATGGCCGACGCGAGCATCGCCGCGATGAATGGCTCGGGCTCGTCGAGCCCGAAGAGCAGCCAGATCGGGGCATCGCTCGTGAGGAGGCCCTGCGCGGTCTCCGGGTCGGCCACCCGCGTCGTGCACGCATGGCGGGCCCCGTGCCCGAGCGCCGCGGGCATGGCGACCCGGTGCTTATCGAGACCGGCCCGCCCGAACGCGCCGAGGCCCCGGACGGACGCCGTGATGGCGGTCGGCGCGCCATACCCGTCGATGAGGGACGAGATGACGGCGAGCCGCTCGGTCGAGGAGCCCACCGCGGCCAACGCCTTCCCCCGGCGCGGTGTCGGGCCGTGCCAGGCGGGCAGCAGCGTCTCGAGTCGTGGGACCACGGCGGACGTGACGTCGTCTTCTGTGGGCACGACAGCGCGCGCGTTCAGCGGCACCCCATGCCATGTGTATTGCATCGTCGTCGCGAGCGGGTGGTCGCCGAAACGCTCGGGTGAGAGCGGGGCGAGCGGCAGGATGTGAAGGCGCGCGCTCATCGAGACCTCAGCGAGGGTAGTAGATGTGGACCTTGTAGTCGACACCGTTGAGGTGGCCTTCGACGTTGAAGTGCAGATCCTCGGGCGCCGTGCCGTGCCCGCGGTGCGCCTCCGGCCCATGGAACTGGGTGGTCGGGGCCCGGGTGTCGGCCGCTTCGAGGGCGTCCTGAATGCGCTCGGCCTGCGCCCGGCTGTTGGCGTAGACGTCCTTCGTGCCGGGCGTCAGGATCTCGTCGATCAGCTCGTCGTCCGAGCGCAGCTTCTTCTGCTGTGCGGCCAGACGTCGCTGCTTGTGGGCCAGCTTCTCGCGCCAGTTGCGGACGATCTCCCGGACCTTCTTCTTGTGGTTCGCGTTCCGAAAGCCGGCGGCCCGTTTGTCCAGGCGGTTCAGCGCTGCGATCGCGTCGTCCACCTCTCGGGCCGTCCATGCCTCTTCGATGGGCTTCCAGAATCGCTCCCGCGAGATCCCGAGGTGACGCTCGAGCATCTCTTTGGTGCCCTCCCAGTTTCGCAGGCTCGTGGCGTCGTTGGCCGCGATGCGATCCAGCTCGTCGATCTTGCCGCCCTGGGTGTGGAAGCGATCCGCGAGCTCGGCTTGCTTGAACGCAGGGTCGGTGTCGGCATGCGCGCGATCGAACGCTTCGCCTTCGGCCTTGCGCGCGCGGGCCTTCCAGGCTTCGGAGGCTTCGTCACCCTGGCGACGAAGGGCGCGGAGCGTGTCGAATCGAGCCTGCGCGACCGCCACGTCGTCGACCTCGATCGCGCCCGCCTGCGGCCCGTCGACCTCGACGAGCCGGCCCTCCGCGAGCTTGACCCACGGGTTGACCTTGCCCTCGAGAACGAACCATCGCCCCTGCACCCGCACCCGGAAGCCTTTGAACCGGGTCTTCGCCAGCAGCCGCTTGCCGAAGTCGTCCAGCCGCTTCGCCGCCCGCCCGATGCCGCTGCGGGCTACGCCGCGCAGCAGCACCTTGCCTTGCTTGACGACATACTGCCCCGCCCGACGGCCGGCGCTCGTGAGGGTCCGTCCGGCCCGGCTCGCGCCCCGGGCGACGGTCTGCGCGCCCTTGGCGACGCCCTTCGCGGCCGCCTTGGCGCCCTTGAGCGCCGCGCCCCCCACCTTGAACGTGAGCCACGACAGCAGCTCGATGGCCGCCGCCGCCAGCCCCTTGGCCAGGCTCTTCCCGCCGCCGCGCAGATCGCCGGCCCAGCCTTTCTCGAGGTAGTCACCGAGGTGCTTGGCGAGCTGGAGCGCGGCGAGGCCGGCGAAGAGCGGTCCCAGGGCCGAGAGGAGCACGGGCACGGCGGCGAGCACGGCCCCGCCGGTCAGGATGTTGGCCGCGATGAAGCCGACGACCGCCAGGATGCCCCCCGCGAGCACGAACGGCCAGTTGGCGTCCCACCACTCGGCGAGGCCCTTCTTCATGAGGGTCCACTTGACCTCGGCCCGCTCCTGCGGTGTCAGGCCGTCGTCGGGGATGGCCTCGGGGGCGGCCGCGGACGGGGCCGGGCCGGCGGCCTCGGGTCCGCCCACCCCCAGCATCGCGCTCAGATCACGGTCGGCGTCGTCGCTGTGGCCGAACTCCACCGCGCCGTCGCCCCCGGTGCGGGCCAGGATATCGGCCGCGAGCTCGGGCGAGAGCGGGAAGTCGTCGGCGACGGGATCGACGCCCACATTGGCCGTGCTCCACGGCGGCTGAGGCATCTCGGACGGCGCCCCGACCCCCGCCGACCCGCCCTCCGTCGTCGGCGGCGTGCGGCCGGCGGCGATGAGCGTCTGAGCCGGCAGCGGCTGATCGAGATCGCCGCCGAGCAGCTCCTCGTAGGCCGCGATCTCGAACAGATCCGGGGCGAGCTTCGCCGCTTCGATCAGGTTCGAGACGCCTTTCAAGATGGCCTTCCACTCGCCGGTGACGAGCATGCCGATGATCGTGAAGCACGCATTGTACAGGCCCTGAACGAGCGAGAGCAGCCCGTCGATGGTGCTCGCCACGAAGTCGATGATCGCCGCGACCGCCGTCTTGAGCCCCTCGGCGATGGTGTTCACCGCGGCGGTGGCCCGCTCGACGGCCCGATCGATGAGACCGCAGAACTTGTCGGCCAGCTTCGGGAACGCCGCCAGCGCGGTGCGCACGATGAGCTTCAGCGCTTCGCCGAACGCCGCGATGAGACCCACGATGACTTTTCGAGCCAGCTCGATGACGCCCAGCGCGATGGCCTTGGCGGCGTCGAAGATGGCCTTGACCGCCGCGCGCAAGCCATCGTAGATGGCATTGACCACCGACTTGAGGCCGTCGATGAATGCCTTGGCCTTGGCTTTGACCCAGCCCCAGAAGCCATCCGACTCCTCCTCGGCCTCCTGCTTCTTCTGCGCCGCCTCGCGGTCGGCTTCGGCTGTCTTGGCGGCGGCGTCGGCCTCCGCCTCGCGCATGTGTTCGGCGGCCTCGCGGTCGGCCGATGTCCTCTCTTCGTCGATCCGGCTCGTATGCTCGGCCCGGCTCTCTTCGGCCGCCGTCCGAGCGTCGGCGTCGACCGTCTCGATCTCCTGCTGCCAGTCGGCGCGGGCGCCGTCGACCTCGTCGATGGCGGTGCGTCGGGCGTCGCGCTGGCGCTCGGCAGCGTCCGATTCGGCGGACGCGATCTGCCCGTCGGCGTCGTCGAGGGCCGCGGCGCGATCGCGCTCGAAGCCGGCCTGCCCCTCGGCGTAGCGATCCCGCTCGGCGGCGAGCGCCGCGTCGAGCGGGGCGGCGGCTTCGGCGTCGAGACCGGCGTAGGCCGCGGCGGGCAGGGCAGGGGGCTCGGCGGTTGAGTCGGCCACCGTCGGGGGATCCCGCAGCGGCGTGGACGGGCGCAGGATGCTCGCGTCGGGCGCGGGCGCGATGGCCTGCTCGCCGAAGTCCGCCTGGGTGGCGCCCTGAGCCGCGTCGCGGGCCTGGCCCACGTCGGACCGGGCGGCGGCCTCGGCGTCGTCGACCCGCGTCGGATCGGCTTCGCCCTCGAGCGGGACCGCAGGCGTCGTCGCCGTCGGGACGCCGGCGGGGGGCAGGCGCACGGCCGAGAGCGAGGCCCGCGCAGAGGCGGCGAGGGTGGGGTCTCCGCTGTCGGCGTCGGCGTCCTGCCCCTCGGCGAGGCGGGTGGCCTTCGCGGCCGGCGGGGGCGGCAGCTCGGGCGCCCCAGCCTCGGGGGTCGGCGGCTCGGGCGTCGTCGGGGGCGGCAAGCCCTCGGTGATGCCATCGGTGGCCCCCGGCACGCCATCGGCTGCGTCGGGGCGGGCGTGCTCGCTCGGTGCCATGCCAGTGGGGGTCGGGATCTCGGGCAGTGACGCCGCGGTGGCGTCCCGTTGGCGGCCGAGCGCCTCGCTCGACGCGGCGGTGGCCGCGCCAAAGGTGCCCACGAGCTGGGACGGCGCCGCGGCGGCGAGGGATGTCAGGACGGCGCCGGGGTCTTCACTCGCGACCGGGGCGGCGGTGGGGACCGAGTCCGCAGGGGCGGCGCTGGCCGATGGTCTGGCCTCGCCCTTCGCGGAGGCTGTAGCGCCACTCGGCTCGCGATCAGGGCTGCCATCAGCGGTTCGAGGCGCCTGGGCCGACCCCGACGCGGATGGCTTCGCCCCGTGGCTCACGCCGGGCATCACACCCGATGACTGCGCGCCGGTGCCATCAGCCGAGCCATCCGCGGCCACCGGCGCCCATGGGTCGCGCGCTCGAGTGGGCGTCTCTGTCGTCTCTGAGGGCGTCTCGGGGGCGGCCGCAGATGGCTCCTCCCCGGTGCCATCCCGCGGTCCGACGGACGCCGTCACCGGAGGCGCCGCGACCGGGCGCTGCGAGCGCTTCGCCGTCTCGCTCGCGCCCCCCTCGGGCTCGCCCCTCACCGGCTCCACGCCCGCCCGCGCCTCGCGCGCCAGCTCGCCCCCGGCCCCCTCGGGCGCCTCCCCGGTCTCCGAACGCTGCGTGTCCAAACGCAGGTACAGCGGGCTCTCGAGCGGCTCGTCCGGTGTGGTCGGCTCGACCGCCTCGGGCGTGCGGGTCTCGGGCGCGCGGGCGATGGGCGGCGCGTCGGCGGTCCGCTTTCGCCCGGCGCGGTGAATGGCGGCCGGTGGCTTCATGGCGTCGGTCCCAACCCGCTCGGCCGCGGCTGGCCCAGCTTACGATAGACATCGTCGAGCGCGCGCATGACATGACTCCACCCGATGGGCGCTCCGTCGGCCAGGACGGCCGCGGTGAACGCCGCGCCGCGGATGTGACCCCCGGTCAGCGCGGCGCACGCCGCGAGGCGATTGAGCCGGGCCGCGGGCAGGCAGTGCCCGTCGCCGAGGTGGGCCAGCCACAGCGCGCGGCGGGTGGCGACGTCGGGCGCGCCGAACTCGATGATGGCGTCCAGCCGGCGGGTGAAGGCGCCGTCGAACCGGGAGCGGCTGTTCGAAGTGAGGATGACCACACCGTCGTAATCCTCGATACGCTGGAGGAGATAGTTGGTCTGGGCGTTGGCGAAGCGATCGGTCGCGTGGCGCACGTCCGTCCGCTGGCCGAAGAGCGAGTCGGCCTCGTCGAAGAGCAGGACGACGTCGGCGTGCTCGGCGCGGGCGAGCAGGGCCGACAGGTTCTTCTCGGTCTCGCCGATGTACTTGCTGAGCACCGAGGCGAGGTCGACCCGGAAGAGCGGCCGGGTCAGGTGGCTGGCGAGCCACGCCGCGGCGAGGGTCTTGCCGGTGCCCGAAGGGCCGACGAGCAGGGCCCGCACGCCGGGGCGGTAGCGGATGCGGGCGGCGACGCCCAGCGCGCCGGAGAGATCCTCTCGGCGGCGGCAGCGGATCAGCAGTCGATCGAGCCCTTCGCGGACCCGGGGCTCGAGGAGCAGCGCGTCGTCGGGGATGCGCTCGGTGACCGGCGTCGCGAGGCCATCGAGCCGGGCCGCCTCACCGTCCCAGCAGGCCGCGACGAGGTCGTCGAGCGCCGGCGCGTCGAGGCCTCGGGTGGCCGCGCGCTGATAGGCCAGGCGCCCGAGCTCGGCGATGCGCCCGGGGCCGATCCGCAGCATGCGGCCCAGGTGCTCGGCCAGCGCGCCGTCGGTCACGGCTGCCCGCCACAGCTCGATCCGCTCGGCCGCGTCGGGTGGGGAGACGTGCCAGGTGACGGGCGCCCGGTCGGCGAGCTCGACCCGGTCGTCGGGGCCGGTCACCACGATGATGGGCCCGTCGTAGCCCGGCAGGGCGGCCAGCCGCTCGACGTCATTGGGCCCCGGGCGAGCCTCGAAGACCGGCAGGCCGCCGACGAGCATCAGCCACGGCGCTCGCCCCGGCGCGGGCTGACCGGCGGGGAAGACGACCGGCACGCGGTCGAGCGCGGCGGCGACGGCGGCGGCGAGCGCGCGTCCGTCGGTGGACGAGGCGCTCCGGATGAGCAGCGCCCGGCGCGCGCCCTCGAGGCCGGCGGCGTGGCGGGCGACCGTAGCGGTCATCGACGGCGGCAGGGGCGGCGTGTGGGCCTCGGGGCCGATCTGCGCGCCGGGCCACCGGGGCTGTGCGCCCCGGGCGGCGCCGACGATGGGCAGAGGCACCGAGATCGGCCGGTCGGGCAGGGGCTGACCGGATGCCCCGACGACGAGCAGCTCGCAGGCGACCGCCCGCCCGGCGGCGATCGCCACCGGATCGGCGCCGGTCAGGCTGCCGACGAGGCCCAGGCTGGGACGGGTGCCGGGCACCGGCGCCTGGAGCCGCGCGACGACCCGGCCGACGTAGGGGTCGATCTCGACCGCCATCGCCAGCGCGGCGGCGGTGCGCTCGGCCTCGGTGAGACCGTCACCGATGGGGTCCAGACCGTCGCCGGGATCCGCCTCGCGGTGGCGCTCGAGGTAGCCGTCGAGCCAACGCAGCTCGGGCGCGGCGCCGCGGTCGATGCCGTCGGCGACGCCGGCGAGCGCGCGGGCCGCGATGAGGACCGGATCGGGAGCCGAGGCCCTCAATATCGACCTCCGTGAAGGTAGTGGTAGTGGATGACCCGGCCGAGCCAGGGCACGAAGCCGGGGTCGATGTCGAGCGCCGCGCGGCGCACGCGGATGTCGGCGTCGGCGAGGTCGAAGATCGCCGTGACGTGGGTCGGCGACAGGGTCACCGCGCCCGGCCGCCGGATGCACGACTCGAGGTCGAGGTCGGCGTGCCGTTCGAGCCAGCGATCAGCGGCGCCGAGCCACGCTGCGACCCACGCCGCGAGGTCGGTCTCGGCCGACAGCATCGGGCCGGGGCCCTCGCCGGGGGGGACGTCGGCCGGCCGCTCACCGCGCCATAGGGCGATGGGCCACTCGGCGTCTACACACAGCACCCGAGCGTTGGGATCACCGCGCCGTCGGGCGACCGTCAAAGGGCTGGCGATGTCGCGCAGGCCATGGGGCGCCGGCTTCCACCAGATCGCTGGTGCCGAGAATGGCAGCGGCGCTCCGAGATCGAGTGAGCGGTCGAGCGCGTCGTACAGCGGATCATCCGGCGTCGCGCCGGCCGCCACGAGCGCGGCTTGGAGGACGTGCCCCGCGAGATCCGGGCGCCGCGGGTCTCTCTCGAGCACGGCCTCGATACCCAGCCGGCGGAGGACGGGCACGAGGAAGAGCAGGCCGCCGAACGCCGTGGCGACCGGCTGATCGAATCGCTGGGGCTCGGGTGGCGCCTCTCGTGGTCCGGGGCATGAAGGTGAGGCGACATCGTCTGCGGCGCGCGTAGATGGCTCGCGGGGGCGACTTCGGGCGGCCCGCGGAGGGTCGAACGCCGAGAGCGCTTCGGCTGTCTCCGGCGGTCCGTCGGCGCCGGCGTGGGGGTGGGGGACGACGCTCGCCGCGGGCTGTGACGCCTCGGTCGCGAAGAGAGGCAGCACGGCGCCCTCGGCTTCGCGACGCGCGCGGTGAGACGGCGCGCGCCCGGCCGGCAGGAGCGCTGCGCAGAGCGCGTCGCCGAGCCTCCAGGGCTCGGACAGGCCGAGCAGCGCCGGCCGACGGGCCACCAGGGCCATCGTCGCCAGCCAGCGGACGCGGATGCCAGCCGGCGGCGTGCGCATGAGCGCGGTCACCGCAGAACGCCACGCGGCTGACGGTTCGAAGGGGGGCGGGCTCGGCCGCGCGACCGGCGCCCCAGGCGCGGACCACCCGCAGGCCCGCCACAGCGCAGCGGCGTCCGCCCGGTCGAACGCGGTCACGAACCAATCCAGTCGGTGGCCGACCGCGAGGACGTCGAGCACGCGGGCGATGGTGAGCGCGGGGCTGTCCGTCTCCATGGCGGCGCGGATCGCGGCGCGGGTGGCGGCCACTGGGTCGCGCGCGTCCGACGCGCCAGGGATGATCTTCGACCACACCCATTCGCCGGCCGCCGCGCTCGTCACCCGGGCCCGCATGTAGGCGACGGGCGGCTCCGAGGGGTCGGCGAACCACACCGCGGGGGCGTCGGCCACGCGCTCGGGCGCGAAGCGGACGGCGCGGGTCGACAGGCGGCGCAGGTGGGCCTCGATGCGCAGCGCGAGCGTCGCCGGGGGCAGGTGCCGGGACAGCCGACCCAGGTCCAGGCGGCGGATGACCAGCACCGCCCCGGGAGGCAGCCCCGGCACGCTCGCGGTCCGCAGCGCGTCGGTGACGAGCGCCTCGGGCCCCGCCAGACCGACGCCGGGTGGGGCGCGCAGCTCGAGGCGCCGGATGCGACGGGTCGCGGTCATTTCGCGATCAGCCCCGCCGGGCCGACGCTCCAGTCGCGGCCGCCGATGCGGGCCGGCTCGCCGATGACGCCGCCCGCCGGGTCGATGGCGCTCGCCCCGGCGGCGATGACCCGCACCGTGGCCGAGTCGGCGCCGAGGTCGTCCACGATGCCCCGCCCGATGACGTTCTCGTCGTCGTCGAGGAGCTGCACATGCGCCCCGATGCGGGTCAGGGTCGCGTCGACCATCAGCGCGAGGTGCTCGCCGATGCCCAGCGGCCGTCGGTTGCGCACCGCGCCCCGCAGGACCCGGTTGATGGGCGCGTGGCTCGCGATGAGGATCGCGCACCGGATCAGATCCCGCACGAGCGCCCGCGCGGCCGGCTTCTGGGCGTCGACCTGCCCGTAGAGCCAGTCGACGTGGGCTTGCAGCTCGCGGCGGGTGATCCGCTCGACGGCGCCCCATCGGGGCAGCACGGCCAGGCTGCGCAGGTCGATCGGGCGGTCGAATCCGCTGAGGACCTGGGTCCAGGCCAGCCGGATCGACCCGTCGAGCCCTCGGAGCTGCGCATACAGGCAGGCGCTGACCTCACCCAGATCACCGAACGCGGCCGCGGCGGCTTTGGTGGCGTTCGGCTGCCCGTGGGCGGCGTCGATGAGATCGCCCAGGCTGGCGGCCTCGAGCGCCTGCTTCTGCAGCGTCTTCCACGACGCCCGCCGGGCCCCCCGACCGGCCTTGCGCCCCTGGCGACCCTGACGCAGCAGGCTCTTGCGGTTGTCGAGCAGCGCCGAGATGGCCTGCGCCAGCGGGTTGGCGGATCCGTCGAGGTGCACCGGGGCGGTGGCCCGCTCGGCCGGGCGGGCGTCGGCGTATTCGAGCAGCGTACGCAGCGCGTCGAGGCGCCCGAGGTGGTCGAGCAGCGCCTCCCCGCCGGTGAACCAGCCCAGCGGCGCGTCGCGCAGCAGGTCGAGCATGGCGTCCAGCGCGGCCGGCGGGCGGAAGTCGCCCGCGAGGCACCGGGGCACCGGATCGGCGCTCCATGCGGGATCGAGAACCTGCCGCGGGAGCTGCATCGGCGGCCCCACCACCCGCGGGCGGCGGAAGACGAGGAAGTCCACCCGCTCGATGACGCTGTCCCGGCGGGCGTTGACCTCGGCGACCCGGGCTTCCTCGTCGGCGAGCAATGCGACCGCGACCTCATGGTCGTGCTCGATCTCATCGTCAACGTTCTGGAAGGCGCGCAGGATGCCTCGGGCCCGCTTCTCGAGCGGCATCAGGGCGGCGAGGCCTTCTTCGAGGCGGCGCAGCATACGCTTGTAGCGAGCCGTGCGCCGGCGGACGAGGCGGATGAGGCGCGCGGCCTGCTCGGCGGCTTCGGCGCCGCGGCGAAGGTGCTCGGCGTGATCTCGGAAGGGACGCTTCTTACCGGCGTTCCGCCCGAGGGCCGCCTTGATCTGGCTCAGTTGGGAGACGACGGTGTCCGGGGTCGCGTTTCGCAGATCGACGATCGCGTCATCGGGGACGGACTCCCACTCCTCCTCACCGTCGCCATCGTGATCGGCGAAGATCAGGCTCTCTTCGGAGAAGGTGTGCTGGTAGTCGAGGTGGGACAAGTCACACCCCGCATCATGGGCCTTCATGAGCAGGTCGACGAGCTCCAGGAGGAGGTCGATGGCATCCTCGTGAGCTGCGCGGGCCTCCGGGTTGGCCAGCGTGACGCCGAACTGCGTCCGGAAGTCCTTGACCGTACGCAGTTTCAGCAGCGAGTCGAGCCCGGCGAACGGGATGGGGGGGTTGAAGCGGCCATCCAGCTTGGCGGGGTCATCGCCATCGTTCGCGGTGGACTCGTCTATTTCGGGCGCGCCGAGGTTGCGTTCGCCGGTGTTGTATTCGTAGAACCCCTGCAACGCAGGATCAGTGACGAGTTCGGGCTGGGCGAAGCCGAGGGTCGATGCCATCGGCTCGAGCCAGGTGGGGGTCGGCGCTTGCGGCTCGGGGGCCAGCGCGCTGAAGGCCTCCGACTCGCTCACCCGGCTGCCGGGCAGGTTCTTGTCGAAGATCTTCTTGTAGCGGTCCACATTGCTCTGGAGTTCGAGCAGCTTGAAGTCGATGACTTCCTCGGCCAGCGCGATGAACTCTTCGACCCGCGCGATCAGGTTCTCGATGCCTGAACTCCAGAGGAGCGGGTCGACGGTCGGCATGGGATCGGGCGCCCACGGCCCTTCGAATACCCACGCCAGTCGCGCCTCGACCGGGTCGGCTCCCCCCGCCGCAGGATCGGGATCATGCCGGGTCTTGACCTCGCGGCGGATGTTCTTCGAGAGGGTCGCATGCCACGTCCCGGAGGTCTCCGTCAGGTTCTCGATGGCTGTGCGACCACCCTCCAGGGCGGTGACATGGGGCATGAGCGCCGGGATCGCGCTCACGTCGATGATGGTGCCATCATCCTTCGTCGGGTCCAGGTTCTCCGGGTTGTCGGCCGCGAGCTCTGCCTCGGCGCTGCCGAGGTCGTGGGTGATCACCGCCGTCGACTGCGCCTCACCGGTGCGGGTGATCTCCACCTCGTTCACCACGCCCTGCGCGACCTCGATGTGGGCGTCCCCCGCCCGCACGAGGATCGCCATCGCCGCGACCTCGCGGATGAAGGCGTCGTCCACCTCCTCGACCAGCAGCAGGTCTTCTTCGAACCAGGCCTGCGGGACCGGCACGAGGATGTCCATCTGATCCTCGATGAACACATTGAACGGCGCCAGACCCGCCGACGCGCGGACTACGTCGTCGAGCGCCTCGATGGGCACCGGCTGGGCGTCGAGGTGGAAGGTCGCCGGCATGATGTTGCGCTCGAGCGTGGCGTCGGCGCCCTCGGGCAGCCGCAGCGGGATGGCATCCGGGGGCAACACACCCACCGGAGGCAGGAAGTGATAGCGCGACGCCAGCGTCTCCCCGTCGGGGATGGGGCTGCCGTTGGTGATCTGCTCGGCGAACTGGTCGATCCGGGCCTGCCACCACGCCGGCTCGGCCTCGGGCCACGGGCCGTCGTCCACCGCCGCGATCACCGGGGTCGCCCGCACCGGGTCCGCGTCGGGGAAGCGGCGCATGTACATCAAGGGCCGGCGCCCGCCGATGCGGCCGCCGCGCCGGGCGACGCAGTGTCGGTCCATCACCCACGTCCCGCTGTCGTCGACGAGCAGCCCGACCGCCACCCCGAGGGCGCTCCATGGCGCGCCTTCGCCGGGGCCGAGCCGCGCCTCGTGCGCGAACATCCAGTAGGCCAGGGCGTTCCGCCACTGCGCCTCGCGCCACATCGCGGCGGGCAGCTCGTAGAGCGGATAGCGCCACAGCCGCACGCCATCGACCCGCTGCCGGTCGGCGAACGCGAGGTTCGCCGGGTCGAGATCGCAGGGCTGACCCGCGCTGACGCCGGGGGTGTCGGTGTCGAGCGTCTCGATCCGGACCGGCTCGAGCACCAGCACGCTGATCGGAGGCAGCAGGTTGATCTCGTGCTCCTCGAGATCGGCCAGAGCCCACGGGCCGGTGCCTTCCCGCTCCAAGCCGTGGATGGGGATGTCTTCGATGGCACACGAGATGGGTCGGGTCAGGGTGACGTCGTCCCCCCACAGGGTCAGGCCGAAGCCGGCCTCGACCCGGAGCCGCGCGTCCGCCGTGTCGATCCGGGCTTCGAGGCCCCCGACGATGCCCGGCGAGAGGACCTGGGCCAGCGCGCTCATGCGGCTGCTGCGCACCCCCTGCTCGAGGTCGAGCGCGCGATCGCCGAGCGCGCGCCCGTCGTGGTAGCGCAGGCGGCGCGACCAGCCGGCGTCCGGCGAGGGCGAAGGCGTGGGGTGGACGGCGATGACACGCTCGCCGGGCAGCAGATGGGCGGGGCGGCGGATGAAGCTCATGGGTTGCCTCCGGTGACAGCGTGGCGGTCGGCGAGCGGTGCGTGGGTGATCATCAGGCCGGCGGCGGTGGGGGCACGATGAGATCCTCCAACCCCTGCAGGTCGTCGGCGTCGACGGCGGTCCGCACGTCGTCGAGGAACACCCCCACGTCGCCTTCGGGATCGAAACGGATCTCGTCGACCTTCTGCACGAACCGCTCGGGCAGCCCGAGCCCGCCGAGGTAGTACAGCGTGCGAGGGGGCAGCCCCGCGTTCTGGATCAGATCGATCACCTCGTCGCTGATCCAGGCGTTCGAGCCGAGCGCGCCGTGGGCATCCGACATCTGCAGGGAGTTGTCGGGGATCGGCGCGAGGAGCTCGTAGAAGCGATTGCGCAGGTGGCTGTGGTCGCTGTCGTTGGCGAGGGCGGTGAGATCGGTGTCGGGCAGGACGCCGATGTTCAGCGCGCGCAGGCACCACAGGTAGAGCTGCCCGACGCCCGCGATCTGCGAGCGATGAAAGCTCTCGGGCACGAAGGTGAGCGCCATGTTCTGGCGCAGGCCGACGTCGAACTTGCTCAGCAGCCGGTCGTACAGCTCGAAGTGTGCCTGGTTGGCGTAGTACGTCGTGAACGACATCGGCTGCATCGAGCCGGACATGCCGCCATCGTCGTAGTCGGTGCTGTGGTTCTCGATGTTCCAGCCGAGATCGTAGGGATCGACCGGCGGCTCGCCGCCCCGGGTGAAGCCGATGGTGCCATCGACATGGGACGGCGTGCGCCGCCGCACGTACCACATGATCTCGGTGCCTTCGATCAGGTTCACCCACGCCTGACGCACGTCGTCGTCGAGGTTCACCGGGGGCTCGATGGCGCTGAGCCGCTGCTGCCGCAGGCGCTTGAGCTCGGTGTACGGCCGCCGCCGGATGAGCCGCAGCGGGGCGGTGAGCCCCAGGCGCTCCACCGGGGTGATGTCGGCCTGATCGTTGGGCGGGGTGAGCGCCCGCACCTGCGTCGCGAGGTCGAGGCGATCGACGGGCACCAGCACGAGCACCCGGATGCCTTCCAGGGCCAGATCGGGCATGGTCAGATCGATGGGAGGCAGAGCCAGGCTGTCTTCCAGCAGGGCCGGCAGCTCGTCGGTCGGGACCAGGGTCATCCGCACGTCCATCTGGGGCGGGAAGAACCGCTGGTCGATGCCGGTCTCACCCAGGGTGATCGAGCGGGCCGGCATGGGACCGGCCGGGGGCAGCGCGTCGAAGTGATCGGCGGCGGTGATGCCGCCGGTCGCGCTGTCGACGATCTGGCGCAGGTGCCCGTCGTAGTGCCGCAGGTGGGCCTCGCGCACCGCCCGGTGACCGAGGCCGAAGCCGAGCACGTTCTCCACCCCCGCGTCGCGGCGCACGAGGTAGTGATCGAGCCACTGCAAGACACCCCGATCCAGGGCGAGCATGGCCAGCGGCAGCACCTCGGGCGAGAGGCGGCCGGCGGCGCCGCGCACGAAGATCTCATGGGCCGCCCGGGCCCGGTGACGCTCGGTGCCATCCTCGGTCGGCGCGTCGTCGAACGGCACGAGGCTGAACGCGACGGCTTCGACGATCTCGCCGTCCTCGATCCCCCGATCGCCGTCCAGCGTCGTCGGGTAGCGGGCGGTCGGCGCGGCGGTGTACTCCACCGGGCGGGCGGCGAGCACGAACAGCCCGGTGCGGTTGCGATCGACGTGGCTCGGCGCCGCGCTCAGGCCGAGGGTCGCGTTGAGCCGCTCGATGGTGGGCAGATCGTCGAGGGCGAACTCGGCCTCGGTCAGCACCGCGATCAGCTCGCCGGCCGGGGTGATGCCATGCCCCGGCGAGACCTGTAGCGTATTGCCCGACGCCTGCACCACCAGCCCCGCCGTCACACCCCAGCCGATCATGCGGCCGAGGTCGGACTGGCGGGCGAGCACGTAATGCTGTTCGCGGGTGAGATCGCGGGCGGCGAGGAAGCGCCCGTCGAACCACAGCGGGCGCCGGCGGCGGGTGTCCTGTTGCAGCACCCCCCGCGCCTGCCAGTGGGTGGCCTCGTCGATGTCGACACTCTCCCGGCTCTCGCCGGTGGTCGGATCGTAGAACTCGTTGCTCACAGTCAAACTCCGGACGGGGGTCGGATGATGGGGCCGATGGCGGGGACCATGCGGCGGATGTCGTTCTCCACGCCGACCGCCTCGGCGGCGAGCGTCAGGCTCTCGGGGTCGCCGGCGCCGGTCACCTTCACGGCGAGCCGGGCCAGCATCACCGCGGTGGGATCGACGTCGTCGCCGTGCTCGGGCAGAGCGTCGGGCAGGTCCTGGCTCCAGGCGTCGCTGCCTTCGCGCCAGCCATGGATGCGTCGGGCGGCGCGGATGCCGGCGTCGTCCCACAGGGGCGGGCTCGCAGGCGGTGGCTCGAAGGCCGGGTTCGTTCGGATCGCCAGGAACACTTCGACCCCGTCCCGCAGCCGCGACGGCTGGGCGGCGTCGAGGGCGTCGTAGGGGCCGGTGGCGAAAGCCGGCGTCAGGCCCCGGGGGCAGACGCAGAAGCGGGCGAAGACATCCACCGTGACCATGTCATCGCCACCCCGGGCGTCGAGCAGCAGGGCCCGCTGGTCGTCGTCGGCGACGACGGCATCGAACCAGCGCCCGAGGTCCATGCACACCGCCCGGGGCAGCTCGAGCAGGCGCCCGAGCGGGTCGATGGCCAGGCCGGCCGTCACCCGGATCTCTTCGGTCGGCGCGCCCCCGCCGGGCTGCTCCTCGACGTTGAGCCCGGCGACGGTGCCGGTGCCGAACAGGTAGCGCAGCGCCCGGGCGAGGCGGCCGCGGTGATAGCGTTGCTCGTCGGCGAAGTCTTCGGCGTCGAGCATCATGCCGATGGCATAGTGAAGCCGGTCGGGGCCCTCGCTGGCCGGTGCGACGAGCGGATCGGCGTACTCTTCGGATGACATCAGGGTTCTCCTTGCGGGTCGGTCGCCGGCGCGGAGCCGTATGCGAGGTCGGGGTCGAGGCTGGGCGGGGCGAGGACCCGGCGGGCGCCGGTTCCGACCCGATCGTGGCCGATGCGGACCGGCTGCAGCGGCGCCCGCTGGCCGAGGTAGGTGTCGACGCCTACGAGGCTCTGCACGCCGACGACGAGCGGGTGGCTCGCCGCGACGACCCGGGCCTCGACGTGGGCCGGGGTGCAGCGGGCGACGGTCCGGCGGACGAGACCGAGCAGCTCGAGCCCCTGCTCGCGCTGCACGAGCACGGTCACCCGCCAGGCGAGGTCGGCGTACAGCGCCTCGACCGCCGCCTCTTCGTCGGGCCGGCGGTCGAGGTCGTCCGAGAAGAGCGCCAGGAACGCCTTGCGCTCGGGGCGCCCGAGCATGAGCGTATCGCCCACGATCGAGTTGCCGGTGACCGTCAGCCCGCCGGTGAGCGCGTCGTCGACCGCCCGCAGATCGGCCCCGAGGATGGTCGCGAAGGTGCGCCGTAGGCGGAAGTCTTCGACGATCACGACCTCGCCCCGCTCGACCGCGCCCCCGGTGACGAGGTCCACCGCCCGCTCGAGGCCGTTCAGCGTGCCCCGCCGACGGGCGAGTGGCACGGCGGCGGCGATGAGGGCTCGGCGTCGCTCGGGTGGGATCGCGGGGTGCAGCGTCAGCCCGACCCACCCGGCGAGCCAGTCGAGCGCTTCGTCGGGCGCGGTCGCCGGATCGGTGAGCAGGTGGGCGTGGGCGATGCGATCTTCGATGGGTGTCAGGATGCCTTCGAATAGACCCACGAATCGCTCGAGGAAGTCGGCCCCGGTGGTGCGATCGGCCGGCGCGTGGGCGTCGTCGCCGTACACTGTCTCCCGGTACAGCTCGGGCAGGTAGTTCTCGACCAGCGAGAAGCGTGCGCCATAGACCCGGACCGCGGCCACCTCGGGGGTCGCCCGCCCGTCGCCGATCAGCTCGATCCGCGTGTGCAGGAAGCGGCCCCGCAGCGTGCGGGTCGTATGGCCGGCCCGCTGCACCAGCGCGGTGTAGAACGCCGACGTCGGTCGATCGGGGCAGGGCAGCAGCCCCGGGTGGAACGGCAGCTCGGAGGCCGGCATGCGCGCCCCGCGGGGCACCCCGTGGGCCACGTCGCGGTCGTCGCCGAAGCTGTGGGTGAACCAGTGGGCGTCGCCGCCTTCGGCGTCCGGCTCGAGGGCGGGCGGATCGCGGGTCTCGGTGGCGGCCAGATGGATTCGCACCGCGCACATCGGCGGCAGGTCGGCTTCGAGGATCAGGCGATGCCATGGGAAGCGCGCCCGGCCGCCGTCGAACACCGACTCGGGCGCGACGCCCACCATCGCCTGGCGGGCGCGGCTGGGCAGCGAGAGGCGGCGCACCGGTCGGGCGATGCCATCGGTGGTGAGATAGGTCGGCGTGCCCAGCGGGCCGCGCACGAAGCGCCCGCCGTCGTAGCCGACGAGCGGGTGATAGTCGCCGAGCGGCAGCACGGGGTCGTCGTCGGGGTCGCCGGGTGCGGTCACGGGGTAGACCGGCGCCTCTTCGAGCAGCGGCGCCAGGATCGCCCACCGGTCGGCGCCGAACCACGCGATGTCATAGGCCCCGTCCACCCCGCCCAGCTTCGCCCCGGTGAGCCAGCGACCGCCTTCGAGCACGCGCACCGCGGGCCCTTCGGGCTCGAGCACCAGCGCGGCGAGTCGCCCGTCCGGATCGGACGCGATGCTCACGACGACGCCGTCGGTCTTCAAGTCGGCGGTCGACACCCGGGTCAGCTTCGGCGGCCGGGGGTCTTCGGGGTCGGGTCGGAAGACGCCCGGCCCCGGGGTGAGCTGGAGGCCGTCGGGCAGGGGATGGCCCGTGCTGCGGGCCACGCGGCTGATCCCGGCGGCGGTCTCTTCGATGGCCCACACTCCACCACCGGGGGCCGGCGCGAGGCGCCACGGCGAGAAGCCCGCGAGGGTGATCGCGGTCGGCGCCCATCGCTGGCGCAGGTCGACCAGCCAGATGCTGCTCGCGTAGGCGACGTAGAGGACGTCGTCCAGGCCGAGGACCAGATCGCGCACGGCCTCGTTGAGCGGGTTCGTGTCGAGCCAGCGCATCTCCCCGGCGGCGGCGTCGCCGACCACCGACCCGTCGGTGGCGACGTGGCCCCGGACGCCGAAGCGGTCGAGGACCTCGGGCAGCGCGGTGAGGCCCAGGGCGTAGGCGTCCTCGTACGCCTGGTCCTCGGTGTCGAAGGTCGGCAGCGTGCGCTGGCTCGCGAGGCTCAGCGCGCGCCGGGCGTCGTCGTACGCGGCCCCGGCGGCGAGGGCATAGTGCCGCTCGTCGGCGAGCAGCCAGAAGCGTTGGCGATTGGCGTCCACCTCAGCACACCTCCGGCACGACCGGGATCGCGACGCCCTGGCCGACCGCGCGCGGCGGCGAGAGATCGTCGGGCACGGCGCTGTCGGGGGATCCGGGCTCGACGCCGACGGCGACCACGTTCAGCAGCTCGGGGAGCTGCCACGCGGTGAGTTGCACGGCCGAGCCGGTCAGGCGCCGCCAGCGGTCGCCCTCCCGGACGAACAGGCGGATACCACGCACTACGGCGACCCCGTCGACCCGGGCCACGACGGTCTCGAGCCGCTCGGCCCGCACCGCCCGCCCCAGGGGCCAGCCCTCGCCGTCGCCGCCGGGCGCCAGCGGCCACAGGTGCTCGCGCAGGGCGTCGCGCACCGCTTCGAGGGTCGCCGCGCGGGGGTGTCCGCTCTGGATCTCGACGCCCGTGGCTACGCCGATACCGACGTATTCGCAGCCGATGGTGTACAGCTCGGTGCCGATCAGGCGCCGCTCGTCGAGCCAGGCGTGGGTCGCCTCGAGGAAGGGCCGGTCGGGGCGCGGCGCGGGGGCCTCGTAGCCCTCACGGTGGGGCAGGACCATCACCGACACGACGCCCGGGACGTTCGAGCGCCGCTGCTGCGGCTTGAAGCGGGGCAGCAGCTCCACCCGTGAGACGCGCACCCCAGGCGTCTCGTAGGCCAGGCGAGCGAAGTCGTCGGCGGTCACGGCCCGGTCGCCGTGCGCCAGATAGGCCGGGATACGCTTCTCGGCCTCGGTCAGCGTCTCGCGGTCACGGCCTCCCCAGGTGCCAGCCACCTGTTCGACTGTCAGGCCGCTGACGGTCGCGCCGTCGAGGTCGAAGGCCGAGATCGCGTCGAGCTGACCCGCCGGCAGGTTCCCGTCCGCCCCGCCCCCGGCGCGCAGCGTCTCCACCCGGATGCGAGCGTTGGCCGGCGGCACGATCCCCCGGACGCCGTCCCCGAATGTCACCCGCCCCGCCTCGGCGTCGAGCGTGTAGGCCAGCGTATCCCGCCCGGCGGCCGCGATGTCGTCGAGCTGCACCGCCGCCCGGTAGGCCCCGTCCAACTCGACCTCGATCGCCAGGCTCTCGCGATCGACCGACGTCGCAGGGAGCTGCACCACCTGATCCGCCCGACCATCGCCGATGCCGACGATGAGGCCATTTCGGGTAATCTGCTGCTCGATCGTCACAACGTTGACGCCGGCCCATGCGATCGGCAGCGCCTCCAACGGCTCGGTCAGCCGCAGGCGCAGCCAGCCCACGAGGCGGCCCGCGCGGTCGGGATCGTCCAGCCGAGGCGGCAGATCACCCACGCCCGCGCCCAGATCCTCGGTCACGTCGTTGGTGGGGGCCTCGATCGCGTCCGCTGGCAGCGACAGCCGCACGACGCCCGGGCGGGTGAGCCCCTCGGTGCCGTCCTCGATGACGACGAGCCCGCGGTAGGGGTCCTCCTCGTCGCCGGCGACGGTCACCTCCCAGGCGTGGTCGACCGCGCGCGGGCTCGGATCCCGGTCGAGCGGGTCGACGAGCGTCGACGCCGGGATGACGCCCACGTTGATGATCGCGTGCTCGCCGTCCTCGGGTGCCAGGGCGCTCCGGGCCGCCGCGACCTGATCCGCGTCGGCCGCGAGCAGCGCGATCCACAGCGCACCGTCGATCGCGACCGCCGGCAGGTCGACCCCGTCCGGAATCGGCCGATCGGTCGGGAAGGCCGGCGTCGTCACGTAGGGCTCGGGCGCCTCGACCTCGTACAGCCCGGCCAGCTCGTCGATCAGCTCGGCCATCGCCTGAGCCTCTTCGGCGCTCAGGCGGCGCTTGTAGTAGCTCAGACCCTCCACCGGCAGCACCGACAGCTCGCCGCGGGTCTCGAAGACCGGCGGCCCCTCGACGCGGGCGCCGATCGCCAGCGTCTTGCGGGTCTCGGCGCTCGACGAGACCCGCACCAGCCCTTCGGCCGGGCGGGCGGGGCGCATCGGCAGGCCGAGCAGCTTGAGGAAGACCCGCCGCTGGCGGGGTGGCACGAGGTTGGCCCGGTACAGGATGGTGTCGGCCAGCCAGGCGAACAGCTCGATGAGCGTCACCCCGGGGTCGCCCTGCACCGGGTGGGTCCACTCGGGCGTGTGGGCCGGGATGCGGGCGAGCAGCTCGGCCACGAGATCGTCGTAGCCCCGGTCGTCGAGGCGCGGCGGATCGAGGGGCATGTCAGGCTCCCAGTTGCAGAGTCAGGCCGAAGCGGCGGTTGCTGCCCGTGCGCCGCAGGCGATAGTGGATCTCGACCCGCAGGCGCCCGGGGCCGTCCCCGTCGAGCACGTCGACCCGATCGACGTCGATCCGGGTCTCGGAGCGGCCGAGGGCCTCGGTGACCGCGTCGCGGATGCGACGGCGGGTCTGGACGGTGTCCGGCTGGTCGATGAACCGCACCAGCCCGGCGCCGAAGCGGGGCCGCTGGAGCTGCTCACCAGGGCGCACGCTGAGGATGGCCTCGATGCGCTGCCGCACGCTGGCGTCGAGATCGGCCGGGTATCGCAGCCGGCCGCCCTCGTCAGGCACCGCCAGCAGCGGCCATGTGATCGGCACGGGTATCGGAGATCGCTGAGTCATCGGTCACCGCGGAGGCTCTGTGGCACCGGCAGGCAGACCTTCACGAAAGGCAGCCACCAGAACACGATGTGGAGGAGGGCGAGGATGATGAAGAGCAGGATGAACGCGCAGATGGTGATGATCGGGATGTTGAACCCGCAGATCCAACCCAGCCCGCTGCCTTCTTTCGCTTCGCCTTCGCCGTCGAGCAGCTTGTCGAGCTTGAGCGACTTGAGCGTCTCGAAGAGGCTCGGCGGCACGGCGAAGGTCACGTTCGGCGCCAGCCGCATGACATCGCCCACCTCGGGCAGCTCGATGGGCACCGGCTTGACCGGCCCCTGCTCGAACCAGCGGGCGATGGCGAAGGGACGGCTCTCGGGGCTCCAGACGAGGGTCGTCGGGCAGTCATCGTGATGCGATCGCACCCGCACGAAGGCCCGCAGCGTGTAGCGGGCGTCGGCCCGGCCGAAGCGCTGCTCGCGGGGCGCCACCTGCCCGAAGCGGGCTTCGAGCCCCGCCCGGACCGCGCGGATGACCCGCTCGTGGGTCGCCGCGTCGATCGTCGGCCACCACATCGGCAGCGCGACACTGCCCGAGCCCCCGTAGACCAGCACCTCCGCCGCGCGGCTCAGGTGGGTCCAGAGGTCGGTGCCGTCCCCGGGGTGCACCGTCGTCGCGATCGGCTCGAGCGCCTCGCGGAACAGCGCCGCGACGGCCTCGTCGCGGAAGGCGTCGAACTGCACCGCGAGCTGCTGCAGCAGACCCAGGTACGACTGCCACTCGGGCTCGTCGGCCAGCGACGGGTCGTTGGCCATCGCCGCCGTCGCCGAGGCGCCCACCTGAGGTACGCGCACGACCCCGCCCTGGGGCGCGAGCATCGGCGGCACCGCGTCCCGCACCTCGCTGTCGGTGAGGCTCACCGGCTCGGGCTCGGTCATCTCGGTGCTCGTCGTCGGCACGATGCCATACAGCAGCGTGCGCCCGGTGGCTTCGGCGGCCGCCGGCGGCGCGGCGAAGAGACGGACCACCGACTCTGACAGCGCCGGGCGAAGCCGGCGGGCGGCGGCGAGGCGGGCGTCGAGCGCCGCCACCCCGGTGCGGGGCGTCGGACGCCGGGTGGGATCGGGATCGGCGTCGAGATCGCTCAGCGGCTGCCACCCGACCAGTGACTCGTCGATGCGACCCCACGCCTCGCGCCCGCCGTCCTCGGTGATGCGACGGATGACGAGCCCCGCGCTCTCGACCCGGGCCGGATCCAGCCGCGGTCGGCCGAGCGTGGCGCAGTACGCCTCGACGAGCGCGACGTGGAACGTGCGCTGCACCGGCTGGAAGAGCGTCATCTCGCCGTTCTCGACCGGCGTCGCGTCGTCGGCGAGGGCGGTCCAGTCATCGGGCCGCCCGAGCGCCTCGAGCATCGCCGGCAGGAAGCCATCATCGCTGCGCTGAGCGACGAACGGCGCCTCTTCGCCGAGCGCGCGCGGCCCACGCAGCACCACCGGGTGGGTCGAAGTCACCATACGTTGCCCGCTCCCGGGGTGTACGTGGTCGCCACGCACGTCGTCGTGATGAGCGTGTCGCACTGCACCACGCCGTTGAACTTCGACATGCCGGCCTCGACGGTCACCATGCCCGCGGTCAGCTTGGCGGTCGCCGCCGAGATCTCCACCGGACCGGCGCTGTCGATGTCGATGCCCGAGGGGGTCATCTCGACGGTGCTGCCGTTGGCCGACAGGGTGATGCGCCCGCCGCCCTCGTCGGTCAGGGTCGCGTCGACCCCGGCGACGGTCGTCAAGCGGATGACCGAGCCGCTCTGCGACTCGTCGACCGCGATGCGCGTCCCTCGGCGTCCCACCAGGGTCCACGACTCGATGGCATCCCCCGAGATGGACTCCGGGGGCGCCGCCTTGCCATGCCAGATCGAACCCACCACCAGCGGGCGGCGGGGGTCGCCGTTGATGAACTGCACGACCACCTCGTCGCCGACGCCGGGCAGCATGAAGGTGCCATAGTCGGGGCCGGCCACCGGCACCGACACCAGGGCCCAGATGGGGGCGTCCTGGTCGGTGACGCCGTCGGCGGTCGACAGGCGCACCTGCACCCGGCCGCGGCGGTCGGGATCGGCCACCGACACCACCTCGGCGAGGTGGGTCCGCGCCGTGAGCGGCGGCCGCGGCGGGTCGAGCGGATGGGATGGATCGCTGTACATCAGGGGGCCCCCAGCCAGGCGCACTCGGCCTCGAAGTCGGTCTCGAAGCCACGCTCGAGGTCGTAGCGATGACGGACCTCGCGCACGTAGTAGGTGTTGTCGAAGCGTGCTCCGAGCCCCTCGACGGTCAAGTGGGTGCCCAATCGCACCCCTGAGTTGCCTTCGAGGGTGCCTTCGAGGCAGACGAAGCTGCGGGCCGCCTGATCGAACGCGGCGTCGACGAGCGCCTGCGCCTCTTCGCCGTCGAGCGCGCTGCGGTGGGCGAGGTGCTCCGCCCGTTCGCCGAGCGCGTCGCGCAGGATCTCGGCCCCCGAGCGGCCCGACCCCGGGCCGAGGCGGTCGCCGGTGCTCTCCCGGGTGAAGTGTCGCCCCTGGCCCACATCGAAGCCGGCCATGCCGACCGACGTCGCTTGATGGGCCAGATCGGCGATGGCCCGCACCCGCAAGAGCTGTGATCGCAGCGCCACCGTCACCGTCGAGCGGCGGATGGCATCCCGGGGGGCTACGTTCAGCTTGCCGTCGACCACCTGCAAGTCACCGTCCCGCTCGCGCAGCAGCCGCCGGAGGAAGGCCAGATCGCTCTCGTTGAGCTGCATGCGATCGCCGATGCCACCCGAGAAGCCGCTGACGTCGGCCCGCAGGCCCACCCGCGAGGCGATGTCCTCCGCGAGCCGGCCGATGGACGCGTCCTTGTGCAGCCGGGTGCGGCGTGCCATGCGCGCCTGCTGGAAGGCATCCTCGGCGAGCACCACCAACTCCGGCGGACCCTCGGGCGGCCACTCGGCCTCGAGCCCGGTCACCACCCCCCGGAAGACGCTCACCTGATCGTCGCGCACGCCGACGAAGACCTCCAGCGACGCGCCGAGGCGCAGCACCGTGTCGTCCTCGAACGCCAGCTCGGACGACCCGTCGTCGGTACTGGCGATGTTGCTCACCCGCAGCTCGAGCGTCGACAGGCCGCCCTCGCGCTCGACGACTTCGAGCGTCTGCAAGAGGCCCTGCACCCGCGCGTTCGACGCGCCGTCGACCTCGACGCGGGGCCGCGCGGAGATGACCGCGCGATCGGACAGGGGGCGTTCGGACATCGAAGACTCTCCTCAGTGCGCCCGGCGACGGGACGCGCGGCGTTCCAGGCTGCGCAGCGCCTCGCACAGCCGGCGGGGCGACGCGGGGGCGGGCGCCTTCGGTGGCGCGCCCTCGCTCTCGGCGGCGGGGGCCGGGTCGTCGACCCGGGCCACCACCTCGTCCACGATCACGCTCATGACATGGGCTCCACGGCTCTTCGTGAGGGGTCGGACGACATGGGTCTCATGACTCGTCGAACCGGATGCGATCGCGCAGGGACAGCCCCCGCCCGACGTCTGCTCCGAGGGCCACCTCGCCCCCGACCTCCACCCGGCCACCCAGACCGAAGGTGGCCGAGGCGCCGACCGTCGGGCGGGGCGCGCTGCGGGTCGTGCGGGCGGCGCGCAAGCGGGCGACGTCGACCCCGCCGCCGACCGATCCCGACGGACGCAGCCCGCCGAAGGTCTCATCGGCGCTCGCGCTCGCCGAGAGGCTGCCGGTCAGGCCGGCCCCGCCTCCCAGGCGCCCGCCGACGCTGCCTCCGACACCACCGCCGATGCCGCCGCTGATGCCACCCGAGGCCCCGATGCCGGCGTCGGCGCTGAGGGTCAGCGACCCCCCGTCGCCGAAGCGCAGGCTGTCGAGGCCGTTGAGGGCCCCCTGCGCCCGGTGGTCGGCCGCCGACGCGTCGGGCGCGGCGTCCTTGACCGGCACGTCGGCCGGCTGGGGGATGTCGAGCGCGTCGCTGACGTCGGCGCTGGCCTCGGCCTCGGGGGTGTAGACGATGTCCTGCTCGGCGAGCGACACCGACACCTTGGCCCGCAGCGGCACGCCGTTGGCCGAGAAGAAGTCGAGCGTCTCCTTGAACTGCTCGAACATGCCTTGAAAGCTGAAGTTGCCCCACTCGAAGCGCACCACGGGCGGGGCCTTGTCTTCGTCCTTCTCGGCGTCGGCCGGCTTCATCATCTGGGCGATGCGGCGGCTGGTCAGCCGCACGTCCTCGCCGGTGTGGGTCGTGTCGAAGATCAGCTCCATCGACAGCTTGCCGGTCGCCTGGCTGACATACTGCTTGTTGCGGTTTCCGCTGCCGGTGTCTTTGAGGCTGTTGGTCACCGTGTACTCGAGGGACACCGGGTTGAAGTGCACCTCGAACGGATCGCCGTCCTCGCCGACCACCTCGAACCGGGCGACCGCGAACTCGCCTTCGTCCTTCATCGGGCGCCTCCCTGGCTGTCGAGCAGCTCCAGACCCTCGTGGGCGAGGTGGATCTCTTCGATGCCCACGTCACCCCCCTTGGCCATGAGATCGGGCGCCTTGAACTTCACCGGCAGACAGTGATGCAGCGCCCACGACCACACCGGTTGACCCCGCTCGGACTCGGGCGGCGCGCTGCCGGATGTCATGCCGGTGTCGTACAGAGTGATGGTCGCCTTCAGCCGATAGGCATACTTGCCACCGCTGACCAGATCCCACCACGTCCACAGGTCGCGGTTGCTGGTGATGCCCCGCTTGAGGATCACCGTGCCATACGACACCGGACCCACCCGCTGGAACGCCCCCCGGTTGACCCCGCCGGCCCGGATGACCCGGGGCTCCATGGTGGCCTCGAGGCCGGAGCACTCCGAGAAGGCGCCCCGACACAGGGGCACCTCGCCGAGCGGGCGGTCGCCGTCGACGAGCACCTCGTGAAAGGCGACCTCGAAGCGGAAGACATGCAGCGGTGCCAATGGATCGGTCATGCCGCCGCCTCGCCGCCCGCGGCGCTGACCCGGCCGTCGTCGGCCACGGTCATCACCACCGTGATCTCGCTGATGGCATGGGTCGGCTGGAACCGCACCTCACAGATCAGCCGCCCCGCGTCCAGATCGCTGCGGGTCATCGTGCTGCGATCACAGGTCACGCTGAAGGCGTCCCGCGGGGTGCTGCCCCGCAGCGCGCCCTGGCGCCACCAGCTCTGCAGGATGGACGTGAACCGCTCGGTCACCCGCCGCCACAGCACCGGGCCCGAGGTCTCGAAGGTGAACGCCAGACCCACGTCGCGGGCGACTCGCATCAGCACCGCCATGCCCCGACACACCGCGGCGGTGCGCCAGTCGTCATCGGTGCTCGCCGTCACGTCCGAGCGCAATACGACCCCGCCGCCGGCGGCGTAGTCGAAGAGCGTCAGCCGGTCGCGCAGGCGGTCGACCACCGCGCCCCCCGTTGTGCGCGGGTGCAGCCGGAGCTGCTCGGCGCGGGTCGGCGCGGGGTCGAGCAGGACGACCTCCGGGGCCGGCGAGCCGCCTGCGCTGAACTGGACCCCCCGGGTGAGGGCGCTGCGCGCCAGGAGACCCATCAGGGTGCCTTCCGGCGGCGCCAGCGCGCCGGGCAGCGTGTCGAACATCGGGCCGCCGAGCCAGGGGTGGGCGAGCTGCACGAACGCGCTGCCGATGCCCCCCTGATCGGGCGGATCGAGCCACCCGGCGTCCACCGCCGATCCCAGCAGATCACGCCCCAGCGGGTGATCGACCGAGAAGCGGGGCATCGAGACGACGAGCTGCACGTCGCGCCGGTGGCGGGCGAGGAAGCCCACCCCCAGGCGCACCGCCTCCCGCCAGTCATCCACCGCGGTGGCGTCTTCGCTCACCGTCGGCGGCGGATACCGCCGCACCGGATCGGCGGTCGACGTCGTGTCGACCGCCGCGGTGTCACACGGGCCGAAGCTCGGCATGGGCACTGCTCCGGCGACGGTGTGGCTCTCGAGGGTCGTCGGCGCGTCGGCGGCGAGCTCGACGAGGTCGGGGCAGGCCACCATCGACGCCTCGGGCAGACCCACCAGGTGAGCCATGCCCCACCAGGTCTCCTGGTCGTGGGGGCTGAAGACATCGCCCGCGTCGGGCCCCGGCGCGCCGTCGAAGACCACGTCGTCGGCGTACTGCCGCACGCCGGGGATCAGGCGGGCGAGGCGGCGGCGGCGCTTCCCGGCGCGGGTCGCCGCGTCGTCGCCCTCGTCGAGCGGCCACGCCCCGCCGACCCGCACGACGTAGCACTTGTGGCCCCCCTGGGCGAAGAACGCCCGCACCGCGGCGCCGAGGTAGGTGTCACCGACCTCGTCGCTGTCGGCCTCGAGCGGGCGGGCGTCCCAGGCGAAGAGCCGGTCGAAGGTGGCCCAGTCCTCGATCGGCGCCGCGACATCGAGCAGATCCGCCGGCGTATCGGCGTAGTGCTGCCCGACCCAGTCGGTGATCGCCGACGGCACGTCCGCCGGCGGATCCGACCGCAGGTCGACGTAGCCCACGAACAGCGGCACGTCCATCCGGTGGGTGTTCGCTCCGCTCACCGGCGGATCGGTCTCGAATCGCAGTCCGATCATGATGGGACCACACTCCCTCTCGATGCTTCGGGTTGGCCGGGGGGATGGCATCCCCCCGGCGGGCTCACTGCTCGAACTCGATGCCTTCCGGCGCGAGCACGAGCTCCTCCATGGCCACGTCGCCGCCGCCCTTGGCGTTGAGGGTCGGGCCGGTGTACTTCATCGGGATGCAGCCGCGCAGGGTCCACGACTGCACCCGCTGACCCGCCTCGTCGTTGAGGGTGATGACCACGTCGCGCTGGGCGCCGACGCTGGCGGTGCGGGTCTCCTCGATCCAACTCCACAGGTCGGACGAGTTGACGATGCCCCGCTTGAGGGTGACATCGCCGACCTTGTGCAGCCCGGGGATGCGTCGGATGTGCATCTCCTTGTCATTGCCGTTGCGATACTCGGCGAGGGTGAACTCGTTGGACAGCCCCGACACCTCGGAGAAGCCGCCGAGCGGATCCTCCGGCGGCCGGTCGCCGAGCTTGACGAGGAAGTTGTACGCGGAATAGGGGGACGTGCGGGACATGCTCGCTCCTCGATCTCATGGCACCGGATGCCATCCGGGGCCGGATATGGGTTCAGCTCCGGGCGTCGGCGGTCTTCTGACCGATGCGGAAGATCACGAACTCGGCGGGCTTGACGAGGGCGACGCCGACCTCGCAGATCAAGCGACCGTTGTCGAGGTCGTTCTGGGTCATCGTGCTGCGATCACACCGCACGAAGTAGGCCTGCTTGGTCGTGCTGCCGAGCAGGGCGCCGTTGCGCCACTCGTTGTAGAGGAAGTCCGAGACCGACTCCCGGATGTTGGCCCACAGCGCCTCGCCGTTGGGCTCGAAGACCGCCCACTGGGTGCCGCGGTCGATCGAGGCGCCGAGGTAGTTGAAGTAGCGGCGCACGTTGACATACTTCCACTCGCCGTCCGAGCTGATGGTGCGCGCGCCCCACAGCCGCAGGCCGCGCCCCGACAGCGCCCGCAGGCAGTTGATGCCCTGCGGGTTGAGGGTCTCCTGCTGGGCGAAGTTGACCTGGGTCTCGAAGCGCACCGCGCCCCGCACCACCTCGTTGGCCGGCGCCTTGTGCACCCCCCGCTGCACGTCGTTGCGGGCGTAGATGCCGGCCACGAAGCCCGAGGGCGGCACGGTCAGCTCGCTGGGGATGCTGGGGTCGCTGTTGCTGGCGAGCGGGTTGGGGATGACGACCCACGGGTAGTACATCGCGCCGTAGGTCGAGTCGAACACGCTGCGATACAGCCGCACCGACGAGGGGGTCTGATCGGCGTCGGTGTCGAGCACCGCGATGCGATAGGCCCGCCGCTGCTCGCAGTGGGTCACCAGGCTGTTGGCGATGGACTGGCGGTAGGCGTAGCTCGACGAGCCGGGCGCGGCCACGATCGAGACGTCCTCCAGCCGCCGCAGCGCCGAGAAGGCGTGGTCGTAGTCGCTCGCCGACGGCTCGCCGCCGTCGTCGCCGCCCGCGAGGGCGTGGGTGGTGTTGTCGCTGTCGGCGCCGCCGAGCAGGGCCACCCGCAGGTCGAAGGGATCGACTTCGTCGACCGCCTCGAAGGCATAGAGCTGCTCGAGCTGGTCGATGCGGCGGTCGGGGACCGTCGCCATCAGGGTGCCGATGAACCGGGAGTGATCCGGGTCGTAGGCCAGATCCTCGAAGGTGCGGACCTGCCCGTCGGCGTCCGTGGTGGTCACGTACATCGACAGGATCTCGACGCCGTCGTGGGGCGCCTCGCTCAGCGAGTCCAGCTCGCCGAAGGCATCGATCCGGGTGACTTCGCCGGCGTCGTCCCAGGTGTCACCGGTCTTGCGCACGATGACCCACTCGGCGCCGGCCTCGCCGGTCTCTGCCTCGTCGGGGGTGAAGCCGAGCTGGCCGTGCGCCGTGTTGGGGTCCGAGTCGAGCACGGTGATCGTGGCGGTCGCGCCGGTGGCATCGGTCGTGATGCGCAGGCGGCCGTCGTCGGCGACGTCGATCACCGCGGGCAGGGTGGGGTGGTTCTCGGCGGCGGCGATGATCTCGGCGGTGGTCACCGCGGCGATGTCGCCGACGTTGCCCACCTGGGTGATCGTCACCGGGGCGCCCTCCGGCGGGTTGACGATGGCGCCGGGGCCGCTGCCTTCCAGGATGATGCCTTCGCCCTGCACGTCGCTCGAGATGACGACCTCGAGCCCGTCGACGGTGACCTGCACCCCGACCAGCCCCGCATTGAGGGTCTGGGCGACGTCGCTCGCGTCACCGGCGGTGTAGTCGGCGAGCGTCACCGGATCCTGCGCCTCGCCGTTGATGCTCAGGGTGAAGCTGTGGGCGCTGAGGTCGGTGAGGTTGGGGGTGAACCGGATCTCGCTCGGCCCCGTGGCGAAGGTCAGGGTATAGGGGGATCCCTCGATCTCGATGTCGAGGACGTTGGCCCCCGTCAGGTCGTAGGTCTCGGCCTCGGGCACCTCGGCCCCGTAGATCTCCGCCGGCAGATCGTCGAGCGACACGCCGAGCTGCACCCGGGCGAACGTGCCCTCCTCGGCCCGCTCCAGGGTGGCCCAGGTGGCTTCGAGGGCGGCCTCCTGCACCAGGATGCTGCCGTTGCCCGCCGAGCCGGCGAACCGGGCCGAGAACGTGCCGATCGTCTGCTCGGCCTCGTTCTCGATGGTCGCCGACGCCGCGGTCTCGGTGCCGTCGGACACCCGGGTGACGTAGAGCCGCGAGCCGCCGTTCTCGAAGAACGCCCGCACCGCGTGGGCCAGGTGGTTGGTCGCCGTCTGCGAGCCGAACGACAGCGGCGCCGGGCCGCCGTAGATGCGCTCGAACTCGCCGAGGTTGGTGAGCAGCTCGGGCAGGTTGGCCAGCTCGTTCACGCCGTCCTCGGGATCGACCGGCGCCGGCCCCTTGCGGGTGAGACCCAGGAAGGCCGCGGTGGACGTGCTCACCCCTTCGATGGGCTTGGCACGGAAGCTGGTTTCTTCGACGTAGACGCCGGGGGCGAGATATTCGGGCACGGGGACTCCTTTGCTCAGTTGGCACTCAGATCGATCGTGATGGTCGGGACCACCACCTGCCGCCCCACGGCGAGCGCGATGGGGTCGGTCGACAGGGTCTTGATCCGCTCCGGGTTGCCTTCGGCCGAAAGCCGCTCGATGTCATCGGGGTCGGGCAGCGCGGTGGGTGACAGCTCGGTGTCCACGGCGATCTGCACGATCACCGAGAGCTCCGAGCCGAACACCTCGTTGCCGTCCCCCCAGATCGTCACCGGCAGCCCGGCGACGGGAATCATGAACTCTCCAGCCGACCGTCGGACGTGGTCCGGGCGGCTCGGGTGATACAGCGGCGCCGTCAGCCCGCGCGCGATGACCTCCGGCGGGTCCTCACCCTCGGCCGGTCGCTGCAGGCGCACCATCGCGCCGGGGATGGGATCGCCGTTCTCGTCGACGACGGTGCCCCGCACCACCGACCAGTTGTGGCCGGCGCGCGCGGTGGGGCTGGGATACATCGTGACCTCGAGAGGCACCTCGCGCGGGGTCTCTTCGTCTCCCATGCGGCGGGGCAGGGCGAGAACGAAGCGCCGGGGCAGATAGCGATCGGCCGGATCCCAGACCTCGATCTCGAACTCGGTCGGATCGAGGGGCACCTCGGGGTCGGCGTAGTCCGGCTCGGCGTGCGCCTCGAAGCCCCGGGCCCAGCGGACCGCGAGCACACCGCTGCGGTTGGCGACGAACTCCACGTCCGCGGTGCGGACTCGCATCGGGCCGGCGGCGGGCAGATCGGTGACCCCGTCGACGAACCGGATGCCGGCCAGGTATCGCTGTCCGATGTCCATCGGCATCACACCTGCTCCAGCCCGGCCTGCACCGACAGCACCGGCGCCTCGTCGCGGGTGTTGGCCGAGTCGACCCGCACCACCCGGGCGACGTACGAGAAGCTGAGCCGGTAGCTCGGGGTCAGCCCGCCCCAGATGCGCATCATGTCTTCGGTGCTGATGTCATCCGGGATGAGGTGCACCACCTCGTCGGGGGCCCACTCGCCGGCCGGCGTCAGCGACGACGCGTCGAGGATGGGGTGGTCGTGCAGCATGCGCAGGGTCCAGGCGAAGAGGGTGGCCTCGGTCGCGGGGTTGCTGGCCCACACCGTCACGAGGAAGTGCAGATTGAGCGGCAGCGGCGCGCCCCGATCCCGTTGGGGGCGGGCGCTGCGCATGTGCTCCGAGATGGTGACCCGGTGCAGCAGCAGCGAGACCCGGTCGCCGGAGAAGTTGTCACCGACGCGGAACGTGCCGGCCGCCATCTGATCGGCCGAGATCATGGCGAAGGTCGCGCCCGAGCCGTTCATCTCCCCCGGGGGGTTCGCCTGGAACCCGTCCGCGAGCAGCTCGACGATCGACTCACCGAGCGACTGCAATGCCAACACACCGGCCAATGTCTCTTCCCTCCGGATGGTGTACGCACCATCCCTATATGAGCAGTTGCCATCGGCGCCGCTCGTCACACGCCGCCTCGCGGCGGTCGGGGGTCATCACACCTGGGTCATACGGATGCCATCGCGGCCGGTGCCGCCAGAGCGGATCCCCTCTCGGGCCTTCGGCTCGAGGGGCTCTCCGTCGGTCGACGCCGCGCGCCATCCATCGATGGACTCAGGGTAATCTATTTCAAATCAAGGTCTTGGCCCATCGCGAACTGTCCGCCCCCAGTCGTTCGATCCACCCGCGCAGCCTCCGCTCGCGTCGGCGCAGGCCACCGATCCCCGAGCCTTCGGGCGGTGCGCCTGGTCCGTGTCCTCGTTGTACGCCTGCCTCCCAACACCCGGTTCCCGGCCCTGTGGGCGGCGCGTCCTCCTCTTTGATGCGACACCCCAGATGTAAGGCACTCCCCCCATCGTGGTCAACCCGTGCCGAGCGATTTTTGATGCCTCGGCGGGCATGACAGGCCGACGGTCGGGGCGCGTCGGCGCGGCGCCTCGGAGCGCGGCCCGTCATCGGGGACGGCACCCTGACGGGGGATCTCGGCGGCTCGGCGCGTGGCATCGGGCATATGGGTCTCCGCGAGGGAGAATCCCGACGTCGGGGTGACGTCCGATAAAGCTCGACCGCCGCGTCACAGGTCAGCGCGATCGGTGGGCGGATTTTTTTCGAGCGGGATCAGCGGGGGCGCTGCGCGTCGAACAGCAGCCCGGCCAGCCCGGCCCGGGTGTGGGGGCCGGGGGCCCGGTCGAGCGCGCGCGACACGGCGTCGGCGTCGACCAGCGCGTCGACCCGGGCCATGCGGTCGGGGCGCTCGGCGATGGCCGCCAGCGCCCGGCCGAGGTGGGCGTCGCTCGCGTCGGGCTCGAGGCGGGCCAGAGCCAGGTAGAGCACGACGCGGTCGGGCGCCGACAGCCCGTCCCCCGCGTCGCGGACGGCGTCGACGGCGCCCCGATCACCCCGGCCGGCGGCCGCCGCGGCGGCCAGGGCCGGGGCCATCGCCCGGACCGCGGCCAGCGCCGGCTCGGCCCGCTCGGCCGGGCTCAGCGTGGTCAGCCGCGCGTGGGCCCGGCGCACGGCGGGGTCGGCAGGGTTCGAGCGGGCCCGGCGGCGCAGGGCGTCGAGCAGGTCCCGCCGCAGGACGTGGCTCAGCCAGCCCAGCGCCACCGGATCGCCCATCTCGGTGGCCGCGGCGGCCAGCGCCTCGGCCTTGGCCAGGAGGTCGTCGATGGCGTTGTCCGGCGTGGCGAACACCCGGGCGAGCCCGGCGGCGTACAGCGCCGCGATCCGCTGCGCCCGCTCGATCTGCCCCGCGGCGCGCAGCGTGGTCACGAGGTGTACCGGCAGCCAGCCGTTGCTGCGTAGGGGCGCGGCCAGCCCTTCGAGCAGGCCCCGCTCGACCGCGAAGCCCAGGGCCCGCTCGGCGCCGCCCCGATCGCCCGCGTCGAGCAGGTGGGCCGCCAGCGCCTGCCAGCCCCGGCCGCGATGCAGGGCCCGGGCCCGGATGAAGCGAGTGCTCGACGGCAGCCGTCCGATTGCGGCGGCCAGCCACTCGTCGGCGTCGGCGTGGCCCCGGACGGCTGCCCAGTGGGCGTCGAGATCGCCGGTGAGCGGGGCGGGCAGCGTCGGCGGCGGGGGAGCGGGCCGGCTCGGCGGCGGGCCGTGGGCCTCGACCGCGGGGGGGAGCGCCGCGCCGCGCGCTTCGAGGGCGGCCCGCAGCCGGTCGACCGCGCGAGGCCCGGACGTCGACCTCGCCAGCCGCCCCAGGCCCCGCGGCGGCGGCGGCAGCACGGTCACCGCCGCGTCGAGCAGATCGGCCGGCCCCATGACCCGCCGGGCGACCGCCAGCCGGGCCTCGAACAGCGCCCGGGGCATGTCGCCGACGTGATCGCCCTCGCGCAGCTCGACGGTGAGGGGATGATCCGGGTGGCGGGCGCTCAGCGCCTCGATGCCCTCGCCCGCGGCCAGGAAGCGCCGGGCCGCCGCGCCGGGCTTCGTCTCGACCAGGCGCTCGGCCAGCCGGGCGTCCTCGTGCACGCGGGTGGCCTGCACGCTCGGGCCCGATCCGCAGCCGCTCACGAGCAGGGCGGTGAGGCACGGCGCGGCGATGGCCCGGGCGACGCACTGTAGGACGCGGCGGCTCATCGGGGGGGCTCGCCGGCCGGAGCGAGGCGGGGCAGCCCGCTCGCCGACGGGGCCTCGGTGGCCGGGATCAGCCCCGCCGGGGTCCACCAGCCGAGTGCCCGCCGGGCCGCGCGCGATCCGCTCACCCGGCCGCCTCCGGCGACGACGTCCCGCCCCTCGACGACCACCCAGGTCACCCGATCGAGCCCGCCGCCCGGCCGCCAGCGGGTGATGGCCCGCCCGTCGAGCAGGGCGGTCACCGCGCCGTCGTCGGCGACGTCCAGCGCCCGGATCTCGCCCAGCAGCGGGACCTGCGTCTCCCGGCGGGTCGGCGGCTGTCCCGGGCGGCGGGTGACCCGCACCGCCAGCGCCTGATCGGGCTCGATGCGGACCTCGGCCCCGCCCGGCGCGCACAGCCGGACCGGCGGCGGCGCCTGCTCGGGGCGGGCGGGGCGGTCGAGCGTGCGCCAGCCGAGGGGGCCCGCCGCGACCAGCCGCGCCTCGCAGTCGAGCCGGGCGCCGCTCATTCCGGGCCAGACCCGGGTCGAGCGGGCGCGATCCGCCGCCAGTCGCCGCCCCACCCGCACCGGCCGGGCCCCGCTGCCGGCCACCACCCACAGCCGGCGGCCGGCGGCGACCAGCGCCCGGGGATCGTCCACCGTCAGGGTCGGGCCACCGACGCCCAGGACCGGCGCGATCCCCTCGTCGACCAGCGCCACCAGCGCCTCGCCGACCCAGGCCAGCGTTGCGCCGGCCGGGCCCCGCTCGTGATCATCGGGCGATCCGAGCGGCTTCACCGCGACGCTGCGCCCACGGCGGGGGGCGCCGTCGGTCATCCGCCAGATCGTCACCCGCTGCGGGCCGCGCACCGCGAGCCGGGCGCCGTCGGGAGAGAAGGCGGCGTCCACCGCGTCGCCGGGCAGGACCTCGACGCGCCCCTCGCCCGGGGCCCACAGGCGCAGCCGCCCGTCGAACACCGCCGCGACCCACCGCCCGCCGGGCTGGACCGCCATGCGGCCGACGGTCGCCGGGGGATCGTCGGACCAGCTCCGCCCCAGCTCGGCGTCGACCGCCGGCCGCCCCCAGCGCAGGGCGCCGTCGCTCATGGCGTAGGCCCGGGTCTCGCCCTCGACGGTCTCGGCCAGGACGAGCCCCTCGGCGGTGGCCGCGCAGCCCAGCGGCGCCCCCAGCTCGATGGCCGCCAGCCGGTGCCCGTCGGGGCGGTAGAGCGTCAACCCGCCGTCGAGCGCGGCCAGGATCACCGCCTCGTCGGTCAGCCGCATGTCGGCCGGGGTCTGGGCCAGCGGGACCCGCACCGCGTCGGCCGGCGCCTCCACCGGGAAGACGTGCAGGGCGTCGTCGTCGACCACCGCCGCCCGGGTGCAGCCGGGCTCGATCGCCACCAGCCGCGCCGGCTGCGATCGGGGGATCACCGCCGCCACCGCGCTGCGGTTGTAGCGGACGAGCGGCCCGGCCACCGTGCCGGTGAGCGCGCAGCCGCGGTCGCTCCAGCCGTAGGCCGCCAGCGGGCCCCAGGGCAGCCGCCGCTCGGGCAGGCGCGCGCGGGGTGGATCATAGGTCGCCGAGACGGAGGGGCAGGGGGTCGTGCGGGCCAGCAGCCGGGGCGGATCGCCGTCGAGCGGCCACCACTCGCTGCGCCCCGGGCCCAGGCCCCGCATGACGCCGCCGCCCCGCAGCGCGAGCCCCGAGGCCGGCGCGTCCGGCCGCCACCACACCAGCTCGCCGGGTCCGGCGTCGGGGAGCGGGGCGGCGAGGGCGATCGAGAGCGCGAAGGTCGCGAGCATGCGGCGTCGGGATCCCGGCTGGTCGGACGTGGAACGGGCGCATCGTATCACGCTCGACCCCGCGCAACGCCCGTGTCATGGCGCCCGACCCGATCACCGGGGCACGCTGGCCGAGCGTGGCCCCGCGCGGCGGCCGGCTGTCAGGGCCGCCCCGGGAAATTTGCGTCGAAGGGGCCCTGGCCGGAGTATGTATCCGAGAGTCGCGGGGGAGCTGTGACCAGCGAGAGACCGACCATTCTGCTCACCGGCGCCACCGGCCAGGTCGGCGGCACCGTGCTCGGCGAGCTGCTCGACGCCGGCTGCCGGGTCATCTGCCTGGCCCGCGGGCGAGGCGGGCGCACCGCCGAGCAGCGGGTGCGGGCCACGTTGGCGCTCGTCGGGCGCGACCCGCACCTCGACTTCGAGGTCTTCGACGGCGACCTGACCCGCCCCGACCTCGGCCTCTCGCCCGACGCCCTGCGCCGCCTCGCCGGGGTCGACCGCGTCATCCACAGCGCCGCCCGGGTCGCCTTCGAGGTCGTCGGCCGCAACGAGCCGTTCGAGACCAACGTCGGCGGCACCCACCTGATGCTCGAGCTCGCCCGCAGCCTGGGCGGCGTGCCCTTCACCCACGTCAGCACGGCCTACGTCTGCGGGCAGCGGCCCGGCGTCGCCCCCGAGGCGATCTCGACCGCGCCGCCCGCCTTCCGCAACCCGTACGAGGCCTCGAAGTGGAAGGCCGAGCTGCTGGTGCACGCCGCCGGCCGCGACGGGCTGCCGGTCCGCATCTGCCGCCCGAGCATCATCGTCGGCGGGGCCCGGGACGGGCGCGCGGTGAACTTCCACGGCTTCTATCTGATCTGCCGCGCGCTCTCGGCGATGTGCCACCTCGCGGGGCACGACCGCCTGGGCGCCGACGAGCTGATCCTGGCCGACCTCGACGTGCCCGGCGCGCTCGACGGCCCGATCAACCTCGTCACCGCCGACTTCGTGGGCGCGGCGGTGGCCCGCATCGGCATGATGGGCCCCGAGGTGGGCGGGGTGTATCACCTGACCCACCCGACGCCGCCGACGCTCGGCGAGCTGTACGACGCGCTCAGCGCGTTCTACCGACTGCACCTGCCCCGGGTCGACGCCCGCCGCCCGCGCCCCCGGCCGCCCACGCCGCGCCCCCGGCCCGTCGCCCCGCGCCCCCGCGGCGAGGCGCCCCGGCTGCGGCGTCGGGAGCGCATGCTGGCCCAGGCGAGTCAGCGCTTCTGGCGGTTCTCCGAGGCGGTGCGGCCCTACTTCTCCGAGACCCCCGTCTTCGACACCCGCGCCGCCCGGGCGCTGCTCGAGCCGCTCGACATCCGACCCGCGGCCATCGACCGGCTCACGTTGCAGCGGGTGCTCGAGTACGCCGAGCTGACCGGCTTCGGAAAGGGTCCCAAGCCCGGGGGGATCTGAGCCGCGCCAGCCCGCGCGCGACGCGCATCCGACGAGAATCCGCGCCCGGCGAAAAAGAAGCGTGGGCCCCGAGCCAAGAGATGGACGCCGCCGCAATCGAGCGGCGCCACTCGAACCGGAGCCCCCATGAAGACCCTCGTCGCCCTCATCACCGCCCTCGCCCTGCCCCTGATCCTGCTCGTCGGCGCCGACGCCCAGGAGCGCTTCGACGACGCCGGCGCCGTCGAGGCCGAGTCGGCCATGTGCGTCGTGCCCGACGACGGCGGCGCGGTCGACCTCACCCTCAACGGCGTCGACTACACCTGCTTCCCCGACGCCGCCCCGGGGGACGCCGAGCGGATGATCACCAACTGCTACTGCGGTTCGCACCACGGTGAGCAGATCTACTTCGGCGTCGACTGCTCGGGCTACCCCGGCACCGCCACCTGCTGCGCCGACAAGTGCGGCCAGCTCATGGACATCCTCGACACGATGTACTGAGGGCCCGCGCCCGCCTCACTCGCCCTCGGCCAGCGGCAGCCGCACGGTGAACGTCGCCCCTTCACCCGGCGCCGACCGCACCTCGACCCGCCCCCCCGCGGCCTCGGTCGCCACCCGCACCGCGGCCAGCCCGACCCCGACCCCGGGGAAGCGATCGCCGCCGTGCACCCGGTAGAACGCCTGGAAGATCGCGGCGTGATGCTCGGGCGCGATGCCCAGCCCCTCGTCCCGCACCGTCAGCGCCAGCCAGGGGCCCTCGGCGGCGAGCTTCACCGTCACCTCGGGCGGCGCGCCCGGCGCGTGGAAGATGAGGGCGTTCTCCACGAGCTGCTCCAGCGCCGTGCGCAGGGCGTTGATCGGCACCGAGACCGCGCCCGGGTCCAGCGCGGTCCGTACCCGGCCGGCCGATGCGTCGATCAGCCGCGCGTGCCCCGCGAGCACCCGATCCAGCTCGGCGCGCAGGTCCACCGGCCGCGCCGGCTCGACCCGATCGGCGCCGGTGTACACCAGCAGGGCCGACAGCCGCTCCCGCATCCGCATCGCCGCCCGATGGATCAACGCCAGCGGCGCGCCCACGGGCTCGGCCTCATCGAACGGCTCGTCGGGATCGGAGAGCAGCAGCACATGCCTCAGCGGGGTCTGCAAGTCATGGGCGGCGGCGTAGGTGATCTCGCCCAGCATGCGCCGGGAGGCCGTCAGCGCGGCGGTGCGCGCGGCGACCTGCGCCTCGAGCGAGGCGTTGAGCGCCCGCAGCCGCCCCTCGGCCTGCCGCTGGAGCGTCACGTTGACGTACTGCCCCAGCACGCAGTCGCCCGGCATCGGATCGAGCCACACCCGGAAGGCCGCGTCGGGCACCTGCTCGTCGCCATAGCGGATCTCGGGCAGCTCCTGCGGCTGCCCGGTGCGGTGCACCTTCTGATACCAACCGATGAACGGGCTGTCGCGCATCGGGGGGAAGGCCTCGAGGAGCCGCTGCCCGACGACCGGCGCCAGATCGGCCTGAGAGTTGAGAGAGGCCGCCCGGTTGTTGGCTCGGATCACCCACGTCTCGGGGTCGTCGGGCGCCACCAGCTCGATGACCGAGTATCCCACCCGCGCCGACAGGAAGGTCGCCCGAAGCTGCGCCTCGCTCAGCCGGACCCGCCGCGCGTCGTCGCCGTCCATGTGTCAGGGGCCCATCGCTCGGAAGAGTTCGATGAACGACCGGGTGTCCTGGGGCTTGACCAGATACGCCGCGCAGCCCACCGCGCTGGCGGTCTCGCGGTCTTCGTCCAGATCGGACGTGGTGAGCATCGCGATCGGCGGCGCCGAGGTGAACGGGGCCTGCGCCCGGACCCGGCGCACGACCTCGAAGCCGTCCACGCCCGGCATGCGTACGTCCACCAGCAGAAGCGCGGGCCGGGGGGCCTCGCCCCGGCCGACGGCCTCGAGGTGTGTCAGCAGCGCGGTCGGCTCGTCGAAGGTGCGCAGCGGGCGGTCGATGCCGCTGCGGGCGTGACACCGGCGGGCGATGCGCAGGTCGAGCGGGTCGTCGTCGACCATGAGCAGCGGGCCGGGCTCGTGCAGGGCGGGCGGGGTGCTCGGGGGCAGGGTGCGCATGGAGGGACGGTAGCATCCGGGTCGTGGCGGGGCCATGGTACGGACCGACACATTGGCCGTCTCACCCCGCCGACGTCGGCTCAGCGGCCGCTCATCGCCTCGGCCTTGCGCACGAGCTGTACGAAGCCGCCCCGGTAGCCCTCTCCGTCGTCGCCCTCGGCGCCCCGAGCCATCTCGATGACATCGGTCAGCTTCACGTCGGCGGTGTACTTCGAGCCGCGCAGCACCTGGGCGAAGGTCGCCACCGCCGCCGAGAAGCGGAAGTCGTCGGTCGTCTTCGAGAACGCCACGTCCTGGTCGACGAGCGGCTGGGTCACCAGGGTGCTGGTGTCGCCGTCGGGCTGCTTGTAGCGCAGCTTGACCGTCATCATCTCGGGCGAGCGCTTCGCCTCGTCGCTGATCGCGCGCTTCTGGTACTTGAGCTCGGCCACCCCGGGCAGGGGCTCGTCGCTGCCGGCGGGGATGATCTCGTAGAGCACCGTCACCGTATGCCCCGCGCCCAGCTCGCCGGCATCCTTGGTGTCGTCGGCGAAGTCCCGGTCGGCCAGGGCCCGGTTCTCGTAGCCGATGAGGCGGTAGCCCTTGACCTTCGCCGGGTTGAACTCCACTTGGATCTTCACATCCTTGGCGATGGTCTGGAGGGTGCCGCCCATCTCGGTGACCAGCACCTTCTTCGCCTCGAGCACGCTGTCGATGTAGGCCGCGTTGCCGTTGCCCTTGTTCGACAGCATCTCCATCTTGTTGTCTTTGTAGTTGCCCCGCCCGAAGCCGAGGATGGTCAGGAAGACCCCCGACTCGCGCTTCTCCTCGATGAGCTTCACCAGGTCGCCCTCGGAGGACGTGCCCACGTTGAAGTCGCCGTCGGTGGCCAGGATGATCCGGTTGTTGCCCCCGTCGACGAAGTTCTCCCGGGCGACCTCGTAGGCGAGCTGGATGCCCGCCGCCCCGGCCGTCGAGCCGCCGGCCCGCAGGCGGTCGAGCGCGTCGAGGATCTTCTCCCGCTGCTTGCCCGGGGTCGAGGGCAGCACCAGCCCCGCCGCGCCGGCGTAGACCACGATCGCCACCCTGTCCTGGGGCCGCAGGTTGTCGACCAGCATGCGGAAGGCCTGCTTGAGCAGCGGCAGCTTGTTGGCCCGGTTCATCGAGCCCGACACATCGAGCAGGAAGACGAGGTTCTGGGGGGGCAGGGCGGCGGTGTCGACCTTCTGGCCCTGGATGCCGATGTGCACCAGCCGGTGCTTCGTATTCCACGGCGCGGTCGAGACCTCGGTGTGGATGGAGAAGGGGTGGGGGCCTTTCGGGTTCGGGTAGGCGTAGGAGAAGTAGTTGATGAACTCCTCGACCCGGACCGCATCCTTCGGCGGCAGCCGGTTCTGCTGCTCGATGAAGCGGCGGGCGTTGGCGTAGCTGGCGGTGTCGACGTCGATGCTGAAGGTCGACAGTGGGGTCTGAAGCGCCGACTTGAAGTCGGCCTCGGCGGTGGCCTTGTACTCTTCGGTGTTCATCTCGGGCGGGGGCGCGACGTCGCCCACGATGCCCGGCGGGGGCGGCGGGGGCATGACCGGGCGGGCGATCTGCGCCTTGAGCTTGCGCGGGCGGGGGGCCGCCCGGCCGCTGCCCAGGGCGCGCACGCTGCGCTTGCCGGCGGCGGGTCGGCGGGGCGGGCGCCGCGAAGAGCGTCGGGTCGCCGTCGGGGGCGGGGCCGAGTCGGCTGCCGGCGCCGCGGCGGGGGCCCGGCTCCGCTCCTCGGCGGCCATGTGACGGCGCTCGGCCTCGGCGGCTTTGCGGGCGGCCTCCCGGGCCCGCTGCTCCTCGGCCTCGCGCTTCTCGGCCCCGGCCGCCTTCAGCGCGCACGTCAGCTTCACGCCCAGCCCGTCGGCGATGGTCACCCCGACCTCGGCCGCCGCGAAGCCCTTCGCCTCGCAGCGCACCGTGTAGGTGCCGGCGGTGAGACCTTCGAAGCGGACGGTGCCGTCGGCGCCGGCGGCGCCGAAGAAGGGGGAGCCTTTGATCTTGACGATGGCCCCGGGCAGGGGCTTGCCGGCGCCGGTGACGCCGACGACGAGGAGCCCGCCGGCGGCGAGGGCGAGGGCGGCGAGGCCGAGGGAGGCGAGGACGAGTGCGAGGGGGAGGGCTCTGCCGAGTGATGCGCGCTGCATGAGGGCTCCGTGGGTCTGGGGTCCGAGGGGTCTACGTCATCGAGGTGGCGCTCTGTACGGGGCCCGGTCGATCGCGATCTGATCGGCCGTGGATTCGACGCGCTTCAGCCGCCGCCGAGCGCGACGAGGCCGAACGGGACGAGGGTGACGATGGCGGCGTAGAGCGTCGCGTCGGGCATAGGGCCTCCTCTCCGCGACCAGCATACGCGATCGACCCTGTGATCGCGCGGCCGCGCTTGAGATGCGCCCCGCGCCGGGGCAAGCTCGAAGGCCCCGGCCTCTGGAGCGCGCCATGCCCAACCCGCTCGTCGACGATCGCTTCGTGGACTTCCTGCTCGACGCGGTGCACCCGCTGGATCCGATCCTGGCGCTCGACGCCTTCGCCGAGCACGACCGCGACACCTGCCGGATGTACCTCGAGACCAGCCGCCGCTTCGCCCGCGAGGTGCTGTTCGACAGCTATCACCCGATGGACGCCGAGCAGCCGGTCTTCGAGGGCGGCCGGGTGCGCATGCACCCCCGCATGGAGGCGCTGTGGCCCCGGCTGCTCGAACTCGGCGTGCTCACCGCCGCCCGCTCGCCGGACGTCGGGGGCTTCGCGCTGCCGGGCATGGTCGCGCTGGCCAGCCAGGTGTATCTCATGGCGGCCAATGGCTCGGCGATGGGGCTCGTCGGCCTGACGACGGCGGCGGCCCATCTCATCGAAGTGTTCGGCGACGAGACCGCGCGGGGGCTCTTCCTCGACGCGATGTACAGCGGCCGCTGGACCGGCACCATGGCGTTGACCGAGCCCCACGCCGGCAGCAGCCTGGGCGACCTGAGCACCACCGCGACGCCTCGGGGCGATGGGACCCATGCCATCGTCGGAAACAAGATCTTCATCTCGGGCGGCGACCACCAGATCACCGAGAACGTGGTGCACCTGACCCTGGCCCGCATCGCCGGCGCGCCGCCGGGCACCAAGGGCATCTCGCTGTTCGCCATCCCCGCTCGGCGACCGGTCGAGGGCGGGCTCGAGGACACCCTCGAAGACAACGACGTCACCGTCACCCAGATGCTGCACAAGGTCGGCTGGCGGGGCCTGCCCAGCCTGGGCATCGCGTTCGGCGAGCGGGGCGACTGCCGGGGCTGGCTGGTCGGCGAGCCGGGGCAGGGGCTGCGGGCGATGTTCCAGATGATGAACGAGGCCCGCATCGGGGTCGGGGCCCAGGCGACGGCGACCGCGTCGGTGGCCTACCACGAGGCCGTGGCCTACGCCCGGGAGCGCACCCAGGGGCGCCCGCCCGCCGGCCGCGATCCCGGCGCGGCGCAGGTGCCCATCATCGAGCACGCCGACGTGCGGCGCATGCTGCTGCGTCAGCGGGCCATCGTCGAGGGGTCGCTGGCGCTGACGCTCTTCGCTGCCCGCTGCGCCGACCTCGCCCGCCACGACGCCGAGGGCCGCCGCCCGACCCACCGGGCGCTGCTCGACGTGCTCACCCCCATCGTCAAGACCTTCCCCGCGGAGTATGGCTTCGAGTCATGCGCGCTCGCGCTCCAGATCCACGGGGGCTATGGCTACACGACGGAGTATCTGCCCGAGGCGTGGCTACGCGATCAGAAGCTCAACACCATCCACGAAGGCACCACCGGCATCCAGGGGCTCGATCTGCTCGGGCGCAAGGTGATGCAGAAGAACGGGGCGGGCCTGAAGGCGCTGTTCGGGGCCATCGAAGGCACCATCGCGAGGGCCCACGCGGCCGGCGTGCCCCCCGCGTGGTGTGACGCGGCGCGGGCCCTCGACGCGCGCTTCGGCGAGGTGACGATGGGCCTGGGGCTGCGGGGCATGAAGGGCGACGTCGATGGCATGCTGAGCCACAGCCATCACTACCTCACTGCGCTGTCGATCCACGTCATCGGCTGGCAGTGGCTGGCGATCGCCGCGGCGGCCTCGGGGCACGACGCGCCGTTCCACCGGGCGCGGATGCGGGCCGCGCAGTACTGGTTCGCGGTCGAGGTGCCCCGGGTCGGCCCGCTGCTCGACCTGTGCGCCGAGGCCGAAGACAGCTACGCCGGCATGCCGCCCGAGTGGTTCTGACGCGCCCCGCGGTCAGCCCTCGATGAGCGCCTCGACCGCCGCGAGCGTGTCGGCCTCGGCCGCCGGCTTGTCCCGCCGCCAGCGGACCATACGGGGGAAGCGCACCGCGACCCCCGACTTGTGGCGGGTGCTGCGGCGGATGCCTTCGAAAGCGATCTCGAAGACCTGCTCCGGATCCACCGCCCGGACGGGCCCGAACTTCTCCCGGGTGTGGGATCGCAGCCAGCGATCCAGCTCGGTGATCTCGGCGTCCGACAGCCCGGAGTAGGCCTTGGCGAACGGGACCAGCGTATCGCCCCGCCACACGCCGAAGGTGTAGTCGGTCAGCAGCGTCGCCCGGCGCCCGCTGCCCGGCTGAGCGTAGATCAGCACCGCGTCGACGGTGAGCGGATCGAGCTTCCACTTCCACCAGTCGCCCCGCGGCCGGCCGGCGCGATAGGGGCTGCCCCGCCGCTTGAGCATCAGCCCCTCGACCCGCCGATCCCGCGCGGACTCGCGGGCCTCGGCCAGCGCCTGCCAGGTGTCGCCGTCGAGGATGGGAGATGCCATCAGCCGGGGATGGCCCAGTGACTCGACTATGGCATCGAGCGCGGCCCGCCGCTCCTCCAGCGGCCGCGCCCGGATGTCTTCTCCGCCGCGCTCCATGACATCGTAGGCCATGAACGCCACCGGGACCTCGGCCAGCAACGTCTTGCCGACGCGCTTGCGGTTCAGCCGCCGCTGAAGCTCGGCGAAGGGCAGGGGCGCGCCGTCCCGCCAGGCCAGCAGCTCGCCGTCGAGGACCGTGCCGTCGGGCAGCCCGGCGGCGGCCTCGACCACCGCGGGGAAGCGGGGGGTCACCAGCTCTTCGCCTCGGGACCACAGCCACGCCTCGCCCCCCCGGCGGATGAGCTGACCCCGGATGCCATCCCACTTCCACTCGGCCTGCCATTCGGCGCGCGGGCCCAGCCCCTCGGGGCCGGCGTCGTCCACCGGCGTCGCCAGGAAGTAGGGGTAGGGCTGAGACGGCGGGCGGGTGCCGTCCTCGGGCGGAGCGAGCAGGCTTTCGAAGAACGCGGCCGACGGCGACCAGTCGCCGGTGAGCCGGTGCAGGATCACCGCCTCGTCCACCGGCGCGTCGCGCGCCTCGGCGCACCGGGCCAGCGCCCGGACGACGAGCTTGCGCGAGACGCCCACCCGCAGCGCGCCGGTGAGCACCTTGCCCAGCAGGAAGAGCTGGTCGGCGGGCAGGGCCGCCCACCATCCGCTCAGGGCTGCCCGCTTCTGCTCGTCGTCGGCCTTGGCCAGCGGGCGCAGGTGCTCGGTGATCCAGGCCGCCAGCGGGCGATCGGCGACGCCGTCGGCGTCGGTCGGCGTGGGTCGGGCGGTGTCGATCATCAGCGCGACCGTCTCGGCGGTGTCGCCGACCGTCGCGTGGCTGGTGCTCAGGAGCCACTCGGGCACCCCGACCGACGCGGCCGCCCACCGGGCGTAGGCGCTCGGGGCCACGGTGCGCTTCAGCCGGCGGCCGGCGAGCAGATACACCGCCCACGCGGCGTCGGCCGGCGGGGCTTTGGCGAACCAGTCGGCCATCGCGGCGACCTTGGCCCGCGTCGAGCGGGTGGCGTCGAGGCGGGCGTACAGGCGGGCGAAGCGCTTCACGCGACCTCCGAGGGCCGGTCCGGCGGGGAGGGGGTGAGCGGATCGCGCCCCGGCCATCGCTCGAGCGGGCCGGCGTCGCGCCCCCGCTCGCGCAGCAGATCGCCCAACGCCTCGCCGTGCCCCGGCCAGAAGCGGATCCGGCGGGCCCCGCTCTCCTCGATCGTGCGCAGGAGCGCCGGCCAGTCGGCGTGGTCGCTCAGCAGGAAGCCCCGATCGTAGCCCTTGCGCCGTCGGTTGCCCCGGATGCGCATCCAGCCCGAGGCGAACCCGGTCTGCGCCCGCTTCAGCCGCTTCATCCACGGCGATCCCCCGGCCGAGACCGGCGCCAGGACCAGCGCGCGTTTCAGATCGGCCGGCTCGGCGTCGACCACGAGCCCGGCGGTGTCGGCCAGCGCGACCCCCGCCGCCCGGTAGGCGTCGACCCCGCCCTGCACCGCGCCGTGCAGCCAGATGGGACCCGGCAACGCCCGCCGGGCGAGGTGACCCAGGATGCGCTGACTCTTGCCATAGGCATAGGCGAAGAGCGCCGACGGGCGCCCCTCGGCGGCGCCGGCCCGCCACCACGCGATGATCTCGTCCACCACGGCCTCGGGGTCGGGCCAGCGGAAGATGGGCAGGCCGAACGTGGCTTCGCTGACGAAGACATCGCATGGCACCGTCTCGAACGGGGCGCAGGTGGGATCGGCCGCCCGCTTGTAGTCCCCCGAGACCACCCACACCGCGTCCCGGTGCTCGACGCGGATCTGGGCCGATCCCAGCATGTGCCCCGCCGGATGCCACGAGACGGTCAGGCGTCCGATGGGGATCGCCTTGCCGTATGGCACCGGGTGGATGGTCGCGTCGGGGCCCGCCCGCCGCCGCACCAGCGCCTCGGCCGGCGCGGCGCACCAGTATGCGTCGCTGCCGGGTCGCAGGTGGTCGGCGTGGGCATGGGTCAGCAGCGCCCGCTTCACCGGCACGAGGGGGTCGATGAAAGCGCCGGCTTGCGGGCAGTACAGGCCGTCGGGGTGATGAAAGATGGGTTGCACACCGGCTCCGGGAGTGATGAGCCGCGGCACCGTCCGCGGCCTGCCATTCCGATGCGCGGAGAGCGGTGGGGTTACGTGGGGGCGACGGACCGACGCCGCGCCCTACGCCCGGGGCATCCGCCAGCCCCCGGCGTGCTCCACGAAGTGGAAGAACGCCGCCACGACCAGCGCGTGCTGGATCTCGCCCCGGGCGATCATGCCCCGCACCGCGCTCAGCTCGGCGGTCTGCACCGCGATGAACTCGCCCGCGTCGAACGACGGATCGGCCACCCGCCGGGCGCCGAGGGCGAGCACCGTGCCGCAGCGGTTGTCCTGGATCGCCGGGTTGGGCTCGACGCAGCCGATGTCCATCCAGCGGTCGGCCTCGAAGCCCGTCTCTTCGCGCAGCTCGCGGGCCCCGGCCTCGACGAAGCGCTCGCCCGGATCGACCATGCCCCCCGGGATCTCGACCGTGACCGCACCCACCCCGTGGCGGAACTGGCGCACGAGCACGACCCGCCCGTCGTCGGTCAGCGCGATCACGTTGACCCAGTCGGTCGAGCGGATGACCGAGAACGTGCGCTCGGCGGCGGTCTGCGGGTGCTGGGCGACGTGGCGGTCGACGGTGAAGACCCGGAAGCCGTCAGCCGTGTCGACCGCCCGGGTGATGGGCCAGACCAGCCCGGCGTCCGCGGCCCGCTCCGGGCCGAGGCGGGCGCACTCCGCGGCGACGACCTGCACCAGCAAGGCGTGCTCGGCGGCGTGCATCGAAGACTCGAGCGCGTCCAGCGGGGCGTCGGCGTCGATCGCGACCCGAGCCGTACCCAGCACCGGTCCGGCGTCGACCTCTTCGATGACCCGGTGCACCATGACCCCGGTGTGCGTGATCTCGCCGGCCCGCGCCGCCCGCCACGCGCGCTCGATGGCCCGGGTGCCGGGGAAGGCGCCGGGCAGGGCCGGGTGCAGGTTGAGCACCCGATCGCCGAAGCGCCGCAGGAAGGCCGGCCCCAGCACCCGCATGAAGCCGGCGAGCACCACCAGATCGGGGGCGTGCTCGGCGACCGTCGCCCCGAGGGCCGCGTCGTAGTCGGCGCGCTCGGCGAAGCGGCGGTGGCTCAGGACGCGGGTCGGGATGCCCGCCGAGCGGGCCCGCCGCAGGCCGAACGCCGCGCGCGTATTGCTGACGACCACGACGATCCGACCGGCGATCCGGCCATCGGCGGCGGCGTCGATCAGGGCTTGCAGGTTGCTGCCGTTGCCCGAGACGAGCACGGCGACGCGGGGCAGCCCCTCGGGGCGGGTGCGGGGCGCGCTCATCGCCCACCGCCCGTGGCCCGGCCGATGTCCCGCCGATACTGCGCGCCCTCGAACCGGATCTGCTCGACCCCGGCGTAGGCCCGCTTCAGCGCCGCGTCGAGATCGGGGCCGCGCCCGGTCACCGCCAGCACCCGCCCGCCGTGGGTCTGCCAGCCGCTCGTCGTGCGCCGGGTGCCGGCGTGGAACACCGTGGTGTGCGCCGCCGCCTCGGCCTGGGGGATGCCCTCGATCGTCACCCCCTTGGCGTACTTGCCCGGGTAGCCGGCCGACGCCAGCACCACCGTGGCCGCGCAGTCGGTCGAGATCGTCAGCCGCGTGGCGCTCAGGCGGCCGTCGACGCACGCCTGCAACGCCTCGAGCGGGTCGCTCTCCAGCAGCGGCAGCAGCACCTGGGCCTCGGGGTCGCCGAAGCGGCAGTTGTACTCCAGCACCTTGGGCCCATCGGCGGTGAGCATCAGCCCGGCGTAGAGCACGCCGCTGAAGGGCGATCCGTCGGCCCGCATGCCGTCGACCGTGCGCTGGATGACGTCCCGCTCGACCCGGGCCCGCGTCTCGGGGTCCAGGGCGGGCGTCGGGGCGAACGCGCCCATGCCCCCGGTGTTGGGGCCGGTGTCGCCGTCGCCGATGCGCTTGTGATCCCGGGCCGGCGGCAGGCAGACCGCGGTCTCGCCGTCGCACAGCGCCAGCAGCGAGACCTCCTCGCCGACCAGCCGCTCCTCGACGACCACCTCGGCCCCGGCCCCGCCGAACGCCCCGCCTTCGAGCATCGCCCGCACCGCGACCTTCGCCGCGTCCTTCGTCTCGGGCAGCAGCACGCCCTTGCCCGCCGCCAGCCCCGACGCCTTGACGACGACCGGGAACGGGGCCGCGTCGATCCACGCCTCGGCCGGCCCGACGGTGGTGAAGGTGCCGCTCTCGGCGGTGGGGATGCCGTGGCGCCGCATGAAGTCCTTGGCGAACGCCTTCGAGCCCTCGAGGCGGGCGGCGGCGGCGGTGGGGCCGAAGCAGCGCAGGCCGACCTCGGTCCAGCGGTCGACGACGCCCGCCACCAGCGGGGCCTCGGGGCCGACGACGGTCAGATCGATCGCCCGGGCCCGGGCGAAGGCCAACAGGCCGTCGAGGTCGTCGGCAGCCAGCGGCGCGTTGACGACCCGCCCTTCGAGGTCGCCGTCGGTGCCCCCGTTGCCCGGGGCGACGTGCACCCGGCGGACCTTCGGCGAGCGGCACAGGGCCCGGGCCAGCGCGTGCTCCCGCCCGCCGCCGCCGATCAAGAGGATCTCGAGGTTCTGCATGGGGTCTCCTGCTCGTCGGCTGCTCGATACCGACCATTCCCCGCGCTGTCCACCCCGAATCGCGCCATCAGATTGTCACCGTCGGGGCGCCGCTCCGCCACCGGACCCGTTTAGATCGCCGCTCTCTCGCTGCCCGATCCGGGCCGCGAGCATCGAGGAGCAAAGTCCGTGTCCCGGCCACCGATCCTCATCCTGCACGCCCCCGGCACCAACCGCGATCACGAAGCGGCCGAGGCCGTCACGGCCGCCGGCGGCGCCCCCGAGATCGTGCCCGTCGCCGCGCTGCTCGCCGGGGAGCGCGATCTCGCCGACTACCGCATGCTCATCCTGCCCGGCGGCTTCTCCTACGGGGACGACCTCGGCGCCGGGCGGGCGTGGGCCATGGCCCTGCGCCACCGCCTGCGGGGCCCCATCGAGCGCTTCGTCGAGGCCGGGCGCCCGGTCCTCGGCATCTGCAACGGCTTCCAGGTGCTGCTCAAGGCCGGCCTGCTGCCCGGCCCGGGCGACGCCCCCGGCGCGATCTGGAGCGAGCGGCCGGCGGCGACCCTGACCCACAACGCCTCGGGCCGCTTCGAGTGCCGCTGGGTCACCCTCGCGCCCGATCCCAAGAGCCGCTGCGTCTTCACCCGCGAGCTGACCGGGCCCATCGCCTGCCCGGTGGCCCACGGGGAAGGCCGCTTCGTCGCCCGGGACGCCGGGGCGCTGGCCGCCATCGAGGCGGCGGGGCAGGCGCCGCTGCGCTACGTCGGCCGGGCGGGCGCGCCGGGCTACCCCGACAACCCCAACGGATCGCAGGGGGCCATCGCCGCGATGTGCAGCCCGTCGGGCACGGTGATGGGCCTCATGCCCCACCCCGAAGACCACCTGCGACCGGCCCAGCGCCCGCGCGTGGCGCGGGGCGGCCTCGGCACGCCGCTCTTCGCGGCGGGGGTGCGCCACGCGGCGCAGACCTGAACCACGAACCGCGGCCGCCCTCCGGCCGCGGGCCGGGCGGCCGCCCGAACAGCCGGCCCGCGCCGGCGCACAGGAGATGGACAATGCCGGTCACCGCGGTCGTCGGCGCCCAGTGGGGCGACGAAGGCAAAGGACGGGTCGTCGACTACCTCGCCCAGCGGGCGGACATGGTCGTGCGGTTCCAGGGCGGAGACAACGCGGGCCACACCGTGGTCAACGACTTCGGCGAGTTCGCCCTGCACATGATCCCGTCGGGCGTGTTCAACCCGGACACGGTCTGCATCGTCGGCGCCGGCGCCGTGGTCAACCCGGCCAACCTGCTGGCCGAGATGAAGACCCTGCGCGACGCCGGGCTGGCGCTGGACAACCTCCGCCTCGCCCGCCGGGCGCACGTCGTGCTGCCCCAGCACCCCCAGCTCGACGCGCTGGCCGAGGCCGCCCGCAGCGGGGCCGACAAGATCGGGACCACCAAGCGGGGCATCGGCCCGACCTACGCCGACAAGGCGGCCCGCATCGGCCTGCGGCTGGGTGATCTGACCCGCCCCGAGTGGCTCGAGCGGCGGCTGCGGCAGACCCTGCCCGCCCGCAACCGGGCGCTGGCCGAGCTCGGCGCGCCGCCCATCGACGGCGACGCCCTCATCGAGCGCTGCCTGGCCTGGGGCGACGCGCTCGGCGGGCGCATCGTCGACACCGTGCCGCTCATCCGCGACGCGGTGCAGGGCGGCCGGCGGGTGCTGCTCGAGGGCCAGCTCGGCGTCATGCGCGACCTGGACTGGGGCATCTACCCGTTCGTGACCTCGTCCAACCCGGCCGCGGGCGGGGCCTACAGCGGCGCCGGCCTGCCGCCGAACGCCATCGACACCGTGCTGGGCGTGGTCAAGGCGTACAGCACGGCCGTCGGCGGGGGCCCGTTCCCCTGCGAGCTGACCGATACCGACGGCGCGCGGCTGCGCGACGTGGGCAAGGAGTACGGCGCGACCACCGGCCGCCCCCGGCGCTGCGGCTGGTTCGACGGGGTCTCGATCGGCTACGCCTCGTGGCTCAACGGCTTCACCGCGCTGGCGGTGACCAAGCTCGACGTGCTCGACGGCTTCGAAGAGATCCGGCTCTGCACCGGCTACCGGCTCGACGGCCAGACCATCGACCACCTGCCCGACACCCCCGACCTGGAGCGGGTCGAGCCGATCTACGAGACCTGGCCCGGCTGGATGACCCCCACCCGCGACGTGCGGACGTGGCGCGAGCTGCCCAAGGCCGCCCGGGCCTACCTGCACCGCATCGCCGAGCTGGCCGGGGCGCCCATCCGCTACGTCTCGGTGGGCCCCGGCCGCGGCGAGCTGGTCGTGCTCGACACCTACGGCGTCGAGGGCCTGACCCCGGGGGTCGAGCGATGAGCGAAGCCTTCACCCACGAGACCTTCCTGTCGCCGTTCACCTGGCGCTATGGCTCCCCCGAGATGCGCCGCGTCTGGAGCCTCGCCCACCAGCGCCGCCTGTGGCGCCGCATCTGGGTCGCCCTGGCCGACGCTCAGCGCGACGCGGGCCTCGTCACGCAGGCTCAGGTCGAAGACCTGCGATCCCATGTGGATGACATCGACATCGAGCGGGCGCAGGCCATCGAGCGTGACATCCGCCACGATCTCATGGCCGAGGTGAAGACCTTCGCCGAGCAGTGCCCGGTCGGCGGCGGCATCATCCACCTCGGCGCGACGTCGATGGACGTGCAGGACAACGCCGACGTGCTGCGCCTGCGGGACGCGCTCGACCTGCTGCTGACCCGGCTCGACGCCACCATCGGCCGCCTCGCCGCGCAGATCACGACCTGGGCCGACGCCCCCACGATGGGCTTCACCCACCTCCAGCCGGCCGAGCCCACCACCACCGGCTACCGCCTGGCCCAGACCGGGCAGGATCTGCTCGACGACCGCCGGGCCCTGCGCCGCTGCCGGGCCGAGCTGAAGGGCAAGGGCCTCAAGGGCGCCACCGGCACCTCGGCCAGCTATGCCCAGCTCCTCGAAGGCACCGACCGGGCCCCGGCCGACCTCGAAGCCCACGTCATGGCCGCCCTGGGCCTCGACGCGCACGTCGTCGCGACGCAGGTGGCGCCCCGCAAGCAGGAGTACGCGCTGCTCTCGGCCCTCGCCGGCCTGGGCCAGACGCTGTACAAGTTCGCCTTCGACCTGCGCCTGCTGCAAGCCCCGACCATCGGCGAGTGGGCCGAGCCCTTCGGCGCCAGGCAGGTCGGGTCGAGCGCGATGCCCTTCAAGCGCAACCCCATCGACGCCGAGAACATCGACAGCCTCGCCCGCCACCTCGCCGCGCTGCCCCGGGTCGCGTGGGACAACGCGTCCCATACGCTGCTCGAGCGCACCTTGGACGACTCGGCCAACCGGCGCACGGTGCTCGCCGAGGCGTGCCTGATCACCGACGAACTGCTGCGCCGGGGCCACACCCTGATCGACGGCCTGCGGATCGACGCCGACGCCTCGGCCCGGCTCATGGCGACCTACGGGCCGTTCGCCGCCACCGAGCGGCTGCTGATGGAGGCCGTCAAGCGCGGCGGCGACCGCCAGGCGCTGCACGAAGTCATCCGGGGGCACGCCCTGGCCGCCTGGGCCGCGCTGAAGGCCGGCGCGGCCAACCCGCTCGTCGCGCGCCTCGTCGGCGAGCCGGCCTTCGAAGCCCTCATGCCACCCGACGCCATCCGCCGCTGCCTCGACGCCCGGGACTACGTGGGCGACGCCCCGAACCGGGCCCGCCGCATGGCCGCTCTCATGACCGCCACCCTCCAGGAGCCATCCGATGACTGATGCCATCATCTCGAACGCGCTGCCCCACGCCCTCGACCGGGTCGACGTGCCCGGCCTCGGCGCGCGCCACGAAGGCAAGGTGCGCGACATGTACGTCGTCGGCGATCACCGGGTGCTCGTCACCACCGACCGGGTGAGCGCCTTCGACCGGGTGCTGGGCACCATCCCGTTCAAGGGGCAGGTGCTCACCCAGCTCAGCGCGTGGTGGTTCGAGCACCTCGCCGACGTGGTCGGCCACCACATGGTCGACGTCGTCGATCCCAACGTGATGATCACCCGCGAGGCCGCGCCGCTGCCGGTCGAGGTCATCGTGCGGGGCTACATCACCGGCTCGACGTCGACCTCGCTGTGGACCCTCTACGAGCAGGGCGTCGAGCGCCCGTACGGCCTCGACCTGCCCGCGGGCCTGCGCAAGAACGACCGCCTGCCGGCGCCGGTGATCACCCCGACCACCAAGGCCGCCAAGGGGCAGCACGACGAGCGGCTCACCGCCGACGAGGTCGTCGAGCGGGGGCTGGTCGAGCCGGCGCTGTGGCGCGAGGTGTGCGCGGCGGCGATCGCCATCTTCGAGCGGGGCCAGCGCATCGCCGAGCGGGCGGGCCTGATCCTGGTCGACACCAAGTACGAGTTCGGCCTCATCGACGGCCGGCTGTGCCTCATCGACGAGGTGCACACCCCCGACTCCAGCCGCTACTGGGTCGCCGAGAGCTACGCCGCCGCGCTGGCCGAGGGCCGGGCCCCGCAGCAGTTCGACAAAGAGCACCTGCGGCTGTGGCTCAAGGCCCGGGGCTACGGCGGCGACGGCCCGCCCCCGGCGCTGACCGACGCCATCCGGGCCGAGGTCGCCCAGCGCTACATCACGCTGTTCGAGAAGCTGACCGGCCAGCGGTTCGCCTACGGGGCCCAGCCGGCGCGGGCCCGGGTCGAGCACGCCCTGGCCGACGGCATCGACGGCATGCTCGACGCCGACCGCCCGCTGGTGCCGATCATCATGGGATCGGCCAGCGACCGGCCGCACGGCGAAGCCATCGCCGGGGCCCTGGCCGAGCTGGGCATCGACAGCGAGATCCGGGTCGCCTCGGCCCACAAGGTCGCCGCGCGCTGCCTCGAGATCCTCGGCGAATACGAGCGCGACCCCCGGCCCAAGGTCTACGTGACGATCGCCGGCCGCTCCAACGCGCTGTCGGGGCTCGTCGACGGGCACGTCGCCGCGCCGGTCATCGCCTGCCCGCCCACGTCGAGCAGCTTCGGCGGGGCCGACATCTTCAGCTCGCTGCGCATGCCGTCGGGCGTCGCCCCGGGGGTCGTGCTCGACCCGGGCAACGCGGCGCTGCTCGCGGCCAAGATCCTCGGGGTGGGGGACCGGCGCACCGCCGACCGGGTCCGGGCCAGCCAGCGGCGGCGGCAGGAGACCCTCTACGCCGCCGACGCGCAGCTCGCCGCCGAGCGGGCCGGCCAGTGAAGCGCGCGCCGGGAGCCAGGCAGTCATGAGCGGCCCGAAGCACGAGTGCGGCGTCTTCGGCATCTGGGCCCCGGGCGCCGACGTCGCCCGGCTGACCTTCTTCGCGCTCTACGCCCTCCAGCACCGGGGCCAGGAGTCGGCCGGCATCGCCACCACCGACGGCGAGCGGGTGTTCACCCACCGGGGCCTGGGGCTCGTCACCCAGGCGTTCACCGAGGACGACCTGCGCCCGCTCGTCGGGGGGGCCGCCATCGGCCACAACCGCTACTCGACCCGCGGCGCGACGACCCTGCGCAACGCCCAGCCGTTCGTGCTCCAGACGCTGCACGGCCCGCTGGGGCTGGCCCACAACGGCAACATCACCAACGCCCGCACCCTGCGCCGGCTGCTCTTGGAGAAAGGCGTCGGCCTGTCGACCGCCAGCGACAGCGAGCTCGCCCTGCAAGCCCTCGCGGTGCCGGTGGCCGGCGCCCCCGAGCCGACGCCCGCGCACCCCATCTGGGTCCCGCGCCTCCAGCGGCTCCTGCGGGTCGCCGAGGGGGCCTACAGCCTCACCGTCCTCACCCGGGACGGCATCTTCGCCGTGCGCGACCCCCATGGCTTCCGCCCGCTGTGCATCGGCGAGCTGCCGCTCGACGACGGCCGCACCGGGTACATCGTCGCCAGCGAGTCGTGCACCCTGCCGCCCATCGGCGCCCGCTACGTGCGCGACGTCGAGCCGGGCGAGATCGTGCGGGTCGGCCCCCGGGGCGTCGAGTCGTGGCGCGACCCCGCCGCGCTGCCGACGCCGGCGATGTGCGTCTTCGAGTACGTCTACTTCGCCCGCCCCGACAGCGACCTCGAGGGCCGCTCTGTGCACCTGCTGCGGCAGCGCTTCGGCGAGCGGCTGGCGCAGGAGTCCCCGGTCGAGGCCGACATCGTCGTCGGCGTGCCCGACTCGGCGCTGCCCGCCGGCATCGGCTTCGCCCGGGGCGCGGGGCTGGAGTACATCGAGGGGCTGATCAAGAACCGCTACATCGGCCGCACCTTCATCCAGCCCGACGCGAAGCTGCGCAAGGACAAGGTGCGCCTCAAGTACACCCCGCTGCGGGCCAACCTCGAAGGCAAGCGGGTGGTGCTCGTCGACGACTCCATCGTGCGGGGCAGCACCGCCGGGCCGCTGGTGCAGCTCCTGCGGGACGGCGGCGCGGCCGAGGTGCACGTGCGCATCAGCTCGCCGCCGGTGCGCCACCCGTGCTTCATGGGCGTCGACCTCGGCACCCACGACGAGATCATCGCCCACCAGAAGTCGGTCGAAGAGATCCGGGCCCACATCGGCGCCGACAGCCTGGCCTACCTCTCGCGGGCGGGCATGCTCGAGGTGGTGCGGGCCGAGAGCGCCGAGCGGGGCTATTGCTCGGCGTGCTTCGACGGGGACTACCCCATCTCGCTCGAAGATGGCACCACCAAGCTGCAATTCGAAGACATCCACGGAGCCTGAGCCAGCCATGTCGCAGTCAGCGCGCTACACAGACGCCGGGGTCGACATCGACGCCGGAGCCCGGGCCGTCGAGCTGCTGAAGTCGGCGGTCACCGCGACCCACGGCCCGGCGGTGCTGGCCGGGGTGGGGGCCTTCGGCGGGCTCTTCGACCTCGGCGCCCTGGCCCACATGGCCCGCCCGGTGCTGGCCGCCTCCACCGACGGCGTCGGCACCAAGGTCCGCCTCGCCGCCCGCTACGGCCGGCTGGCCGGCGTCGGGGTCGATCTGGTCAACCACTGCGTCAACGACATCCTCGTGCAGGGGGCCGAGCCGCTGTTCTTCCTGGACTACGTCGCCTCGGCGAAGCTCGCCCCGGCCGACGTCGCCGCCGTCGTCGGGGGCATGGCCGACGCGTGCAAAGCCGCCGGCTGCGCGCTGCTGGGGGGCGAGACGGCCGAGATGCCCGGGGTCTACCGGGACGGCGAGCTGGACGTCGTGGGCACCATCGTCGGCGCGGTCGAGCGGGACGCCATCATCGACGGATCGCGCCTCGCGCCCGGCGACGCGGTGATCGGGCTGGCCTCGTCGGGCCCGCACACCAACGGCTACTCGCTGATCCGGCATGTGCTCGAGCCCTTCGACCTCGACCTCGAAGCCCCCGAGGAGGCCCTCGACGGCGCCGCCCCGATCGACCTGCTGCTCGAACCCCACCGCAGCTACCTGGGCGACGTGCGCAGCCTGCGCGCCGCCGGGGTCGACATCCGGGGGCTGGTGCACGTCACCGGCGGCGGCCTGATCGACAACCCGCCCCGCATCCTGCCCGACGGGCTCGCCCTCGCCCTCGACCGCGAGGCGTGGCCGACGCCCCCGCTGTTCCGCTGGCTGCGCGACCTGGGCAAGATCGAGCCCGCCGAGATGCTGCGGGTCTTCAACTGCGGCCTGGGCCTGCTCGTCGCGCTGCCCGCCGAACACATCCCGCTGGCGCGGGGGGCCCTGATGGCCGCCGGCACCGACCACTGGATCGTCGGCCGTATCGAGCGCCGCGGCATCGACCCGGTCGTCTTCCACCCGCCCCTCGACCTCCGATGACACCGACCCATGGGAGCCCTGCCATGAACCGCCGCGCGCTGCTCAGCGTCTCCGACAAGACCGGCCTCGTCGACCTCGGGCGCCGCCTCGTCGACCTCGGCTTCGACCTCGTCGCCTCCGGCGGCACCGCCCGGGCCCTCACCGACGCCCGGCTGCCCGTCACCGCCGTCAGCGACCTCACCGGCTACCCCGAGCTGCTCGGCGGGCGGGTCAAGACGCTGCACCCCGCGGTGCACGGGGGCATCCTCGCCGAGCGCAGCCCGGCCCACCTCGCCGAGCTGGAGGGGCAGGGCATCGGCCCCATCGACGTCGTCGTCTGCAACCTCTACCCCTTCGCCGAGACCGTCGCCCGGCCCGGGGTGACCTTCGGCGACGCCATCGAGCAGATCGACATCGGCGGGGTGACCCTGCTGCGGGCGGCGGCCAAGAACTGCGCCCACGTCACCGTGCTGTGCGACCCGAAGGACTACCCGCTCGCCGGGCTGGCCACCGCCGCCGAGAAGCGGCGGCTGGCGGCCAAGGCGTTCGCCCACACCCACGCCTACGACGCGGCGATCGCCCGCTGGTTCGCCGACCAGCTCGACGAGGCCCCCGCCGGGCTGCCCCGCCGGACCACCCTGACCGCCGAGCAGGCGCAGTCGCTGCGCTATGGCGAAAACCCCCACCAGCAGGCCGCGCTGTACCGCGTCGACGGCGCCCCGCTGCCGTTCACCTGCCTGCGGGGCAAGGCGCTGTCGTACAACAACCTGATCGACCTCGACGGCGCCTGGACGGCCATCGACCCGTTCGACGCGCCGGCGGTGGCCATCATCAAGCACAGCAACCCCTGCGGGCTGGCGGTCGGGGCCGACCCCGTCGAGGCCTTCCGCAAGGCATTGGCCAGCGACCCGATCAGCGCCTTCGGATCGATCATCGCCGTCAACCGCCCGGTCGACGTGCCGCTGCTCGACGCCATCGGCAAGCTGTACGTCGAGGTGCTCGCCGCGCCCGCCTTCTCGCCCGACGCGCTGGCGTGGCTGGCGAAGCGCAAGAAGAGCTGCCGGGCGGTGCAGCTCGACCTCGCCGCGCCCCACGGGCCGCAGGTGCGCACCGTGCGCGGCGGCCTCTTGATGCAGAGCCCCGACACCCGCGACGCGACGCCCGACGCATGGCAGACCGTCGCCGGCGAGATCGACGAGGCGACCCGGGCCGAGCTGGTGTTCGCCTGGCGGGCGGTCAAGGCGGTCAAGTCCAACGCCATCGTCATCACCGCCGACCGGGCCACCGTCGGGGTCGGCGCGGGGCAGATGAACCGGCTGGAGTCGGTGCGCATCGCCGCGGCGCAGGCCGGCGAGAAGGCGAAGGGCGCCGCGCTCGCCTCGGACGCCTTCTTCCCGTTCGCCGACGGCCTCGAAGCCGCCGCCGCGTCCGGGGTGCGGGCCGTCGTGCAGCCCGGGGGATCCATCCGCGACGCCGAGGTCATCGCCGCCGCCGAGCGGCTGGGCGTGGCCATGGTCTTCACCGGCGTGCGCCACTTCCGTCACTGAGCCACCGAGCCACCGAGCCACCGGCGATCGGAGACCCACCATGGCACATCGCATCGAAGTCACCGCCCGCCCCGGCTTCGCGACCGAAGCCGCCGCCGACGTGCGCGCGCGGCTGGCCGGCCTGGGGCTGGCCTGCGAGCGGGTCGTGATCACCCGGCTCTTCTGGGTGCAGGGCGCGCTGAGCGACCCCGACCGCCGGCACCTGCGGGCCATCCTGGTCGACGACGTCATCGAGGCCGCCGCCTGGACCGACGCCGACACCCCCTGCGCCCCGCCCGCCGGGGGCCACGTCATCGAGGTGAGCCCCAAGCCGGGCGTGACCGACAGCGTCGCCGAGACCCTGCTGGGCGCCGCCCGGGCGCTGGGTATCGACGGCGTCGCCCGGATCGCGACCGGCACCCGCTACACCGTCTACGGCGCCCACCCGGCCTCCGCCGTCGCCGCCGCCGCCGCCGCGCTGGTCAACGACGTCGTGCAGCAGTGGGCGGTGGACGGCCGCCTGCCCCCGCCGTTCGCGCCCACCGCCGAGGCCGACGGCCGGGTCGCGATCGTGCCCCTGCGCGCCGCCGACGACGCCGCCCTGGAGGCCATCAGCGCCGAGCGCCGGCTGTCGCTGGACGTCGTCGAGATGCGGGCCATCCGCGCCGAGTACCGCCGGCTCGAGCGCGACCCCACCGACCTCGAGCTCGAGATGCTGGCTCAGACGTGGTCCGAGCACTGCGTGCACAAGACGTTCAGGGCGACGATCGACCTCGAAGAGCGGGCCGCCGACGGATCGCTGATCGAGCGCCGGATCATCGACGGCATGCTGAAGTCCTGCCTGCGGGTCGTCACCGACGCCGTCGCCAAGCCGTGGGTCCGCTCGGCCTTCGTCGACAACGCCGGCATCGTGGCCTTCGACGACGACCTCGACCTCGCGCTCAAGGTCGAGACCCACAACCACCCCTCGGCGCTGGAGCCCTTCGGCGGGGCCAACACCGGCGTCGGCGGCGTGGTGCGGGACATCCTCGGGGTCAGCGCCCGGCCCATCGCCAACACCGACGTGCTCTGCTTCGGGCCCCAGGACCTCGACGCGCTGCCCGAGGGCGTGCTGCACCCCCGGCGCATCGCCGCCGGCGTGGTGCATGGCATCGAAGACTATGGCAACAAGATGGGCATCCCCACCGTCGCCGGCGCGGTGCGCTACGCCCGGGGCTACACCCAGAACCCGCTGGTCTTCTGCGGCTGCGTCGGCATCCTGCCCCGGGGCAGCCACCGCACCGACCCCCGACCGGGGGACGCCATCGTCGCGCTCGGCGGGCGCACCGGCCGCGACGGCCTGCGGGGGGCGACCTTCTCGTCGATGGAGATGACCCACGAGACGAGCCGCATCGCCGGCAGCGCGGTGCAGATCGGCCACCCGATCCACGAGAAGCAGGCCCAGGAGGTCGTCATCGCCGCCCGCGACGCCGGGCTGTACACCGCGATCACCGACTGCGGCGCCGGCGGCCTCTCGTCGGCGGTGGGCGAGATGGCCGCGACGCTCGGCGCCGACGTCGAGCTGTCGACGGTGCCGCTCAAGTACCCCGGCTTGCAGCCATGGGAGATCTGGCTCAGCGAGGCCCAGGAGCGCATGGTGCTCGCCGTGCCGCCCGAGAACCTGCCGGCGCTGCATGCCCTCTGCGCGACCCACGCCGCCGAAGCCACGGTCATCGGACACTTCCGGGACGATGGCATCCTGCGGGTGTGCCACCGGGGCGCGGTCGTCGGCGAGCTGCGGGGGGCCTTCCTGCACGACGGCATCCCCCGGCGCGCGCTGAAGGCGGTCTGGCAGCCGCCGCCGGTGGACGCCGCGCCGCTGACCGTCGCCGACCCCGGCGCCGCGCTGCTCGGGCTGCTCGCCAGCCCCGACGTGGCCAGCAAGGCCGACGTCATCCGGCGCTACGACCACGAGGTGCAGGGCGGCACGGTGGTCAAGCCGCTCGTCGGCGTGGCCGGCGACGGGCCGGGCGACGCCGCGGTGCTCGTGCCGCTCGCCGCCCGCCAGAGGGGCCGCCTCGAGCGGGGCGTCGCGCTGGGCTGCGGCATCAACCCCGACTACGGCCCGCTCGACCCCTATCGTATGGCCTGGGCTGCGGTGGACGAGGCGGTGCGCAACGTCGTCGCGGTGGGCGGGGACCCCGACCGCCTGTCGCTCATCGACAACTTCTGCTGGGGCAACCCCCGGCTGCCCGACCGCCTCGGGGGGCTGGCCCGCTGCGCCGAGGGCTGCCGCGACGCGGGGCTGGCGTTCGAGGCGCCGTACATCTCGGGCAAGGACAGCCTCAACAACGAGTACGCCGACGCCGACGGGGTGCGGCACGCCATCCCGGGCACCATCCTCATCACGGCGATGGCCATCGTGCCCGACGTGGCCCACGCCACCACCAGCGACCTGAAAGCCGCGGGCGACCGCCTGATCGTCGTCGGCGACACCCGGGCCGAGCTGGGCGGATCGGCGCTGGCCAAGGCGCTCGGCGCGCCCGGGGGGTACGCCCCGGCGCCGGTGACCGACGCCCTGGCGCGGGCCCGCGCGGTGCACCGGTGCATCGCCGGGGGCCACGTGCGCGCGTGCCACGACCTCAGCGAGGGCGGGCTGGCCGTCGCGCTGGCCGAGATGTGCCTCGGCGGCCGGATCGGGGCCACCGTCGACCTCGCGAAGCTGCCCGCCGACACCGCCGACCCCACCGCCCGGCTCTTCGCCGAGAGCGGCGCCCGCTATCTGATCGAGGCCGCGCCGGACGCCATGGACGCCATCGCGGAGCACCTCGATGGCGTCCCGTGGGCCGACATCGGCGCGGTCGGCGGCGACCGGGTCACGATCGAGCGGGCCGGGGCGCCCCTCGTCTCGCTGCCGCTGACCGCCGTCGTCGAGGCCTTCACCGGCGGGTGAGCCGCGCCCGGGCGCGCACCTGCGCCGGCACCCGCGCCCGCCGCCTCTCAGGGACCCCGGGTGAACGGCACGGCGTTTGCTCTGACGGCGGTGGACCCGCGGGCGCTCCGCGGGGCGACGCAACGAGGAGCTGTGATGTCAGGACGCGTGCTGGTGATCGCATCGATCTGTCTCGCGTGGGCGGGGTGTACCGCCGACGGTGGGGGACCCTTCATCCACCCCGATGGGTCGGTGGATGGCATGTCCACCCCGCCCGATGCCGCCCCGCCCGATGCCACCCCGCCCGATGCCACCCCGCTCGATGCCACCCCGCTCGATGCCACCCCGCAGACCCTCGATGCGACCCCGCCCGACGCGCAGACCCTCGATGGCATGCCGGCCGATAGGATGCCGCCCGATGCCTGCGCGGCGGGGGTCGAGGTCTGCAACGGCATCGACGACGACTGCGACGGACGGGTCGACGAGGCTCACCGGTGTCACCCGGACGCACAGTGTCGCCCCGACGGCGAGGGCGCCCGGTGCGTCTGCCTCGATGGCTTCGAAGGCGACGGCTTCGAGTGCGCGCGCCCCGCCGGCTGCGACCCGCGCTGCGGCCCGGGGCGCTGCGTCGAGGACGGCGACGGGCAGCGATGCGACTGCGCCGGCACCGGCTTCACCGGGCCGGCCTGCGCCGACGACGTCGACGAGTGCGCCACCGGCGGGCACGACTGTGCGCCAGAGGCCCGGTGCATCAACCTGGCCGGCGACTTCGACTGCCTCTGCCCGCCCGGCAGCTTCGGCGACGGGCGGATCTGCGGCGCGTGCCCGGTCGAGCAGCGCACCATCTTCGAGAGCCGGAGCCGGCTGATCGATACGCTCCGGCGGGTCACGGCCATCGCGCTGCTCGATCCCGATCCGGCCGGCGATCGAGGCGTGGTGGCGATCGCACATGACGGCGAGGTGGTGGTCTACCGGCGCCTCGAGGTCGGCCCGCCGGCCCAGGTCTTCGAGATCCCGTGGGCGCGGGCGCTGCACCTCGCCGATCTCGACGGCGACGGTCGACGGGACGTGATCGTGGGCAACGAGATCGCCCACCGGCTGCGCTGGGCCCGCGCCGAGGAGGACGGGCTCGCGGACTTCGTCGAGCTGCCCGCGCTCAACTCGGAGCCCTGGGACATTCACGCGGTCGACGTCGACGTCGACGGCGACCTCGACCTCGTCGCCGGCCGCAGAGGCGCCGACTGGCTGCCCAACGACGGGTCGGGCGGCTTCGGGGAGGCGCGCCGGCTGCCCGGGGCGCACGACGCGTGGACGTTCGCCGACGTCGACGGCGACGGTGATCCGGACTACGTCACCGGCTACCAGAGCACGATCGAGTGGAGGGAGAACGACGGGACCGGCGCCTTCGGCGACCCGGCCGTCCTCGGGCGGTCCCCCGACGGGGTGGGCCGGCTGCGGTGGGAGGTGCTCACGCCCGGACAGGGGCCGGTGCTGCACTTCGTCACCCGGCGCGGCTGGGTGCAGCATCGCATCGTCGACCGCGCGCTGCAGCAAGTCGGCGAGGCCGTGGACGTGAGCGCGCCAGGCCTCGCCGACCTCGACGGCGACGGGGACATCGACCTCACCTCCGACGTGTATGACCACTGGTGGTCCAACGACGGCCGCGGGGGCTTCGAGCGCCGGGACGGCCTCACCCCCTGCTACTGCCGGGCGACCTTCGCCGATGTCGACGGCAGCGGCGTGCCCGATCTGGTCGGCTTCGACGGCAGCGGCCGGCTCCTGGTGTATCCCGACCATGGTCTGGGCGACGTCGACCGCGCCGTGCCCATCGGCGGCCTCTCGGTGAGCGCCATCGCCGACATCGACATGGACGGCGACCTCGACGCCCTCGGCGGGGCGCGGGCCTTCGCGGCGGCCCTCAACGCCGGGGACGGCACCTTCGACCCGCCGGTCGAGGTGCCCGCGGACTTCGCCTACTGGCTGCGCACGACCGACGCGGACGGCGACGGCGTCGTCGATCTCCTGACGAGCGGCGCCGAGACCGTGCGGCTCGAACGAGGCCGGGGGGACGCGACGTTCGAGCCGCCGGTCGAGCTGCCCGGCCGACACGACCGCCCCCGGAGCGGCCTGTCGGTCGACCTCGACGGCGACGGCGACCTCGACGTGCTGCGCTGGGGCGGTGATGTGACCAACCGCTTCGCGGACGACAGCTACATCTCGTTCAACATCAACGACGGCGCGGGCGCATTCGGTGGGCTCCGGCGGCTCACCGACCAGCGCCCGCTCATCTCGGGCGTCGTCGGGGTCGACGTCGCCGACTTCGACGGGGACGGCGACGCCGACGTCGTCGCGATCGCGCGCTGGGGCAACCACGCCCTGTGGTTCGAGAACGAGGGTCTGCCGGGCGCGCCGAGCTTCGCCGACAGCCGGCTCGTCGGCCGGGTGGTCGACCCCCGGTGGGTCGTCGCCGCCGACGTGGACGGAGACGGCGCGGTCGACGTGCTGGCCGCCAGCGCCAACTCGGGGGAGCTCCTCCTGTTCCGCAACCGGGGCGCCGGGTTCGACGAGCCGATCGCGGTGGCCGCGGCCGCCGAGGCCGGCGGGCCGTCGACTGCTTTCCCCGTCGAGGTCGCCGACATCGACGGGGACGGACGCGTCGACATCGTGCTGGTCACCCCCGAGGGCCTGTCGTGGATCCCCCAGCGGGCCGATGGCTTCGGCCCGCCGCGCCTGATCAGCCACAGCGGCGCGTTCGTCAGCAACCTGCATCTGGCCGACTTCGACGGCGACGGCTCGATCGACGTCGGCGTCTCCGTGGGCGCCTGGTCGCGCTACTTCCGCAACATGCGCCGCTGCGCCGCGCCGGTCGAGCCGGCCGAGCCGGACTGACGACCGGCCCGGACCCCGCCCGCGGCATGCTGCCGGCGCGGAAGCGGCGGCGGGCGGGCGCGCTGGTGGGCTTCGAGCACATCGTCCGCGGCGAGCGGCGAGGCGAGCGCTCCGTCTATGTGCGGCGGGAGTACGAGGCCGACGTCGAGAAGTGCGGCCACCGGACCAAAAGCTGCGCGTGGCAGGTGTGCGGCGTCGAGTGCCATGTGCCGGCGGATTGCGCGCCTTCAGCCCAGCTCCGAGGCCCCCGCCGCGCTCGCGCAGCCGGGGTCGTCGGGGTAGTCGATCAGGCCGTCGCGGTCGTTGTCCCGGCCATCGGCGCAGACCGGCGGCCCCGGCGGATCGCCCTCATCGAGCACGCCGCGGCCCGCGCAGCCGGGGTCGTCCGGGTAGTCGACCCGGCCGTCCCCGTCGTCATCCAGCCCGTTGTCGCACGCGGGCGGCGCCGGGCGGTCGCCCTCGTCGTCGTCGCCGGCCGACGCGCACCCCGGATCATCGGGGAAGTCGGCGAGCCCGTCCCCGTCGCCGTCGAGCCCGTCGCTGCACGCCGCCGGCTCGATCGGATCCAGCTCCCGGGGATCAGCGGGGCTGACGCAGCCGGGATCGGCCAGATCGACCCGCCCGTCCCGGTCGTCGTCGTAGCCGTTGCCGCACCCCGGCAGCAAGACCCCCTCGCCCGACTCGTCGACGTCGCCCGGCGACGCGCAGCCCCGATCGGCGGGGAAGCTCACCGCGCCGTCGACGTCATCGTCCTCGCCGTCGCTGCACGCCGCCGGCTCACAGCCCTCGTCCACCGCCCCGTCGCAGTCATCGTCGAGGTCGTCGTGGCACCGCTCGGCGACCGGCTCGGCCTCGCAGCCGCCCCACGCCGCGTCGAGGCACACCTGCCACCCCTCGCCGCACGGCGCGTGGCACCGCCGCCGGGCCCCCTCGAAGCACGGCGCGGCGGCGCAGAACCCCTCGCGGCAGACCCCCCGATCACAGGGCCGGGCCCCGTCGCACTCGGGCGGCGCGTCGCCCACGACCAGGGTCATCCGCCCGGCCGAGCCGCACGCGACCGCGTCCAGCCCCAGCGCGTCGCCCACCCGCAGCTCGAGGGTGAAGACCCCCGGCAGATCGGCGAAGAAGACCGCCGTGGGGCTCGCGGGGTCGTCGTCCAGGCCGCCGTTGGCCGGCTGCGCCGGGTCGAAGAAGAACTCATGCGGCTGGCTCACCGATCCCTCCGGGCGGCGGGTGACGACCCACTGGTAGGCGACCGGGCGCAGCCCGCGGCCGTCGACGTCGACCGCCGCGGCGCCGTCGAGCGGGACGACGTCCAACTCCCGGACGCGCACCAGCGCCGGCACCCGCCCGGCCGCGTCGGGGCAGGCGTTCTCCCGGGCCTCGCCGATCAGCGGCACCTCGATCAGCCCCTGATCGGTGTCGATCTCGAGCCGCCCGGTGACCCGCCCCGGGTTGAACAGCTCGAAGCGCACCGGCGCCACCTCGTCCTGATCGGCGGTGAGGATCGGCGGCGACAGCGAGAACGCCGGATCGCTGGCGACCGAGAGCCGGGCGTCGCGCAGCTCGACCCACTCGCCGGGGCAGGGCACGAGCCCGACCAGCCGATCGTCGGGCCGGCGCACGAGGCTGTCGAACACCAGCGTGCTCGGCGTCGCTCGGGGGCAGGGGCCGGCGTCGGGGAGGGTGGCGTCGGGGAGAGTGGCGTCGGGGAGGGTGGCGTCGGGGAGGTCGGCGTCGGGGAGGTCGGCGTCGGGCGGGGCCCCATCGAGCGGGGGGCTGTCGGGCGCCTCCGGGCCCGCGTCGGCCGGCGGCGGCTGGCCGTCCGGGCCGCGGTCGACCGGATCCGACGTGGACGGGCGGTCGGCGACGCAGCCGCCGAGCAGCGCCGCGAGCAGCACCGCCGCGCCGCGGCGCGCGCAGATCGGGGAAGGGAGGCGGGTCGCGGATGACATGGGCAGCTCCGAGGCGATGGGGGCGTCCAGCCCCCATCGCATGTCCCCGCCGCTGGGGGTCGATCACGCGCCCCGATGCGTCCGCCCCGCTACGCCCGGCTCGGCGGCACCACCGGCTGGAGCGGACGGCGCTCCACCACCGGCGCCGAATCGCCGACCGCGTCGGACTCGCCGCCGGCCGGCGGCCCGTTGGACTCGCCGCCGTCGCCCACCGCGCCCGGGTCGTCGACCCCCTCGGCCAGCTCGGCGGCGTCGGGATCGTCCTCGCCCGCGCGGCCGTCGGTGCCGTCGGCCGGGAAGACCGCCCCGTCCCCCTCGGCCGGCGCCTCGGGCGCCTCGCTCTGGCCATCCCGGCGGGCGGCGACCCGGGCGTCGGCCCGGCCCTCCATCTCGTCGAGCTTCTCGGTGAGCAGCGCCGCCCGCTGGGGGTCGATCATCGACAGGTTCGCCCGGAAGACCTTGACCGTCTTCATCCAGTCGGCCCGCAGCCGGGCGTAGGCCCCGCGGTCGGTGCTGGCGATCTCGGCCTCGATGCGGGTGCGCTCGCGGTCGCTCTCGCCCAGGGCCCGGCCCGCCTCGCGCCACGCCTCGAACAGGTCGTAGACCGTGCCCTGATCGAAGCCCTTCGCGCGCAGCAGCGCGAGCACGTCGTCGTCGATGCGGGTCAGCACCAGATCGGCCTCGGCCGCCTCGTCGACGTAGCTCGCGTTGACCATCTTGAGGCCCTTGTGCAGGATGCGCTCGCGGGCGTCCTTGATCCGGGCCTTCTCCTCGTCGTCGTCGGTCGCCAGCTCCAGCGCGACGAGCACGTACCACAGCGCGCGCAGCCGGTTGTCGTGGATGAGATCGAGCACCCCGGCCGCCTGCCGTGCGGCGTCGACGGCGGCCTGGGGGTTGCGCCGCAGCGTGCGGAACTGGTGGTGCAGGTCCTCGAAGACCGGGACGAACCAGCGCATCGAGGGCTCGTCGTCCAGGAGCGGTCTCAGGGGACCGAGCCAGTAGACGAGCAGCATGTACATCACACCTTCGGTGAGATTGGCGAGCATGGGGATGCCTCCGTGTCGGGTGGGCGGCGAGCGCCCGGTGATTGCCTCGGGTACCATGACCGCGGCGTCCGATACGGGACAGGCCCGCTGCGGTCGGTCTCCAAGAGGTAGCGACATCCATGTCAGAGCGCAAATCGAATATCGGAGAGGTGAGCGGAGCGAAGGCGCGGCGCGACCGATATGTCCCGTAATCACGGGCATCTACGGGCGCGGCCCGTCCCGAAAAAAAGATCGGGCGGCGTCATCCGCCAGCCCGCGGCGCGGGCCGGGTTACGCGTCAAAGCGGTCATCAAGTGCGAAGATATTACCATGTGGACCCCAGACGCCCCGAGGCACCGGCGGGCGCCGATCACGGCTCGCCTCCGCGCCTCCGAAGTGACCCCGTGAGGCCCGATCGGACCGCGTCCACCGGCGTGGACCCGCACCCCGTGGCCCCCCCGACCCCCCCGCGACCATTTTCGGCCCGCCCTCGACGTCGATCCCCCGATGGCGGCCGCCCCGCTGACCGGCCGGCCCCGGCGATCGCGCTGCCCTGCGACCATCGGCGAACACCGCGCGCCGTCGATCCCGGCCCGGGCCGACCATCGCGGATGGCCGCCCGGGGGTGATCTGCGATGGTCGGCGGCATCTCCGCGCGCCCCTCGGCGGCGATCGGGGATGGTCCGAGACCATCGGCGAACGCCACCGAGGGCCGATCCCGGGCCCGCTCACCATCTCCGATCACCCCCGCGCGGTCCGCCCGATGCGCGCCGACCATCTCCCGGGGCCCCTGGCCGGTGTCTCGGAATGGTCTCGACCCCCCCGGGGTGGCCTCGCCCGGGGGTCGGGGATGGTCTCGGACCATCCCCGATCGCCATCGAGGGCCGATCGAGGACGCCGAGACCATCGCCGATCGCCGTCGAGGGGTGGTCGGAGATGGTCTCGGACCGGCGTCGAGGACCCCCGCCCGGCGGTCGGCGATGGTGTCACCCCATGCCCGAGCGCCCCTCGCCGTCGATCCCGCGGGCGCTCACCATCCCGATCCGCCCCCGCCCGGCGTTCCCGGATGGAGAGCGGGGTCGGCGCGCCTCGCGCCTCGCGGTCGCATACCCCGGCCGCGGCTGATAGAACATGGCCTTCGCCGCGCCATGGCGCGGACTGTGCGGGTGTTGGCCGGGTCGCGGTGACCCGGCGCGCGGGAGGAGTCGACGTGTCGAGGAGCGCGGTGAGAGTCGGGCCAGCCGATCCCGGGGAGAGTACACCGGCTGCGCCGAACGAGAGGCCGCGTCCGGCTGCGCTGCTCCTTCTCGACTCTCCCCGGTGTCTGCTCGGGTGGCTGCTGTGCGGCGTGCTGGCGCTGGCGGGCTGCGTGGGTGACGGCGACGGGGCGGGCGGCGCGGGGGACGGGGCGCTCGACGGGCCGTCGAACCCGCCCGAGACCGCGCCCGACGCCACGCCCGATCGCGGACCGGAGCCCGGGGAGGACGCCGCGGGGGACATGGCCGCCGATGGCGCGGTGGATCCCGACGGGGCCCCGATGGACATGGCGCCCGACCGCGGGCCGCCGGACGGGGCGCTCCCGGACGGGGCGCGCCCCGACATGGCCGCCCTCGACATGGCCGCCCTCGACATGGCCGCCCTCGACATGGCCGCCCTCGACATGGCCGCCCTCGACATGGCCGCCTTCGACCTGGCGCCCCCCGATCTGGCGCTCCCCGATCTGGCGCTCCCCGATCTGGCGCTCCCCGATCTGGCGCCCGAGCCCGACGCCGCGCCGCCGGACATGGCGCCCGACCTCGACCCCGCCTGCGAGCCCATCGCCGAGCGCTGCAACGCCCGGGACGACGACTGCGACCGGCGGGTCGACGAAGACCTCGACCCCGGCGCGCCGTGCACCGCCGGCCGGGGCCCGTGCGCGGTCGACGGCGTCGAGGTCTGCCTCGACGGCCGCTGGACCTGCGGCGCGCAGGCGCTGCCGGGGTCCCCCGACATCTGCAACGGCGTCGACGACGACTGCGACGGCGCGCTCGACGAGGTGCCCTTCGAACGCTGCGTCGCCGGCGTCGGGGCCTGCGCGGTCGAAGGCCAGCTCGGCTGCGCCGACGACGGGGGGATCGCGTGCGACGTCGCCCCGTGGCCCGGCCTGCCCGAAGCGTGCAACGACGTCGACGACGACTGCGACGGGCTGCTGGACGAAGGCGGCGTCTGTGAGCCGGGCGCCGAAGACTGCGCGGTGGACGGGGACGAGGACGGCGACGGGCGCGCCGACTGCGACGACCCGGCGTGCTTCGCGCTGCTGGCCTGCCGCCCGCCGGAGGACTGCCAGCGCTACGGCGACGAGGACGGCGACGGCGACGCCGAGTGCGACGACGTCGCCTGCGCCCAGACCCGCGGCTGCCGCCCCGACGTCGACATCGCGCCCCCCGGCGAAGACGCGGTCTTCAACAGCGGCATCAACGCCTGGGATCCGGTCTGGTCCCGCCCCGGCTTCGGCTGCCAGCCGGGCCCCGGCGGCGACTACCACTTCGAGCTCAACCGCATCGTCAACCGCACCGGCCGCCCGCAGCAGGTCGACGTCGTCGTCTCGTGGCAGGGCGACGGCTACCTCTTCCTCTTCGACATCCCCTTCGACCCGGCCCGCCCCGAAGACTGCGTGCTCGCCAACGACGATTACATGGGCCTGCGCGGCAGCCGCCTGACCGGGATCGAGCTCGACGTGGATCAGGAGCGGCTGCTCATCATGTCGACCCGCGCCCCGGGGGAGGCGATCGGCCGCTACCGCACGGTGGTGACGACCCGCGCGATCGAGCAGTGATCGCGCCGGCCCCGGAGGATCTCAAAGGCCGGGGATGAGCGGGCGCCCAGGCGGATCGAGGTGCCAGGCATGTGGTTCAGCCGAGGTGATGGCGACGCCGGCCCAGATGTAGACGGCGCCGTCCTCGTCGGGCGGGGGCGAGGCGTCGGGCTCCGGTGACGACCACTGGCTCGGGCTGACCCGTCGAGACCAGCAGGGCGAACTCGCCGGAGCAGCGGCACCGACCCCAACCGGCGGCGGGATCGACCTCGGCCCGAGCGAGGTGCCGGGCATGTGGTTCAGGCAGGCACATGGTTCAGAACGGGATGGCTATCTCCGAAGACATGGGGGCGTCCAGCCCCCGGCGTGTCGGAACAGAGGTGGCTCAAAGGCCGGGGATGAGCGGGCGCCAGAGCGCGCCATCCTGCTCGAAGGCCATCCGCGCCTCGTCCCAGCGCAGGGTCGCCGAGAACACCTCGACCCGGGTCTCGGGCGGGCCGTGGCCCTCGTCGTCGTCGCCCGGCGCCTCCTCGGTGATCGCCACGCTCTGCACGACGCTCGCCATCGGGCCCGGCGACGCTTCGACCCACTGCCCGGCGCCGACCATCGTCGCCGCCCCGAACGCGACCGCCGTGTCGGTCTCGCCGCTGACGTAGAACCGCAGCAGGACCCGGGCCGGGGGCGCCGGCGCCAGCAGCAGGACGGCCTCGCCCCGCCGGTGCGGGCCGGTGGGGGGCAGGGCGGTGAGCGACTCGGTGAAGCGGTAGACGATCTCCAGCTCGGGCGCCCCGTCGCCGGTGCGGTCGACGGCTTCGGCGCGCACGATGCCCGCCTCGAACCCGTCTCCATCGGTGAGCTGTCGCGCTTCGAGCGGCACGAGGCGCCACCCGGCGTCCTCGCAGGCGGCGATCACCTGCTCGCCCGCCCGCCGGGCGCGGTGGAGCGGCATGCCGTCGGCGAGCGGCGCGGCGTCGATCGAGACGCCGGGCGGGGGCGCGCCGCACCCGCCCGGTGAGCCGTGCCCGGCCGGGCCCGGCTTCGACGGAGCCTCCGCGCGTGGGCCGGCCCCGCAGCCCAGCAGGAGGGCGGCCCCGAGCGAGAGGGCGCGTCTACTCGGTGGTCTTCGCATCGGCGCTCTTCTTGCTGGCGGCCTTCTTGCTGGCGGTCTTCTTCAGGCTCTTCATCGCGGCCTTGTCTTCGAAGTGCATGTAGTCCTTGGCGGACGACCAATCGCCGCCCCACGACCAGCCGCCGGTCGTCATCACCTCCAGCAGCTTCTCGTGCAGCGGCACCATCCCGACCAGCTCCTTCTTCTTCACGGTGGTCCCGAGCACCCATGCCTTGAGGACGCGCAGGTTGTCCTTGACGAGCTGGAGTTCGGCCTTGCGGGCCTTGTCCTTCTCCTTCTTGCGCGCTCGTTTGAGGCTGGCCGCGGTGACTGCGGAGAGATCAAGACCCGGCTCGGCGGGCGCCTCGTCATCGACCGGCGTCGCCGCGCCATCCGTCTCGGCGCCCTTCTCGGGGGCGTCGCTCGTGGTCGATGGCGCCCCCGCCCCGGGGGAGGCCTTGTTCTTGTCATCGGCGGATGCCGCGGCGTCGGGGTCGAGCAGACTCTGCAAGTACCCCGGGAAGAGCCTGCCGAACGCCTTCGACGCGTCGAGCTGTGTCTGGCCCTTGCTCTTCCAGATGTCGAAGTCGGCCAGCGTGGGATCCGTCCGGACGACCTTCTGCACGAAGGCGAGCAGCCGTGCATCCCGGCTCTTCTTCTTGAAGAAGTGATGATTCTGCTTGGTGGGCATGTTGTAGTTGATGTCGATCGCGCAGCCGACGGAGTGATTCGAGAAGCCGCCCTTGGCCGTGGTGCGCTTGTTGTAGCCGCCCAGACGCACGATCGAGTCCTTCACTTCCGTCTTCTTCGCGTCGTCCAGCTTCTCGAACGCCGTATTGGTCTTCTCGACCGTCGACTCGCACGCCACGTTGAGTTGCACCTTCCGGCCCAGCAAGGTCTGACTGGTGACCTTCCCGGCTTTGGCGGGGTCGATGCCCTTCTTCTTCCAGACATCGACCACGTTCTTCTCGTTCTCGCGGTTGACCTTCAAGACGATCGTGTGGCGGCTCTCCTTGGCTTCAGTGTCGGGCACCTTGGCCTTCTTGACCGTCTTCATATACCTGTCTTCAGGCTTCTCGGCGGTGGGCGTGACGGTGATCCTCACCTCGGGCGCCGGGTTCAGCGTGAATACTTTCTCGAGCGTCTGGGTGGCCGCGCCCTTCTCGGCGTCGTCGTCCTCGACGGTCGCGCTGGCGCTGTCGCCCTGGCCCTTCTCCGGCTTCACCCCGACCTCGGCCGACAGGTCACCGCCGAACTTGCCCCGCCAGCGTACGATGAGCTTCTTCTTGGTGGGCGCCGCGGCGGGCTCGGGCTCGCTGAGAGCCGGAGCCGGCTCGCTGTCGACCCCCGCGTCCGTGGTCCGGGCGGGGGCCGGGTCGTCCGGGACCCCGGCGGGCACCCCATCGTCGCCGATCTCGTGGGGCGTCGGGTCGCCCCGCTTCAGTTGGACGGGGGTTGGCGGCGACCGTCGGGCGCGACCGCTGGCCACGGCGGTCTGGACATGGGCCGCTTGCGCCTGGCGAGCCAACGCGCTTTGTCGGGCGTGTTGCACCGGATCGAACGCAGCGCCGCGCTGCGCAGGGTGGGTGTCTGCGTCCGAGGTCTCTCGCCGGGTATCATAGTCCTGCATCGCCCGCCTTCCATTCGGCTCGCATCGGATCTGCCTCATCTCGATGCCTCGCATCAGACTATCGAGGTCTCGGGCGGGTGTCCACCAGCGTGCAGCGCGAAGCAGAGCGGAGGGCGCGGGCCACTTCGGAGCGGCCCATACCACCGTGAGGCAGCCCGCCCGGGCCACTGGCCCGATCGGTCCGCGCATCATCCGATCGAACGAATCGAGGTGTTGGGCCGCCCGCAGGCTTCGATCTCGGGGTCGATGGCTGCGCGGAGCCGGCGGCCTCAGCCGCCTTCGTCGCAGCTCGGGCTGGCGATCGGCGCGGTGTAGACCTCGGCCGCCTCGGAGATCGCGAACCCGGCGTCGTCCCGGACCAGCCCCCCGGCGAGCAGGACGCCGCCGCCGCGCAGCGACACCCCGAGGGCGCCCAGGCGGGGGGCGGTGAGGGTGTCGGGGGCCGGGGCGATGGCGCCGGCCGGGCGGGCGTCGCGGTAGAAGAGGACGTCGGCGGCGCTGCGGAAGAGGTTGGCGTTGTTCTCGAAGGCCCAGCCGCCGGCGATGAGGATCCGGCCGCCGCCGGCGGGGGTCGCGGTGTGGAAGGCCCGCTTGAGCCGGCCCGAGGCCTCGAAGTCGACGCCGACCGGGCGGATGCCGACCGTCGCCGCGGCGGCGTCGATCTCGGCGACGAAGACGTTCGGCTCGCAGGCCACGCCGGGGTCGGGGTTGTTGCTGGGGCCGCTCTGGCGCATGGCGACCCCGCCGACGATCAGCACCCGGGCGGTGTCGCCGGTGACGCCGAGCAGGGTGGCGCTGTGGAAGGCGGTCGGGTACCACGCCCGGCAGATCTCGCCCGGGGCGTCGCAGGTGGGCGGGGCCTCGTCGTCGACGATGGCCAGCTCGGTGACGGTCGGGGTGGGGTCGAGGTTCAAGAGCCAGCCGGGGCGCTGGCCGCAGCCGTTGAGGTCGCCGCCCCAGATGAAGGCCCGGCCCCCGCCGATGGGGGTCACGCTGGGGCCGACGAGGCCGTTGCGGTCGTCGCCGCCGGCCCGCTCGGCGGCTCGGGGCAGGGCGAGGGTGCGCAGGCGGTCGCCGTCGATGATCTCGATGACGTCGCTGGGGATGCCGTCGGGGTGGGCGTCGTCTCCGGGCCACTCCAGGCCGCCGGCGATGATCACCCGCCCGGCGTCGTCGGCGGCGACCCCCGGCATGAAGCGGGCGGTCAGCGCGGCGCCGTCGACGGTGACCAGCGGGGTGAAGGTGCCGCTGGTCGGGTCGAAGTACTCCGCGGCGGGGCGGCTGAGCTGGGCCTCGCCGGGCACGAGCGGGCCGGTGGCGTACTCGACGCCGAGCTGTACGCTGGGCGCGCCGCCGATGATCAGCGCCCCGCCGACCGCGGCCCCCGGGGCCTGCCAGGGCACGGCCCGGGCGGCGATCCGCGGGGCTTGCATCGGGCGGGGGTCGAGGGGCTGCGCCCGGTCGACGCCGGGCAGGAAGAGGGACTCGCCGGGCACGTAGAGGTCCCAGTCGGCGCCGTCCTTGCGGCCGGTCATGCGCCCGTCGGCCACCGCGTCGGCCCCGCCGGCCACCAGCACCCGGCCGTCTTCGAGGCGGGCCCCGGCGGCGAAGGCCCGCCCCCGGCCGAGGCCGGCGTAGCGGTTGTAGGCCGGGCCCTGGGTGGTGCCGGTGCACGCCAGCCGGTCGAGCGGCTTGAAGTGCAGGTTCAGCCCGGCCTTGCTCGCCTCGGCGACGTCGAGGGTCATCGCTCCGGTGGCGTATTGCGGGGTGCGGTCGACGCAGGCGATGAACCGCAGGACGGCCTCGCCCTCGGCGACTCCGGCGAGGAGCTGGCCCCCGGCGGGGGCGATGCGCTGGATGGCGGTCCAGCCCTCTTCGGAGCTGCGCTCGACGACGATGCTGTCCACCGCGCCGGGCAGGGCCAGCGGGCGCGCGCCGACGCAATCGTCGTTGGCCAGCGGGGCCCGCGAGACCTGGACCGGGGCCGGGGCATCGAAGTCGCGTTCCGGCGGGGCGCACGCCGCCAGCCCGCAGCACAGCAGGCCCCACGCCCCGATCGGGCGGCGGCTTCGGGCGGGTCTCGGCGTTGACAGGCGCACCCCCACTTGATAGCACCCGTCCGACCTGGATCAAAGGAGTCCGACCCATGCCCGACGCCGTCATCGTCGCTGCGGCCCGCACCCCCATCGGCAGCTTCAACGGCGCGCTCGCCAGCGTGCCCGCCCCCCGCCTGGGGGCCACCGCCATCCGGGCCGCCGTCGAGCGGGCGCAGATCCCGGCCGACGCGGTGGATGAGGTCATCATGGGCTGCGTGCTGCCCGCCGGTCTGGGTCAGGCCCCGGCCCGGCAGGCGGCCATCTTCGCCGGGCTGCCCCAGTCGACCCCGTGCATGACGATCAACAAGGTGTGCGGGTCGGGGCTCAAGGCGGTGATGCTGGCGGCGCAGGCCATCCGCTGCGGCGACGCCCAGGTGGTGGTCGCCGGGGGCATGGAGAACATGTCCCAGGCGCCGTACCTGCTGCCCGAGGGGCGCAACGGCATGCGCATGGGCCACAAGACGGTGGTCGACAGCATGGTCAAGGACGGGCTGTGGGACGTCTACAACGACTTCCACATGGGCAGCGCCGCCGAGATCTGCGCCCGGGACTGCAACGTGCCCCGCGAGGCGCAGGACGCCTTCGCGAAGCAGAGCTACGAGCGGGCGCTGGCGGCTCAGGCGGCGGGGCTGTTCGTCGATGAGATCGTGCCGGTCGAGGTGCCCCAGCGGCGGGGTGATCCGATCGTGGTCGACGTCGACGAGGAGCCGGGGCGCGGCCGGCCGGAGAAGATGCCCCGCCTGCGGCCGGCCTTCCAGAAGGACGGCACGGTGACCGCGGCCAACGCCAGCAGCATCAACGACGGCGCGGCGGCCCTGGTGGTGACCAGCGCGGCGTTCGCCGAGGCGCACGGGCTGCCGGTCCTGGCCCGCATCACCGGCACCAGCCAGCACGCCCAGGCCCCCGAGTGGTTCACGACCGCGCCGGCCTACGCCATCCAGAAGGTGCTCGAGCGGCTCGAGCTGACCCCGGAGGATGTCGACGTCTACGAGATCAACGAGGCGTTCTCGGTGGTCTCGCTGGCGGTCAACGACATCGCGAAGGTGCCCGCCGAGCGGGTCAACGTGAACGGCGGCGCGGTGGCTCTGGGGCACCCCATCGGGGGCAGCGGCGCCCGCATCCTGGTGACGCTGCTGCACGCGATGAAGCAGCGCGACGCGAAGCGGGGCCTCGCCAGCCTGTGCATCGGCGGCGGCGAGGCCGTCGCCGTGGTCGTCGAGCGCTGAGCCCACCCCACATCACGAGGGAGTCCCGATGAGCGAGATCACCACCATCGGCGTCGTCGGCGCCGGGCAGATGGGCGCCGGCATCGCCCACGTCGCCGCCGTCACCGGCTACACCGTGCTGCTGGCCGACGCCGATCGGGCCCGGGCCGAGCAGGGCAAGGCCGGCATCGAGAAGCGGCTGGGCCGCAGCGTCGAGAAGGGGCGGCTGTCGGCCGAGGACGCCGCGGCGGCCGCCGGGCGCATCCGGCCGGTCGACGGGCTGGACGACTTCGCCGGGGCCGATCTGGTCATCGAGGCGGTCAGCGAGCGCGAGGATCTCAAGAAGAGCATCTTCACCCGCCTGGACGCGGTCTGCGGTCCGGCGGCGATCTTCGCCTCGAACACGTCGTCGATCCCGATCACCCGCATGGCGGCGTGGACGTCGCGCCCCGAGCGCTTCATCGGCATGCACTTCATGAACCCGGTGCCGGTCATGAAGCTGGTCGAGATCATCCGGGGGCTGGCCACCGACGATGCGACCTACGCCGCGGTGAAGGCGCTGGCCGAGCAGATGGGCAAGACGACGGTGCTCGCCCGCGACATGCCCGGCTTCGTGGTCAACCGGGTCCTCATGCCGATGATCAACGAGGCGGTCGTCGCGCTGTACGAGGGCATCGGCTCGGTGCAGGACATCGACATTGCGATGAAGCTGGGCACCAACCAGCCGATGGGTCCGCTGACCCTGGCCGACTTCATCGGGCTCGACACCTGCCTGGCGATCATGGAGGTGCTGCACGGGGGCACCGGCGACAGCAAGTATCGCCCGTGCCCGCTGCTGCGGCAGTATGTGGAGGCCGGCTGGCTCGGGCGCAAGTCCGGGCGCGGCTTCTACGACTACGGCAAGTGAGGTCTGCCCCGTGAGCGACGCCCGCCCGGTGACCGTCGACCGCCCCGAGCCGGGGGTGGCCGTGCTGACCATCGACCGCCCCGCGGCCCTCAACGCGCTGAACGCGGCGGTCCTCGACGCGCTCGAGGCGGCGGTGGCCGCGCTGGCCGCCGACGCCGATCTGCGCTGCGTCATCGTCACCGGGGCGGGGGAGAAGGCCTTCGTCGCCGGGGCCGACATCGGCCTGATGGCGGGCATGGATCCCCGGGCGGCGCTGGCCTTCGCCGAGACCGGCCACCGGGTGCTCGACGCCATCGAGGCGCTGCCGGTGCCGACCATCGCCGCGGTCGGGGGCTACTGCCTGGGCGGCGGCTGCGAGCTGGCCCTGGCCTGCGATCTGGTCTACGCCGCCGAGAACGCCCGCTTCGGGCAGCCCGAGGTCAAGCTGGGGCTCATCCCGGGCTTCGGCGGCACCCAGCGGCTGAGCCGGCGCGTCGGGCCGATGCGGGCCGCCGAGATGGTGCTCAGCGGGCGCATGCTCAAGGCCGACGAGGCCCGGGCGGTGGGGCTGTGCCTCGACGTGACCCCCAAGGGCGCGGTGCTCGATCACGCGCTGGCCGTCGCCCGCACCATCGCCGCGATGGCCCCGGTCGCCGTGCGCGCCGCCAAGCAGGTGATGGCCCGGGGCATCGAGGCCCCGCTGGCCACGGCCCACGCCTACGAGCGGGCGGCCTTCGCCAACCTCTTCGCCACCGCCGACGCCGCCGAGGGCATGGCCGCCTTCGTCGAGAAGCGGGCGGCGGCGTTCGAGAACCGCTGATCCCGACGGAGCCCGCATGGACCTCGGCCTCGACGCCCGCCAGGAAGAGACCCGCGCCATCGCGGCCGAGCTGGCCGCCGATCTGCTCGCGCCGGCCGCCGCCCGCTTCGACCGGGATGGGGGCGCGCCCACCGATCACCTGAAGGCGCTCGGCGCCCGGGGGCTGCTGGGCATCAACGTCGATCCGCGGTGGGGCGGGCGCGGCGCCGGGGTGGTGGCCTACGTCGCCGCGGTGCGCGAGCTGGCCGCGGCCTGCGCCGGCACGACGGTCGGCATGATGGTCACCAACATGGTGGCCGAGGCCATCCAGCGCTTCGGCGATGATGCGCAGCGGGATCGCTACCTGCGCCCGATCACCGCCGGTGAGTGGCCGGCGGCCGCCTTCAGCCTGAGCGAGCCGGGCAGCGGCAGCGACGCGGCGAGCCTGCGCACGACGGCGACCCGCGACGGCGATCACTACGTGCTCGACGGCACCAAGGCGTGGGTCACCAGCGGCGGCTTCGCCGGGGTGTATCTGGTCACCGCCCGCACCGATCCCGAGCAGCGGTCGCGGGGCATCAGCGCCTTCCTCGTCGAGCCGGGTACGCCCGGCTTCGAGGTGGCCCGGCCCGAGGAGAAGCTGGGCCAGCACGCCTCGCCGACCTGTCAGCTCGTCTTCGACGGCTGCCGGGTGCCGGCGGCGAGCCGGCTGGGGCCCGAGGGCGTCGGCTTCAAGATCGCGATGAGCAGCCTCGACGGGGGCCGGGTGGGGGTCAGCGCCCAGGCCATCGGCATCGCGACCGCGGCCGCGGCCTGCGCCGCCCGCCACCTCGCCGATCAGATGCAGCACATCGAGGCCGACAACGCCGATCGTCAGCGGGAGCTGGCCGACTGCGCGATCGAGATCGACGCCGGCTGGCTGCTGTGCCTGCGGGCGGCGGCGCTGAAGGACGCCGGCAAGCCGCTGATCCGCGAGGCGGCGATGTCGAAGCTGTTCTGCACCGACATGGCCCACCGGGTCTGCGAGCGCGCGCTGCGGATTCTGGGGCCCGACGGCATCAGCGGGGCCCACCCGGTCGAGCGCCATCTGCGCGACGTGCGGGTGACCCGGATCTACGAGGGCACCAACGAGGTGCAGCGTATCGTCATCGCCCGCGAGGTGCTGCGGGCGATGGCCCGGCAGGCGTGAGGAGGGCGCGATGATAGGCGAGCGGCGGATCCGGGTGCTGGTGGCCAAGCCCGGCCTCGACGGCCACGATCGAGGGGCCAAGGTCATCGCCCGCGCCCTGCGCGACGCGGGCATGGAGGTGATCTACACCGGCCTGCACCAGACCCCGGCGATGATCGTCGACGCCGCGGTGCAGGAGGACGTCGACTTCGTGGGGCTCAGCGTGCTGAGCGGGGCCCACAATACGCTCTTCCCGGCGGTGATGGAGGGGCTGGCGAAGGCCGGGGCCGACGACATCGTGCTGTTCGGCGGGGGCATCATCCCCGAGGACGACGCGGCGGCGCTCAAGGCGAAGGGGGTGGCCGAGATCTTCACCCCCGGCAGCCGCCTGGAGGGCATCGTCGACTGGATCCGCGAGCGGGCGGCCGACCGCGCCGGCCCGCTGGACTGACCCGCCCGGAGGAGCGCCCGTGTTCGACCGATTGCCCGAGCGTGTGCAGGTCTACGAGGTCGGGCCCCGGGACGGCCTGCAGAACGAGAAGGCGTTCGTCTCCACCGAGGACAAGATCCGGCTCATCGACGCCCTGGCGGCGGCGGGGCTGGGGCGGGTCGAGATCACCAGCTTCGTGCACCCCCGCTGGATCCCGGCGCTGGCCGACGCCGATCGGGTCGCCGGGCACTATCCGCAGCGGGCCGACGGCCCCACCTGGACCGCGCTGGTGCCCAACATGCGGGGCTTCGAGCGGGCGCTGAAGGCCGGCATGCGCGAGGTGGCGGTCTTCATGTCGGCCAGCGAGACCCACAACCAGCGCAACATCAACAAGTCCCGCGACGAGACCTACGCCGCGTTCGAGCCGGTCTTCGCGGGGTGCGCCGAGCACGGCATCGCGGTGCGGGCCTACGTCAGCACGGTGTGGGGCTGCCCCTACGAGGGCGAGGTCGACCCGGCCGCGGCGGCCGACGTCGCCGCCCGCCTGCTTGCGCTGGGGGCTTATCAGATCAGCCTGGGCGATACGATCGGGGTGGGCACGCCGCTCCAGACCCGGCGGCTGCTCGATCGCATCGGGGCGCAGGTGCCGCTGGAGACGCTGGCGATGCACATGCACGACACCCGGGGCACGGCGCTGGCCAACTGCGTGGTGGGGCTCGAGTACGGGGTCACGACCTTCGACGCGAGCATCGCCGGGCTCGGCGGCTGCCCCTACGCGCCGGGGGCGAGCGGCAACCTGGCCACCGAGGATCTGGTGTACATGCTGCACGGCATGGGCATCGAGACGGGCATCGATCTCGACCGCCTCGTCGACGCCGGCGCGCTGGCTCAGCGGCTGCTGGGGCGCACGCTGCCCGGCCGGGCCCTGCAAGCGCTGCTCGCCGGGCGGCCGTCGGCGGGCTGAGCGGCGGTCAAAGGGGCCGGCGCGGCGGCCGTATAACGTCGCGTAATCCCTCGGAACCGAAGCGGAATCTCGACACGGACGCCCGATTCGGGGATCCTGCCCATTGCAGTCGCGCGCTCGGTGGGGGCGCGGATTCCGGGAGGACACCATGGGGAGCATGCCACGCGCCGCCGCGCTGGTCGGGGCCCTGATCGCGCTGACGGTCGGCACCGCATCCGCCCAGGACATCCAGGCGTTCAAGCCGTCGGTCGGCACCTGGAACTACTTCGGCGTCGAGGGCACCGCCACCGCCGAGCCGGGCAGCTTCGTGCCGTCGATGTACCTCAGCTACGCCCGCAACCCGCTCGTCGAGCGCGACGCGCAGGGGCGCCTGGTCGATCTGGTCGTCGAGAACCTGACCACCGTCGAGCTGCTGCTGGCCATCGGCATCCACGAGCGGGTCGAGGTGGGCATCGCGGTGCCCTTCGGCTATGGCACCGGCACGGACGAGCTCGAGATCGACACCGGCGCCGGCCTGGGCGATCTGCGGTTGCAGCCCAAGTTCGTGGCGCTCAACCCCGGCGGGGGCAACGGCTTCGGGATCGCCATCGGCGCCCCGCTGCTGTTCCCGACCGGCGAGGACAACGGCAACAGCAGCCGCTACTTCATCGCCAACCCCGAGCTGATCCTGGAGCTGCGTACGACCCCCGTCCGGATCGCGCTCAACGGCGGCTACCGCTGGCGGCCCACCAACAGCGACGAGCTGGAGCCATTGACCGTGGGCGATGGCGTCACCTACGGCGCGGCGATCGGCAGCCGGCTGGGCACCGAGAGTCTGGAGGTGCTCGTCGAGGCCAACGGCACGATCTACAGCGACGTCGCCGAGGATCAGGGCGGCCCCAACCCGCTGGAGGTCATCGGCGGTGTCCGCCTGTTCAACGCCACCGGGCTGGTCTTCACCCTGGCCGGCGGCGCGGGCATCATCGCCGACTTCGGCGCGCCCGAGCTGCGGGTGGTCGGCGGGCTGTCGTGGCAGCCGAAGAGCGAGGGGGCGCAGCCGGTCATCGTCGCCGGGGGGGCGCAGCGGCTCGACGACGGGGACGATGACGGGGACGGGGTCAAGAACAGCGCCGACGGCTGCCCGGCGGTGCCTGAGGACGCCGACGGCTTCGAGGACGCCGACGGCTGCCCCGACACCGACAACGATCAGGACGGCATCGCCGACGCCGAGGACGCCTGCCCCAAGCACGGGGAGGACATCGATGGCTTCGAAGACAGCGATGGCTGCCCCGACACCGACAACGATCAGGATGGCATCGCCGACGCGGCCGACGCCTGCCCGGGCATCGCCGAGAACCGCAACGGCTTCGAGGACGCCGACGGCTGCCCCGACGAGCCGGGCGCGGCCCCGGCCCCGGCGGTGGTCGCCGCGCCCCGGGTGGTGGTGCGGGGGGATCGCATCCAGCACCTGGACAAGATCTACTTCGACCTGGGCCGGGCCCGTATCCGGCCGGAGAGCTACAACATCCTCGATCAGGTCGCCGAGGTCATCCGCAGCCGGCCCGACATCACGAAGATCAGGGTCGAGGGGCACACCGATGTCACCGGCACGGCGGGCTTCAACCTGTGGCTGAGCCGCATGCGGGCCAAGGCGGTGGCCGACTATCTGGTGAAGGCGGGGGTCGACCGGGCCCGCCTGGAGTCGGTCGGGCTGGGCGAGGACGCGCCCATCGGCGACGGCAAGGGGCGCATCGACGCGGCCCGCAGCCGGCGGGTGGAGTTCATCATCCGCGAGCGTGATCCGGCGCGGGCCCGGCCGGTGGATCCGTCGCAGGCGCCGGGCGGCCCGGACGAGGGCGGCGAGGCGGCGGCGATGGCCGGCGAGGAGGGCTGAAGGCGGCTTCTTCGGCTGGGGAGCGGGTGTTACAGTCCGCGGCATGACCACGCGCACCGAGAAGTTCCAGCGGCTCTGGGCCGAGACGCGCCCCGACAAGCCGCTGGCCGATCTGGACCTCTACATCGAGCTGGACGAGAGCCCCGCGGTCCTCATCCTGAGACAGCTCGAGGCGAGCGTCGCAGCCATGCGTGGCCGGCACGGTCGGCACTCCAGCGGTCGCGCCCCGGTCGACAAGCACCTCATGCTCGGGTGTCGCGGCGGGGGCAAGAGCACCGAGTTGAGGCGGCTGAAGCGCGAGCTGGACCAGCAGGGCGCCTTCATCATCGAGACGGTCGACCTGGACGCGACCGGCGTGACCGCCTCCCAGGTCTCGGCGGCCGACGTGGTGTACATGTGCGCCCTCGCGCTTCTGCGGCGGCTCCCCCCGCGATCGGCCGAGGCGCTGTTCGAGCGACTCAAGCGGGGGTATGCCGGGCGCCACGCTGGCCAGCTCGGCGCCCTCTCCGACACCCTCGCCGGTCTCCGCGGCTTCGGGGCGCTGGCCGGCGCGGTCGCGGGGGCGGGCAGCGGGCTGTCCGCCGTCGGCGCGGCGGCGGGTGGCGTCCTGGTCGATGGTCTGCGGGGTGGCATCGCGCTGTGGACGGAGCGAAAGAGCGCGGTCCTGGAGAGCTCGCCCGAGGGTCAGGACCTCTTGAAGGCCTGCGCGGGTATCGTGACGGCCGTGCGGGACGCCGATGAGACTCGCCGGCCCGTCTGCCTGCTCGTGGATGGGCTCGAGCGGATGAACGGGGAGGCCAACGACCGCTTCCGGATCGTCTTCGAGCACACGGGTCTCATCGCGGAGGCCCCGTGGACGGCCGTCATCGCGGCGCCGCCGAGCACCCTCACCGCGACGGGTGGCACGGCCGCGATGGGCTATGGGACGACGATCGTCTGGGGCTTCCCCGATCAGCCAGCGCTGCTCACCGAGATGATCCACGCCCGTCGCCGGGCAGCAGGTCTGCCCGAGAGTTCGATGAGCGATGAGGCCATCGCGGCGATGGTCGAGGCGTGCGGTGGTCTGCCGCGGCACCTCATGGAGATCTTCAAGCTCGGGCTCTGGTCGGTCATCGGCGCCGGGGACGGGGTGCTCGACGAGCAGCACGCGCGCAGGGCGATACGGGCGTTCGGCCAGGAGCTGGCGCGGGGCTTGGACGAGGACGACTTCGCCACGCTGAAGCGGGTCCGGAGGACCGGGCGGCTGCCTCAGCGGAGCCAGTCGGCGTCGCTGTTCGCTTCCGGGCGTATCCTGGCCGAGCCGCCCTCGGATCTGCTGATTCGCTATCGGGTGCATCCCATCCTGGAGCCGACCATCGTCGCGATGCTCGACGCCGAGAAGGCGTGATGCGCTACGCCGAGCCGGCGCGGGCCATCGCCAGGCAGATCCGGTTGCAGAGCCCCCAGGGGGTGGGGCTCATCGTCGTGCCCCACCGTGAGGAGCGCGCCGTCGGCGAAGCCATCGCCGCGGCGCTGGGGTGGGATCCGCCGGTGGAGATGACGCCGGAGAACATCGACCGCGCGGGCAAGCAGATCCTGCTCGGGCTGAGCGATGACGACGCCGTGCTGGGCCACCTCAACGGGCGGCGCGACTGGCTGGTGCTGCGCGACGCGCTGATCCTGATCCCGGTGCCGCAGCACGAGACGAAGCGCTTCGTGACGCTGTGCGGTGATGTCATGGCGACCATCGCGCTGAACCTGGACGTGGCGTTCGAGGCCGATCCGACGGTTGACGTGGCGGACGCCCGGCGGGCTCTGGGGGCGGCGTATCGGGCGCGCTACGGGCAGATCGATCTGCGTGGGTTGATTCGCCGCAGCGAGAGCGACGTCGGCTGGGAGATCGAGGCGGTGTACCAGCCGCTGCGGGCGGGGCGGTCGGCGCTGCAGCGGGCGTTCGAGGCGGCAGGCGGGGCGTCGGAAGCCGAGCCGATGGGTCTGGTGCCATCAGGCGATGGCTGCTCGGGCGATGGCTTGTCGGGCGATGACCGGCCGGGCGATGGCTGGTCGGGCGATGGCTGGTCGGTGGATGGCTGGTCGGTGGATGGCTGGTCGGTGGATGACTGCCGACCTTTCGCCGCCCAGCTCGGGCATACGCTGCCGACCGATCGCCCGGCGGCGTTGCTCGGTGGGCCGGGCAGCGGCAAGAGCTTCTTCTTGCGGTGGTGCGCCATTCAAGGGGCCGGCGCGGCGCTGTTCGGGATCGACGAGCCGCTGCCGGTGCTTCTGCCGCTGGCTGCGTTCGCCGGTGGCATGATCCAGCAGTCGTTCGCGGCGTGGATCACCGACCACCTGCTCGATCTGGCGCCCGCCGCGGCGCATGTCCTGCCCCGGGCGATGGCCGAGGGGCGGGCGGTGTTTCTGCTCGATGGATTGGACGAGGCAGCGAGCGCGTTCGGGCGGGGGCGCTGCGTACAGGGCCTGGGCGAGCTGCGGGCGGCGGCGCCGGGGTGCCCCGTCGTGCTGACGAGCCGGCCGGAGGGCTTTGATCCGAAGGCTCTGGGTGATACGCGGGCGGCGTGGGTGCAGCCCTTCGACGACGCCGAGATCCGCGCCTTCCTGCGGGGGTGGTGCGGGCAATACGCCGTGGATCGCGGCGGGGCCCGGGCCGAGGGGGTCGCCGAGGGCGAGGCGCTCGCCGACGCGGTGCTGGCCCGGGGCGCGATCGCCGCGCTGGCCCGGACGCCGCTGCTGCTGACCGTGCTGGCGGTGGTGCATCGCAGCGGGGCCCGGCTGCCCGAGAAGCGGATCGAGCTGTATCAGCAGATCACGGTGGTGCTGGTCGAGCGGTGGAATCGGCTGCGCAGCCTGGCCGGTCAGCGGGGGGCCGAGCCGATCCGGGTGGGGGACGCCGTCCGGCTGCTGGGGCCGGTCGCGCTGGCGATGGTGGAGGACAACCAGCGGGGCTCGATCTCGGAGGGGCTGCTGCGGCGCCACCTGCGGCGGGTGCTGAAGCAGGGGCACGTCCGGAGGTTCGAGGGTGTCGACGCGGTGCTCGATGTCTTCCGGCGATCGCTGGGTCTGCTGGTGGAGCACAGCCCCGGGCGCTATGCCTTCGCCCACTCGACGCTGATCGAGTACTTCGCCGCGCGCGAGCTGGTGCGAGGGGAGGCGCTGGAGGCGCGGCTGCCGAAGCTGGCGTTCGACGGGCGGTGGGAGGAGACGCTGTTGCTCGCCTTCGCCGAGATCGGTCATGTGCGACTGGATGACTGGCGGCTCGAAGCGCTGATCGACGCGCTGATCGCTCTGGACGGCGGTGGAGCAGTGCCGCCGGGCCGGGCATACAAGAGGCTTCTGGCGGGGATCTTGCTGGACGATCCGTCACTCACTTCGGATCAACGCGAGCGTCTGTGGATTGCGCTGGACGGCGCTGTGCCCGGCAAGCTGCGCGGGCTCCTGAGACTCTTGGCGCTGAGGTATCTCCGGTGATCCTCGATCGCCCTCAATGCACCCCGCTCTGCCTTCGGATGCCATCGCTGATGGTCATGATCTCGTTGCGGTAGAGCTCGCCTCGCACCCCGCTGCCGGGGTTGATCAGCAGCGACCCCACCTTGCGCGCCGCCAGCAGCGGGAAGAGCTCGCGGCCGGTCCACACCACGAACGGGCGCTCGCGGGGGTCGTAGAGCCGATGCGCCGCGTCGTCGGTGAACGCGGCCACGACGTCGGTGCCGCTGAGCTGCTCGACCACCCGCAGCGTCGCCCGGTCCTGGCGGCGGGGGTCGTCGAGCGGGGCGTCGAGCAGCACCGCGAGGTGGGCCCCGAGCAGGCGGTTGTAGAGGGTGATGCGGGCTCGCATCGAGCGCTCTGTGCTCAGGCGGCGCATGTCGTCGATGAGGCGGGGGTTGCTCAGCGGCGGGCGGTCTTCGAGGCGGTGGCGGAGGCGGGGCGGGGCGTCGTGGGCGTAGACCGATCGCATGACGAAGGCGAGCTTCTCGGCGATGGCCCGGGCGTCGGCCTCGGTGGCCAGCGGCCAGCGGCCGGCGAAGGTCGAGGCGGCGGTGCGCTGGCGCAGGCCCAGGTCGTCGAGGCGGCCCATGCGCTCGGCGTCGACGGTGAAGCCGTCGGGCAGGTGGCGCCCGCCGGCGGCCTCGACGTCGACGTGGTCGCCGCCCTCGGACCCCCGCAGGACCACGAACCCGGGGCCGCCTTCGAGCACGAGCCGGTTGGCGTTGCCCCCGTCGCGCACGAGGGCGAGCAGGCGGGGGGCGAGGGTCGCGGGGTCGAGGGACATGGCGGGCTCCTGTCGGGCGCTGCGGGGCTCGGGCCGGGGGCTTGAGATGCCCCGCGGGCGGGTGACGTCGCCCGCGCGGCGCGGTTGTGGCGGCCGAGCGGGTGATCCATGATGTGGCGCTCGCCGAACGCGACCTCAAAACCCGGAGCCTGCATGAGCCGCCACACCATCGCCTTCCGCGCCGTCGACGCCGCCGACGCCGCCTGGACCCACCGCATGATCGCCCTCTACGACGAGCCCCAGAGCAATCGGGGGCACCTCGTGGCGACGCTGGGGGAGGCCTTCGCCGAGCGGGTGCTCGAGATGATGGAGGCCGGCTTCATCAAGGGGTCGTACAAGGAGTTCAACCTGCTGCCCGCCGAGCAGGACGGGCGGTGGGTGCTCTTTCTGGGGCTGGGTTCGCACAAGCAGAACAGCCGCCGGCACCGGCGCAACGATCGCCTGCGGGGGCTGGTGGCGATCGCCGCCCGGCACTTCCGGCGCAAGGGCGTCCTGCGCTTCGCGGTGGATGATCTGTCGTCGCTGGGTGTGCGCCCCGATCGGGCGGGCGCGATCATCGCCGAGGGGGCCCTGCTCGGGACCTACGAGTTCGATCTGTACCTCTCGAAGCAGAAGCCGCAGACCGAGGAGGTCATGGTTCTGTGCCGGGGTGATCGCAAGCCGGTCGCCGCCGCGCTCGATCTGCACCGCTCCATCGGGGAGAGCGTCTGCTTCGCCCGCGATCTGGTGAACATGCCCTCCAGCGATCTGCGGCCGATGGACTTCGCCGCGCAGGTGGGCTCCATCGCCAAGGAGTTCGATACGCTCAACTGCGAGATCCTGGGCCGCGCCGAGATGGAGGCCGAGCACATGGGCCTGCACCTCGCGGTGGCCCGAGGCTCGAACGCCGAGCCGGCGGTGTGCATCCTGGAGTACGTGCCCGAGGGCGCCTCGGCGGAGGGGCCGTGGCCCCTGGCCCTGGTGGGCAAGGGGGTGACCTTCGACTGCGGCGGGCTCGACATCAAGTCGTCGTCGGGCATGCGCCGCATGTACCGCGACATGGCGGGGGCCGGGGCGGTGCTGGGGGCGATGCGGGCCATCGCGGCGACCCGGCTGCCGATCAAGGTCGTGGCGCTGATGCCGTGCTCGGAGAACATGGTCAACGGCGAGGCGTTCCGCCCGGGGGACATCCTGACCTCGCGCAAGGGCATCACGGTCGAGGTGGCCAACACCGACGCCGAGGGGCGGCTGCTGCTGGCCGACTCGCTGACCCTGGCCTGCGAGCGCTACGCGCCCGAGACGCTGATCGACGCGGCGACCCTGACCGGCTCGGTGCGGGTGGCCCTGGGGCTGTTCGTGAGCGGGCTGATGACCCACAGCGATGATCCCGACGTCGATGATGCCTTCGCCGATCTCTTCACCGGCGCCGGGCGCCGGGCGGGGGAGTGGGTCTGGCGGCTGCCGGTGGACGAGGACTACAAGGTGCAGCTCGGCAGCCGGGTGGCCGACATCGCCAACTGCAACCTGGACGGCAACACCGGCGCGGGCGCCATCACCGCGGCGGTCTTCCTCAAGCAGTTCATCGACTTCGACGTCGTGCAGCGCTGGGGGCACCTGGACATCGCGGCGACGGCCTTCATGGAGCGCACCGCGATCTACAACCGGTCGCCGTATCACCCCAAGGAGGGCGCGACGGCGATCGGGGTCCGGCTGCTGACCGAGATGGCCCGCCTGCTCGCGGCCCGGCGGGAGGGCTGAGGTGATCCGGCCGGCGTCGGGGCGGGGCGCCACGGGGCTGCACCCCGCGGGGCTGTGCGTCGCGGGGCTGTGCGTCGCGGGGCTGCTGGCCCTGGCGCTCGGCGGCTGCGACGAGGACGTCGGCTGCGCCCACGATGATCGGGTGCTCGCGGTCGGGGAGTCGGTGGATGACATCCCCCGGCGGCTGCGGTGCACCTGCACCGCGGGCGGGCTGCTGTGCGAGGATCTGCCGGGCGCGGTGGGGCTGGGGGACGCGGCGCCGCCCGACGTCGGCCCCGGGCCGATGGACATGGCTCGCCCGCCGGTCGACATGTCACCCCCGGATGCCATCGCCGATGCCATGCCGGATGTCATGCCCGATGCCGGGCCGCCCCGGCCGATGTGCCCCGAGCGGCTGATCGTCGCCGGGTCGGACTGCCCGGGCATGGCCGGCGCCGAGTGTCTGGAGGGGCCGGCGTTCGACTGCTGCGGGGCGCGGTACGCCGCCGAGCGGCGCTGCCAGTGCGCGGAGGGGCGCTGGCGCTGCGTCGATCTGGTGGCGCAGTGCGAGGCGGATCCCGACATCGGCGACTGCGGGCGGCGGACCCGGCTGTGCCAGCGGTGGCAGGCGACCCGCGCGGTGCGTGATCCGGTCGAGGGCTGGCTGGGTGATCACGAGGCGTGCGACGCGGGGGTGATGTCAGCCGACTGGCGCTCGGATACGCTGGATCGCATCAACACCTACCGGGCGCTCGCCGGCCTGCCCGCGGTGGATCACCAGCCGAGCCTGGATGGCATCGCCCAGGCGTGCGCCCTGGCGGTGCGCTGGCACGGGACGCAGGATCATCAGCTCGAGATGAACGATCGGTGCTTCTCCCGGGCGGCGGCCGAGGGGGTCGCCGACAGCCTGATCCACGCGGCGCCGGCGCTGTCGGCGGTCGATGACTACATGCTCGACTTCGGGGAGCAGAACTTCGACTCGCTGGTGCACCGGCTGTATCTGCTCGCGCCGCAGCTCGGGCCCGTCGGGCTGGGTTCGACGTCGCTGGCCTCGTGCGTGCACATCGCCAACGCCCGCGGCCCGGAGGATGCGCCGCGGTGGGTGGCGTGGCCCCCGGCGGGGCCGTTCCCGCTCGAGGCGGCCCAGACCGACGTGGCCGGCTGGTCGGTGCACAGCAACGTGATCAACCTCGCGTTCGCCGAGGTGCAGGTGTTCCGGGATGGCATCGAGCCGCTGGAGGTCGACGTGCGCTCGCTCCAGTCGGCGGGGCCGGCGGGCTGGGGGCTGGCGTGGCTGCCGGTGGGCTGGGATCTGGAGGCCGGGCGCAGCTATCGGGTCGCCATCACCGACGCGATCATCGACGGCGAGCGGCAGGGCTTCGGCTACACCGTCGAGCCGGTGGACTGCGCCGCGCCCTGACCGGCCGCTGGCGGCGGGGTCGTCGGCGCCGGACCGATCTGGAGGCTCACCCGCTCGTCGCCGCCCGGCTCAGCCCCCGGCCAGCGCCCGGGCGTCGGCGGCGATGTCCGGCTTGTCGGCCGCGGCGGCCCGCTCGGCGATGAACCGGGCCCAGCGGCGGGCGTCTTCGATGTCGAACCCGGCGCCTTCGTGGGCGTCGGTGGCCTCCACCAGCCGGGCGGCGCAGTCGGCCCATCGGCCGCGGCCGGCGTCGCACGCGGCGCGGAAGACCGGGAGCACCAGCCGGGCCCGCACCCGGTCGAGCCCCTCGGTCAGCGCGGCGCAGGCGGCCAGGGTGGTCTCGGCCCGGTCGTACAGCCCGCGCTCCAGCTCGATGAGGCCCAGGTTGAGCCGGGGGTAGAGCGCCTGGGAGCGGCTCGACTGCTCGAACAGACGCGCGGCCGAGCGGTAGAAGCGCTCGGCGACGACCAGATCGCCGGCCTTGCGGGCCTGCTCGCCGCGCAGGTTGTGGCAGTGGGCCAGCCCCGCGCGGTGGCCGGCGGCGGCGAAGATCGCTTCGGCCCGGGTGAGCCGGGCGGCGGCCTCGTCGTCGTCGGGGGCGGCCAGCGCCTGGGTCAGCCGGGCCATGGCGGCCAGATCGTCGCGGCCGATGCGCTCGGCGAGCCGCTCGGCGTCGACCGCCAGGGCCATGGCGTCCGCCGGCTGGTGCAGCGACAGCCGCTGGTAGGCCAGCATGACCCGCACCCGGCAGCGGGCCGGCGGGGGCAGCCCGGGGGGGTCGTCCCGGCGGATGCCTTCGAGGATGTCGATCGCCGCGGCCGGATCGCGCACCAGCACCCCGGCGGCGATCTCTTCTCCGGCCAGCGCCGAGAGCGCCCGGTTGCCGTGGAAGTCGGCCACCGCCTGCACCCGACGGGCCTCGGCCTCGGCCCCGGCGAGCTCGCCCTGGTGGCGGGTGAGGCGGGCCCGGTGCAAGCGCAGCGCGAGCCGGCGGGGGTCGTCGTCGGGGACCCGGGCGGCGTCGAGCGCGGCGGCCTGATCGCTGAGCAGCCGCCGGGCGAGCAGCACGTCGGCCCGGTCGAGCGCCCGGTCGCAGGCCCGGTCGAACAGCCCCATCGCGGCGACCGGGTCGCCGGCGGCGACGAGGTGCCGGGCGACCCGCCACTCGGTGCGGGGGTCGGTGCCCAGCACGAGCGCGCACTGGCGGTGGTGGCGCTTCAGGCGGCCGGCGGCCTCGGCGTCGGCCAGGATCAGCTCGCGCACCGCGCCGTGGCCGAAGTGCCAGTCGGTGGCCTGGGTGCCCCGGTAGGCGAGGCGGGCGTCGAACAGCCGCTCGAACAGGCCCGGCGCGGGGTCGACCTCGGCCCGGTGGCACACGGCGGCCAGCTCGACGTCGTCGACGACGGCCCCGAGGGTGGCGGCGAGCTCGAGCGCGATGCGGGCCTCGGGCGGCTGGCCGTCGAGCACCCGGTCGAGCCGCTTGCGCCACAGGGCGTCGAGGTCGGCCGGGCGGTCGGGGCTCACGTCGGCCCGCAGGCGCACCCCGCCGGGGGTCTCTTCGAGCAGGCCGGCGTCGGCCCAGTCGCGCACGAGCTGCACCGCGAAGAGCGGGTTGCCGGCGGTGCGCTCGGCGACCGCGTCGGCCAGGGCGTCGTCGAGGGTGACGAGGCTCTTGACCAGCTCGACGTGCACCTCGGGGTCGAGCGGGTCGACCCGCAGCGCCGGCCGGCGGGCGCACAGGGCGTCGATGTGGCGGGCGGCGTCGGGGTGCTCGGCGAGGGCCGCGTCGTCGACGGTGCACGCCACCAGGACCGGCAGCCGGGCCTCGGCCAGCAGGCGCTCGACGACGTCGAGGGTCGCCGGGGCGTGGTGGGCGTCGTCGATCCACAGGATCACCGGGCGGTCGCCGGCGACGGCCCGCAGCAGCCAGCCGGCGGTCACCGCCCGGTCGGCGGGGCGCATCTCGACGTCGTCGAGCAGCGCGGTCCACGCCTGCCACTCGACCTCGTGGGCCGCGGCCCGCTCGCCGAGCCGGTCGCGCAGGTGCATCTCGAGCGCCCGCTCGCTCAGGCCGTCGGCCCGCAGGGCCCGGGCGAAGCCGGCGGCGAGCGGGTCGCGGGCGCCGGGGGTGTCCGACGGGCGGACCCGGATGGTGGTGACCCCGGCGACGGTGTGCGCGGTCTGGCTCAGCCACTCCGCCAGCCGGCTCTTGCCGACCCCCGCCGGGCCCCGGATGACGACCGCCGCCGGGCGCCCCTGGTCGGCGCAGGCCCGCAGGGCGTCCCACAGCGCGGCGCAGGCCCGCCGCCGGCCGCGCAGGGGCGGGGTGCGCATGCCGAAGAGGCCCAGGCCGGGCGGGGGGCGCTCGCGGTCTTCGAACGGGGGGCGGTCGGGCAGCGGCGGGGGCGCGCCGCGGCTGTCGTCGGCGGCGTCGAGCCAGGCGGGGATGGTCGGGACGAGCAGCGTGCGGCTCGCGTTCTCGCCGCCCGCGGCGAGCGATCCGGTGGGGGCCCGGCTCAGGCTCTTCTCGTCGACCACGGTCTGGTCGGGGGGGCGGCCGGCGGACCACTGGGGGTCGGTGTCGGCCCGCTCGTCGACGCTCTCGCTGAGGTCGCCCGATCCGCCCGAGACGGGGGGGATGCCCGCCGGCGCGCTCGACGCCGACCGCGAGTCGCGGCCGGGCAGGGTGGCCCGGCCCTCGCTCGGCATCGGCGGCGGGTCGGACGAGAGGGTGCGATCGACCGGCCGGTCCTCGTCGATCGTGGCCGGCCCTTCGAACCAGGGCATGTCGGCGGCCGGGTCGAGCCGCAGCAGCGCGCTGGCGGCGTCGGCGGCGGCGGTGAAGCGCAGGCGGGGCGACTTGGACAGCAGCCGCTCGATCCAGCCCCCGAGGCCGTCGGGCACCGGCCAGCGGGGGTCGAGCGGCGGCGGCGGGGCGTGCACCTGGGCCTCGCACATGGCGTAGGCGCTGCGCCGGCGAAAAGGGGAGTCGCCGCAGACCAGGGCGTAGGCCAGGCAGCCGAGGGCGTAGAGGTCGGTCCACGGGCCGAGCAGCCGGGCCCGGCACTCGACCTGCTCGGGGGCCATGAAGGCCGGGGTGCCTTCGAAGCGGCCGGTGTCCCGGGCGACGGCGTCCCGCAGGCGGGCCAGCCCGAAGTCGGTGAGCCGGGTCGCGCCGCGGTCGACCTCGACGAGCACGTTGGCCGGCTTGAGGTCGAGGTGCAGCACCCCCCGGGCGTGGGCGTGGGCCAGGGCGTCGAGCAGCGCGAGCAGCACCCCCCGGGCGACCCGCCACTCCAGCTCGCCGCACAGCCGGTCGAGGGTGACCCCGGGGGCGTACTCCATCACCAGGTACGGCGCCCGATCGGCGATGGCCCCGCCGCTGCGCCGGTTGGCCCCGTCGGGCACGAAGCCGGTGTCGTAGACGTAGACGATGGCCGGGTGGTCCAGCCGGGCGAGGGCCCGGGCCTCGGCCCGGAACATGCGCCGGGAGGTCGGCCCGCCGGCCCCGCTGCGCTTGAGGATCTTGACCGCCACCGGCTGGGCCAGCCGCTCGTGGGTGCCGCGCCAGACCACGCCCATGCCGCCGGTGCCGATGCGACCGTGCAGCCGGACGGGGCCGATGGGGATGGGCGGGCGCCGGGTCTTCGGCATGCGGCCTCCTGTCGGGCGGGGCACAGGATATAGGCCCCGAGGGCCCGGGACCAGCGGCCCGAGCCCTTTGGTCGCGGGCCCCGGTCGGGTAGAATGGGCCACCGCCGCGGGGATATCCGAATACGGGGGAGAGCACCGATGAAGCCGCGCCGCCCAGGCCGAGGGGCCCGCCTGCCCGAAGCGGGCGCCGCATCCGATCCGACCGCCCGGGGCGAGGCCCACGCCCGCCTCGATCCGCTGGTGGGCCTGTGGGACACCTCGACCCGGCTCTTCGGCGGGCTGGGCACCCGCCCGGTCGAGGTCGACGGCTCGGTCGAGAAGCACTGGGTGCTCGGGGGGCGCTTCATCCGGGAGGATCTGGCCGGCATCTCGAACCGCGACCGGCCGTACATGGGGCTGGGCTTCCTGGGCTTCGACGCCGCCCGCGGCCTGTACCAGAGCGTGTGGATGAGCACCGGCAGCACCGGGGTGACCACCGCCTGCGGCGCCCTGGACGACGCCGGCACCACCCTCACCCTCGTCGGCGACGAGGCCGATCCGGTCAGCGGCATCGTGCGCCGGTTCCACGCCGTGCTGCGCATCGAGTCGCCCGCGCGCCACGTCCTGACCCAGTCCTACGTCGGCCCCGACGGGCGCTTCGGGCCGGGGTTCGAGATCGTCTACACCCGCAGCCCGGCCCCCGAGTGATCGTGAGCCCCGCGTCGGCGGATACGGCTGCATCGCGAGGCGCGATCGGCTAGACTGCGCGGCCATGGTCCCGGGCCGCCGGGCGCCCACCCCGACCCCACGCCGGAGCGAGGATGACCGACGAGAGCCCCCGTACGGAGCCCCGGATCCTGCCCGTCGTGGCCCTCGGCGCGTCGGCCGGCGGCCTGCGCCCGCTGGAGACCTTCTTCGAGAGCATCCCCGATGACACCGGGGCCGCCTTCGTGGTCATCCAGCACCTGTCGCCCGACTTCGAGAGCATGATGGAGCAGCTCCTCGGCCGGCGCACCCGGATGCGGGTGGTGCAGGTCACCGACGGCGTCGCGATCACCGCCGATACGGTCTACCTCATCCCCCGGCGCAAGGAGATGCGGCTCAGCGACGGGCGGCTGTGGCTGACCGATCGCCCCGGCTCGGGCACCGAGCTCAACATGCCGATCGACGTGTTCTTCACCTCGATGGCCCGGGCCCAGCGCAGCCGGGCGATCGCGGTGCTGCTGTCGGGGGCGGGCAGCGACGGGTCGAAGGGCATCCGCGCGGTGCACGACGCGGGGGGGCTGGTGGCGGTGCAGTCCCCCGAGAGCGCGCAGTTCGACCTGATGCCCAAGGCGGCCATCGCCACCGGCGACGCCGACGAGGTGCTCGACCCCCAGGATCTGCCGGTGTGGGTCGCCCGCCAGATCCAGATCGTGCACCAGCGCCCGTTCGATCCGACGCCGCCGGGCATGAGCATCGACCCCGACGCCCTGCGGCTCATCGCCCGCCTGCTGCGCCAGGCGCACGGGGTCGACTTCTCGGCCTACAAGCGCCCCACGCTCGCCCGGCGCATCGAGCGGCGCATGTCCGAGACCCGCTGCGAGAGCATCGACGAGTACGCCGCCCGCCTGAGCCTCGACGAAGGCGAGCTCGACCGCCTCTACCGTGATCTGCTGATCGGGGTGTCGGCCTTCTTCCGCGACACCGAGGCGTTCGACGCGCTGAGCGAGAAGGTGGTGCCCCGGCTCTTCGAGGGGCGCAGCAACACCGATCCGCTGCGGGTGTGGGTCGCCGGCTGCTCCACCGGGGAGGAGGCCTACTCGCTGGCGATGCTGCTGCACGAGGCGGCGCTGGGCCACCGGTTCCCGGTCGACGCGATCAAGGTCTTCGCCACCGACGTGCACCCGGGCTACCTCGCCCGGGCGGGCAAGGGCGAGTACACCGTCGACCAGCTCGCCCCGGTGCCCCTGTCCCTGCGCGAGCGCTACTTCATGCTCGACGACGCCGGCGAGCGGTATCAGGTGCGGGCCAGCCTGCGGGCGACCATCGTCTTCGCCCGCCACGATCTGCTGCACGACCCCCCGTTCACCCGCATCGATCTGGTGTCCTGCCGCAACATGCTGATCTACCTGCGCTCGGCGGCTCAGCAGCGGGTGCTCGAGCGGCTGCGGGCGTCGCTGGTCGGCGGGGGGTGGATGTTCCTCGGGCCGAGCGAGCACATCGGGGCTCTCGAGCGGGACTTCGAGATCATCGACCGCCGGGAGCGGCTGTATCGGGCCCGGGGGCAGGTGGCGCCCACGTTCGATCCCGAGATGACCCCCCGCATCGGGCAGCACCACCCGATCAACCGCCAGGGGACCTGGAGCGCGGCCGTCGACAGCCCGGCGAACATGCAGTTCGTCTATCAGCAGGTGCTCGACCGCTTCGTGCCGGGCTGCGTGCTGCTCGACACGAACCTGCACGTGGTGCACGTCTTCGGCGACGCCGCCCGCTTCCTCGAGCTGGGGCCGGGGCGGGCGGCGCTGGACATCATGCGGGTGGTGCGCTCGCCGCTGCGGGGGGCGCTGGCCGCGGCGCTGCACCGCTGCCGGGAGATCGACGAGCCGGTCGTACACCGGGCGGTGCCCACCGGCGACGAGGATCGCCCGCTGATCGACATCCGGGTCGAGCGGCTCTCGGGCCGGCGCCACCAGGAGCGGCGCTACACCGTCGTCGGCTTCATCGAGGGGGTGCTGCCGGCCGACGAGGTCTCGGTGCCCGCCGCCGAAGACCAGGGCCAGGCGTACTCCGAGCTGCGCGCCGAGCTGGACTTCACCCGGGAGCACCTCAGCGCCACGACCGAGGAGCTGACCGCCAGCAACGAGGAGCTGCAAGCCACCAACGAGGAGCTGCTCGCGGCCAACGAGGAGCTGCAGAGCACCAACGAAGAGCTGCACTCGGTCAACGAGGAGCTGTACACCGTCAACTCGGAGTTCCGCCGCAAGAACGCCGAGCTGACCCAGCTCAACGTCGACGTCGACAACCTGCTCAAGGGCAGCGACCTGGGCGCGCTCTTCCTCGACGGGTCGCTGCGGGTGCGCAAGTTCACCCCGGCGGCGGCCGAGCTGTTCAACCTGCTGCCTCACGACATCGACCGCCCGCTGGGGCACCTCGCCTCGGGTCTGACCGGGGGCGATCTGCTCGAGCGGGTGCGCGATGTGCTGCGCACCGGGCGGGAGTGGACCGAGGAGCGCCGGGGGGACGACGGGCGGGTCATGCTGGTGCGCTGCCTGCCCTATCGCGACGGCGACGAGCAGGTACAGGGGGCGGTGGTCACCTTCAGCGACGTGACGCCGATGGCCCGGGCGCTCGCCGCCCAGCAGGCCTCCGAGCGCCGGCTGCGGCTCTTCGCCGAGCACGTCCCGTTCGTGATGTGGCTGGGGGACGCCGGCTCGGGTGAGTTCCTGTTCGTCAGCCGGGCCCTCGAGCGCATCTGGGGGCAGCCGGTGGGCGAGCTGAGCACCCTGCGAGAGCGCTACAGGGAGGCCATCCACCCCGACGACCGCCCCATCTTCGGGCGCACGTTCGGGCAGATGGCGACCGGGCACTTCACCGAGCTGGACTACCGCCTCGTGCGGGCCGGCGGGGACGTCGTCTGGGTCCGAACCCGCACCTTCCCCATCCCCGATGGGGGCGAGCCGGGGGTGTTCGCCGGCATCACCGAAGACATCACCGAGCGCCGGCAGCACAGCGAGGTGGTCGACGGGCTGCGCCGGGACAAGGAGCGGCTCGCCTCGCTGCGGGACGCCATGCTCGAGGCGACTCAGGACGCCATCGCGATGCTCGATCGCTCGGGGCGGCTGCTCTTCGGCAACCCGGCCTTCCTGACGCTGGTGGGGACCGCCCACGAGCGGGCCGAGGGGCGCCCCTTCGAAGATCTGCTGCCCGAGGCGACGGCCGGCAGCCTGCGCCACGCCATCGAGCGGGTCCTGCGCACCAACCGCTCCCGGCGGGGCGAGACCCGGGTCGACTTCCCGGGGCGCATCTCGACGTTCGAGTACACTGTCAGCCCGGTGCGCGACGAGCGGTGGCGGGTGGGGCACGTCGTGGTCATCCTGCGCGACGTGCACGATCGGATCAGCCTCGACCCGTCGGCCCGCTACGGGCGCCTGCGGGAGGCCGCGCTCGAGGCCCGGGCGCTGCTCGACGGGGCTGGGAAGTCCCCCGAGGTGACCGGCGCGATGCGGCTCATCGACGACGCCTTCGCCGACGGGGTCGACATGGGCGACGCGCCCAGCGATCTCGCGGCGCTGCTGTGGGCGGTCGAGGGCCACATCGAGCGGGGCATGCCCGAGTCGGCCCAGCTCCTGCCTTTCGGGCCGTCGGGCGGGCTGCTCGTCGACGCGTCGGGCCACGACATGCAGCGCCTGCTGACGCTGCTGGTGGATCACGCGCTGGGCGACGGCGTCGGCCGCCGGCCCATGCGGGTGCGCCTGCGGGTCGATCAGATCACCCCACCGGTGGACATCGCCCGCCGCAGCCGGCCCCCATTGGAGCCCGGCGATCGGGCGTGGGTCGTCGTCGAGGTGGCCGACGACGGCCCGGGTCAGGAGCGGGGCCTCATCCGGCGCATCGTGGCCGGGGACGCCGACGCGGGCGACCCCAAGTTCGAGCACCTCGTGCAGCTCGTCGAGGGCTTCGGCGGGGCGATCGAGATGCGCTCGATCCTCGGATCGGGCACCACCCGCCGGGTCTGGCTGCCGCTGCTCGACGGCAGCAGCCCCCACCGGCAGAACGGCCGCCCCCCGCTGGTGCTCGTCGCCGACGACGCCGCCGACGTGCGGCTCGCCGCCCGCGAGTCGCTGGGTGGGCGGTGCACGGTGATCGAGGCCGACGACGGCACCTCGGCGTTGGCCCGGTTCCGCATCGCCTCGTCGCCGGTGGCGCTCGTCGTGCTCGACGTGGCCATGCCCGGCCCCCCGCCCACATCGATCCTGCGCGAGCTGCGGGCGCTCGATCCCGAGCTGCCGGTGGTGCTGCTCAGCGCGTGGGCCGACGAGCTCGAAGAGATGGGCGTCGAAGACGAGCCGGGCTGCGTGGCGCTGATCAAGCCCTGGTCCGACGGCGAGCTGCGGGCGATCGTGGATCGCATCCTGGAGCGTCCGGGCGAGGAGAGCGACTGAGGCGCCCTCGCGGGCTCCGCTGGCCTCGGGTCAGCCGGCCTCGGGCCGGTCGGCCTCGATCCACCACAGCGGCAGGAAACGCGGCTCCAGATCGGTCGGCGCGACGGCGGCGGCGGCCTGCTCCAGCGCGTCGAGCAGGCAGCCGAGCGCCTGCCGCCCCGCCGGATCGGCCTCACCCCCGGCCCGGGTCCACCAGCCGCGGGCGGCTTCCCGGGCGTCTGCCCGCAGCGCGCCGTCCGTGAAGAGCGCCCGGTGGGCGTGCTCGACCCGCTCGGGCGGCAGGGGACCCGGCCCCTCGAGCCCGACCAGATCGCGGGCCATCCACGTCAGCAGCCAGCGGCCGATGCCCACCGCGCGGGGGCGCCCCTTGCCCGCCGCCCGGGCGAGCGCGGCGATCAGGGCCGCGTGGCGCTGCATGCGCGTCAGATCGGCCGCCTGGCTCGCCGGCCCGTCGGGCGTGCGCGGGTGGCGGTCGCCCAGCGCCTCGGCCCACGGCTCCAGCGTCGCCAGATCGATCCCGTCCAGCCGCCCCTCGGGCCCCGACAGCAAGCCGTCCCGCGCCGCCCGGCGCAGGGGCTTCACCGCGTCGAGCGTGCGGGCGTAGCCGGTGCGGAAGATCAGGGCCAGCGCGGTCGCGCTCAGCACCTCGGCGTCCCGCTCGGCGTCGGCCTCGGGCCCGGCCAGCGCGTCGAGCCCCAGCACCAGCCCCGCCCGCAGCCGGGCCAGGGTCTGCTCGGCGGCGACGTCGTCCCACGCCTCGATGCGATCGGCGCTGAGCGCCATGTTGGCCACGTAGCCCAGCGCGCCCTGCACCACATCGAGGGCCTCGGGGGCCAGCGCGGTGAACGCCGCCGCCAGCCGGGCCTCGGGGGCCATGACCGGCACCAGCCACCGCTCGACCGGGGGAGCGCCCCCGGGCAGCGCCTCGCGGGCGTCGCTGATCTGATCGGGGCGGGGCGCGGTGTAGATGACCAGCGCCTCGTAGTAGTCCACGTAGCCCCGATCGGCCATGCGCCCGGTGCGCCAGCGGTAGGCGTCCTCTTCGAGGTTGCTGTCCAGCGCCGCCTGGGACTGCACCAGCAGGTTCACGCACAGCGCCGGGTCGTCGCGCATCATGCGATCGAGGAAGATCTTGACCGGCAGATCGCGGGCGTCCGACTCGGGGAAGATCACCACCAGCCGCCGATCGGGGGTGACGACGTGCTCGTCGTCGGGCGGATCGAAGCTGTCGGGATCCTCGATGACCTCGACCCGCACCGAGCGGCGCACGAGCCAGTTGAGCAGGCTGTCGTCCAGATCGAGCAGCCGCTGCACCAGCACCTCGGGGCCGGCCTGCATCAGCGCGCTGAGCCAGGGGTCGAGCCGGTCGAGCGCCACCCGATCGCGGGTCCAGACGTCGGTGTCGAGCAGCGCCCGGATCTGCTGCCCGCTCGCCAGGGCCAGCACCCCGTCGGCGTCGGCCAGCCCGATGCGGTGGATGTAGGCGTGCAGGTCGTCCACCGGCAGCGCGGGGATCAGCCGGGCGGCGTCGTGGGGCTCGATCAGGGCGTCGAGCAGCCGCTGCCCGCCGCGGGCCCGGGCCAGCTTCGCCCGCCAGCCGTTGAACTCGGTCGGCGGGGGCAGGGGGCTGGCCGGCTTCGGCTCGGAGATCACGCCCGCCCGCCGGGTCGCCTCGGCCAGCGAGGGGGCCGAGCTGAGGACCCCCTCGTCGTCGGGGGTCGGGGCCTCGGAGGGATCGCGGCGGTCGTGGCTGCTCATGATGGCTCCCGGTGGGTCGAACGTGGCGGGCGAGGGCGGGGGAGGCGCAGGCGGGCTCAGTCGGCGGGGCGCGCCGCGCGGGCCCGGCGGGCGACCCGGGCGGCCTCCCGGCGCAGCCATATGATGCGCCCGTCGGCGTCATCGGCCTCGAAGCCGTCCTCGGCGATGATCGCGTCCAGCTCACGGATGGCCGCCTTGCGCCCCCGGAACCAGACCTTCTCCCAGCCCTCGAGCAGCACCGGCTTCTTGTCGTGGATCGCGACCCGGCCCAGCACGACCTCCATCGGCTCGAGCACCTCGGCCAGCGCCGGATCGGCCACGAAGCGGCTGCGCCCGGTGAGCCGGTCGACCAGCCGGATGCCCTTGCCCCGCTTGCACTCGGTCACCTCGTGCACCGACAGCCAGCTCCGGCCGAGGGCCTCGACCAGCGTCTGCACATGCTCCGGCTCGGTGCCGGTGGCGTCGATCTCGGCCTGAGCCACCAGGGTCTGCCCCTCGGCGATGGGCAGGTCGAAGAGCGCGTGGCGGCGGAAGAGCGCGTCGGCGAGCGGATCGGCCGGCGGCTCGCCGTCGAACCACCGACGGGCCTGGGCCTGCACCGCCTCCTCGCCGCGGGCCCGCTCCAGGCTCGCCGTCTCGAGGGCGCCGCCGTAGTGGGCGACCCACTCGGCGAGGGTCTGGAGCGACTTGACCTCACGGGCCCGGCGCTCGTCGTCGGCCTGATGGCACTTCTTGTACTTGCGGCCGCTGCCGCAGTGGCAGGGGTCGTTGCGTCCGAGCTTCATCGCCCGTCTCCAGTCGAGTCAGAAATCCAGGGTGACCAGGCCGCCCAGCCGCCACACGCCGTCCCGCCAGCGGGCCTCGAGGGCGAAGGCCAGATCCTGCACGATGTCGACGCCGGCCAGGGCCCCGCCGAGGAAGCCGATCTGCGCGTCGTCGTCCCCGCCGTCCACGTCGACGACGGTCAGCGCCGCGCCGACCGTGATCCCGAAGAACAGCTCCCGGGCGCCGGGCAGCTCGATGTGCCGCGAGGCGTGGGCCATGGGATCGAGGGTGGCCAGGAAGACATCGGCGGTCTTGGTGAAGCCCAGCTCGCCGCTCAGGGCGACGTCCAGGCCGGCGACGGAAGCGGGCACGAGGCGGAACTTGCTGCCGAGGTCCACTTCGAAGCCGAGGTCGCCGTTGAGCAGCAGCACGCCCGCCGCCAGCCGGCCGTCCAGCTCGGGCAGCAGGCCGATGCGCCCCTGGGCGAAGAGCCCGTAGGCGTCGTCGAGGGCCACGAGGCCCGCGCCGGCCTCGACGTATTGGGGGGCCACCGGGCGGGCGGTGTCGAAGCCGAGCAGCGCCGCGGCCGAGGCGGGGGCGGGGGCGCACAGGCCGACCGCGAGGGGGGCGAGCAGCGCGAGCGGCGTTCGACTGCGGATCACGGGGCCTCCATCGTGCGCGCCATCGGGCGCGAGCGCGCAGCAACGCCGTGTATCAGAGCGGCCCGGCCCGGGACAAGGGGTGCCGCCGGCCGCCGTGCCCCGCGACGCCCCCGCGGGCCGGTGAAATGGGGGTGATACCGACCTGCGGCGGCGGTTCCGGTAGATGTGGAGGCAGGCCGCAGTCCGGGCGCTGCGCCGACCGGGCCCTCACTTTGGAGGCATGTCATGTCGAATCCCATCTGTGTATTGCTGCCGCTCGATGGCATCGGGCACCCGCCGGTCATGGGTCTCTACTGGCCGGCGACCGGCGAGGTGCTGATGCAGGGCCTGCCGTCCGCCGCGCCGCCGCTCGCGTTGACCTGCGGGCTGCGCCGGTGGCCGGTCGACGACGCCGGGCGCAGCCGGGCCGACCCCCACATCGCCGATGACGAGCTGCTGGCGCTGACCGCCGCCGGGGACGGCCCGCAGGTGCTCTACGCGGTGCTGGAGGCGGTGCCGCTCGCCGAGGCGGCCCCGCTGCGGGCCGCCGGCTGAGGTCAGACGTCAGACGCGGCGCTGCAGGCGGGCCGGGGGGCGGGCGATGTAGTGATCCTTCACCCGCTGCAACGCGGCGATGCGCCGCTCGGCGAGGGTGTCGGCCGCCTCGGCGGTCGTGATGCCCTCGTCCCGGGCGATCTCGAAGATGCGGGTGGTGATGTCATGGATGCCATGCACCGCCTGGGTCGCCCGGTCGGTGTTGTAGCCCTCGAGCTCGTTGGCCACGTTGATCAGGCCGCCCGCGTTGACCACGTAGTCCGGCGCGTAGAGGATGCCCCGCTCGGCGAGCGCCGCGGCGTGGCGATCCTCGGCGAGCACGTTGTTGGCGCAGCCGGCGACGATGCCGCACTTCAGCTCGGGCAGGGTGTGGTCGTTGATCACCGCGCCGAGGGCGCACGGGGCGAAGATGTCGCAGCCCTGGGCGTGGATCCGGGCCGGATCGACCACCTCGATCCCGTCGAAGTCGCGGGTGACCCGGGCGAGGTTGTCCCGGTCGATGTCGGCGACGAGCACCTGGGCCCCGGCGTGGCGCAGGTGCTCGACGAGGTGGTAGCCGACGTGGCCCACGCCCTGCACCGCGACCACCCGCCCCTCGAACGACTCGCTGCCGGTCTGCCACTTGAGGGACGACTTCATGCCCTCGAAGACCCCCAGCGCGGTGAACGGGCTGGGGTCGCCCGATCCGCCGAGCGCCCGGCTGATGCCCACCACGAAGTCGGTCTCCATGCGGACCCACTCCATGTCCTGCACCGAGGTGCCGACGTCCTCGGCGGTGATGTAGCGCCCGCCGACCCCCTGGATGAAGCGGCCGTAGGACCGGAACAGCATCTCGTTCTTGTCGGCCTTCGAGTTGCCGATGATGACCGCCTTGCCCCCCCCGAGGTTGAGGCCGGCGGCCGCCGACTTGTAGGTCATGCCCCGGGCGAGCCGCAGGGCGTCCTCGAGGGCGTCTTCGTCGCTGGCGTAGCTCCACATGCGGGTGCCGCCGAGCGCCGGGCCGAGGGTGGTGTCGTGGATGGCGATGATCGCCCGGAGGCCGGTCACCTCGTCGTGGCAGAAGATCACCTGCTCGTGGGCCCGCCGGGCGAGCCTGTCGAATATGCTCATGATGGGTTCCTCACCGGGTTGCGCCCCCGCACTGTGGGAGAAACCGGCCGTCTTTGGCAACGCCGATCTGGCCGGGACCTGGGCTCGACCCCCTGGTCACCCCGTGCGCGGAGTCGGGCGCGGCGCTCCGCCGTTCAGGCGCCAGATTGTGACGCTTTCGGATTCCCATTTACGGTTAAGTATCAATCCGTATTGGCCGAAACTCACAAATCCATCATCCTGGAGAACGTATTCCTATCTTATCTATCGCCCGGCGGACGTTCGCCGCTGCGGCCACCCTATGCATGTACGGCGCGCCCGGCGTCGGTTATCAACCGCAGTCCGCTGCTCTTCATCGCTTCAATCGGGGCGCACCGGCGCGCCCGATCCGAGAGGTCCCATGCGCTTCCTCCACCTGTCCGCCATCGCCCTGCTCGCCCTCGCGCTCAGCCCCGCCGTCGCCGACGCCCACCGCGACCGCGACCGATCCCTGCCCGAGAAGTGCTCGGCAGGCCCAACCCCCGATGGCTATATGAAGGCCATCACCATGATCTCGGACGGCACCATCGACGACGCCCTCACCGCCCAGCTCGACCCGACCGACTTCTGGATGGGCACCCTCGGCTGGGACGCCGACGACATCGAGCAGAACCGGCAGGACGCGCTGGCCTTCTTCGAAGAGCGCTTCGGCCTCGACGGCGAGCAGCTCATGGCCGAGGGCCGGGCGATCTTCTACCCGTTCATCGTCAACCCCGGCGGCGACTACCGGGCGACGACGGTCTCCGGCGAGGCGGTCAGCGGCGCGGGCTGGAACAACGTCGACACCGGCTGGCAGCTCATGATCACCGATCCCGCGGGGGTCGAGCTGCCCAGCGGGCAGTTCGCCGGGGTGCTGATGCCGGCCAACTCGTTCGTGGTCTTCGGATCGTACTACATCGAGCCGACCGGCATCCCCCAGCGCTGCGGCCGCTCGTACCGCCCCGAGCCGATCTACATCACCTATCAGTCCGGCTGCCCGATCATCCCCGACATGGCCGGCATCATCACCTTCATCTGCGAGCTGAGCCACCCGATGTACGGGCCGGGGCAGGCCGCGGGCACCTCGATGGCCAAGTTCGGGCCGGGCGGTGAGCTGACCTTCAGCACCCGCAACTACCTGACCTTCCCCCCGAGCCCGATGGCCGACGACGACGGGGACCGCGGGGGGCGAGGGCGCAGTCGCTGAGCGACGCCCGCGGTTGCCGGCGGGCCCCCGCTGAGCTATCACGGGTCGGCGTCGGACGTTTGACGCCGACCCGTGTTGGTTTTGGTGGCTATGTTGACTTTCACAGGGAATGTATCGAATAGTCGCTGCGTGCGGCTCGGGACGTATCGCGCCGCGCGTTATCGGCCGGAAGGCCGCTCTTATTCGCCGGAGCATCTCCCCGATGCAGACTCACGCCCCCGACCCGAAGCCGCTCGGTCGGATGGCCCGGATCTTCGCCCGGCTGGCCGTCGCGCCGCTGGGGGGGTTCGCCGCGCCGCCGCCCACGCTGATGGAGGCCGTCCGCACCCTGGACGCGCCCCGACCGCCCACTCTCCGCCCGCCGGCTCGTGGGGTGCAGCCCACCGGGCCCATCCGCTGGGTCGAGCTCTCGGCCGTGCGGTGAGCCGGGGCGCGCTGCGGGCCGTCGCCGCGCTGCTGCTCGTCGGCTGCGGCGCCCCGGCCCCCACCCCGACGGCGCCGCGCGCGCCGTTCTCCGCCGCCGAGATCCGGGACGCCAGCGCCCCCGGCCGGACCTACGTGCAGCGGCTCACCCCGCCCGATGGCCCGGCGAGCACGGTGACGATCCGCTTCGCCGAGGTCGACGCCCGGGGCGCGACCCTCGAGATCAGCGCCACACCCGATGGCGGCCCGGCGGGCCCTGCGCAGCGGGCGCAGCTCACCTGGGCCGACTTCGAGAGCCACGGGGTCCAGCCGCCCGCCGCGATCCGCAGCGAGGGCCCCTGCGAGGTGCCCGCCGGCCGCTTCGACTGCGTGGTCTTCGTCGTCGAGTCCGAGGCCGGCCGCCAGCGCTCGAGCTTCGCCCGCCAGATCCCGGGCATGCCGGTGCGCATCGAGCGCGAGATCGACGGGCGGTGGATCACCGTCGCCGTCGTCGAGCGGCACACGCCGGGGGGCTGATCGCGCCGCCCGAGACGCTATACTGCCGCCCGTGAGGACACCCCCCGTCATCGCCGTCGCGCTGGCCGCCCTGGCCGCGCCCGCCGCCGCCCAGGAGTTCGTCGTCGATCGCCACGTCGTCGCCGACTTCTTCCAGGGCCCGATCATCGCCTCGGGGCGGGTCGTCGGCCTCGGCGGGGCCTACGTCGGCGTCGCCGAGGGCGCCGAGGGGCACCTGGCCAACCCGGCGGCCTTCGCGGTGCGGGCGGCGCCCTTCGCCCACGACTGGTTCGACTGGGACGTCACCCTGTCGACGCTCAACGTCAGCCGGGACGAGCAGATCGACGTGGGGCAGGGCGGTCAGCAGAGCTTCGACGACGCCCGCTTCGCGCAGGCCGGCTTCAACCTCAAGTTCGGGGAGCACGGCTTCGGGATCCAGGTGCGGACCCAGGATTACGATCGCACGCTCACCGTCCTCGGGCGCCCGGAGACGACCATCGTCGTCCGCCAGACCTACTTCGGGCTGGGCTACGGGCTGCACGTCCGCGGCGGGTGGTGGGTCGGCGGCCTGCTCTACGGGGGCAGCGCGGAGCTGCTGATCGGGGCCGACGACGCGGCCCAGGTGATCGGCGGCGGCCTGCTCTTCGGCGGGCTGTACGCCCCGCCCGGATCCCGCTGGCGGCTGGGGGCGACCCTGCGCAGCGGGGTGGTGGGCCAGGAGGTCGACTCCACGCCCGATCCGGCCGCGGTGCCCGCGGGGCTCGAGGTGCCCGACGCGGTGGCGGTGCCGTGGGAGATCGGCCTCGGCGCGAGCTATGTCTTCGGGCCCCGGGGGGGCAACGTGCGGCCGACGTTCGGGCGCGGCGCGCGCCCGACGCCGCCGGCGGGGCGGCGCTACGTGCTGCTGGCGGCGGATCTGGTGCTGACCGGCCCGGCGCCCGAGGGCGCGGTGGGCCCCGGGGGGCTCTTCGGAGAGGACGAGCGGCCCTCGGGGCGTTACGTCTCGCCGTCGCTGAGGGTGGGGGCCGAGTCCGAGGTCTGGGCCGACGTGCTCGTCTTGCGGGCGGGCAGCTACTTCGAGCCCGATCGCTACGCCGCCTTCGACGGGCGGGTGCACGCCACCGCCGGCGTCGACCTGCACCTGGGCGAGCTGATCTGGGACTGGGAGGTCGGCGCGGTCGTCGACTGGGCCCCGGCCTACCTCAACTGGGGGCTGGGCCTGGGCTTCTGGTACTGACGCCCTTGACAGCACCCCGCCCCCCGGACACCGTCCCCCCGACCATCGACGAGGAGCGAGCATGCGCTTCGAGCTGACCGAAGATCAGGAGATGCTGCGCCAGATGACCCGGGACTTCGCCCGGAGCGCGCTGACCCCCGCGGCCGGCGGGTGGGACGGGGCTGGGGCGCTGCCCGACGCGCTGCGGGGGCGGGTCGCCGAGCTGGGCCTCTTCGGGGTGTGCCTGCCCGAGCGGTTCGGCGGGGCCGGCATGGGCCTCGGGGCGCTGGCCCTGGCGATCGAGGAGTTGGCGGTGGGCGAGGCCGGGCTGGCGGCGACGGCCCTGGCCCACAACGCCCTGTGCGCGGCCCAGATCAACCGCCGGGGCAGCGTCGAGCAGATGAAGCGCCGGCTGCCGGCCCTCGCTCGGGGCGAGGTGCTGGGCACCTGGGCCGGCGGCGGGGTGGACGGCGGGCCGCTGACCGCCCGGGCGATCGAGGACGGCGCCGGCTGGCGGCTCGAGGGCTCGCTGCCGGCGGTGACCGCGGTCGGGGCGGCCGACGTCGCGGTGGTGCTGGCCGCGACCCGCACCGGCGCGGCGACGGCGTTCCTGCTGGAGCGGGGCGAGTGGCGGTCGGCCCCGGCCGACAGCCTCGGCCTGCGCACCGCCGGGCTGGGGGAGATGGTGCTCGACGGGGTCGAGATCGCCGACGACCGGCGCATCGGCGAGCGGCACGGCGGGCTCGACGCCCGGGTCGTCGACGGGGCCCGCGTCTGCCGGGCGGCGCTGGCGGTGGGCATCGCCCGGGCCGCCTTCGACGCGGGCAACGCCTACGCCGCCGAGCGCCGGCAGTTCGGCCGGCCGCTGACCGACTTCCAGGCCATCCAGTGGATGATCGCCGACGGGGCCACCGAGCTGGACGCGGCCCGGCTGCTGTACCGCCGGGCCGCGATGCTGCTCGACGCCGACGAGCCGGCGACCGCCGAAGCCGCGATGGCCCGGGTCTTCGCCACCGAGAAGGCCCAGGCGGCGTGCGACCGGGCGCTGCAGATGCACGGGGGCTACGGCTACACCCGGGACTACCCGGTCGAGCGGCACTGGCGCGACGCCTACGCCGCGGCGGTGGGCGAGGGGACCCACAACGGCCTCCAGCGGCTGCGGGTGGCCTCGTCGCTGCTGTTCGAGACCCGGGCGGGCGCGTGAGCCGGGCCCTGGCCCTGGCCGATCGGGTCCTGGCCGGCGAGGTGCGGGCCGCCGCCCGGCTCATGCGGGCGCTGGACGACGAGCTGCCCGGCGCCCGGGAGGCGCTGGCCCGGCTGCACGGGCACAGCGGCAAGGCGCTGCTGCTGGGGATCACCGGCAACCCGGGGGCCGGCAAGAGCACGCTCACCGACCAGCTCATCCGCCACTACCGCGCCGAAGACAAGCGGGTGGCGGTGGTGGCCATCGACCCCAGCAGCCCGTTCAGCGGGGGGGCCATCCTCGGCGACCGCATCCGCATGCAGGCCCACGCCGGCGACCCGGGGGTCTTCATCCGCAGCCTCGCCACCCGGGGCGTGCTCGGCGGGCTGACCGCCAGCACCCGGGACGTCATCACCGTCTTCGACGCGATGGGCTTCGACGTGGTGATCGTCGAGACGGTGGGCGTGGGCCAGGACGAGGTCGACGTGGCCAATACGGTGCACACCTCGGTGGTGGTGACCGTGCCCGGCCTCGGCGACGGGGTGCAGGCGATCAAGGCCGGGCTGCTCGAGATCGCCGACATCTTCGTGGTCAACAAGGCCGATCACCCCGACGCGAAGCGGGCCGAGCGTCACCTGCACATGCTGCTCGACCTCGAAGGCCGCGAGCGGCGGGGTTGGGCGGTTCCCATCGTGCCCACGGTGGCCCCCCGGGGCGAAGGCGTCGCCGCGCTGGCCGATCACATCGCCGCCCACGGGGCCTTCCTGCGCGACGCCGAAGAGGGGCGCCGCCGGGCCCGGGCCCGCCACCGGGCGGCGCTGCTCGATCGGATCTACGCCATGCTGCGCCACGAGGCGGGCGAGGTCATCGCCCGCAGCGGCGGCCTCGACCCGCTGCTCGACGCCCTCGAGCGGCGGGAGGTCGAGCCCTACGGCGCCGCCGTGCGCATCCTCGAAGCCATGGGGCTGCGGGCCGACCTCGACTGAGGCCCGGCCTCCGAGCCATCAGCGGCGCTTGGCCGCCTGCCACCGCGCCTCGAGGGCGTCGACGCCCTCGTCGGCGAAGCCCCGCCCGTCGGCCCGCAGGCCGTCCTCCACCGCCCGGAACCGCCGCTCGAACTCGGTGATCGTCCGCCCGAGCGCCGCCTCGGGGTCGACGGCGACGTGGCGGCACAGGTTGACCACGCTGAACAGCACGTCGCCGATCTCGGCCTCGACGGCGCTCGGATCACCCCCGCCCAGCGCCGCCCGCAGCTCGGCCAGCTCCTCGTCGATCTTGGCCAGCACCCCGCCGATGTCGGGCCAGTCGAAGCCCACCGCGGCCGCCAGCGCGCCGATGTGGGCCGCCCGGCGCAGGGGCGGGGCCCCGCGATCGAGGTCGGCCAGCGCGCGGCGCGGGGGATCGACTCGGTCGCTCATCGGGCCCTCCTGGGGGTCGGCCGGGGGGCGCAGGCTCGCCCACGGGGGCCGGCGGCGCATCGGGGTTGCCCCGAAGGGGACCACCCTCCATGATCGGGCGGCCACATCGGGAGACGTGAGGGAGGGATCCGTGGCCCGCATTGCGCAGTTCGTGGGAGGGCTCGTCATCGCCCCGCTCGTCCTCTGGGCCCTCGCCGGGCCGGCCGCGGCCCAGGGCGGCGGTGGGGAGGACGCCGACGGGGACGGGCTCACCGCCGCCGAGGAGGCGCTGCTCGGCACCCGGGACGACGCGCGCGACACCGACGGCGACGGCCTGCTCGACGGGCTCGAGGTCGGCCGGGTGGGGGACGCCGATCCGGCCACCCGCACCGACCCCCGCCGGGCCGACACCGACGGCGACGGGCTGGCCGACGGCGCCGAGGATCGCGACCGCAACGGCCGGCTCGACGTCGGCGAGAGCGACCCGGCCGACGCCGACACCGACGACGGGGGCACCGACGACGGGCGGGAGGCGGCCGACGGCACCGACCCGGGCGACCCGGCCGACGACTTCGACACGGTGGACCCCGACGGTGACGGCCTCTCGAACCGGCTCGAGAGCATCCTGGGGACCGACCCCGGCGCGGCCGACACCGACAACGACGGGCTCGACGACGGGGTGGAGGACGCCAACCGCAACGGCCGGGTCGACCGGGACGAGACCCACCCCCGGCGCACCGACAGCGACGGTGGCGGCACCAGCGACGGCAACGAGGTGGCGTTCGGATCCGACCCGCTCGACCCGCTCGACGACCCCGACGCCGATCCCGACGGGGACGGGCTGTCGACCCGGGCCGAGGCCGAGCTGGGCACCGACGGGCAGGATCCCGACACCGATCGGGACGGCATCGACGACGGCGACGAGGCCGACTACGAGACCGACCCCCGCGACCCCGACACCGACGACGACGGGCTGGAAGACGGCGACGAGGTGGCCCTGGGCACCAGCCCGGTGCGCAGCGACAGCGACGGCGGCGGCACCCGGGACGGCCGGGAGGTCACCGACGGGACCGACCCCCTCGACGCGGCCGACGATCTGGCCCGGGATGACGACGGCGACGGCCTCGACGCCCGCACCGAGCGGGATCTCCTGCTCGATCCGCGGGACGCCGACACCGACGACGACGGGGTGCCCGACGGCGAGGAGCGCTCGCCGGGGCACGACAGCGACGGCGACGGGCTGCCCAACGGGCGGGACGCGGACAGCGACGACGACGGGCTGCCCGACGGCCTCGAGATGGGCTACACCGATCCCCACGCCGACACCGTGCTCGGGCGGGGGGCCTTCGTGGCCGACGCCGATCCGACGACGGTCACCGATCCGCTGCGGGCCGACACCGACGGCGGCGGGACCCGCGACGGCGATGAGGATCTCGACCGCAACGGGCGGGTGGATCCCGGCGAGACCGACCCCGAAGACCCCGCGGACGACGGCGCGCCGCCCGAGGACAGCGACGGGGACGGCCTGACCGACGCCGTCGAGGCGACGCTGGGCCTCGATCCGGGCGACGCCGACAGCGACGACGACGGGCTGCTCGACGGTGATGAGCCGACCCCCGGGGCCGACACCGACATGGACGGGATCCCCGACGGGCTGGACGCCGACGCCGATGACGACGGGCTGCCCGATGGCCTCGAAGCCGGCGTCTCGACGCGCCCGGCGGACAGTGATCCGGCGGTCTTCGTGGCCGACGGCGATCCGACGACGACGACCGATCCCCGGCGGGCCGACACCGACGGCGGGGGGGTCGCCGACGGCGCGGAGGACGTGAACCGCAACGGGGTGCGCGAGCCGGCCGAGACCGACCCGCTCGACCCCGCCGACGACCGGCCGCTGCCGGAGGAGGACGCGATGGTGGATGCCGGGGCCGTGGACCTGGGCCTCGCCGACGTCGGGCCCGAAGCGGACGCGGGCCCCGGGCCGATCGAGGCGCCGGCGATCGACGGCCTCTACGGGGGCTGCTCGACCGGCGGCGGCGGCGCGACGGGGCTGGCCCTGGCGGTGATCCTGCTGCTCGGGTGGCGCCGACGCTTCGCGGCGCTGGCCCTGACGGTGGGGGCCCTGGCGGTGGCCCGGCCGGCGGCGGCGGTGGAGGCCGATCGCTTCGGGCCGGCCATCGGCGAGGGCATCATCGACGTCGAGCGGGCCGGCGTGCAGGGGCACCTCGAGCTGCGCACCGGGCTGTGGATCCGGGTCGCCGGCGCCACGATGGCCGGGCAGCTCGACGACGGATCCGACGCGACGCTGTCGGGCCTGTCGACCCGGCTCGACGCGACGCTGGCGCTCGCGCTGGCCGATCGGGTCGAGCTGGGGCTGGCGGTGCCCGCGGTGCTGGTCCGCGAGGGCATGGCCCGCGACGGATCGAGCCTCGACAGCGGCGGCCTGGGCGATCTGCGGGTGCTGGCCAAGGCGACCGTCTGGCGGGCGGCCGACGAGGGTCTGGCCCTGGGGCTGGGGCTGCCGCTGCACCTGCCGACGGGCGATCCCGATCGCTGGCTGGGCGCCGACGGGCTGCGGCTGACGCCGAGCCTGCTCTTCGACGTCGACCTGGCCCCGATGCAGGTGGCCCCGGTGAGCCTGACCGTCGAGCTGGGCTACCGGGTCGCCCCGGACGAGGCGCTGTACGGCACCGACTTCGGCGACGCCTTCCGCACGGCGCTCGGCGCCCGCTACGCCGTGCCCGATCAGCCGCTGGCGGTCGCCTGGAGCCTGGCCGGCGAGATCGGGCTGACCGACGGCGGGCCCTCGCCCTACGAGACGCACGCCCTGGTGGAGTGGGGCTTCGCCGAGTGCCTCGTCGCCCGGGTCGGGGCCGGGGTGGCGCTCAACGGCGCGGTGGGGGCGGCCCCGGCGCGGCTGCTGCTGGGCCTCGCCCGCCGCTGCCCGCAGACGGCGGCCCCGAAGATCGAGGTGGTGAAGGTCGAGCCGCCGCCCGCCGCCCGGGACACCGACGGCGACGGCATCTTCGACGACGTCGACCGCTGCCCGCGGGACGCCGAGGACAAAGACGATCACGAGGATCTCGACGGCTGCCCCGATCCGGACAACGACGGGGACGGCATCAACGACGTCGAAGATCCGTGCCCCGCCGATCCCGAGGATCGGGACGGCTTCGAAGACATCGACGGCTGCCCCGAGGCCGACAACGACCGCGACGGCATCCCCGACGCGGTCGATCAGTGCCCCAACCGCCCCGAGAGCAAAAACGGCGTGCGGGACGACGACGGCTGCCCCGAGGAGACCATCGCCCGCCTGGGGCGGGTCGAGGTGTCGGGGGGCTTCATCTTCCTCACCGAGAAGCTGGAGTTCGCCGACGGCGCGCTGGCCCCGCGCAGCGCGGCCCTGGTGGGCGAGCTGGCGGCGCTGCTCGGCCGGCGGGCCGATCTCAAGCGCATCGAGATCGGGGGCCACACCAGCAGCGAGGGCGGCGAGGCGGCCAACCTGCGCCTGTCGGAGACCCGGGCGAAGGCGGTGCTGGCGGCGCTGGTCGAGGCCGGGGTCGACGGCGGGCGGCTGGAGGCGGTGGGCTACGGCGAGCGCATGCCCATCGAGTCGAACCGCACCGCCGCCGGACGGGCGGCCAACGCGCGGATCGAGTTCCGCATCACCGACCCCGCGCCGGAGTGAGGGGCGGTCGGGCGCGGGGTCAGCGGCGGGCGTGGGCCTCGCGCTCGCGCAGCCACTTCAGGCTGACCTTCTTGCGGGTCGTGGTGCGCGACTTGCCCCCCGAGAGGTGGGCCTTGATCTGGGGCAGCTTCATCGACGTGCGGCAACTCTTCGACCCGCCGGGCTTCGAGCCGTAGCGCTTCTTGATCGCCGCCCGCACGTCCTTGATGCGATCGTCGGTCGCTGGGTGCGACGACAGGAACTCCGGCGGCGAGCCGCCCTGCTTGAGCAGCTTCTGGAAGAAGCGGGCCAGCCCGTCGGGGTCGTAGCCCGCGTCGTGGCTGATCTGGAGCCCGACCGCGTCGGCCTCCCGCTCGTGATCCCGGCTGAACTTGGTCGCCTGCAAGAACCCGAAGATGGTCTCGGCAGCGGTCTTGGTCAGGCCGTCTTCGAGGAAGAAGTCCGAGACGAGCTGGGCGGCGAACGCCTTCTCGAGCTGGCGGGCGCTGTGGCGCTCGGTGACGTGGGCCAGCTCGTGCCCCATGACCCCCGCGATCTCGGCGCAGTCGTCGGCGGCCTTGATGAGCCCGGTGCTGATGTAGACGTAGCCCCCCGGCGCGGCGAACGCGTTGACGAGCGCGTCGTCGGCGATGACCTCGACCTTGTAGCCCCCGAACTCGCTGGGCGGGCGGAACGCCTTCGAGGCGTTGGAGAACGGCTTGACGAAGTCGACCGCCCACTTCGAGACGGGGTCGCTCGCCGCGAGGATGCGGTACTCCTTCTCGATCTGCTCGTCGACGCCGGCGCCGATCTGCTTCTCCTGCTGGTTGCTGATGAGCGCGCCGCCGCAGCCGGTGGCGAGCCCGGCGAGGGCGAACAGCGAGGCGATGCGGTTCAGCTTCATGCGGACTCCTGGTCGTCTGGGGTGGCCGTGAACGGGGCCTCGTCGTGGCGTTGGATGGCCGATGGGACCCGCCGGTGACGCGCGGCTCACCATCCGCCCTGCGCGCCCGCACCGCAAGCGCCTCGTCGGCTTGCCTGGAGCGCCCGAGCCTGCTCTACTCCGAGCGACGTCGGCGCGGGCCGACGCGCGACAAGGGGGACCAATGACCGCGCCCGAGAAGAACCCGACCGGGGTCCAGATCATCGTCAACCGGCTCTTCGGGCCCGCCGGAGACGATCTGGTGGGCCTCAAGGACGTGACCTTCGACGGGCACCCGGCGATCACCGTCGGCGTGCGGCTGCCCGACGGCCGGGAGGGGCTGGTGCACCTCAGCCCGATCCACGGCGACGCCCGCAAGGCGGGCATGACCGACATCGAGCCGGGCACCAAGTGCGTGCTCTTCTGCCCGGTCAGCGGCAAGACCCTCGACAAGATCGACGACATCGACGACACCCACGGGGCGAGCTACTACGCGCTGTATCGCACCCAGGCGCTCAGCAAGGGCGCGATGGTGCTGCTCAGCGACGTCTGGGGCCACTACCACTCGCGGGTCATCGACGAGTTCGAGGTCATCGCCCACTACGCCGATCTGCACGCCGCGCTCGACTGAGGCCCACCCGCCGCCGGGCCTCGCGCGACCGGCCCCGCTCAGCGGGGGTCATCCGGCAGATCGGGCCCATCCGGCGGCGCCTCGGAGTCGATCGCGAGCGTGAACCGCCCGCCCTCGCCTGGACCGTCGACGAACACGTAGTACGTCTCTCCCCCCTCGACATCCAGGACGAACGGGCCGTTGCGGCAGGCGAGCTCCGACACGTCGGGCACCGCGAACCGGCAGTGGGAGCGCACGTAGACCACCGATCCCGCCGGCTGCACCGAGATGATCCACCGTGCGTCCTGGCGGGGGGTCAGGGTGTAGATCGCCTCGGGGGTGCCCTCGCCGCCGCACGAGCCGGCGGTGCGGTCGGGCCCGTTGCGGTGGTTGTCCTCGTGGCGCACCGGGGTGACGAGCGGGAACGGGCGCCACGCCTCGGGGCAGGGCTCCTCGAACACCGCGCAGACCGGGTCGCCGCCGGCCTCGACGACCGCGCAGATGACGTCGTCGTCATCCCCGGCGCAGGCGAAGAGGGCCCCCAGCGGGTCGCAGGCGGTGCCCACGCCCACCATCGGCGCCGGCCTCAGCGGGGCGATGACCGGCGCGCTCGTCAGCCCCTCGGCGTCGATCAGGACGATCTCGGCGACGTCCCCCCGCTGCGGGCCCCACGGGGCCGCGAACGAGGTCTGGAGCCGCCCCCCGGCGGCGTCCGCCGGCAGCGGCCGCGGCGCGGGCAGCGCGAAGCGCAGATCGTCCCCCCGGCGCACCTTCAGATCGAAGAAGGCCGCGTCCCCCTGAAGATCGCTGAACGCCACCTTGAGCCCCAGCGCGTCCGCCCCGAATGTGGCCTGGGCCGACAGGATCTGCGGCGGGTCGATCGCCACGCAGGTGGCGCGGTCCAGCGCGACCCGGCAGGCCAGCTCCGGCCCGCAGGTGTCCGAGATGCGCTCCCCATCGCACGGCTCGCCCTCGCCGCGCACCGGCAGCGGCGCCGCCTCGAGCGCGCGGGGCAGCCCCGGCGGCAGCCCCGGCTCCTGCATGCGCAGCAACAGCCCCTCAGGCTCGACATCCAGCCCGCTCGCGGCCCAGCGCAGGCCCAGCTCGGCGGCCCGGGGGGACAGGGGGGTCCAGCGGGCGTCGACCGGATCCGCCGGGCGGACCACCGGCCGCAGCAGCGGATGATTCAGCGGCGCCTGGGGCATCTCGACCTCGATGTTGAGCCCCGCCTCGCCCAGCCAGACCCCGACGTCGGCCGACCGGCAGCGCCCGCCCACGCACGCGTCGCCCGCCGCGCACACGTCGCGCATGCCCTCGGGATCGCAGGCCGCGTCGGCCGGCAGCGGCTCGAGGCCGGCCACGCCGACCCCTCGCCGCGCGGTGCGGCCGTCGGCGTCGACGACCTCGATCTCGACCATGCCCGCCGCCGCCAGATCGGGATCCTCGACGAAGCCCTGGAGCGCGAGGCGGGTCGGCTCGGTGCGGAAGTCGGTGGTCTGGAGCTGCACGAACGGCGCGTCGCCTCCGCCGCTGCGGGCCCAGACCGCCGCGACCAGCTCGACGCCCCGCAGGGCGAGCTGCATGCGCAGCGACTGACCGTCGGACCACGCCCGGGCCGTCTCGACCGCCGGCGGCCCGGTCCAGACGCAGACCTCGTCCACGCAGCCCAGCGCCGGCCCGCAGCTCGGCGAGACCCCGGTGTCGCCGATGGGGGCGCACGACCCGCCCTCGGGCACCGGGGGGTAGACCAGCACGACCAGGGGCCCGGCCCGCTCGCCGGGGGGGGCGTCGACGACCAGATCGAGCGGCTCGCCGGCGACCAGCTCCAGGCGCCGGGCCCGGGTCGCGCCGTCCTCGAACGGGGTGTCCACGTCGACGCACGGGCCCGCCTCGGGCGGCGCGTCGGGGGTGCAGGGGTCGGTGAGATACAGCGACGAGTAGCGCCCGGCGACGACGACGAGGTGCGCCCCGTCGGCCTCGGGCAGCAACCGCACGATCAGCTCGTCGCCGCCGCTGCCCGCCGCGCAGCCGGGATCGAGCCGCCCGGCGGCCGTCGCCCGGGGGACCTCGAGCCGCCACGCCCGGTCGACGAGCGGCAGCTCGCCGGGCACGACCCCGCCGGGCGTCGGGCACCGGTCGCCGCCGTCGGACAGGGCCATGTCGGACGGCGCCATGTCGGACGGGGCCATGTCGGACGGCGCCATGTCGGCCGGCGCCATGTCGGGGGTGTCGTCGCCCCGGTCGGCGGCGGCGTCGCGCGGCCCCTGGTCGGCGGGCGGTACGCCGGCCTCGGCGTCGGGCAGCGGATCGGGCTGCATGTCGTGGCGGATGATCGTCGAGTCGGCCGGATCGGGATCCACGGCCCCGTCACAGCCGGCCGCACCGGCCGCGATCAGCGCCAGCGCACTCACCGCGCCGAACAGTCTCATGCCGCCTCCGCTGCCGAGGGTTGGGAGATTCGGGAGGCTCGATAGCGCGACCGTAGCATGTGATTCAAGAAAGCGACGAGGTCGAACGCGCCGGGCCGCGCGACCGGGCCGACGGTGACCCGAAATCGGTCCTTTTCACGGGGTCGGACGAGAGGTCACGGGTCGCGGCGGGCCCGGCGGACCCCGTGAAGAGCGGCCTCACTCCGCTCCGCGGGTCGCGGCGGGCGCGCCGTCGGGGAAGAGCCGCCTCAGCAGCCGTCCCAGGGCGTCGATGCGCAGCGGCTTGCTGAGGAAGGCGTCCATGCCCGCCGCGTAGCACGCCGCCTCGTCCTCCCGGGTGGCGTTGGCCGTCAGCGCGATCACCCGCGGCTGGCGATCGGGCGGCAGCGACGCCCGCAGGCGGCGGGTGGCCTCCAGGCCGTCCATCTCGGGCATGCGCACGTCCATCAGGACCACGTCGTAATCCGCCGCGTCGAAGGCGGCGAGCACCCGCCGGCCGTCGCTGGCCAGATCGGAGTCGAGGCCCAGCATCTGCACCAGCCGCTGACCGACCCGCTGGTTGACCGGGTTGTCCTCGGCCAGCAGCATCCGCAGCGGGGGCACGTCCACCGCGCTCGGCGCGTCCGAGCGGGCCGGGGCCCGCCCCGGCGGCAGCGTCACCTCGAACGAGAAGGTGGCCCCCTCGCCGGGCGCGCTCGAGACCGTCAGATCGCCGCCCATCAGCCGCACCAGCCGCCGGCTGATGGCCAGCCCCAGGCCGCTGCCGCCGAAGCGCCGGGTCGTCGACGCGTCGACCTGGCTGAACGCTTCGAAGATCGCGTCCTGCTCCGCGAGCGGGATGCCGATGCCGGTGTCGGAGACCGCGAACCGGATCCGGACCTCGTCGGCGCCCTCGTCGGCGGCCGCGGCGTCGACCTCGACCCGCACCTCGCCCGCGGCGGTGAACTTGACCGCGTTGCCCAGCAGGTTCACCAGCACCTGCCGCAGCCGGCCCGCGTCGCCCACCACCCACTGGGGCACGTCGTCGGCCACCCGGGCGCCGAACCCCAGCCCCTGCGCCTCGGCCCGGGGGCGCAGCAGATCCAGCGATCCGGTCACGCAGGCCCGCAGGTCGAAGTCCGCCGACTCCAGCTCGATGTGCCCGGTGTCGATCTTCGAGAAGTCGAGCACGTCGTTGATCAGGTCGAGCAGCGCGTCGCTCGAGGTGCGGGCGGTGTCCACGAAGCGCCGCTGCTCGTCATCCAGCGCCGAGTCGGCCAGCAGCGTCGTCATGCCCACGATGGCGTTGAGCGGGGTCCGCATCTCGTGGCTCATCACCGCCAGGAACCGGCTCTTGGCCGCCGACGCCGCCTCGGCCGCCGCCCGCTCCAGCTCGAGCGCCTCGGCCCGGGCCTCGGCCGCCTTCTGCCCGGTGATGTCGAACATCGCCCCGTCGAGCCAGCGCACCCGGCCCCGGTGGTCTTTGACCGGCATGCCCCGGTCGAGCAGCCAGCGCACCGCGCCGTCGGGCCGCACGATGCGGAACTCGACCTCGTAGAACGCGCGCTGCTCGACGGCCGCCTGCACCGCCGCCTTGATGAGCGGCACGTCGTCGGGGTGCACGATCTCCTTGAACGAGCGCCCGTACGGCTCGAGGAACTCGGCCGAGGGGCAGCCGCAGATGTCGGCGAAGCGCTCCGAGAGGAACACCGTGCGCCAGTGCCGATCGTAGCTGCAGCGATAGACCCCGCCGGGCAGGTTGGCCAGCAGCTCCTTGAGGCGGGCGTCGTCCAGCCCGACCTCGGGCGCCGTCACCTTCAGCGTGGTCGGCCGCACGGTGCACAGGTGATGCATCTGCCCGCCGAGCTGCATCGGCAGCGCGTCGACCCACACCCGGATCCGCCTCCCGTCGCCCCGGCGCAGCCAGACCCGCCCGGTGGGCACCGACCAGGTGCGGTCGACGGCCCGGGCGACCAGGATGGGCGGCTCGAGCAGCGGCCCGTCGACGGCCCGGATGTCGCCCGGGCGGATGGCGGCCAGCTCGGAGAAGGCCGGGTTGACGAAGACCACGTCCCCCAGCCGATCGAAGAGGATCAGGGGTTGATCGCTCCGGGTGAGGACCGGATCGAGTGACTCCGAGAACATGGGACCCCCGCGGCAGACACCGGCGGCCGCGCGCCCCCGGCCCGAGTTCGATTCGGGGGTCGAGCCGAGGTCACGCCGCGAGCCACTCGTACAGCGCCAGGGCGGCCAGGGGCAGCGCGAAGAACACCCCGCCCACATAGGCCAGCCCCAGCCGGGGCCGGCGGGCGACCCGGGCCGCCAGCGCCCGGGCCATGCGCAGCGGGACGGGGCGCAGGGCGGGCAGGGGATAGAGCAGCGCGATGCCCAGCAGGTTGAACAGCAGATGACACAGCGCGATCTGGAGCCCGAGCACCGCCCCCGGGCCCTCGGCGCCCATCGACGCCAGCAGCGCGGTCACCGTCGTGCCCACGTTGGCCCCCAGCGTCAGCGGATACATCGCCTCCAGCGTCACCAGCCCCACCCCGACCATCGGGACCAGCGTCGAGGTGGTGATCGAGCTCGACTGCACCGCCACCGTGGCCCCCGCGCCGATGCCCATCGACACGATCGCGCTGCGCCCCAGCGCCCGCCGCAGCCACTCGGCGGCCCGGCTCTCGACCAGCGCCTTCAGCGTGCGCACGATGCCCATCAGCGCCATCACCAGCAGCGTCGCCGCCAGGGCCAGCAGCAGCCCGCCCAGCGCCCGATCGCCCAGCCCGGTCGCCGCCAGCAGCCCGCCGTCGACCAGCGACCCCTCCACCGGCTGCCCCAGCGCCGCCCGCTGGATGAGCGCCTTGTCGATGTGGACCAGGGCCCTGGCCGCCGGCTGGAGGACCGCTTGCAACGGCGACTCGAAGCGGGCCCCGCCCAGCTCGACGAGCGGCGCGACCAGCCAGCCCGACAGCCGCTCGATGAAGCCGGTCAGCAGCTCCAGCGGCAGCAGGATGGCCACCGCGAGCAGGTTGAAGATGTCGTGCACCGTGGCCCCGGCGAAGGCCCGTTCGAAGTCCGCCGCGTCCCGGGCGTGGCCCATCGAGACCAGGGTGTTGGTCACCGAGGTGCCGATGTTGGCCCCCATCACCATCGGGATGGCCATCGGCAGATCGATCGCCTCGGCCGCCACCAGCCCCACCGTGATCGCCGTGGTCGTCGACGACGACTGCAACACCGCGGTCGCCAGCAGCCCGATGAGCAGCGCCACGAGGGGGTTGTCGATGCCCGTGAAGAGGCTCGACGCGCTGCCGCCGCCCAGCAGGCGGAAGCCGTCGCCGATGAGCTGCACGCTGAGCAGGAAGACATAGAGCAGCGCGAGCACCTTCGCCGCCCGGAACAGCCCATCCACCGAGCCGGCCCACAGGCCGGGCCCCGGCGGGGGCGGTGCGGGGGGTCGCGCGTCGGCTGGTCCTTCGCTCGCCATGGCTGCTCGTACCGCCCCCCGCAGGCCCGCGCCACCGCCCCCGGCACCCGTTGCCACGGAATCACCGGGCCGTGACCGGCGTGAAACCTGCCCCTACACCCCGATCCCTCACGCGACCGGCGCGCGCCCGAGGCATCTCTCACCCATCGCCCGCCCACCTCAGCGCCCCGTCGATCCCCCGGAGGAGTCTTGAGCGCAGATCGCGGGGCCCTCGGCCGCCTCATCCGGACCCGCCCCGACTTCCGCCGGCTGTGGTACAGCAACATGATCTCGCTCGTCGGCGACTGGCTGAGCTACGTCGCCGTCAGCCTCGTCGCCGTCGACAAGGGCGAGTCGGCGGTCTCGGTGGGCATGGTGCTGGTGGCCCACACCCTGCCCATGGCGCTGCTCGGCCCGCTCGCGGGCACGCTCGCCGACCGCTTCGACCGCCGCCGGCTCATGATCGGGGCCCAGATCGGCGCCTCGCTGTTGACGCTGGCGATGTGCGCCGCGGTGGCCGCCGAGGCGATCCTCTTCATGCAGCTCTTCCTGCTGCTGCGGGTCGGGCTGTCGGGGATCGCGCTCACCGCCCGGATGGCCGCCGTGCCCCAGCTCGTCGAGCCCGACGAGCTGCACCCGGCCAACGCCCTGATGGGGCTCACCTGGAGCGTCATGTTCACCGCCGGCGTGGCCCTCGGCGGGGTCATCGCCGCGTGGTTCGGCCCGGTGGAGGCCATCATGGTCGACGCGGGCACCTTCCTGCTCTCGGCGGTGGTCATCGCCCGGCTGCCCGCGCTGCCGCCGCCCCCGAGCGACGAGGCCCCGAGCCGGCCCGGCCTGCGGGACATCCTCGTCGGCTGGACCTACGCCCGCCCCCGCCCGCGCCTCTTCGCCGCGCTGCTGGCCAAGACCCCGCCCTCGGTGGCCAACGCCGCCGGCTGGGTGACCCTCAACCTCGTCGCTGGCCCCCGCATGGCCGGACCGACCGCCATGGCCCTGGGGGTGATGCACGCGCTGCGGGCCATCGGCACCGGCGTCGGTCCGCTGCTGCCCGCCCGCTGGATCCCCCGCGAGGCCAACCTGGGCACCCCGCTGGCCTTCGTCGGCCTCGCGCTCTTCCTGGCCTTCGACAGCCCGTGGGTCTTCCTGCCGGCGCTGGTGCTGTGGGGCATGGGCAGCGGCCACAACTGGGTGACGAGCACCGCCGAGCTGCAAGCCCGCACCCCGGGGGGCATCCTGGGGCGGATGAGCGCGCTGAGCCTGATGACCCTGCAAGGCGGACAGGCGGCGATGGCGCTGGCCGCGGGGCTGCTCATCGACCTCACCGACGACGCCGCGCTGGGCGGCTGGGTCGGGCTCGGGCTGGGCGTCGCCGCCTGGGCGGTGCTGATGGTGATCCGGCGGCAGGGCAGCCCGCTCGAAGGCGAGACCGAGGTCGGCGCCTGACCCAGTGCCCGACCCAGCGCCCGACTCAGCGCCGCCGGCGCCAGCCCACGAGCACCAGCAGCGCCAGCCACGCGACCGGGCCGCCCCCGTCGCCCGCGTCGCAGGCGCAGCCCCCGCCGGGCGATCCGCCGCCCTCGTCGTCGCAGTCGGGCTCGTCCTCGTGCACGCAGCGCCCCGGATCGCAGGTCCCATCCCAGCGCAGCCCCGCCCCGCAGATCGAGACGCAGAAGCCCTCGTCGTCCAGGCGGGTGCCCGGCCCGCAGGGGTTGCTGCGATCGGCGTCGGCCAGCAGCGGCCCCCCATCGTCCCGGCCCGTCGGCGGGCGCGCGTCGGGCCGGGGGCCGCCGTCGGGCGCCGGCGGCGCGGCGTCGGGCCGGGCCCCCCCGTCGGGATCGAGCGGCGCCGCGTCGACCTCGGCGTCCGGGGGCAGCCCCCCGTCGGGCACCGCCACGACGTGCACCACCGGATCGGTCTCCAGCGGATCGATCAGCTCGGCCTCGATGGTCGCCACGTTCTCGATCTGCGCCCCGTGGGGCGCGTCCCGCCGCACCTGGACCGAGAACGCCAGCCGGTGCGCCTCGCCCACGTCGATCGACCCGCCCACCTGGGGCAGCCCGGTCAGCTCGAGCCCGTCCTGCAACGGGAAGGCCCCGTCCGGCCCGTCGGGCACCGCCTGCCCGTCCAGCAGCGTGCTGCCCGCGACGTAATCGACCAGCGGCGACAGCGGATCGCGCACCACGACCCCCAGCGCCGGCCCGTCGCCGTCGTTCTCCACCTGGATGCGATACTGGATGGCCCCGCCCCGCGACACGAATGCCCCCGAGGCCGGCACCGCCTCCTTCTCCGGCTTGAGCCCCTCGAAGTCGGGCAGCAGGTGGTCGAAGGCCAGCACCATCCAGTTGGTGAAGAGCTGCTCCCCGGGGGTGAAGAGCCCGTCGCCCCGCGGGATCTCGAGCACGATCTCGGCCTCGTCGTCCCCCGCCTCCACCGCGCCGACCACCGTGAACCGATCCAGATCGGTGCCGAAGACACCCCGCCGGCAGGCCCCGTCGGCCGTGCCGGTGTTCACCGTCGAGTTGAAGAGGTTGTTGATCGGGTTGCACCCGTCGCTGATCTGGCGCCCGTTGACCGTGAGCTGATCGCCGCTCACGTCGACGTCGCCCTCGAGCACCATGATCGTCAGGTCGACCGCCGGATCGGGCGGCGGCGCGTCGAAGCCCCGGGGGAAGAGCCGCCGGGGCGTGCCCGCGTTCAGCTCGAAGCCCTGATAGTAGTAGATGCGCCGGGTGGGCTGGGTCATCGGATCTTCGTAGACCACCAGCAGCGACCACGCCCCGATGGTCAGGCTGCCCAGCGCCGCCACCGCGGTCGCCGGATCATCATCGTCCGACCCCGGGATCTCGACATCGGCGAAGGTCCACCGCCCGTTGAGGGCCCCGCCGGCGACCCGGTGCCCCTCGACCGCCGCGGTGACGTCGGCGTGGTTCGAGTAGAAGCTGAGCGCGCAGTCGAACGGCACCGGGCACACCCCGCCGAACAGCCCGCACTCGCCCGCGGCGAGCGCGTCGTCGAACCCCTCCGACAGCATCGGATCGGCCATCACCGGGATCGGCATGCCGTCGGGCGGGGTCAGCGTCACCGCCATGTCGGGCATCTGCCCGGCCGGGGTCGACGCGGCCCAGTTGAGCCGGGCGTGCACCACCCGCAGCGTCTCGCTCTCGGGGAAGCTGTCCAGGGTCACCGTCGAGCTGTCCAGCCCCTGGCACTCGGGCCCGCCCAGCCCGCAGGCCGCGCCCCCGCAGGCGATGAGCGTATCCGCCGTCGCCGCGTAGCCCATCCGCCCCTCGAACACCAGCGCCGGATCGGGCCCCAGCGGCTGCCCCTGCCCCCACGCCGTCGCGGCCCACAGCGCGCACCCCAGCGCCGCCCACCCGAGCGCCCGCGCGCCCCCGAAACGAGCGCCTCCGAAACCAGTCGTCATGGCTCCACCTCCCGCCGGGCAGCGTACCCCAACCGGGGCGTCGGCCCACAGACCCGAAGTCGCCGATCGCCGCCCGCAGGGGGCCCCGCTCCATCGGCCCAGTCGTCGACGCCGTTGCCCGCGCGCCGCCGGAGTGCTACCCACCTCGCCCGGCCACCGCACCACGGCCACGGAGGATCGATGCAGGGCTTCAGCGAGATCGTCAGCCGGATCTGGGGCGTGGCCGACCTGCTGCGCGGGGACTTCAGGCAGTCCGAATACGGGCGGGTGATGCTGCCCTTCCTGGTGCTGCGCCGGCTGGACCTCGTCATGCGCCCGACCCGCGCCGAGGTATGGGCCGCCGACGAGAAGCACCCCGCCGACCGCACCCCCGAGCCCCTGCGCCACAAGGTATTGCTGCGGGCCGCAGGGTTGTCGTTCTACAACACAAGCCGGCTCGACTTCACCCGGGCGGTCGAGGGCCAGGAGCAGGTCGCCGCCGACCTCGAAGCCTACGTCGTCGGCTTCTCGCAGAACGTGCGCGACATCATGGCCAACTTCCGGTTCCAGGCGCAGATCGAGCGGCTGGCCAAGGCCCGGCTGCTGTACAAGGTGGCCCGCAGCGTCCTCGCTTTCGACCTCGACCCCTACCGCCGCGACAAGACCGGCGCCGTGGTGGAAGGCGCCGACGGCCAGCCCGAGCCCAATGTCACCAACCACCAGATGGGGTACATCTTCGAAGAGCTGATCCGGAAGTTCTCCGAGCAGAGCAACGAGACCGCCGGCGAGCACTTCACCCCCCGCGAAGTCATCGGGCTGATGGTCGATCTGCTCTTCGCCGAAGACGACGAGCTGCTCAAGAAGCCGAGGGTGGTGCGCACCATGTACGACCCGGCCTGCGGCACCGGGGGCATGCTCTCGGTCGCCGAAGAGCACCTGGCCCGGCTCAACGCCGCCGCGAGCCTCGAGGTCTTCGGGCAGGAGCTCAACCCCGAGTCCTATGCCATCTGCAAGGCCGACATGCTCATCAAGGGCCAGCGGTCGGAGAACATCAAGCTGGGCAACTCGTTCAGCCGGGACGGCCTGCCCGAGCTGAAGGCGGACTACCTCATCTCGAACCCACCGTTCGGCGTCGACTGGTCGAAGGTCGACGGCCCGGTGCGCGCCGAGCACGAGCGGGGCCACGCCGGGCGCTTCGGCCCCGGGCTGCCCCGCAAGAACGACGGATCGCTGCTCTTCCTGCTGCACATGCTCAGCAAGATGCGCGACCCCGAGAAGGGCGGCAGCCGGCTGGCCATCGTCTTCAACGGCTCGCCGCTGTTCACCGGCGCCGCCGGCTCGGGCGAGAGCGAGATCCGGCGATGGATCATCGAGAACGACTGGCTCGAAGCCATCATCGCCCTGCCCGACCAGATGTTCTACAACACCGGCATCAGCACCTATGTCTGGCTGGTCACCAACCGCAAGGCGTCTCGGCGGGCGGGGCGGGTGCAGCTCATCGACGGCAGCGACATGTTCCGCAAGATGCGGAAGTCGCTGGGCGACAAGCGCAAAGAGCTGGCCCCCGAGCACGCCGCCGCGCTGGTGAAGCTCTACGGCGCCTTCGAAGACGGCCCGACGGTCAAGGTCCTGCCCAACGAGGCGTTCGGCTTCCGCCGGATCACCGTCGAGCGCCCGCTGAAGCTCGACTTCTGCGCCTCGGAAGAGCGCATCGCCCGGCTGGAGGACGAGCGCGGGTGGCAGAACCTCGCCAAGAGCCGCAAGAAGGGCGCCGCGGGCCAGAAGGCGATCGAGGCCGGCGTCGCGTTGCAGGACGCCATCAGCCGGGTGCTGCATGCCTTGGATGACACCGTCTACATGGCCCGGCCGCCGTTCGTGAAGGCGCTGAAGGCCGAGGCGAAGAAGCAGGGGGTCAAGATCCCCGCGGGCGCGCTGCGGGCGGTGCTCGGCGCGCTGTCGGAGCGCAACGAGGACGCGGCGGTGTGCAAGAAGAAGGGCCGACCCGAGCCGGACACCGACCTGCGGGACTACGAGAACGTGCCGCTGACCGAGTCGGTGGCGGGCTATATGCAGCGGGAGGTGCTGCCGTTCGTGCCCGACGCCTGGGTCGACGCGTCGAAGACGAAGGTCGGGTACGAGATCCCGTTCACCCGGTATTTCTATGTGTACGCGCCGCCCCGGCCGCTGGACGTGATCGACGCCGAGCTGCGGGCGGCGGCGGAGAAGATCCAGACCATGCTGGCGGGGGTGTTGGGGTGAGTCGACCGGGATGGATCGACCGCCTGCCCACCGGGTGGTCTGCGCAGCGATTGCGGCATGTGGCCGACGTCAACAACAGCAACGTCGACAAGAAGTCGTACGAGGATGGCACGCCGGTCCGGCTCTGCAACTACACCGATGTGTACTACAACGAGTACATCGTCGATGACATGCCGCTCATGCGGGCGACCGCGACCCGTCAGGAGATCGAGCGGTTCACGCTGAGGCCGGGGGACGTGATCATCACCAAGGACTCCGAGTCGTGGGACGACATCGCGATCCCTGCCTGTGTGGCCGAGCCGTTGGATGGTGTGGTCTGCGGATACCATCTCACGCTTCTTCGGCCGGTGGCAGCGATGCTCGAAGGGCGTTTTCTTCTTCGCGCTCTCCAGGCCACGGGCGTGCGGGAACAGTTCTGGCTGGCGGCCAACGGCGTGACCCGCTTCGGCGTCGGCTTGCAGGGCATCAAAGACGCGTTGCTGCCCATCCCGCCTCGTTCGGCTCAGCGGGTCATCGCGGACTTCCTCGACGAGAAGACCGCCGCTATCGACGCGCTCATCGACGAGAAGAAGCGGCTGCTCGACCTGCTGGCCGAGAAGCGGGCGGCGCTCATCAACCGGGCGGTGACCCGGGGGCTCGACCCCGATGTGCCGATGAAGGACTCGGGTGTGCCGTGGATCGGCGAGATTCCGGCGCACTGGGAGACGCGCCGTCTGAAGTACCTCGTCGACGAGGCGATGGCCGGCCCGTATGGCTCATCGCTGACCAAGGCGATGTACACGAACAGCGGCTACCGGGTCTACGGTCAGCAACAAGTCATCCCAGATGATTTCACGATTGGTGACTATTACATATCGGATGCGAAGTTCGCCGAAATGCGTCGCTATGAAGTCCACCCGGGCGATGTCCTGGTCAGTGTCATGGGCACGGTGGGCCGGGTCGCGGTGGTGCCGCCGGACGTGGAGCCCGGCATAATGAACCCTCGACTCGTGCGCTATCGGCCGAGCGACAGGGTCATCCATCCTCGGTTCATGCAACTGGCCATACTGGCCCACTGCTCCCAGGAATTCCTGGCTCTTCGGGCGCAGGGCGCAACGATGGACGGCCTGAACATGGGGACGCTCGGTGAGCTCGTGCTGGCTATACCCCCGCTCGATGTTCAACGAGAGTTGCTCTCGTGGGCGAGACGAGTGACCTCGGAGATCGACGACGCATGCGCGTGGATTGCTGGTGAAGTCCAACTCCTCGCAGAATACCGCCAATCCCTGATCACCGCCGCCGTCACCGGCCAGCTCGACATCGCCTGACCGCCCGCCTTCCCCCGCCCCGCCCGACCCTCTACACTGCCCCCCAGCGTCCGACCGGGGGGCAGCCATGAGCGCGCACAGCGAGACCGCATTCGAGGAGGCCATCGAGCACCACCTCGTCACCCACGCCGGCTACGGCCGGGGCCACAGCGCCGACTACGACCGGGCCCGGGCGCTGCTGCCCGACGCCGCCGTCGCCTTCGTCAAAGCCACCCAACCCAGGAAGTGGGCGAAGTGGGCGGGCCACTTCGGCGCCGACCTGCCCGAGACCTTCGCCGCCGCGCTGGCCGGGGCCCTCGACAAGCAGGGCACCCTGCACGTCCTGCGGCATGGCTTCGACTTCTACGCCAAGACCGTGCGCATGGCGTACTTCGCCCCGACCCACGGCCGCAACCCGGCCGTCCAGGCCCGCTACGCCGCCAACCGGCTGACCGTGGTCCGCCAACTCCACTTCGACCCCGACAGCGATCGGTCGGTCGACCTCGCGCTGTTCGTCAACGGCGTGCCGGTGGCCACCGCCGAGCTGAAGAACGCCCTCACCGGGCAGACGGTCGCCCACGCGGTGAAGCAGTACCGCGGCCGCGATCCCCACGCGCCGCTGTTCCGCTGGAAGGCGCGGGCGCTGGTGCACTTCGCGGTCGACACCGAGCGCGTGAAGATGACCACCCGGCTGCGCGGCTCGAAGACCGTCTTCCTGCCGTTCGACCGGGGCCACGGCCACGGGGCGGGCAACCCGCCCGTCGAAGGCAAGCAGCGCACGGCGTACCTGTGGGAAGAGGTCTGGCCCCGGGCGAGCCTGCTCGACCTCGTGCGCCGCTTCGTGCACCTCGAGCGCAAGGTCGAGACCGACCCCGACACCGGCAAGGTCACGACCTCCGAGCGGGTGATCTTCCCCCGCTACCACCAGCTCGACTGCGTGCGGCGGCTGGTCGACGCGGCGCGGGCCGACGGGGCCGGGCATCACTACCTCGTGCAGCACTCGGCCGGCTCGGGCAAGTCGAACTCCATCGCGTGGCTGGCCCACCGGCTGTCGAGCCTGCACGGGGCCGACGATCGCAAGGTCTTCGACTCGGTCATCGTGCTGACCGATCGCCGGGTGCTCGACAAGCAGCTCCAAGACACGATCTTCCAGTTCGACCACGAAGACGGGGTGGTCGAGAAGGTCGACAAGCACTCCAAGCAGCTCGCCGCGGCGCTGGCCAAGGGCGTGCCGATCATCATCAGCACGATCCACAAGTTCGGCTACCTGCACGACAAGATCGCGGCGCTGCCCGACCGGCGCTACGCGGTCATCGTCGACGAGGCCCACAGCTCGCAGACCGGCGACATGGCGCTCGACGTGCGGGCCCTGCTCGCCGACGGCGCGGTCGACGCCCAGGTCGAGGCCGAGGTCGCCGAGGCCATCGACGACGGCGAGGTCCTGACCGAGCCGGGTCAGCTCGCCCTGCGGGTCGCCATCCTGCGCCGGCCGCTCGGCAACCTCAGCTTCTTCGCGTTCACCGCGACGCCCAAGTACAAGACCCTGGTGATCTTCGGGCACACCGGCGACGACGGCAAGCCGGCGCCGTTCCACCTGTACTCGATGCGGCAGGCCATCGAAGAGGGCTTCATCGTCGACGTGCTGAAGGGCTATGTGACCTGGCAGCGCTTCTACAAGCTGCAGAAGGCCCTCGGCAGCGACCCCGATGTCGACAAGCGCAAGGCCGCCGCGGCGCTGATCCGCTACGTCAACCTGCACCCCGAGCACATCCGCCAGAAGGCGGCGATCATCATCGAGCACTTTCGGGCGCATGTCGCCCACCTGCTCGACGGGCGGGCCAAGGCGATGGTGGTCACCGACTCCCGGCTGATGGCGGTGCGCTACCGGCAGGCGTTCGACGCCTACATCTCCGAGCGGGGCTACGCCATCGGCTGCCTGGCGGCGTTCTCCGGCGAGGTGAAGGACCCCGACATCCCGGGCGAGGCGTACACCGAGCCGGGTATGAACGGCGGCATCCCCGAGACGGCCCTGCCCGAGCGCTTCGCCTCGAAGGCGTTCCGGTTGCTGATCGTGGCCAGCAAGTACCAGACGGGCTTCGACGAGCCCCGGCTGTGCGCGATGTACGTCGACAAGCGGCTGAACGGCATCCAGGCGGTGCAGACGCTGTCCCGGTTGAACCGGCGCTTCCCCGGCAAGCAGACCCGGGTGCTCGACTTCGTCAACCGGCGCGAAGACATCCTGAAGAGCTTCCAGGCCTACTACGAGTCGACGACGATCGCCGAGGCGGTCGACCCCCAGCGGCTCTACGGGCTGGTGCACGATCTCGAGCAGGCCCGGGTGTGGACGGCGTCCGAGGTGCAGGGCTTCGCGGCGGTCTTCTTCGCGCTGAAGCCCGACGCCGACATCGCCGACCACGGCGAGCTGAACCACTGGCTCGATCCGGCCGTCGATCGCTTCGTCGCCCTGGCCGACGCCGAGGGTGGGGAAGAGGCCCAGGGCCGATTCCGCGGTCAGTTGGGCGCCTTCGTCAACCTGTACGGCTTCATGGCCCAGGTGGTGCCGTTCCCCGACGCACGCCTGGAGCAGCTCTACGTCTTCGCCCGCATGCTGGCCCGCAAGCTGCCCCGGCCGCCCGACAGCGGCCCGATCGATCTGGGTGACGGCATCTCGCTGAAGTCGCTGAAGATCAAGAAGATGGCCCAGGGCGATCTGCTGATGGCGAAGGGCGAGCCGGGTGAGCTCAAGGGGCCGACCGCGACCGGCACCGGCGGCGGGGCGGCGCCGATGGAGAAGCTGTCGGCGATCATCGAGGCGCTCAACACCCGCTTCGCGACCGACTTCGAGGCTCAGGATCTCGTCGACGAGATGGCCGAGCGCCTGGTGGGTGACGGCGACTTGCAGCAGGCGGCGCGGGTCAACGACAAGGCCAACTTCCGCCACGTCTTCGGGCCCGAGCTGGACGACGTCTTGATCGACAGCTTCGATCGGGTGGGGCGGCACAGCGCGTTCGTGACCCACATCTACGATGACGCGGCGTTCGGGCAGGCGTTCCGGGAGCTGATGCTGGATCTGGTCTACGGTCGGCTGCGTCACGCGGCCGGTGAGCCGGCGGGCGTCCCCTGAGCGCGTCGCGCGTCGTGGTGCGGTGAGCGACTTCGACGGGGACGGGCCACCTCCGACCGGCGGCGCGGTGGGTCCCGGCGACGGTGATCACCCTCGGGAGGCGGATCGAGCCCTCGACCCGCGCGGGGCGGACCCTCTCGAGGCGGATCGGCGCGTCGGCAGGCGCCGGCAGGACCCTCCCGAGGCAGATCGGCGTGACGATGGGCGCCGGGACCGCCCTCCGGGGGCAGTTCGGCGCGCCACAGCGGGCGAAATCACCTCGGAGAGGCGGTCGAGCGGGTTCCCGAAGCGGGGGGAGGCGCCTCGGGCCGGTGGCTTGGCGCGGCCCAGCCCTCGCGGTGGTGCCTCGGGTCGGTGGTTGGGCGCGGCGCGGGTCTCGTGGGGGCGCCTCGGGTCGGTGGTCGGGCCGATGGTCGAGCAGCAGGGGACCGCCTCGGGTCGGTGGTTTGGCGCGGCGCGGTTCTCGTGGGGGCGCCTCGGGTCGGTGGTCGGGCCGACGGTCGAGCAGGCGGGGACCGCCTCGGGTCGGTGGTTGGGCGCGGCGCGGTTCTCGTGGGGGCGCCTCGGGTCGGTGGTCGGACCGACGGTCGAGCAGGGGGGGACCGCCTCGGGTCGGTGGTTGGGCGCGGCGCGGTTCTCGTGGGGGCGCCTCGGGTCGGTGGTCGGGCCGATGGTCGAGCAGCGGGGGACCGCCTCGGGTCGGTGGTCGGGCGCGACGCTGCGCGCACAGATCCGCCTCGCTTCGGTGGTGGCGCGCGCTGGCGAGCTCGCGCAGGTCGCTCGGCCCGGTGGGGGGGTCGAGAGCCGAGACGCGCTCGACCCCCTCCGGCCGGTGGTCTGACGCGGCGGCGGGTTCGCGCAGGTCGCTCGGGTCGGTGGGGGGGTCGAGAGCCGAGATGCGCTCGACCGCCGAGCAGAGGCGGTCGAGCGCGACGGCGAGCGCGGCGAGGGACCTCCGGTCGGTGGTGCGGGCGAACGGCGAGGAGGGCGGCAGCACCTCCGGTCGGTGGTTGGGCGCGGCGCGGTTCTCGTGGGGGCGCCTCGGGTTGGTGGTCGGGCCGATGGTCGAGCAGCGGGGGACCGCCTCGGGTCGGTGGGGGGCTCGAAGAACGAGACCGGCGGAAGCACCTCCGGGAGGTGGTGCGCGCGCGACGACGAACGCGGCGAGGGACCTCCGGGAGGTGGTCGGGCGTGTTCGGAGAAGCGAGGCAGCACCTCGGGTCGGTGGCCGGGCGCGACGGTGAGCGCGGCGAGCGGCCTCCGGCCGTTTCACCGGCGCGGCGCCTCGTGGTACACCGCCGAGCCAGTGGGTCGTCCGCGAGATCCGCATGACAATTCCACGGCCCTTTCGCCCCCGCTCTGGGTTGGTTCTCCTCGACGTGCCCCTGGCACGCCTTCGTCGGCCCGCCTTGATCGGGGTCGAAATGACTCGCGGACTTATCACGCGGACTTCGCGTCCGCCCCATTAGCGATCCGTCGGAGCCCCCATGGACGCCTTGATCCGGATCCCCGGCGCAGACCTCGACGACGCGCCGACCGCCGACCCGGCGCTCGACCCCGGCCGTCCGATCCTCGGTCTCGCCGCCCGCGCGGTGCGCGACTTCGACCTCATCCGCCCCGGCGCACGCATCGCGGTCGGGATCTCGGGGGGCAAGGACTCGCTGCTGCTCGCGGTGGTGCTGCGCCAGCTCGCCCGGCGGGCCGACCTCGACTTCTCGTTCGAACTGGTGCACCTCGATCAACATCAGCCCGGCTTTCAGCGGGACGCGTTCGACGCGGCGCTCGCCCGGCTGGGGTTCGCGTGCACCGTCGTCAGCCGGGACACCTGGTCGGTGGTCGAGTCCAAGCTGAAGCCGGGGCAGATCCCGTGTGCGCTGTGCGGGCGTATGCGGCGGGGCATCCTCAATGGCTGGTGCCGGGAGAACGGCTTCGACACGCTGGCGCTGGGCCACCACCTCGATGACGCGGTCGAGACGTTCTTCCTCAACCTGCTCTACGGCCGCCGCCTCGACCCGCTCAAGCCGGCGACCCCGTCCACCGCCACCGCGGTGCGCACCGTCCGGCCGCTGATCCTGGTCGACGAGCGGCGCATCCGGGCGTGGGTCGAGCGCAGCGGGCTGGCGCCGGTGCCGTGCCCGGTGTGCGACGCCTGGCCCGACAGCAAGCGCCGCGATCTCAAGGCGCTCGTCGAGCGCTTTCGGGCGATGCAGCCCGAGGTGCACGACTCGGTGCGCGAGGCGCTCTACGGGTCGGGCGGCCGAGGCTACGCCCGGCCGGCCAGCTCGGAGAACAGCGCGGTGTAGCGCTCGATCAGCGCCGGGCCGTAGGGCTCGACGAGCGCCCGGCGGTCGGCGCGCAGCGCCTCGGGGGCGGCGCACAGGCGGGCGAGCGTGTCGACCAGGGCGCCCTCGGGGTAGCGGTAGCGGGCGGGGAAGATCTCGGGGTAGCTCAGCCGGTCGGGCACCACCGGGCGGGCGCCGAACCAGGTGGCCTCGAGCATCGAGATGCCGAAGAACTCGTGGCGCGCGGTCGACACCGCGAGGTGGCAGCGGGCGAGCAGGCGGTGGTAGTCGGCCCGGGACGGCAGGAAGCCCCAGTGCACGATGTGATCGGCCAGCCGCCGGCGGGCCTCGGCGAAGGCCGGCGGCGCCTCGCGGAAGCGCTCGCCGCACACCGCCAGCCGGAAGGGGAGGCCCCGGTCGGCGAGGGCGTACAGGGCTTCGAAGAAGGCGGCGGGGTCCTTGTCGTGCTCCCAGCGGTGGTTCCACAGGATGATGGGGGTGTCATCCGGTGTGTCATCCGGGGTGTCATCCCCGGCGGCGTGCCCGAGCAGCCCCGGCAGCTCGATCGGGACCGGCAGCACCACGCTGCGGGCGGCGATGGCGTCGATCCAGCCCGGGGGCACCGCGTCGGGCAGCCGGGCGAGCAGGCGGGCGCCGGCCTCGAAGAAGCTGTCCCGGTTCCAGGCGCTGTTGAAGACGCAGCGGGTCGCGGCCCGGGCCGAGACGAGCTGGGTGAAGCCGAAGTGGTTGTCCCGCTCGGCCGGCGCGCCGCGGGTGGGGTAGGCGAGCTGGTTCTCGTGGAAGTAGAGCACCCGGGGCACGTCGGCGAGCGCGGGGCGCAGCGCGAGCAGGTCGGTCAGCGGCAGGTACGATGAGGCGACGAGCAGATCGGGCGGCGGGTCGAAGGCGTCGCTCCGGGCCAGGGCGAACCACGCGCCCGACCCCCGCATGCGCCACTTCCAGTGTCGGCCGGGCAGGGTCAGCGTCGTCCACTGCGCGGGCACCCGCCCGGTCAGGGCCCGGGTGAAGCGGGCGTGGGAGCCGCCCTCGTAGGGCTCGATGTAGACGATGCGCACCCGGTGGGCCTCCCGGTCGGGGGTGTCGTGGCCCCGGAGTATCACCCCATCGGCGCCCGCGATACACGGACCCGGTATACAGCGGGCGCCGGTTGCGCTTTGATAGGGCCTCGCCGTCCACCGCGGGAGCATCATGAGCGAGACCGGTCCGGGTGCATTGATCGACGACCGCTACCGGCTGGGCGAGAGCCTGGGGCAGGGCGGGATGTCCCGCGTCTTCCGGGCGGTCGACGAGGCGCTCGGCCGCGAGGTGGCCCTCAAGCTCTTGCGCGAGCCGCTCGTGCAGCACACCGGCCGCTTCGAGCGCGAGGCCCGCACCATGGGCCGCCTGCGCCACCCGACGGTGGTCAAGGTCTACGGCTACGGCCTCACCCGGGGCGACGACCCGTCGAACGTGCTGCCGTATCTGGTGCTCGAGCTCGTCGACGACGCCGTCAGCCTGATGGCCCACCTCGAGGCCCACGGCCCGCTCAGCGCCGATGAGGCGGTGCGCATGATGCGGCCCATCGCCGGCGCGCTCGCCGAGGCCCACGGGGTCGGCATCGTGCACCGCGACCTCAAGCCGGAGAACATCCTCATCCAGCGGGCCCCGGGGCTCGACCCTCAGCTCCGGCTGCTCGACTTCGGCATCGCCGCCTGGGACGAGCCCACCGCTCAGCGGCTCACCCGCACCGGGCAGATCTTCGGGACCCCGGCCTACATGGCCCCCGAGCACGCCACCGGGCAGTTCGGCGCCGGTCCGACGGCCGATGTGTGGTCGCTGGGGGTGATGCTGCACGAGATGGTGAGCGGCGAGTGTCCGTTCCGGGGGCCGCACGTCACCGCGACGCTGTTCAACATCACCAACAAGCCCGCCCCGCCGCTCGACGGCGCGCCGGAGGGCTTCCGGGCGCTGGTCGACGCCTGCCTCGAGAAGGATCACGAGGTCCGGCTGCCCGACGCGGCGGCGGTGCTCGAGCGGCTCGACGCGCTGGCCGCGGTCGCCGAGCCCCGGGCCGTGCCCCGGCCGGCGGTCGGCACCGATCCCACCGTGGGCATGCAGGCGTCGGGTGAGCTGACGCCCGACCCCGATCTCGAGACCGGCCCCACCGCCGAGGCCCCGTTGGCCCCGGTGATCCCGCCGGCCCCCGAGGCTCCGCGGCGCGAGGCCCCGCGCACCGAGCCGGGGCAGACCGCCGCGCTCGCCATCCGGCCCCCGATCCGCCGCTGGCTGCCCACCGGCGTCAGCGCGCTGGTCGGGCTGGCGGTGGGCATCGGCGTCGGGCTGTCCATCCAGCGGTCGGCCCAGGTCGGGGCCGGCGCCCCGCTGGCGGCGGTGTCGGCCAGCCCGGACGCCGAAGACGCCGGCCGCCCGTCCGACGCCGGGCCTCCGCCGCTGATCGACCCCGCGCTGGCGGCCGCGGTGACCTTCCTCGACAGCGGCGACGCCGAGCGGGCCGCCGAGTGGCTGGCGGCCAACCCCGACGCGGGCCACCCCGACGCCCGGCGCCGGCTCGAAGGGCTGGTGACCCTGGCCCGGGGCGAGGTGGGCGACGCCCTCGAGATCCTCGACCCGCTGCTGACCCGCCGGCCCGATCTGGCCCGGGACGTGCCGGTGCGCGAGGCGCTGATGGGGCTGCTCGGCGAGCGGCGGGCCAACGGCCTCGTCGATCTGATGGCGGTGATGCTCGAGGTCGACCCGTCCCTCGAAGAGCGGCTCTACGCGCTGACCGACCACGATGAGTACCGCACCCGACGGCGGGCCTTCCGCATCATCGAGCAGGCCGGGGTCGACGTGGAGGCCGCCGCGCTGAAGTACTACGTGCGCAACCTGCGGCTCATCGACTGCGACATGCGGCGCCACGCGGTCGACAGGCTGCGGGCGCTGGGCGACCCCGAGGCCATCGGGCCCATCCGCCGCATGGAGGATCGCACCGGCTTCTTCGACAACCTGTGCATGGACGACGCCGTCGAGCGGGCCCTGGGCACGCTCTACGCCGCGCAGCGCCGCGCCGCGCGGGCCGCCGCGGCCGCCGAAGACGTGGAAGACGCCGGTCCGCCCGACGCCGCCGCCCCCGGAACGACGGGATCGTCGGTGCGCTGAGCCGCCCGGTGGGCACCTGCCGGTTGACGTCGCCCGGCCGACGGGGTGAAGTGTCGTATCGCCGGACCACCCGGCGACCGAAGACCGAACGGGGAAGGCTCCGATGTCCGACGCGCCCCAGGCGCCCGATGCCGACGCGACCGACGCCCGCCCCGCGCTCGCGCCGCCCCCGCTGCCCACGCTGCCGTCGCCGACGGTGACCGCCCGCCTGCTGGCCGCGCTGCCGCCGGGCCCGACCCGGGCCGCCGCCCGCGACGCGCTGTCGACCTTCACCACCGCGCTGGCCTGCCGCTGGGCCGAGCAGGGGCTGGCCATCGAGCGGACGGCCGCCCGGGAGCAGCTCGAGAGCAGCGCGGTGCACGTCTTCCGCATGCTCGACTCGGGCTGGCGCTTCGCCGACGAGCCCCAGGCGATGCTCGACATGCGGCGGCAGCTCGTGGCCGACGGGGTGGGGCATCAGCTCCACCAGCCGTGGCCCGCGGCCCTCGCCTGGCTGCGGGGGCTGGCCGAGGCGCTCGACAAGAACGTCGTCGACAACACCGGGCGCGGGCGCCACATGACCTGGATCCTCGATCGCTTCTCCGAGGACGTCGACACCGCCGCCCGCGCGTCGAGCCCGCTGCCCGACGGGCGCGACACTGCGATCATCGCCGCCGGCCGGGCGCTCGAGTCGGCGCTGCTCGACGCCCTCGAGGCGGTGGCCGCGGCCGGGGGCGACCTCGACCGGCTGGTGAGCGCGGTGACCTCCGACGACCGCGCGGTGAGCCACCCCGGCCGCCCGGTGGAGCCCGCCGCCGGTCCGCCCGACCGCCCGCCGCGCCCCTCGGCCGGGGTCGAGGTCGAAGAGGCCCCCGACGAATAGCCGCCCCCATCCCCCCCGGAGGACCCGATGATCCGCGCCCTGCTCGCCCTCGCCCTCGTCGCCCTGCTCGCCGCCCCGGCCGTCGCCGGCGAGCTCGAAGGGGTCACCCTGCCCGATCGCATCACGGTCGCCGGGCAGCCGCTGGTCCTCAACGGCATGGGCCTGCGGGAGAAGGTCTTCATCGATGTCTACGTGGCCGGGCTGTACCTGCCCGAGAAGACCCGCGACCCGGCCAAGGCGATCGCGGCCGACGTGCCCAAGCGCATCGAGATGGTGATGCGCCGCAGCGTGGGCAAGTCCAAGCTCGCCGAGACGATGAAAGAGTCCATCGAGAAGGCCGGCTCCCGCGAGGCGGCCAAGAACGCGGGCACCCTCGCCGGGTGGATGGAGGACGTCGACGAGGACGACCGCATCGTCCTGGAGTACGTGCCGGGCAAGGGGACCACGGTGCGGGTCAAGGGCAAGGACAAGGGCACCATCGCCGGGGCGGCCTTCATGAAGGCGGTCTGGGGCATCTACCTCGGGGCCAACCCGCCGACCGACGATCTCAAGGACGGCCTGCTCGGCCGCTGAGCGCCCGATGGCCGACCTCGAGACACCCCGCCTCACGCTCGCCGTGCCCGACCCCCGCCACTTCGCGGGCTGGGCCGCGGGTCACGCCGCCGCCGCTCCCCCCGTCAGCCCCTACGATCACGCCCCCCGGGCGCCCGATCAGCGGACCCGGGCCCACTTCGACGCGCTGCTCGCCGATCTGGCCCGCCGCCGGGCCGAGGAGCGCCCGGTGTGGTTCCTCGTGCGCAACTCCGACGGTCAGCTCGCCGGCTCGGTGACGATCTTCGACGTCGCCCGGGGGTCGAGCCACAGCGGCTTCGTGGGCTACCACGTCTTCAACCACCTGACCGGGCAGGGGCTGGCGACCGAGGCGCTCGGCGGCCTGATCGAGCTGGGCTTCGGGCGGGGCCCGGGGTGCATGGGGCTGCACCGGCTCGAGGCCTGCGTCGAGCCCGACAACCGGGCGTCCCGGGCGGTGCTCGCCCGCTGCGGCTTCCGGTTCGAGGGGGTCGCCCGGCGGCGCATCCTCCAGCGGGGGGCGTGGCGCGACGTCGAGATTCATGCCATGACGGTCGAAGACATCGGGCGGGCCTGGATCCCGCCCGAATGAGCCGCCCGGGACGGAGACGCAGATGAGCATCGAGGAGACCGCCGAGCGCCCCCAGAGCGAGGACGAGCGGCGCCGGGCCCGCCATGAAGCGCACCTCGCCGAGCGGCGGGCCATCGGCGCCCGGGCTCGGGCCGAGGCCCGGCTTCAGGAGGCCTTCGAGCGTGATCTCATCGGCCTCGACGCGCTCGAGATCCGGCTGGCGCAGGTCAACAAGGCCCGCACCCCCGACGCGATCGACGCGGCCCTGGTCGACATCCCCGCGCTGGCCGAGATCGTGGAAGCCGACGCTCAGAGCGAGGCCGAGGCCCCGGCCGCTGCGCCGTCCACCGCGCTCGCCGTGGGCGAGGTGCCCCGCGCCGCCTGGGCCATCGGCGTGCTCGGGGGCAGCGTGCGCAAGGGTCAGTGGACGGTGCCCCGCCGGCTGCGGGCGGTGGCCCTGCTCGGCGGCTGTGAGCTGGACTTCACCCAGGCCCGCTTCGGGCCCGAGACCGACGTGCACTGCGTGTCGGTGATGGGCGGCGTCGAGATCAAGGTGCCGCCCGGGGTGCGGGTCGAGAGCAACGGGATCGGCATCCTCGGCGGGTTCGAGAATACCAGCGACGGCGGGCCCCGGCCGGGGCAGCCCGTCTTGCGGGTGCACGGGGTCGCGCTGATGGGCGGGGTCGAGATCAAGACCGTCGATCCCGACCGCTGAGCCGGGTCAACTCCAGAACGCCAGCCGGGTGCGATCCACGTCGAGGGTGAGGAAGCCGCCCAGGGTCAGCCGGGGCCGAGCGCCCTCGACCGGCCGCACCCGGTGCACGTGCCGCCCGGCGTCGAACACGATCAGATCGCCGGCCCCCAGGGTGATCGTCGCCTTGCCCCAGTCGCGCTCGAGCGCCGCCGTGTCGAGGAAGCGGGTCGGCAGCATCGGCGGGTTCGGGTCGCTGCCCCACAGGTCGTAGACCACCAGCTCGCCGCCGGCCTCGGGGGCCTGCACCGTCACGAACCAGCTCAGCAGGCCCGAGCGATCGAGCGCCTTCGGCATGTGTGCGTAGACCGACAGGCCATAGTGATTGTCGTGGTGGGTGTAGATCTGTACCCCCGGGTCGAGCGCCCGGTAGTTGTACGGGGCCCAGCGCCCGCCGCCCTCGAAGTCCGGCGGGCCCGCCGGCCGGCCGGCGTACAGCGTGCTCAGCACCTCGGCGATGGCCGCCGTCGGCCGGGCGTCGCCGAAGATGGCCCGGGTGTTGTCGGCGTGCCGCCCGGCGCTCGCGGCGTAGCGCTCGGGGCTCGGGCCCCGCATCGCGGTGAACGTGGGGGTCGCCGCGTCGCCGATGGTCCGGATCTCGCCCCCCGGCATGCCCTTGTTGGGCGAGTCCCACCGCTCGCCCAGCGCGTCGCCACCCATCGCCGCCACCGCGGCCTTCACCAGCGTCTCGGGGAAGGCCCGGCGGACGATCACCCCGGTGAGCTGCGCGTCGAACATGCGCTCGATCAGGTCGGGGTGGGCGCCGATCTGCTCAACGTCGAGGTCGAGGAAGGTCAGCGGGTGGTCGGGGCGGTCGGTCGGCTTCTCGGCGCTCATGGGGTCCTCGCGGTCGAAAACGGGCGACGCCGGGCAGATTACGGCAGGTCGGGCTTCGGTGCACGGGTCCCGCAAAAGCCGCCGCGGGCCCCCGTGCAATGCCCCGCCGAACACGGCCCTCGATCGGCGGCCGCTTTGCAGGCACGATCAGCGCCGCACCGGAGGAGGGGGAGCCCATGTTCCGCATCATCGTCCCGCTGGCGCTGGCCCTGCTCGCCAGCCCCGCCGCCGCCGAGCCGAAGGCCGCGCCGAGCATCGCCGAGCAGTGCGAGACGGCCTGGCCCGCGGCGAAGACGGCCGACCGCCAGAAGACCTGGGCCTGCCTGACCCACTTCCTGACCTACGGCTACGGCGAGAAGCCGACCCCCGAGCTGATGACCCTCGACCCGGGCTACGGCCACCCGGTCGAGGTGAAGCTGAGCGTCGCCGACCTCGACCGCATGATCGCCCACGTCGAGAAGGCGTGCGATGTCGAGGCGGCCCCGGTCGAGAGCGAGTGCGCCCGAGGCCACGAGATGCTGACCGGCATGAAGTCGCGCCGGATGGGGATCTTCGAGGACGTGAACCTCGGCTCCATCGAGGGCCCGCTGCGCAAGGTGCTCGCCGGGCAGAAGCTGACCCGGGCCGAGGTCTTCGCCGATCACGCCGAGCTGTCGCTCTCGCTGCTGAGCCTGTGGAAGCTGCGCAACGCGGCCTACGCCCGCCACGGCTACCGCTTCAAGACCCCCGATCTGAACACCTTCTTCTACGGCCCCCGGGAGGCGGTCGGCGAGCCGAAGCTGCTGCCGCTCGCGCGGAAGGGCGACACCCGCAAGGTGACCCTGACGGCCGAAGACACGGCCAACGTGCAGCTCATCAAGGCCCTCGAAGCCAAAGCCAAGGCCGGGGCCAAGGCCGACTGACCCCCGCCGCTCCGATGCCCGACGCCCCGCCGCCCGCCGCCCCGCCGCCCGAGCCGCCGCCGTCGGCGCCCCGCTGGCGCCGCCTGCGCCGGATCGCGCTCGCGCTCGCCGGCCTCGCCGCGCTGGCCGCCCTGACCCTGTGGCTGCTCGTCGTCCTGGTGCCGTTCCCCGCCGAGTGGCTCGCGCCGACCCGGGTCGAGAGCCGGCGGGTCGTCGATCGCCATGGGCACCTCTTGCGCGAGGCCCTCAGCGACATCGAGGGCCGCGGGGTCTGGACCCCCCTCGACCGCATCTCGCCGTGGGTCCCGAAGGCGTTCGTCGCCATCGAAGATCGCCGCTTCCACGGCCACAGCGGCCTCGACGCCCAGGGCATCGCCCGGGCGCTGCGGGACAACCTCGCCGCCGGCCGGGTCGTCGCCGGGGGCAGCACGCTCACCCAGCAGGTCGTCAAGCTCGCGCGGCAGGCGGCGGGCCAGGGGGCCGGGCGCGGGCTGTGGCGCAAGGCGGTCGAGGCGCTGTGGGCTCTGCGGCTCGAGCGGGCCGTCGGCAAGCGGGCCATCCTCGAGCAGTACGTCAACCGGGCCCCGTTCGGCCACGGCGCGACCGGCGTCGAGGCCGCCGCCCGGCTCTACCTCGACAAGCCGGCCCGGGCCCTGAGCCTGGGCGAAGCGGCGCTGCTCGCCGGCCTGCCCCGGGCGCCGAGCCGGGACAACCCCTACGTCGACCCGGCGCGGGCCGAGGCCCGGCGGCGGTTCGTCCTGGCCCGAATGCGGGAGACCGGCGCCATCACCCCCGCCGAAGAGGCCGAGGCGCTGGCTCAAGAGGTCCGGGTCGTCAGCCGCGAGGTGCAGTTCGCCGCGCCGCACTTCACCACCTTCGCCCTGGCCCGGGCCCCCGCGCCGGGCACGCTGCCGACCACCCTCGACGGCGGCTTGCAGGCCGAGGTCGAGCGGCTGGCCCGGCAGGTCGTGCGCGCGCTGGCCGACAAGCGGGTGGGGCAGGCGGCGGCGGTGGTGCTCGACAACGCCTCGGGCGACGTGCTGGCCTGGGTCGGCAGCGTCGACTTCTTCGACCCCGCCGAGGGGCAGGTCGACATGGTGATCGGCCGCCGCCAGCCGGGGTCGACGCTCAAGCCCTTCGTCTACGGCCTGGCCCTCGAGCGGGGCTTCACCGCCGCCGACCGCCTGCCCGACCTGCCGCTGTGGTTCCCGACCGGCCTCGGCGACTACCGCCCGCGCAATTACGACCGCCGCTTCCACGGCTGGGTGAGCCTGCGCACCGCCCTGGCCAACAGCTACAACGTGCCCGCCGTCTGGATGGCCCACCGCCTGGGCCCCGCCGATCTGCTGCGCCGCCTGCGCCGGCTGGGCTTCGAGAGCCTCACCCGCTCGGCCGATCACTACGGCCTGGGGCTCGCGCTGGGCAACGGCGAGGTGCAGCTCCTCGAGCTGGCCAACGCCTACCGCGCGCTGGCCAACGAGGGCCTGTGGTCCCCGATCCGCTGGCGGCGCGATGTGCCGGCGGCGCGCGGCGCGCGGGTCATGCCGGCCGACGTCGCCCGGCTGCTGACCGACATCCTCGCCGATCCGGTGGCCCGCATCCCGGCGTTCGGGCGGCGCAACAGCCTCACGCTGCCGTTCCCCGCCGCGGCCAAGACCGGCACCAGCACCGACTTCACCGACAACTGGACCGCCGGCTACACCCCCGACGTGACGGTGGCGGTGTGGGTCGGCAACTTCGACGGGCGCCCGATGGAGGGGGTCAGCGGGGTCACCGGCGCCGGCCGGCTGTGGCATCGGGTGATGCGGGCCGCGGCGGCGCTGCGCCGGGGTCGGGGCCGCTTCTCGACCGCCGGGCTCGTGCGGCGGCGGCTGTGCGCCGACACCGGGCAGCCTCCGCCGGCAGAGACCGCCGGGGCCACCCACGCCCCCGATGACTGCGCCCACGCCGTCGATGAGCTCTTCCGCCCCGATCACGCGCCCGAGACCCCCCGGCGCGCCGTCGACCGCCTGCGGGTGAGCTTCCCCGGCGCGGGCGACGTCTTCCAGCTCGACGCCGACACCCCGCAGCGCTACGCCCGGCTGCAGCTCCGGGTCGAGGTCCCCGACGGCCTTCTCGACGACGCCGATGGTGGCTTGATCTGGGCCATCGACGATCACCCGCCAGCCGCCGGGCCCCCGCAGCGCTGGTGGGACGCCGCCCCCGGCGAGCACACCATCCGGGTGTGGCCCGCCGGCCGCCCCGACGAGGCCAGCCCCCCGGTGCGCTTCACCGTCCTGGAATGAGCTGCCGCTGAAAGATCGGCCCGCTCCGGCATACTACGCCGGTGCGGGCTCGACCCGCGCCCACGCATCCACCGGGGGAGATCGATGAATCCACGTCGCGCGACCGCCACGCTGCTCACCGCCGGGCTGCTCACGCCCGGCCTCGCCCTCGCCTGCGGGGGCTTCTTCTGCGACAACGCCCAGCCGGTCATCCAGGCCGGCGAGCGCATCCTGTTCGCCGCCGACGGCGAGCAGACCGAGATGCACGTCCAGATCACCTACGACGGCCCGCCCACCGAGTTCGGCTGGCTGCTGCCGGCCCCGCCCGATGTCCAGGTGGGCTTGTCGACCGCCGCGCTCTTCAGCCGGCTCGATACGAGCACTCAGCCGGTGTTCCGCCTGGACCCGGTCTTCGCGCCGTGCGGTGGCGAGGGCGAAGGCGAGGGTGAGGGTGAAGGCGAGGGTGAGGGCGAGGGTGAAGGCGAGGGCGAGGGGCCGGGGGTCGACGTGCTCGAGCGCCGGGCGCTGGGGCCCTTCGATCAAGCCATCCTGCGGGCGGACAACGTCGAGGTCCTCGTCCTGTGGCTCGACGAGAACGGATTCCAGCGGCCGATCGGCGCCGAGGAGATCCTCGCCGACTACGTCGACACGTCGGTCTTCGTGGCGCTCAAGCTGCTGGCCGACGCCGACGTGAGCGACATCACCCCGATCAGCTTCCGCTACACGGCGCCCACCATGGCCATCCCGCTGCGCCCGACCTCGGTGGCGGCGGCGGTCGACATGGGCATCCTGGTCTACGTGCTCGGCGAGAGCCGGGCGGTGCCCGCCAACTACCTGCACGTCACCCCCAACCTCGCGCTGCTCGACTGGTTCGGCGGGGGGCAGGGCTACCCCGATCTGGTGGCGGCCGCGGTGGACGAGGCCGGCGGGCGGGCGTTCGCCACCGATGCGGCTGGCCCCCACCGTGGGCAGTGGGTCGGGCTGCGGCTCGGCGTCGACCTCGATGTGCTGAGGCAGGTCGAGACGTTCGCCGACCTGCTGCGATACCTCAACCGGCTCTCCGACCCCAGCATCCGGCCCATCCTGCGGGACGTCATCACCCCGCCCGACGGCGCGACGGCCGAAGAGGTGCTGACCTGCCCCGGCTGCTTCGAGCCCCAGATCATCCCGGTCGACGGCGAGACGCTGGCCGCCCGCATCGCCGACGAGGTCCTGCCGGCGTGGAACGCCATCAACGCGCTCTTCGCCCGCCTGCCGTACCTGACCCGGCTCTACACCACGATGGACCCCGGCGAGATGACCCTCGACCCGGTCTTCACGATCAACCGCGATCTGCCCGACGTCGAACGCACCCGCTGGGCGACCGTCTGGGTCGGCTGTGACGGCGGCGCCACGGTCGAGGTCGACGGCGCCCGCTACGCCACCACCCTCGGCGGGGACAACCCCGAGCAGATCGTGCGGCAGGACGGCATGACCGTGCGCGGCGGCATGCCGGCGGCGGCCAAGGTCGAGCGCATGATGGCGGCGGGCCAGCCCGAGGTCGTCGCCGACAACACCGATGACATCCAGGCCGCCTTCGCCGCGCCGCTGCCCGAGGGCTTCGAGGACATGCCCGGGGGCGAGGGCGAGGGCGAGGGTGAAGGCGAAGGCGAAGGTGAGGGCGAGGGCGAGGGCGAAGGCGACCAGGACGCCGGGATCGGCGGCGACAGCGGCGTCACGGGCGGCGGCGGCGGGGGCGGCGGCTGCGCCTGCGACGCGGCCGACGACCCCGGGGCGTCCTGGCTCCTCGCCCTGCTGATGCTGCCCGGCCTCATCCGCCGCCGCCGCTGACCGCGCGCGCCCCGCGGCGCGCCCCATCCGAACGACTGCACCCCCCCACACTCACGGAGAGATGCCATGAGGCATGATGCCATCCGTCTGTCCTGCGCCCTCGCGGCGCTGTGCCTGCCCGCCGCCGCGATGGCGTGCGGCGGCTTCTTCTGCAACAACGCCCAGCCGGTCATCCAGGCCGGGGAGCGCATCCTGTTCGCCGCCGACGGCGCGCAGACCGAGATGCACGTCCAGATCGTCTACGACGGCCCGCCCAGCGAGTTCGGCTGGCTGCTGCCGGCCCCGCCCGACGTCGACGTCGGCCTGTCGAGCCAGGCGCTCTTCCCCGCGCTCGACACGGCGCTGCGGCCCCGGTTCAACCTGACCGCCCGCTTCGCCGACTGTGGCTTCGCCGGGCAGGGCGGCGCCGGCGGCGCGGGTGGCTTCGGCGGCGAGGGCGAGGGCGAAGGGGAGGGCGAAGGCCCCGGGGTCGACGTGCTCGAGCGCCGCGCGCTGGGGCCCTTCGATCAGGCGATCATCCGGGCCGACGACGTCGACGCGCTGGTCGAGTGGCTCGACGAGAACGGCTTCCAGCGGCCGGCCGGGGCCGAGGCCATCCTCGCCGACTACGTCGACACGTCGGTCTTCGTGGCGCTCAAGCTGCTGGCCGACGCCGACGTGCGCGACATCCGCCCCATCCGCTTCCGGTACAGCGCGCCGACCATGGCGGTGCCCCTGCGCCCGACCTCGGTCGCCGCGTCCCGCGACATGGGCGTCTTGATCTACGTGCTCGGCGAGGGCCGGGCGGTGCCGACCAACTACCTGCACGTCGAGATCAACCCGGCGCTGCTCGACTGGGATCGGGGCGCGAGCAACTACGTCGATCTCGTCTCGGCGGCGGTGGACGAGGCCGGCGGGCGGGCGTTCGTGACCGACATGTCCGGGCCTCACCGGGGTCAGTTCGCCTTCGAGCCCGCCAACATGGACCTCGACGGGCTCGCCGCGCTCGAAGACTGGCAGGGTATCCGCCCGTGGGTGTCCCTCGTGTGCCACCCCGACGTCGCGCCGGCGGTCGAGCGCTTCATCACCCCGCCCGCGGGCATGACCGCGGCCGATATCGCGGACTGCTCCACGCCCTTCCCCGACCAGCCGGTCCTCTTCGACGGCGTCGGGCTCGTGGCTCACATCCGCGACGAGGTGCTGCCCGTCTGGCGGGGGCTGGACGGCCTCTTCGAGGCGCTGCCCGACGTGACCCGCCTCTTCACCACGATGAGCCCCGACGAGATGATCATCGACCCGATGTTCGCGCTCAACCGCGACCTGCCCGACGTGCCCGCCAACCGCGAGGCGCTGGTCTACGTCGGCTGCATGGGCGACCGCACCGTCGAGGTCGACGGCCTGCGCTACGACAGCTCGGGCTTCCAGAACGGCGGGGCGGTGCAGCGGCAGGACGGCGAGACGGTGCGCGGCGAGGGCCCGATGGCGCTGCGGGTCGAGCGGATGATGGCCGCCGGCCCCCCCGAGACGGTCACCGAGAACGCCGATCTGCTCGCCGCGCGCTTCCAGGCGCCGCTGCCACCCGAGTTCGGCCCCCAGGGGGCCCCGGTCCCCGAGATGGACATCGGCTGCGCCTGCGACGCCGCCGACGGCGGCTTGCCCTCGGCCCTCACCCTGGTCCTCCTGGGGCTCATCGGCCTCGGCCGGCGGGCGTCCGTCAGGCGGGGGGATCCTTCGGCGTCGTGAAGCCGATCGCGATCGCCCCCAGGGCCACCAGCACCCCGTAGATCAGCATCAGCGGCGCCAGGGTGTGCCGGTGGTCCCAATAGCTGATGTGGAAGAACTCGAGCGCCACGAACAGGCTCAGCGCCATCGTCGGCATCGACAGCCCCAGCCACTGCACCGCGGGCATGCGGGCCAGGCGCCCCCGGCTGAAAGTCCAGACGCCGAGCGCCGCCGCCACCGGGGCCGAGATCATGTAGCTCTCGATGTCCTCGAACGCGCCCAGCCCGGCGGCGACCATCGCCGCCCCGCTGAGCCAGCTCCAGCGGACCGCGCGCCGCCGCAGCGCGGGCAGCCCGACCGCGGGGACCGGCAGCGCGGCGGTCTCCGGGGACTCGCGGATCGCGGCCAGCTCCCCGAACGCGCGCACCGTCGGGCGGGCGGCGAGCAGGTAATAGGGCACCAGCACGATCGGGAAGAAGGTCCGGGCATCGCGGGGGCCGATGCTGAACAGGTTGACCACGACGAAGAGGCCCAGGATCACCGCGAAGACGCTCAGCGCGACCCCGCCGGCCCACCTCGAGCCCGCCCGCCAGCCGTTGTAGGCCGCGTAGAGCGAGAGCGGGGCGCTGATCAGCCCGGCCCAGGCGCTGATCTCGGCGGCGAACGGCGCCGCGCACAGCCCGACGAAGGCCCCGAAGACCTGGAGCGCCAGGGCGTTGCGCGCCCGATCCGCTCGGCTGCGGCGAGCGATGGCCGGCAGCGGCGGCTCGACCGGCGCGAGCGCGCCGGACGGCGGGTCATCGCCCGTGGGCGGCGCGGGCCCCACCACCTTCGCCAGCCGGACCGGCGGCCGCTCGGGCGGTGCGTCGGGATCGGCCGCCAGCCGCCGGGCCGCCTCGCGCACCGCGGCCGCCGTCGGGCGCCGCGTCGGGTCGGGGTCGACCATGCGATCGACCAGCGCCGTCACCGCCGGGGGGAACTGCTCCCCGGGCCACACCAGCCGCCCCCCGCGCTCGCGCAGTTCGTGCGGCGGCCGCCGGATCAAGAGCTCGATGGCCGTCGCCCCCAGCGCGAACACGTCGCTGCGGGGCCCCACGTCGCCGGTGATCTGCTCCGGCGCCATGTAGCCCGCCGTGCCGATGCCCATCGTGCCGCCCAGCGTCTCGACGACGGTGTCCCGCACCGAGCCGAAGTCGATGAGCACCAGCGCCCCGTCGCTGCGGCGCAGGATGTTCTGCGGCTTGATGTCGCGGTGGATGATCGGCGGGGCGAGGCCGTGCAGCCAGTCGAGCACGTCGGCGATGTCGGCGATCCAGCCCAGCACGTCGACCACCGAGGCCCGGCGCCCGGCGACCACCGCCGCCAGATCGGGCCCGTCGACGAAGGTCTGCACGATGCACCGGTAGCGGGTCATGCCGCTGCGGGTGGTGAAGTCGTCGAGCATCGCCGGGATGCGGGGGTGATCCAGCGCCCGCAGCACCGCCACCTCGCGGTCCAGCGCCGCCCGCCGCTCGCCGGCCAGCCCCGCGCCCAGGTTGACCATCTTGACCGCCACCGGGGTGTCGTCCGGCCGCAGCGCCCTCCAGGTCATGCCGTGGGTGCCCTGACCCAGCAGCGCCTGGAGCCGATAGCGCCCGTCCAGCCGGGCGTCGGCCCCGCAGGCGGTGCAGGTCTCGTCGGCGGTGTCGGCTCCGCAGCGGGCGCAGATCATCGGCTCATCGCCCGGCCGGCCCGACCCGCTCGAAGCGGACCAGATCGTGGGCGTCGTCGACGACCATCTCGAAGGTGCCCCGCACCCCGCCCCGGGTGACGAAGCGCTGGAGGTGCCTCGCGGCGAACTTCACCCGCCGGCCGTCGCGGGCGGTGGCCACGACGTGCCGGGCGGCGCCGCGGTAGTACGCCAGCCACTCGTCGGCGGTGATGGTGAGGTCGAAGACGAAGCGCTGCATGGGCCCATCATGCCGCCGGGGGCGGCGGCGGGCAACGACGCGGTAGACCGCAGCCGGGCAGCGCAATACGGAAGGACAGAGGAGACGGCGGGCCCCGGGCGGGGCCGCTCGGGCGGGCTCAGAGGTTGCCCCCGACGGGCAGCCCGCTGGGCACGGTGATCGGGCGGGCGGTGTCGACGCCGTCGTCGCTCAGCGCCCGGAGGAAGGCGGTCATGTCGGCCTCGTCCTGCCCGTTGAAGCGCAGGCCGAGCACCAGCCGGTCGACCGGCCCCAGGTCGCGGGGCAGCACGCCCTGGCCCGGCGGGGGCTGGGTGCCCGGGCGGCGGTAGAAGGCGAAGACCTGGCCCAGCGTGGCGAAGGTGCCGCCGTGCATGTAGGGCCCCGTCTCGGCGATGTTGCGCAGGCTCGCGGTGCGGTAGCGGTGGTCGCCGTCGCCGGCGTCGGTCGGGTTGCCGGTGTTGTTCGGGGCCCCGATGCGGCGCAGCCGGTAGTCGCTGAACATCGGCCCGGTGTGGCACCGGTCGCAGCCGACCCGGTTGAAGGTGTTGAACCCGCGCACCTGCTGGGCGGTCATCGCCCGGTCGTCCCCGGCCAGCCACCGGTCGAAGGCGCTGTTCGGCCGCGACAGGTGCCGCTCGAAGGCGGCGATGGCCTTGCCCAGGTTCTCGGCGGTCACCGCGTCCTCCGGCGCGCCGCCGAAGACCTCGCTGAACAGCGCCACGTAGGTGTCGTTGTCCAGCAGCCGGCCGACGACCACGTCGAGGGCGTCCTCTTCGCTGTAGGCGTCACCCCGCATCTCCTCGGCGTTGACGATGGGCCCCAGCGCCTGGGTCTCGAGGCTGCGGGCCCGCACGTCCCAGAACATCGGCGCGGTGCTCGGGTTGGGCAGCGTGTCCTCGTCGAGCCAGCCGTTGAGCCCGGTGTTGAGCACCGTCGGCGCGTTGCGCCCGGCCCGGGTGGCGCCACGGCGGTTCGGGCCGACGCCGTCGCCGCCCACGCCGATCGAGAGCGGCAGCGCGTCGGCGTAGCCGAAGTCCGGGTGGTGGCAGGTCGCGCAGGACACGTCGCCGTCGCCCGACAGGATGGGATCCCAATACAGCAGCCGGCCCAGCTCGACCTTGTCGGCGCTGATCGGGTTGTCGGCCGGGCTCGGGGCGAGGGGCCGGGCGAAGTCATCCGGGCCGTCGTCGATGGGATCCCCGTCGTCGATGGGATCCCCGTCGTCGATGGGATCCTCGTCGTCGATGGGACCTTCGTCGTCGATGGGGCCCTCGTCGATGGGACCCTCGTCGATGGGATCCTCGCCCGGGGGCGGGGGCGGCGGCTGGCGATCGTCCCCGTCGTCACCGGCGGGCGGCGGGGGCGGCTGGCGGCCGTCCGGGCCGTCGGGGCCATCCTCCGGCGGGGGCAAGCGCTCCACGTCGCCGTCGTCGCCCGGCGGGGGCGGCGGCTGGCGATCGTCGCCCTGGCGGCCATCCCGGTCACCGCGGTTCTGGCGCCCGTCCTGCTGCGCGTCGCCTTCGGGGTTCGCGCCGCCGCGCTGGGCGGCGAGCTCGGCCTCGACCTGGTCGCCGAAGTCGTTCAGCTCTTCCTCGGTGGCGCACCCGGTGACCGCGAAGGCCAGACCGAGGGTGAGCCACATGCGCTGGGTCGCACGCTTCATGAGATGTCTCCTCCGTGGGGTGTGCCCGACAGAAGAGCAAGCGCGATGCCAACGACCCGAATCCGGTTTACAGGCAGAAATACGTGGGGCGGCGGCGCCCGCGGGGTGGGGGACGTGCGGAATCTGCACTTCGGCCGCCTGACAGTCAGGCAGCGGCGACAGCGGGCGGTGTCGCGTCGACCCGACACCCCTCGATCCCGTCAACCGGCGGGGCGCACCGAAGTCGCGGCGACGATCGACCGATCGGGCGCCTGCACCAGCACCACCACCCGGGATCGGGCCAGCCGCACCCCGGCCGGCGCCTCGAACGCCAGCGCCGCGCCCGGCGCGCCCTCGACGAAGGCCCGCACGACGTGATCGTGTTGCAGCGTACGCCCCGCGTTCTCGCCCCGGGGCACCTTCACCGACAGCCCGCTCTCGGTCAGCGCCACCAGCACCCGGGCCCCCTCGGGCGCGCCGACCACCGCCGGGGTCACTGTGAACCGCCGCCCCGCGCGGGCCACCTTCGCCGTGACCGTCGCCGCCGGCGCCCGCGCCCGCGCCGCTTCGATCGCCTGCACCAGCCGCCCCTTCCGACTGCCGACCACATCGGTCCGCCCGTCGACCACCGCCTGCGGCGTATACAGCCCCCGCGCGCCCAGCGCCCGGGCGTAGGCCGTCTGCCGCTGGGTGTACGCGTGGCGGGCGAACGGATCGGGCCAGCCCAGGCGATCCCAATAGTCGACGTGCCACGCCAGCGCGATGATCGGCCGCCCCGCCGCCGCGCCGCTGCGGGCCAGCTCGGCCAGCGCGTCGTCGGCCGGGGGGCACGACGAGCAGCCCTCGGACGTGAACAACTCGACGACCACCGGGCGGGCCTCGGCCCGGGCGTCGCCCCCCGAGACGATGATGACGGCCAGCGCGAGCGCGCAGAGCAGGACGATGCGGGACATGGCGACCTCCGACGAGATGTGTGCCCCGGCCTACGGGTCGCCGCCGATGTTGTTAGGGCCCGTCAGCAAATTTCTCGGGCTGCGGCCGCGATCTCGACCCCCATTCGCCGCTCTCCTCCTCGCCAGCTCTCCGCGCTGCGCGCCTCGACCCGGGCCTACGCCCCGTCGGGTCGTGGGCTTGGCCCCCTCGCCGCACCCCGGGTGCGACTGCGTCGCCGGCTGCGGGGGCGCTGGCGACTGGGGGCCGACCTCACGCCCTCGCCTATCCGAGTAATTTGCTTCCAGGCCCTTACCCCGCGCGCCGTGCGGTACACTGCCGCCGGCCGCGGGGGAGCGCCGCGAGGAGGACCGATGGAGCGCCAATACCGCTACAACAAGAAGGCCGGCGCGCTGCAGGAGGCCATGGTCAGCGCGCCCGCCCCCATGAAGGCCCGGGCGGCGAGCTACGCCGACGCCCACGGCACCCAGACCGACCTGACCACCCTGCCGCCGGAGATGTCGCCAGGCCTCGCCCAGTCGCGGCGCCGCGGCGGCGCTCCGCCGGGACAGGGCGGGGCCCACGGCGGCGACGGACGCGACACCACCCGACGGGGGCGCTACAGCATGTTCTGGTACACGGTCGAAGACGGACAGCGGGTCTTGGTGACCCGCCGCGGCGGCGACATCGAGGTCGCCGAGGGCCCCCGCCGCATCTGGCGCATCGGGCGGCGCTTCGAGCCGATGCAGCATTACATCGCCCACCCCGGCGAGTTCCTCGTCGTGCGCTTCCGCGACGGCAGTCAGGAGCACCTCGTCGGCCCGGCCCACTGCTGGCTCGACCCCCGGGTGCACCGCTCGATCACCCGCGAAGAGACCCTCCAGATCGCCGACAAGGAGGCCGTCGTCGTCTACAGCGAGGCCGAGGGCGCCGTCACCCGGCGCATCGAGCACGGCCCGGCGGTCTTCATGCCATCCCCCGGCGAGTGGCTGCACACCTTCTCGTGGCACGGATCGGTCGGCGGGGCCAAGGTGCCCAACGCGCTCGTCTTCCAGAAGCTGTGGATGATGCCCGACCAGATGTACCACGACGTCACCGACGTGCGGACGGCCGACGACGCGGTGCTCACCATCAAGCTGATGCTCTTCTTCGAGCTGGTCGACATCGAGAAGATGCTGGTCACCAGCCACGACCCCATCGGCGACTTCGTCAACGCCGCCACCTCGGACACCGTCGAGTTCCTCAGCCGCCACGACTTCGAGGCGTTCAAGGCCCACACCGACAAGCTCAACGACCTCTCGACCTACCGCCAGCTCACCGCCCGGGCCGAGCAGTGCGGCTACCGCATGCACAAGGTCGTCTACCGGGGCTACGGCGCCCCGCCGGCGCTCCAGAAGATGCACGACGAAGCCATCCAGACCCGGACCCGGCTCCAGCTCGAGCGCCAGACCGAGCAGCAGGCCCAGGAGCTCTCCGACTTCAAGCTCGAGCGCACGCTGGCCCGGGCCGACCACGAGCGCAAGGCCGAGCTGAGCGCCTTCGAACAGCGCCTCGAGGTCGAGCGCCGCGAGGCCGAGGCCCGGCTGCGGGCCGAGGGCGACCGGCGGGACGCCGAGCGGACCCAGGCCCGGCGCGACGCCGATCTGAGCGCCGACGTCGAGGCCCGCCGCCAGTCCGCCCGCCGGACCCACCTCGCCGCGCTGGCCGAGATGGGCGTCGACCTGACCGCCTACCTCACCCGGGGCGTCGCCGATCGGACCATCGAGGTCCGCGGCGGCGGCACGCCCCACGTGCACCTGAGCCCGGATGAGTGAACCCACGCCGCTGGCATCCGATGCCATCGAAGAGCGATGGCAGCGCGCCGGGCGCCTCTTGCGCGATCACTGGGACATCGTCTGCGAGCGCCCCCGGGTCGAGCCGCCGGGCTGGGTCACCGCTCGGGGATGGCATGAATTCCTCGGATCGCTGCCCGAGGACGCCCTCGTCGCCTGCGAAGACGACGGCCTCGCGGCCCACGCCGCCGCGCTCGGGGCCCCGGCCGACCTGCGGGCGATGCTCGCCGAAGCCGACGCGATCTGCGCGCTGCCCCCGCTCGGCCCACCGGACGTGGACTCCGAAGGCGCCCCGACCCGCCGGGTCTCCCTGCGCAAGCGGGCCCAGCTCGCCGCCTTCGCCGCCGCGCTCCTGCACCGCCGCCCCGCCGCCCGGCGTATCGTCGACGTCGGCGCCGGCCACGGCCACCTCACCCGGCACCTCGCCGACGCCCTGCGCGTCGAAGCCCTCGGCCTCGAGCTGGACCCCGTCCGGGTCGCCACCGCCCGGGCCCTGGCCGGCGATCGGGCCCGCTTCGAAGCGGTGGATGTCTTCGCCGATGGCTCGACCGATGCCATCACATCCGATGACTTGCTGGTGGGCCTGCACGCCTGCGGCGCCCTGACCGACCGCCTCGTCGCCCGCGCCGCCGAGGTCGGCGCCGCCGTCGCCTTCGCCTCGTGCTGCCTCCAGAAGCGCCCCGAGCCCGCCCGGGCCCCGCTCGTGCCCGGCGGCCCCCTCGCCGACGTCCCACTCACCCGCGACCGCCTCGGGCTGGCCAACATCAGCGTCGGCCCCCACGGCATCGAGGTCAGCCTGCGGGCCAACATCGCGGCCCGCGCCCGCCGGGCCGGCGTCCTGGCGCTGTTGCGCAGCCGGGGCCTCGACCTGGAGTCGGGCGACGCGCTGCGCGGCCTCAACCGCCGCCGGTCACAAGACGCCTTCCCCGATCTCGCCGCCCGGGTGCTGGCCCACCGCGGCCTCGATCCCCCCACCGCCGCCGAGCTGCGCCGCTTCGAAGCCATCGGCCGCGCCGACTACGGCCGCACCCGCCGCTGGTCCATCGCCCGCCAGCCGCTCGGACGGGTGCTCGAGATCCAGATCAACTGCGACCGCGCGCTGTACCTCGTCCGCCGAGGCCACCGCGCCGCGCTGGGCCGGCTGTGGCCGCTGGCGATCAGCCCGCGCAACGTGGGGGTGATCGCCGCGCCGCGCTGACGGCCCACGGCATCAAGGCACCGGCCGCGGGTCGCGGCAGTCCCAATAGGACGCCACCCGGCTGCCATCCAGCTCGATGTCGTAGCCCGACATCATCCGGATCACGCCCGGGGTGTAGGCGTCGTCGCCCGTCGCCCGACACTCCACCGCGCTGCCCACGGTCCAGTCGTTGACGTACACCCCGGCCAGCGGCACCTCGATCGTCTGCTTGTCGGCCACCCGCATCCGGGCGTGCCCCGGCTGCTTCGCCTTGGTGTCGCGGAAGGTGCCCGGCAGCAGCCGATCGCCGTCGCGGTACAGCGCCTTGGTCCACGGCCGCGCGCCGGGATCCAGCGCCACCAGCGGGCCATTGCCCGCCTTCGCCGGCGCCTTCGACCCGCTCTTCGACCCGCCCTTCCGGCCCTGCGCCGCGCGCTTGCGCTTCGCCCGCGCGAGCTGGGACTTGCGCGACCGCCGCGCGCGGTCGGCCTCGATCCTCGCCCAGCGCTTGCGCCCGGCGCAGGTCGCGTCGTCGCCGCACACCTGCTGCACCAGCCGCTTCGCCTTCACGCAGCCCCGCTGGCGCTTCTCGCACAACTCCAGCGCCTCGCGCATCTGCTCGCGCTGGAGCAGCTCTTCCCGCGCGCGGCACGCCGCCTTGTCGCCGTCCAGGCAACGCTTGCGCAGCGGCGCGTCGGCCGCGCGGTACGCCTTCTCGGCCTTCGACACCCGGGGGATCGCCGGCTTCGCCCCCCGGCTCGGCCCGGTCGCCCGGCCGCGCGCCGTGCCCGACCGCCCATCCCACGACGCGCTGCGCAGGCAGCCCGCCGCGTCGAACGGACCCGGCTTCCGGGCGGCCATCTCGCACTTCATCATGTTGTTGCACTTCGGCGCCCGCCCCGCCGCCTTGCCCCCGTGCAGCTTCTCCAGGTAGCGCACGCACTTTCGAAACTGCTTGCTCCCGCTCTTGGTCCGATGCACCCCGGCGAAGGGCTTGTCGGCGTCGAAGTCCTCCCACGAGCAGCGGGTCTCCCGCTTGCCCTGGGCGTTGGTGAACTCTCTGCACGGCGGGCTCTGGGCGAAGGCGGCCGGGCAGAGCAGGCCGAGGGCGAGCAGGGTGGGCGCGATGCGCATGGGTGACCTCGTCGGGCGTCCTCCGCTCCAGGGTGGGGGACCGCGCCCCGCCGATCAATGGCGCCCGCCCGGCGGCTCGGCCGCCTCCAGCGATCTCTGCCACGTCCGCCAGCCCCAGCCGGCCACCGACGACTGGACCAGCAGCCCGACGCCGCCCGCGACCAGCGGCAGGGACGCCAGGCCGTCCTGGGGGTCGCTGTCGGCGCTGGTCTCGACCTGATACACCGCGTAGCTCCCGAGGCCGACCAGGCCCAGCGCGACGACCAGGCCGACGACGCCGTAGATGAAGGCGCCCTTGCCCGGGTGGGCGATCGCGGCGACGCGGTCGCGGGGGATCACGGTCGGCCCGTCGGCGGTCTCGACGCGGATCACCTCGGCGTCGCCCCCGACGATGCGCCCCGAGACTCGCGTCCGATCGTCCAGCCGGACGCGGGCGGCGGTCGAGCACCCGACGGCGCCCGCCAGACCCAGCGCGAGGCAGACTCGGAGGATCCCCCGCATCGGCAGACTCCCAGGTCGTGTCATGGGCCCCGTCCGATTGCAGATCGCGTGCCGCCGCCCCGCCCGCGCGGCGCCGTGCCCGCGGCGCACGATCCCGGAACGTCGCCCGGATCGGTGGGCGGGGTCGGTGACGCTGGCTGACGGGGCTGTTGCCAAGGGACGGGCGCCGTGGGATGACGGCGGGGCTTCATGCGGAGGGCAGGATGATCGATCTGAAGGCCGAACTGGCTGCGGTCAAGAGCAAGCGGGGGAGACAGCATGCCTCCTATCTGGACGTTGTGCAGCGGGCGCAGAAGGCAAGAGGAGATGGTGGCATCCCCCCGAGCCATGGCCAGAGCAGTTCATACGATTTCATGAGGACGCTGTGGGAGCTGCCCGAGACGACCATCGCTGTCGGGGCGGGGCGACGTGCCGTCGTCAAAGATCAAGCCTTCAGCGACAAGGACCTGGCCGTCCAGATCATGGCGCTGCGCGACTCCTCGCCGAACCCCGACAACGCGGATCTCGACGACGCTCTGACTGCCATCCTCGAGTACATGCTCCGCCGCAACCTCGTCACCATCCGCCCCAAAGCCCGCCTCATCCGCATCTTCGCCGTCCTCCGCCCATGGGACGTCACCTGCATCGTCTACGAGCCCCGCCTCGACCGATCCTTCGCCCGCCTCGGCCTCATGCCCCCCAAGGCCGGCGTCATGCAGAAGCACCGCCTGCTCCTCGACGCGCTGTGGGATCGCCTGGGCAAGCCCGACACCCTCGATGAACAGATCTGGTACAGCCTGCTCGCCCATCACATCAGCGACCTGCCGCTGCCCGAAGGCACCGTCGTCGACGCGCCCGCCGAGCCGGTCGACGGCCCCACCGAAGCCACCAGCACTGTCGAGATCCACGATCCCGCCCACTGGCTCGCGACGTGGCCCGCCGGCGACCTCGTCGACCTGCCGCTCGACGCCGTGCAGGCCGCATTCGACGCCGCCGACGGCGACCGGCATGTCTGGCCCGACGACATGCTGCCCATGCTGCACGCCGCGCTCACCGCGCTGCCGCACCGGCGGTTCGCCGTCATCGGCGGCCTCTCGGGCACCGGCAAGTCCACCTTCGCCCGGCTCTACGCCGCCGCCGTGTGCGCCGTCGCCGGGGTCGAGGCCCCCGAGAGCCACCGGCGGTTCGTCGCGGTGCGCCCCGACTGGACCGACCCCAGCGGCCTGCTCGGCCACCCCAACCTGCTCTTCAAACCGCCCCGGTGGCACCGCTCCGGCGCGCTGACCCTGCTGCTGAGCGCCGCCCGGCGCCCGACGCTGCCCCACGTCCTGGTGCTCGAAGAGATGAACCTCGCCCGGGTCGAGCACTACATGGCGCCGCTGCTCACCGCCATGGAGAACCCCGACGCCGGGCTGCGCCTGCACGACCTGGGGCGCCCGATCCAGGGCGTGCCGCCGGTCGTCCGCTGGCCGCGCAACCTGTTCGTCATCGGCACGGTGAACATGGACGCCACGACCCAGGCGCTCTCCGACAAGGTGCTCGACCGGGCCTTCGTGTGGGAGATGAGCGCCATCGACATCGGCGCGTGGCGGGCCCGGCAGACCGACGCCGAGCTGCTCGACCCGGTCGCCGATCTGCTCGCCGCGCTGTACACCCCGCTCGAGGCGGCCGGGCGCCACTTCGGCTACCGGATCTGCGACGAGGTCCTGGCGATCTGCCGCGCCGCCGGCCGGGCCGACGCGGGCACGCTCGACAGCGTGACCTTCTCCAAGATCCTGCCCCGTCTCCGGGGGGACGACCACGGCCACCTCGGCGCGGCGCTGGAGGCCGTCGTCGAGATCTGCGACGCCAAGGGCCTGGAGCGCGCCGGCGCCCGGGCCCGGCGCATGGTCGACGCGCTGAACGGCCCCATCGGCGTGGCCCGCTTCTGGTCGTGAGCGCCATCCTCCGGGTCGTCGGCCGCAAGGGCCCGCCGTTCGAAGCCACCGCTGTCGGGCACTGCGGATCGCGCATCCTGCTCGCGGTCCAGGGCGACGCCGCGCCCCGGGGCCTCATGGTCGACGGACAGTGGCGGGCGGCCGAATTCGCGAAGAAGGGGCGGGCGCCCGCGCTGTGGTGGACGACCGCCTTCGACGCCGGCTGCTGGGTCGGCACCGTCTCGATCGTGGTGCGTCTGGCCGATCGCGACCTGCCCCTGGCGACCGAGGTCCTGCCCGACGGCGCCATCTTCCCCGACGGGCGGACCGCCATCGAGCGCCTCGTCCGGCACCTCGTCGACGCGCACGCCCACCTGCCGTGGGGCGCGACCGGCGGCGCGCGGTCGGGCGACCTCGACGGGGCCGACGCCGACGCGCCGCCCCCGCCCCGGCTGCACATCGCCGCGCTCGACGTGTGGCTGCCCCGGCTGCTGACGGCGCTGGGGCGCATCGAGCGCCAACCCCTGCGCATGCTGCGCCCCGGCCGGGGCAGCCGCCACATCGAGCACGTCGGCCAGGTCGACACCCGCACGCTGACCGCGCTGGCCCGCCAACCGGCCGTGGCGGCGGCGATCCGCCGGGCGCCGGCCCCGGGCGGTCACCCCCGGCTCGACGTGCCGGTCGCCCGGTCGACGCTGGACCACCCGGCGAACCGGGCGCTGCTGCACGCGCTGAAGGGGCTCCTGCGCCGCGTCGACGAGAGCCGGGCGGCCTTCGACGCCTTCATCGAGAGCCGGAAGGGCACGCCGGGGGTCAAAGCGCAGCGGGCCGAGGTCGCCCGACGCACCGCGCGGCTGGCGTGGGCCCGAGGCGAGATCGAGCGCGCCGCGAGGCGCCCGATCTGGCGCGGTGTACAGCCGGCGCGCCCCACGCCGGGCGCGGAGCAGGTCTTCGCCGACGACCCGCTGTACGGCGAGGCGATGCGCATCATCCGCCGCTTGCAGCGCCCGGCCGTGCGCCCCGCGATCACCGGGCTCGTCGACGCGCACCTGCGCCCGGCCTACGACCTGTGGGAGCAGTACGTCTGGTGCCGCGTCGTCCGGGTCGTGCGCGCCGCGCTCGGCCCCGGCTGGCGCTGGACGCCGCCCCGGTTCGCGGCCACCGGCCTGTGCGTCGGCCCCGCAGAGGACGCCTTCGCCGAGGCCCGCCGCGGCGGCTGGACGGTCCGGGTGGGCAACCAGATCGAGTTCATCGCGGCCTCGGCCCACCGCGAAGCCGGCGGGGACTGGTCCGACGGGCGGTTCAGCCTGCACTGCAAGCGACGCCCGGACGTGACCGTCGAGATCACCTCGCCCGAGGGCGCGATCCGCTGGCTGGTGCTCGACGCCAAGTTCACCGCCTCGAAGCACACCGTCGAGACCGATCACCTGCCGGTGACCCATCACTATCGCGACGGGCTGCGGCTGGGCGGGCGTCGGCCCGACGGCGTCTTCCTGGTGCTGCCCGCCCTGGACGCCGCCGCGCAGTGTTACGCCGCGCCGGCCTACCACGACGCCTTCGACGTGGGCGTGTTCGTCGACCGGGGCCTGACCTGCCCCGCCGGGCGCGACGCGCCCGCCGATGACTACGCCCGGCTGGTGCAGTGGCTGCGATCGAGGCCCCCCGCTTCACCGTGAACCCGCGGCCCCGCCCGGTGCGACGCCCCCGGCCGACCCGACCACCGGAGACCCGCTCCGCACCGCCTCCTGCTGCCCCTCACACCGCCCGGGGCGCCGACTCCCACCGCTCGAGCATCGACTTGCGCAGCGCCCAATCGGGCAGCGTGCGGGCCAGCGTCGCCCAGAACGCCGGACCGTGATGCCGCTCGATCAGATGCGCGAGCTCATGGGCCACCACATACTCCATCGCCGCCGTCGGCGCCTGAACCAGCCGCCAATGCACCCGGATGACACCATCCCGACCGCACGACCCCCAGCGCGACCGGCTCTCCGACAGCCGCGCCCCCGCCGGCGCCACCCCCAGCCCCGCCGCGTGCACCCGGGCGAAGCGGCGGAGCGCGCGCAGCGCCCGATCGCGCAGCCAGCCATCCAGCGCCGCCCGGGCCGCCTCGGCCTGCGCCGGCCCGTCCAGCCCCTCGGGCACCGTCACCTGGAACCGCGACCGACAGACCACCCGCGCCGCCTCGACCCGACCCGGCGCCACCTCGAGCATCAGCCAGCGCCCGCGATACTGAAGCTTCGCCCCCGAGGCGTACCGCTGAACCCGCATCATGCGCCGCCGCTCGGCCGCCGCCTGCACCGCGTCGAACACCCACCGCCGCCGGGCCTCGACGAACGCCGCCACCTCGCCCGGCGGGGTCCCCTCGGGCACCACCACCCGCACCCCGTCGGCCGTCGCCTCGATGCGCTTGCGCCGGGCGCGGGCCGACGCCCTCACCGCGTAGGGGACGCTCAGCTCGCCGATGTGAAGCACACCGCTCATGGCTTCTCTTCCTTCGCGTAGTGACGCAGGGCGAAAGCCTCCACCGCGTTGGGCACCCGCTTCTGCCAGCCCTCCAACCCCAGCGGCAGGACCAACTGGCGCACCTGACGCCGCAGCCCCCGGCGCAGCTCCTCACGCACCTGCCACAGCCGGGGGGCCGACGCGTCCGAAGCGTACAGCGCGTCGATCGCCGCCGCCGCCTCGGCCAGCGCCGACGGACCCGAACCCCCGGCGCCCTCAGCGCCCTCAGCGCCCTCAGCGCCCTCAGCGCCCCCGGCACCCCCAGCGCCCGCCGGCGCGAACTGGCGCAGGATCATCGCGATCGAATACGCCCGCGGCCCCAGCCCGGTGCCCAGGTGCGCCCGGTCTTCACCCTGCACCCCATCCACGAGCGAGCGGGCCTCCGTCAGCACCGCCCGCTCGTCGACGACCCCCATCTCGAAATCGCGGATGAGCTGCTTCACCCGATCGCTGAACTTGCCGTAGCGCGCCGGATCCAGCGCCGCCCGCTCGCGGGTGATCGACTTCAGCTCGGTCAGCTTGCGCACCGCCGCCGTATGCAGCGCCGCCTCATCCCGAGCGTCGACCTCGAAGTCGTCCATGAACCGCGGATCGGACAGATCGCGCACCTTGCACGTCGTCGCCAGCCCGGTCACCTCGAGGTGGGCCCGCAGCATGCCCCGCACCTTGGCGCTGTAGCGCTTCCAGTCGGGATCCGGCTCGACCTTCTCGATCTCCAGCCGCCCGTAGGGGATGGCCGCCGTCACCCGCAACAGATCGCCCTTGTACATCAGCACCCGCGAATCGGGGGCCAGCGCCTGATACGCCCGGACGAAGCCATCCACCTCGCCCCGGAAGAGATACCACCGATCCAGCGACCCCAGGTGGCGCACGATGGCCAGGGCGTCCGCCTTCGGATCATCATCCAGCGGCACCTGGCGGATCAGATCCATGCACGCCCGATGGGCCGCCGCGAGCCGACCCGCCAGCGCCGAGTGATCGCGCAGGGCCCCGGCCACATCCGACTTGCGATACGCCGCCAGCGCCGCGTCCAGCTTATGCGTCACCCCGATGTAATCCACCACCATCCCGTGCGGCTTGCGCCCCCCACCGCCGGTGAAGACGCGGTTCGTGCGGGCGACGGCTTGCAGCAGGTTGTGATCGGTCAGCGGGTTGTCCAGATACATCACCTGCTCGACCGGCGCGTCGAAGCCGGTCAGCAGCTTGTTGCACACGATGAGCAGCCGCAGCGGATGACTCGGATCCCGGAAGTCGTCCACCGCCCGCTGAGTCTCCTTCTCATCGAGCTGATAGGCCACCAGCTCGGGGTACTTCTCCTTGTCGTGCTGCGCCGGGCTGTAGACGCACACGCTCATCGCCTTCGCCGCGGCCGCCGCCTCGGCCTCGCCCATGCCATCGCACTCGACCAGCCACGTCGTGATGATGAAATCGAGCGCCTGCTTGTAGGCCACGCACGCCCGGCGATCGATGGCCACCACCTGACCCTTGTAGCCATCGGGCATCACATGGGCGGTGTAGTGGAGCCAGATATCGAGCGCGATGACCTTGATGCGCGACTCGAGGCGCGCCACATCACCCTTCGTCACCCCCCGCCGCCTCAGCTCTGCGAGGTGCCGTTCGGGCAGATCGGCGAACTGCTGATCGAAGGCGACGTCCAGCCCGATGTCGTGCAGGTGCCACTCGGTGCACCGCGCCTGATACAGCACCGGGACCGTCGCCCCGTCGGCCACCGCGTCGTCGATGCCGTACTTGTCCAGGTACCGCTCACCGGGCGCGCCGAAGTTCTCGAACGTATCCCGATCACCCTTCTCGACCGGGGTGCCGGTGAAGCCGAAGCGCACCGCGTCGGGCAGGATGGCCCGCAGATAGGCCCCCAGATCCTTCTCCTGGGTGCGATGACACTCGTCGACCAGCACGATCCAGCCGCCCGACCCCGGCGCCGCCAGGGCCTCCAGCGCCGCCGCCCGCTCGGCCGGCGACCCCTCGGTCAGCCGGGCATCGCCCCAATGGAACTTGAAGATGGTCGACAGCAGCACCCGCCCATTGCCCGGCGCGCGCAGCGCCTCGCGCAGATAGACCTTCGTCTCCTTCTTGCCCTCGGGCGGGTGGATCGGCCGCCCCTCGGCGTCCGTCGGCCGATCGATGGCGTCGGCGCTCTGCACGTTGGGCACGCCCGCCGCGTGGAAGGTCTTCGTGAGCTGATCGTGCAGCGCCACCCGATCGGTCACCACCAGCAGATCGGGGTTGGGCATGCGGGGATCGGCCGTGCCCCGGCGCAGCTTCAGCTTGAGCGCCGCGAACACCATCGTCAGGCTCTTGCCGCTGCCCTGAGTGTGCCACACCAGCCCCGCCCGGTGGCGCCCCTCGGCCACCCGCTGCGCCATCTTCGACACCGCCCGATACTGCTGATGGCGACACACCTTCTTCACCGTCTTGCCGTCGCGGGTCTCGAAGACGATGTAATGGGCCAGAATGTCGAGCAGCCGCCGGGGCTCGAGCAGCGCGTACAGCCCCCGGGCCGTCGCGTCGGCGAACTCCGACCGATCGCGGGGCCACGGATCGCGCCAGTCGGACCAGAACTCGACCGGAGCCCCCGTCGCGCCGAAGCGGAAGGCGAGGTCATTGCTGGCGATGTTGAACAGGTTCGAGCGGAAGAGCCGGGGCACCTCGCGCTCGGCCGACCGGATCTGTTGGATGGCCTCGAAGGTGTCCTGCGCCGGGCTCAGCGGGCTCTTCAGCTCGATGACCACCACCGGCACCCCGTTGAGGTAGACCACCAGATCGGGCTTGCGGACCGCCGACCCCCTGACCCGGAGCTGCCGGGTCACCGCGAAGTCGTTGTTGTCGGGGTCGTCGAAGTCGACCAGCCGCATCGTGCGGTGATCGCGCTCCTCGGGCGGCTTGAGCGACGACTGATTGCGCAGCCGCGCCAGCCACGTCTGGTTGTCGTCGATGGCGGCGTACTGCGCCGCGAGGCTGCGCGCGGTGCCCTCGTCGATGTCGTTGAGCCGCATCAGGGCGTCGACGAGCAGCGGGGTGAAGAGCACGTCGCTCTCCCGCGGACGCAGGGTGGGGTGGTCGGCGGGATCGATGACCCGGTAGCCGAGCGACCGCAAGGTGCGGATCGCGGGCAGCTCGACCAGGGTCTCTTCGGTGGGGGTCGTCATGGGGTCACCCGTGTCTTGCCGGTGAGCAGGTCTTGCAGGAGGCCGGCTTTGAGTCTCATCAGGCCCTCGCTCTGACTTTCGTATCGTTCGACCGCTCGCTGGACGGCGTCGATTCGCTCGACGATGGCGGTCTGCTCGCTCATCGGAGGCAGCAACACGGGCAGCGCCCGGAGCTGGGTCTTGTTGATCGACGCCAGGTTCGTCGACTGTTTGCCCGCTCGCAGGAAGTACGCTTTGCCGTATGGACTCTCGGCCAGATACGACAAGAACTCGGGCTCGAGGCGCTCGCCACAGCGCACCGCGAAGACGTGGTTCTGGTTGACGCACAGCGGGAGCTGCCCGGCCCAGATGTCGCCGCGCCCCAGCTTGTCGATGTCGCCACCCTCGTTCATCAGCACGTCGCCGACGCGGAGCCGGAACCGCTCGATATCGGCCCGCTCGATCGGGATGGTCTTGACGTCGCTGAGGTCGAGGTAGCCGTCTTGCACATTGGCGACTCGAAGATAGGCGACCTCGACCGGATCCACCAGCGCCCGGTTCTTGTTCTTGGCGATCCCAGAGCGCACCTCGGCCAGCCCATCATCCGGGCCTCGGCCGCGTCCCGCTCGGCCATCAGCCGCCGCAGCTCCGCCGCCTCGGCCTGCACGTCGATCGGCGGCGGCGGGGGATCGGTCTGCACATAGCGGGTCAGGTTCAGGTTGAAGCCGTTCTCCTCCAGCTCATCCAGCCCGACCACCCGGCAGAACAGATCCACATCCTCGAACGCATGCACCGCGCCCGCCAGCCGCTCCACATGCGCACCGGACAGCACATTCTGCTTCTTGCCCGGCGCGAAGTCCTTGTCCCCGTTGACGACCAGCACCTTGCCCGCCCGCGCCGCCGGCTTGGCCCGGTTCAGGTACAGCACCGCCGCCGGGATGCCCGTCCCGAAGAACAGGTTCGGCCCCAGCCCGACCACCGCCTCCACCAGATCGGCCTTCAGCAGCCCGGCCCTGATCCGGCCCTCGGCCCCGCCCCGGAACAGCACCCCGTGGGGCACCACCACCGCCATCCGCCCGCCCGGCGCCATCGACGCCACCATGTGCTGCACGAACGCCAGATCACCGTATGACTTCGGCGGGCAGCCATAGACATCCCGCCCGAAGGGATCACCCTTCTTCCACACCTCGTGGCCCCACGCCTTGAGCGAGAACGGCGGGTTGGCCAGCACCAGATCGAACGCCTTCACGCTCTTGTCCGCCGCCAGATGCTTGGGGTCGAGCAGCGTATCGCCCCGCTCCACGAAGGCGTCGTCGATGTCGTGCAGAAACAGCGACATCTTGCCGATGGCCCAGGTGTTGAGGTTCTTCTCCTGCCCGTACAGCACCAGCGACCGGGGGTCCTCGCCGCGCCGCTGCATGTAGTGCACCGCCTCGAGCAGCATGCCGCCCGCCCCGCAGGTGGGGTCGTAGACCGTCATGCCCGGCGTCGGCCGCAGGATCTCGACCATCAGCCGCACCACCGCCTTGGGGGTGTAGAACTCGCCGCCCTTCTTGCCCGCGTCGTCGGCGAACTCCGCGATCAGGTACTCATAGGCGTCCCCCATCATCGTCGACGGCACGTCGGCCACCCGCAGCCGATGCTTTTCGAAGTGCTGCAACAGCGCCTCGATCAAGTGATCGGGGAATCGCTCGCGGTGGGCGAAGTCGACGTCCTGGAAGACCCCCGCCAGCCGGGGGTTCTCGTTCTCGATCGCCCGCAGCGCGATGTTCAGCTCGGTCCCGATGTCGACGCTCTTCTCCCGCACGTCGGCCCAGAAGCAGCCCGGCGGAATATGGAACCGGTGCTCCTCGGGATCGGCGGCCAGCGCCGCGTCGGCGTACTCGGCCAGCCGGGCCTCGTACTCCTCGCGCCAGACGTCGTTCAGCCTTTTGTAGAACAGCAGCCCGAAGATGTAGTGCTTGTAATCCGCCGAGTCGATCGACCCCCGCAGGATGTCCGCCGCCCCCCACAGGTGCCGCTGCAACCCGGCCAGCGTCAGCCGCGGCCGCTCGCCCGCCGCCGCCAATGGCAGCTCGCCCTGTGCCTCCCCGCTCGCCTCGCGCATCGCACCCTCTCGCCGATCGCATCGGCCGGCCGTGATCGGCGGCATCGTCGCCGACCGGCGCCGGCCGATCAACCGCGGCGGGGGCGGGGTCGACCCCGAGGCGGCTCGGGGTGGATCAGAGGGAGAGCTGTCGGGCCAGACCCACGACGTGCCACGCCTCGAGGCCATGGACGTCGCCCTTCACGAGGATCTCGGCCGCCGAGAGCACGGTGATGTCGATCGACTCGCCCCTGCCCGTCAGGTACTCGACGATCTTGCGCGCCGCGCGGTCGTCGGCCGCAGGGAGTCCACCCTGGGAACCCGAGACGGTCGCATGTCGGGCCCGGTCACCCGCAGGGTGACGGTCCGATGCCCCGAGATGTCGCGGCCGTCTCGCATGCGGCCAACGGAGTGCGCGGCCTCCGGGGTTGTCAACGCGGCGCGGCGGGGGCGCGGCTGCGGCCGAAGGCGGGGGGCGACCTCTGTCGAAGAGCAGCGGCTGTGGCGGAAGGCGGGGGGCGGCCTCTGTCGAAGAGCAGCGGCTGCGGCCGAAGGCGGGGGGCGGCCTCTGTCGGCGCGCAGCGGCTGCGGCCGAAGGCGGGGGGCGGCCTCTGTCGGCGCGCAGCGGCTGCGGCGGAA
>JAUHYW010000085.1 GCA_030426085.1 bacterium | reverse complement strand
GTCGGGCAGGGGTACTCGACGGGTTGCAGTGGGGTTCCCGGGGGGTCGGGCAGGGGTACTCGACGGGTTGCAGTGGGGTTCCCGGGGGGTCGGGCAGGGGTACTCGACGGGTTGCAGTGGGGTTCCCGGGGGGTCGGGCAGGGCTGCTCGACGGGCCGATCAGGCGGGGTCGGCCTCGGGGGGCGGCGCCTCGGCGGTGGGGGGCGGGGGCTCGATGCCGGTGCCGTCCACCGCGCCGCTCAGCTCCGGCTCGTCGGCGATCGCGCGCCCCGCGCGGCGGCGGGCGCGGTAGGCCGGGTCGCGGGCCTTGACGAAGCGCCCCAGCCGGTCGAGGCGCCCGGCGTCGCGCAGCGTGGCCTCGATGATCATCGCGTGCAGGGTGCTCGCGCCGTCGAGGCCGCTGCGGGCGTCGGCCAGCGAGCGGGCCGCTTCGCGGTCTTCGTCGATCTCGCGGGCGAGGTCGCCGAGCGCTGTGACGAGCCGCTCGATGGCGTCGTCGAGGGTCTCGGCGAGCGGCCCGAGCGCCAGCCCGTCCAGATCGCGCTGCACGGCCTGCTCGTCGAGCGCCGCCCGCAGCGCCTGGAGGTGCCCGGTGATGCGCTCGGCCCCCATCCGGCCGAGGTCGCTCACCCGCAGGGGGGCGATCCGGGCGAGCAGCTTGCCCCGCCGGGCGAGCTCGTCGCGCTCGGGCAGGGCGGACGGCGGGGGGTTGAGCAGGTGCTGCTCGAGGCGCCCGCGCACGAAGCGCCACGCGCCGCGGCCATAGGCGGCGGCCTTCTGCCCCGCGTCCCGGGCGGCGGCGGTCTCGCCCAGCTCGCGGGTGCTCTCCCGGATGGCGTCGACCAGCGTCGCCCGGGCCTCGGCGAGCCGCCCGGCGGTGTAGGCGATGGCCCCCTGCAAGGGCGCAGCGTCGGTGATGGCCGACGGGTCCTGCGCGGCGCGGATGTCGGCGTGGGACTCGAGCAGGCGGCGGCCGTCTTCTTCTCCGAGGCTCATGGTCCCTCCTTGATCGTCGCTGTGGGTGACAACCCGTGTGAGGAACGTACCTCCCGCCATCAGGGGTGTCGAGGCCCCGTGAATTGCGAGTCGATTCCGGGCAGATCGAACACTTCGCCCCTCTGCGTCCTTAGTCCCCCTGCCACCCCGACGCCGAGGAGCCCCCATGGCCCGGACATCGCCCTTCGATCACGACCTGGTCGCCAGCCGCGACATCATCGCCGATCTGCTCGACATGCCGCCCGACGCGCCCGAGTCGGTCGAGCTCGCGCTCGCCGAGCTGGACGGGCGGGCCATCGCCGCGGCGGCCGAGGAGGCCCTGCGCGCCGAGCGGCCGGGGCCGTTCGACGACGACCTGTTCGCCGAGATCACCCGCGCCGCCGACCGACACACGATGCTGCGCCGGCTGAAGCACCTCGCCGGCGACGAGGCGCTGGCGCTGGACATGCGGGCGCTGGCGTTCCACGCGGCCATGTGCCTCGAGCCGTACGTGGCGGAGGAGCTGGCGGAGACGCTGCCCCCGGAGGTGATGCTGACCGCCGCCGCGCGGACCATGCGGGCGCTGGTGATGCGCGTCGAGCTGGCGCCCGAAGAGTACTCGCCCGAGCTGGCCGACGAGCTGGCCGAGGGGTCGCCCGACGAGCAGCGGATGATGCTCGAGGCGTACGAGGCGCTGCGCGCCGAGCTGGGCACGCCGGCGGGGCTGGTCTATCGGGGCGTCCTGGGGCACCCCGATCTGGAGGCGATCCAGCCGCAGATCGAGGCGCTGATCGACGCGGTGCCCGACGCGGATGCCGTGCGCGCGATGGACGAGGCGGCGGCGACGGCCCGGGGCGCGGCGCGGCTGCGGTACGCCGATCGAGCGGCGGCGCTGGAGGTGGCCTTCGCCGAGCGCCCGCCGCCGCGGCCCGAGGCGCGGGCCTGGGTCTCGGGGGCCGACGGGCAGGGCGCGTACCTGCTGAGCGTAGAGGTGCGCCGGCCGAGCGGGGCGTGGCTGCCGGGCCAGCTCTGCGTGCGCCTGCCGACCGAGGCGCGCTCGGGCTGGGTGAACCCCCACCCCGGTGACACCGATCCGGCCGCGCTGCGGGCGGCGCTGGCCGAGACGATCGGGCCGTGGGTCGAGATCCCGCCCGGGGCGGCGGCGGCGCTGGCGGCGCAGGCGACGGCCGATCACTGCCCCCCGGAGGCCGAGGCCGCGGCGGCGCTGCTCCGGCGGGTGTACCGCCCGTGGGATGCGCCGCCGCCGCCGGTCGCGCCGGGCGAGCCGGCCACGGCCGACGCGCTGGCGGCGCTGCTGTCCACCCCGGTGGGGCGGACGTGGTTCCTCGACTCGGACGATCTGGCCGCGCTGGAGGTCGAGCCGCCGCCGGTCGAGGCGCTGCCGGCCGTGGTCGAGCGCTGGCGGCGGCGGGCGCTGAAGGCGGTCGTCGAGCGCGGTCTGCATCGCCGCTGGGTCGAGATGGCCCGGCAGCTCGCGTGGTGGACCGCGCTCCGGGGCGACGCCGAGGGCGCCGGCCGGCTGGCGTGGGCCGCCGAGGCGACGGCGGATGATCCCGGCGCGAGCCCGCTGAGCGCGGTGATCCTCGACCGCACGCTGGCGGTGTTCGCGGAAGAGCCCGAGCCCTTCGAGACGCCGTTCGACCTCGACGCCGACGCGCTCGAGTGGTTCGGCCCGCCCGGGGCCCCCGACGGCTGGCGCTACGACGGCTGGACCGGGCCCGCCCCGGCGATCTGGCTGCGGCTGGACGAGGGCGCGCGCATGGACGCCGTGCGCGCGTGGCACCTGGGCCCCGACAGCCCCGGTCTGTGCCAGCGGGAGGAGGATCTGACGCTCCAGGTCGCGCTCCAGGCGGCGGTCGAGACCCAGCTCTGCCTCGACGAGCCCCCGACCATCCGGCAGGCGCTCGCCCGGCTTCAGCAGGACGGGCTCGATCGCTTCGGCGCCGTCGTCGCGCTGCAAGCCGTCCTGAGCACGACCATGGTCCCCGGCCTCTCGCCCGATCCGGCCGGCGGCTACGCGGCCCGTATCGCGGCGGTCGCCCGACATGGCCTGAGCGCGGTGGACACCCAGCTCGATGGCGCCAACCGACGCCTGCGGGGCAAGACGGTCAAGCGGGTCCGCAAGCCGAAGCGGGCGGCGGGCGGCAAGCGGGGCAAGGGCAAGCGACGCAAGGGCCGCAAGCGGCGGTGAGCTGCTCGGCGGTGTAACACCGTCACACCGGGCGCCGTGACACCGGACGCAACACCGGACGCGTCCCAGGGGGCGGCGGCGCCCGCTCCGCGGCCATCGAGGCCCCCGAACGCCCGAAACCCACATGCCACGGTGATTCCAGAGGTTGGCACGGCGCTCGCTGTAGAGCCGGGCACACCCTGACTCATCGGAGCCTCCCATGCGGAAGTCCATCGAGCTGCTCACCGTCGCCGCCGCCATCACGCTGACCAGCGGGGCCCACGCCTACAATACGCCGCCCCCCTGCCCCGACCAGCCGTCGCTGGCGCAGTGCCAGGATCCCGCGTTCATGTACGGGGCCTGCGGGGCGGCCTTCCTCGAAGACGCCCGGACGAACCCCGACGCGATCTGCAATACGCTGCTCGAAGAGGCGGCGCTGAACCAGGCCGGCGGGCTGGCCGAGACTGCGGTGGTCGTGCCCCAGGTGGTCGACGCGGCGGGCGCGGTGCACGGCGACGGCGGGGACGACGACATCGGCGACGCCCGGGTGGCGCCCCGGATCGACGAGGCGGTCTCGACGGTCGGCGGCCAGTCGCTGGCCGAGGCCGGCGAGGGCGCGCCGCTGCTCGGCGGGCTGTTCATCAACGCCATCCGCTACAACGACGTCGACCCGTTCCCGCTGCCCGATCCCGAGCCGACGCCCGATCCCGAGCCGGAGCCGGAGCCCGAGCCGGAGCCCGATCCGACGCCGGCCCCGCCGGCCACGCCCCACGACGCGCCGGTCGGCACCTGCGCCGACTACGCCCGGGACAAGTACCTGTCGTACACGACCTTCGACGACGCCGCGTCGCAGGTGGCCGAGGATCACCGGGCGGTGTTCCAGCTCGCCTACGGGCCGATCACGGATCCCCGGGCCATCGGCACCCGGACGATGGCCGGTCTGCTCACCGAGGGCACCGACGGGCGGCCGTTCACCGTGCCCTTCCCCGGCGGCATGCAGCCGAAGAACACCTGGTTCACCGTCGAGTTCGCGCCCGACGCCGACTACAGCATCGACGAGCACTTCGACCCGGGCGACGGCAGCCTGCGCCGGCTCAAGGGGGTCGTGCTGGGCGACGCGGGGCTCGAGGCGGCCATCGACGCCGGCCGGCAGCACCACGTCGAGCACTTCCCGTGGCACTGGAACATGAACCTCGACCTGGCCGGTGAGCTGGACGAGCGCCTCATCGACCGGGAGCGCGATCAGGCGGCCTTCGCCGAGCTGCTCGCCAGGCGGGCGCTGGCGGTCGAGTCGAGCATCGTCGCGCTGCGCCAGGCGCTGCGCCAGGTGTTCGGCGAGGCGGCGGGCGAGTGCTTCGACAACATGCCCGACCCCCGGCACCTGCCGCCGGGCGCCGATCCCATCGGCGACTGCCTGGATGAGATCGACCTCGACGCGCTGATGGCCCCCCACCGGGCCTCGGTCAACGCCCGGCTGGCGTCGTTCGACAGCGCCATCCGCGGTCGGCTGCAGGCGGCGCGGGCCGAGGGCTGCGTGAACCCGAACGCGACGACCCTCTGCGACTGGTCGCCCCGGCGCTTCGCCCAGCGCATGAAGGACACCGTCGGCGCGGCCCGGCAGCGGGCCTACGAGAAGTGCCTGACCTACACCGGCGACGACTTCGCGGCGCTGGCCGACTACACCTTCCGCCACCCCATCAGCGACAACCTGATGTACAGCCGGAAGAACTACACCACCAGCCCGGCGGCGGTGGATCTGTTCATGGCCCGCCGCGACATCTGGCGCGACGCGCTCGCCGACGAGCTGGACGAGGTGCTCGACGCCGACGGCGGTGACGGCGGCAGTCCGCGCATGACCGGCGGCGCCTCGGACGCGGTGACCATGGGCAACTCGCTGTTCGGCGCCGGCTACAGCTACGAGACGAGCTGGCAGGTGTTCGACCTCGAGCACGGCCTGTGCAACCTCGAGGCGACCTTCGACGCCGCGTTCTCGGCCGACATCAGCGTGCTGGGTCAGCAGCAGGATCTGGTGGTCGCCGACGCCCACGCCGGCTTCGACCGCATCGACGTCGATCTGGAGGTCTTCGGCCAGACGGTCATCGACCTGCCCCAGACCCTCATCGAGCAGGAGACCTACACCCTGGTCGACGGGGAGAACATCGCCGAGGAGACGCTGGCCGACGAGACGTACCGCTTCACCATCCTGGGCATCCCGATGAGCCTCGAGGTCGGCGCCTCGGGCCGCATCGGCACCAAGCACAGCCTGGCCGCCGAGATCGACCGCGGCGGGGCCGACTGCGAGCAGGTCGCCGCCACGCTGGTCGGCCGCCTCGAGCCCATCGTCGAGTTCGACGGCTTCGCCGAGGTGGGGGTCGACTTCGTCATCGCCAAGGCCGGGGTCAAGGGCGAGCTGGCCCTGGTGCACGTCCGGCTGCCCTTCGAGCTGTCGCTGGGCGTCGCCGCCGACGAGGGCAACGTCGCCAACCTGGCGCTGACCATCGCCAGCACGCTGGAAGCGGCGGTGCGGGTCCTCGACGGCAAGCTCTCGCTCTTCGCCGAGATCGGCATCGGGCCGCTGTCGGAGAGCGCCGAGAAGACCTTCTTCTCCTGGAGCGGGGTCGAGACCGAGTTCGACGTGCTCGACTTCGACACCCAGGTGCCGCTCGCCTCGCTCTTCACCTGGTTCTCCAACCCCATGTGAGCCGCCCTGTCCTGGCACGGTCGCTGCAATACCGGGTCGTCGAACCCGGCCGCAGCGGCCGGGCCCGCCGAGCCGCCGAGGGGTGTCGCGTGACCTCCCTCGGCGGCTCGGCCGGCCCGGTTTCCGGCCCTCACCTCCCAGCCCCTTCGGAGTCGCCATGCGCCGCCTCGCCGCCCCCGCTCTGCTGCTCGCCGCCACCCTCGCCGTCGTCGGCGGCCTCGTCGCCGTCCAGGAGGCCATCGCCCCGCCCGATCGTGGCGCGGCCGCCCCGACCGGGCCGGTCGCGCCCCGCCTGCGCTGGCCGGCGGACACCGTCTGGCGCTATCGGCTCGAGCTGAAGGGCCACAAGCGCATCGAGGCCGGCCCGGCCACCCTCGAAGGGGCCCTCGATCTGGCGGCCCACGTCGAGCTGCGCAGCTACGGGCGCACCGACGGCAACACCCGGCTGGGGCTGCGCTTCGTGGAGGTCGAGCGCCACGGGCTGACGATGCTCGGGGAGGACGTGATGCCCGATCGGGCGGCGGCCGACGCGGTCTTCGCCGGGCGCGAGGCGCTGCTGGAGGTGGCCCCCGACGGGGCGGTCCTCGGCCTGCGCTTCGCCGGCGACGCGCCGACGCTCTTCCAGCACCTGTCGCGGCTGGTCGCCGGTGAGATCCAGCTCGTGGTGCGGGCCGGTGAGACGACCTGGGAGGCCCCGGAGAATACTCAGCACGGGCAGGCGCTGACCGACTACGAGGTCGTCGGCGCCGACGCCGAGAGCGTCGAGCTGGGGCGCCACCGCTTCGATTACGCCCGGCTGGACGGCGCGCCGGGCGACATCGCGCCGGCGGTCGACGCCCGCTACACAGCGCGCGTCGCCCGGGCGGGGCACGTCCTGCGGCTGAAGGGCACCGAGCGCATCCGGGCCGGCGAGGCGCTGCGCATCGAGGGCGCGCTGGACTTCGAGCTGCTGGCGATGGGCCCGGCGCCGGCCGACGGGCGCGATCCGGTCGCGGCGCTGGGGCCCCGGACCGGGCTCGACCGGTGGCCGGTGAGCGCCGAGGCCCGGCACATGATGCGGGTCCGGCGCGCGGGCGACATGACCCTCGACCGCATCACCGATGACCTGCGCGCCTTCGGGCCGGGGGGCCAGATGCCGGAGCACAGCCGCTGGGCGTGGCAGGCGACCGGGCGGCTGCTGCTCGACCCGTCGGCGGCGACCGCGCTGGGCCGGCTGGCGACGGATGATCCGCGCCTGGGGCACAAGGGCCGGGCGCTGGTCCTCGATCTGCTGGCCAGCGTGGGGCACCCCGAGGCCCAGGCGGCGCTGCGGGGCGTGCTCGAGGCCCACCGCGAGGACCCGCGCTACGCGGCGCTGCTGACCCGGGCCGGCTTCGTCGAGCGCCCCGAGCCGGAGACGGTGCAGGCGGTGGCCGAGGCGTGGCGGGCGGCGGGCGGCGTGGAGCGGCAGAGCGCGGCGACGGTGCTGGGCGCGGCGGCGGGTCATCTGTACCGCAGCGGCGACCCCGACCGGGCCCTGGGGCACGTCCGCCAGCTCGAGGGCGCGCTGCGCGGCGCCGAGGGCGACGACCGCCGGGCGCTGGTCCTGGCCCTGGGCAACGCCGGGGTGCCCGAGTCGATCGAGACGGTGGCCGCCTTCGCCGCCGACGATGATCCGGGCGTGCGCCGGGCGGCGGCGACCGCGCTGCGCAAGACCCCCGGCGCCCTGGCCGAGCAGGCCCTGACCGGCCTGATGGCCGACGCCGACCCCCGCGTGGCCCGGGCCGCGGTCAAGTCGCTGACCCGCCACCCGCTGTCGGCGGGGCACCTGAATACGCTGGCGGCGGCGGTGAACGACGGCGCCCTGAGCCCGGCGACCCACGGCCCGCTGGTCGAGCTGCTGGTGGCCCACGCCGAGCTGGACGTCGAGGCCCGCCGGGCCCTGGCCGCGGCGATCGCCGGGCGCACCGCGGACGGCCGCCTGCGGGCCAGACTGGCGCGGATGTGACGCCCCCGCATCGGCTGGGGTCCGGTCGTCACCTCCGGGTGACTCGCGCCCCGCCGCGCCACGACGCCTCGGGCTCCCCACCCCGGCACGGGATGTGCTGACCATCGGCGGCCACACGCCGCCACCCGGGAGCCCCTATGACCTCGCCACGCCACCGCCGGGCGCTCGTCGCCTGCGCCGCGCTGCTCGCCCTCGCCTGCACCCCGACCCCCGGGTCGAGCGGCGGATCGTCCGATCCGGCTGACCGCGGGCTCGATGGCTCCCCGAGCAGGGCCGACGTCGACCCCGAGATGACGCCGGACGCCGCAGCCGACGCGGCACCGGACGCCGGGCCCGCTGATCGCGCTGCCCGGTTCGGGGTCCCGGCCTTCAACCCGGGCAGCGGGCACATCGGCGGCACGATCTGGCATGTGGCCGAGGGCGGGGACGACGGCGCCGACGGCAGCGAAGCCGCCCCGTGGGCCACGGTGGCTCACGCGCTGGAGCAGGCGCGCCCGGGCGACGCCATCGCGCTGCATGGCGGGACCTATCGCGAGCAGATCGTCGTCACCGGCGGCGGCGAGCCGGGGGCCTACCTGACGCTGATGGCCCACGGCGACGGGCCGGTCGTCGTCGACGCGGACGGGCTCGATCTCGACGCCGGCCCGGGGCGCTGGGTCCGCGGCGCGGTCCATGTGCACGAGGCGGCCTACGTGCGCCTGAGCGGCCTGCGCGTCCGACACTCGGCCGACAACGGCATCGCGGTCACGCTGTCGCACCACGTCGTGGTCGAGGACTGCGCGACCCACGACACCTGGTCGTCGGGCATCGGCGTCTGGTCGAGCGACGCGGTCACCGTGCGCCGCAACCGGGTCGAGTTGGCGTGCAACGACGGCAACCACGAGTGCCTGACGGTCGCCGGCTCGAGCGATGGGGTGGCGGTGGTCGACAACGCGGTGGTCGACGGCGGGCCGGGCAGCCGGGGCGGCGAAGGCATCGACATCAAGGGCGGCGGCACGGTGCGCACGACGGCCGACGGCCTGCCCGAAGGGCCGCGCAACGTCTTCGTGGTCGGCAACCGGCTGGCGGATGTCAACCGGGGCTGCCTCTACGCCGACGCCTGGGACGCGGACGTGGGGCCGATCGTCTTCCGGGGCAACGTCGCCGTCGACTGCGACGGGTCGAGCATGGCCGCGGCGGGCGAGTCGGGCGGGCGGCTGCACGATGTGGTCTTCGCCGACAACGTGCTCGTGCGCAGCGCCGATCGCTCCGCCGACTACGGCGGCACCGGGGTGACCTTCGCCTACAACTGGGGCAGCGCCACCGCCGATCTGCGGGCCATCACGGCGGTGAACAACACCTTCGTCGACATGCGCTGGGCGTGCGGGGTCATCGACGCCGACCGCCCCCGGGACGTCGACCCCCAGGCGCTGGTCTTCGCCAACAACCTGTGCCTCAACCGCGCCGGGCCGATCTTCGTCAGCGACGGCGACGAGAACCGACGCCTGCCCCTCGACGCGCTGCCGGGGGTGCACCACAACCTGCTGTGGTTCATCGACCCCGACTACGAGGCGGCGGGCTACTACACCGACCCCGGCTTCATGGGCGCCGACGCGCTGCACGTCGATCCGCGGCTGGTCGGACCCGACGGTCCGCGCTCGATCGACAGCCTGCGCTTGAGCGCCGACTCCCCGGCCATCGGCGCCGGCGCGCCGACCGCCCTCGATCCGGCGGTGGACTTCGACGGCGACCCCCGCGACGCAGCCCGGCCGAGCATCGGCGCCTTCGAGGCCGAGTGAGGCTCGCCGGGCGCACGCCGACGGCCGCTTGCGGGCCCGGCTGACGCGAATGTAACCCTCTGGACCCGCCGCCTCGGCGGTGCCAAGCTGGCGCCGCCCCATGGATCCGACGCAAGACGCCACCGAAGACGCCTCCCAGCCGCCGGCCTCGGCCGGGGCCCGCACGCTGCGCACGCTGACCGTCGTGCACCCGACGATCGAGCCCCCCCGGGTGCTGGACGTGGGGGCGGCGCTGGTGGGGCGGGATCCGGGGCCGGGCGGGCTCGAGCTGGTCGACAGCCGGCGGGCGAGCCGGCGGCACGCGCGGTTGACGGTGAGCGAGGGGGCCTTGGCGTGCGCCGTCGCCGATCTGGGCAGCCGCAACGGCACGACGGTGGACGGGGTCCCGGTGGGGCCGGTGGCGGTGCCGGTGCGGCCGGGCGCGGTGCTGCGCTTCGGGGATACGCTGGCGGTCTACGACGCGGTCGATCTGGCGCCCGGCTTCCCCGACCCGGCGCTGACGCTCGGGAGCTCGCCGGCGCGGGCCCGGGCCGAGGCGCTGGCCGATCGGGTGGCGCCGACGCTGCTGCCGGTCCTCATCCACGGGCCCACCGGCGCCGGCAAGGAGCGGCTGTCCCAGCGCATCCACGCCCGCAGCGGGCGCGGCGGCAAGCTGGTGCCGGTCAACTGCGGCGCGATCAGCGGCACCCTGGTCGCCAGCGAGCTGTTCGGGCACGTCCGGGGGGCGTTCAGCGGCGCGGGCACCAGCCGGCCGGGGCTGTTCGTAGCCGCCGAGAAGGGCACCCTCTTCCTCGACGAGATCGGCGAGCTGCCGCTGGACCTCCAGCCGAACCTGCTGCGGGCGATCCAGGAGAACCGCATCCGCCCGGTGGGCAGCGATCGGGACAAGCCGGTCGACGTGCGCTACGTGACCGCGACCCACCGCGACCTGCGCCGGCTGGAGGCCGAGGGGCGCTTTCGGGCCGACCTGTACGCCCGGCTGGCGGGGCTGACCATCGCGCTGCCCGGGCTGTGTGACCGGCGGGGTGAGATCCTGCCGCTGTTCAGGCAGTTCTTGGGAGAAGGGCCGGGCGGCGGGCTGCCCCCGCTGTCGACCGGGGCCGCCGAGGCGCTGCTGCGGCACGACTGGCCGCACAACGTGCGCGAGCTGAAGTTCGCCGCCGAGCAGATCCGGTTGTTCGCCGGGGGTTTGCAGGCGATCCCGGTCGAGCTGCTGCCCGAGAGCGTGCGCCGTCGCCCCGCGCCGCCCCTCGCCGAGGTGGCCCCCGAGATGGCCCCCGAGCCGGCGCCCGCCGGCCGCTCCGACGCGCCCGATCGGGAGACGCTCGAAGCGCTGCTGCAGACCCACGGGGGCAACGTGGCCCGGGTCGCCCGGGCGCTGGGCAAGCACCGGCAGCAGGTCTATCGCTGGCTGCGGGCCCGGCGGCTCGATCCGGCCGCGTTCCGGGCCGATGACTGAGCCGGGCCTGCGCGCCGGTGCCCGGCTGGGGCCGTTCGTGCTGGACGGCCCCATCGCCGCGGGCGGCATGGGTCGGGTGTGGGCCGCGCACCACCGGAGCAACGGCCTGCCGGTGGCGATCAAGGTGCTGGCCGGCGCCCGCTCGCCCCGGGCCCGGGCGGCGCTGTGGGCCGAGGCCCGGGCGGTGGCCCGCATCGATCATCCGGGGGTGATCCGGCTGCTCGATCTGGGCGAGGTGGGCGAGCCGGGCGGGCACGCCTCGGCGCCCGCCCCCGGCGACGCGACGGAGGCCACCGCCTGGACCGCGACCGCCTGGGGTTCGACGGTGGCCGCGCCCCGAGCGGGCGGGTCGCCCTTCCTGGTGATGGAGCGGGCCGACGGCACCCTCGCCGACCGCCTGCCGCTGCCGGCGGCCGACGCCCTCGACGCGCTGCGGGCGGTGCTGCGGGCCCTCGCCGCAGCCCACGCCAAGGGCATCGTGCACCGCGACGTCAAGCCGGCCAACGTGCTGCGCATCGGCGGGCGGTGGGTCCTGGCCGACTTCGGCATCGCCGGCGCGCTCGACGGCGTCGCCGGTGCCGCCTCGGGCACGGCGCGCTACATGGCGCCGGAGCAGATCGCGGGCGATCTGGCCGCCCAGGGGCCGTGGACCGATCTGTACGGGGTCGGCTGCCTGGCCCACGCGGTCCTCACCGGGCGCCCGCCGTTTCACGGCGCGTCGCGGGAGGCCGTGCTCGATGGGCACCGCTACGGCCGCCCGCCCCCGCTGCCGAGCGCCCCGGAGCTGCCGCTTCACTTCCCCGGCTGGGTCGATCGCCTGCTGGCCAAGGATCCCGCCCGCCGCTTCCGCTGCGCGGCCGACGCGCTGGCCGCGCTCGACGGGCACGATCGGGCCGCCTTCGCCGCCGACTGGCGAGCCCCGGGCAGCGAGCCCCCGTTCGAGCTGATCGACGCCGGCCTGGGGCTCTACGCCCACCGGCAGGCGCCGCTGGTCGGCCGACGGGACGAGCGGGCCCGGCTGTGGGCGGCGCTGGGCGAGGTGCACGCCACCGGCGACATGCGGGTGGCGATGGCGATCGGCGCGCCGGGCGTCGGCAAGTCGCGGCTGGCGCAGTGGCTGGCCGAGCTGGCGGCCGAGCGGGGGCTGGCCCGGGTGGTCCATCAGGTGGGCGACGCGCCGCTGGGGCAGGCGGTGCGCCGGGCGTTGAACCTGACGGCGGTCGAGGCCGGGCGCCTGCCCGCTGCCGTGGCCCGGGCGCTGAGCGACGCCGATCCGACGCCGGAGGAGGTCGCGGCGATCGCCCGGCTGGTGGCCGACGCGCTGGACGGCGAGTCGGCGGGCCGCAGCCGAGCGGCGGCCATGGCCGGCTTCCTCGGCCTGTGGGCCATCGAGCGGCCGGTGATCTGGTGGATCGACGACGCGACGCTGGCCGCGGAGGCGCTGGACGCGCTGCAGCAGTGTCTGGACTGCGACGACGGCGCCGGCCTGCCGGTCCTGGTGGTCGTGACCGCCCGCGACGGGCCGACGGAGCGGCCGCCGGGCGCGATGACGCTCGCCCCCCAGACCGCCGTGACGCTGATGCCGTCCCGCCGGGCGCTGCTCGACCTGATGCGCCGGCCGGGCACGCTCGCGCTGCCCCTCGAGCCGCTGCCCCCGCTGGACGCCCGCCGCCTCGTCCGCGAGCTGCTGCACCTGGACGGGGGCGTGGCCGACGACCTCGAGCGGCGGGCGGCGGGGCACCCCGGCTTCGCGGTCCGCTGGGTGGCCGATCGCATCGAGCAGGGGCACCTCGTGCCAGGACCGGTCGGCTTCCGCCCCGCCCCGGGGGTCGCGGTCGAAGTGCCGCTGGATCTGGCCGGGGTCTGGACCCGTCGGGTGGCGGCGCTGGCGCGCGACGAAGGCGAGCGGCGGCTCCTGGAGCTGGCCGCGGCGCTGGGCCCCGATGTGGATCGCGCGGCGTGGCTGCGGGCCGCGACCGATCGGGGCGCCGCCGAGCGCCTCGAAGCCCGCCTGATGCGCCTGGACGTGGTGCGCGCCGAGGGCCCCGGCCGGTGGCGCTTCACCCACAGCCCGCTGGTGGAGGCCATCGGCGCGGCCGCGGTGCGCGGGGGGCGCTGGAGGGCGATCAACCGGGCGGCGGCCGACGCGCTGCTGGCCGGCGATGATGATCCGCCGCCGGCGCTGCTGGCCCGCCTGCTGCGCATCGGCGGGCGCCCACAGGACGCGATCGCCCCGCTCCTGGTCGCCGCTCAGCGGTCGATCGACGACGGCGCCTACGGGGCGGCGCTGGCCTGGCTCGACGAGCGGGCGGCGCTGCTCGAGGGGCCCGATCCGGCGCGGGATCGGGTGGCCCACCTCCGCATCCGGGCCCTGCGCAAGCTTCAACGCTCGGACGAGGCGCTGGCGCTGGCCGAGGCGCTGTGGGTCGACCCGCCGGCCGATCCGGCGCTGCGGGTGCGGATCGCGATCGACTGGTCGGCGGTGCTGCGTCAGCAGGGGCGGCTGGACGAGGGTCGGGCCCGGATCGAGGCCGGGCTGGACGAGGCCCGGGCGGTCGGCGACCCCCACCTGATCACGGCGGCGGCGACGACGCTGGGCCGCCAGCTCATGTTCGCCGGGATGCTCGAGGAGGCCGAGCCCATCGCCGTCGAGGGGCTGGAGGCCGCGATCACGTCCTCCGATCGGGCCAGCGCGCTGTACGGGGTGGGCCTGCTCGCCTGCCGCCGCAAGCAGTGGGATCGGGCGCGGGCGGCGCTCATCGAGGGGCGCGAGCTGTGGCGGGCCGAGGGCTTCCTGCACGGGGTCTCGGACATGGAGAACCAGCTCGCCGACGCGGCCCGGGAGGCGGGCGACCTCGACGCCGCCGATGGCCACTACGCCCGCTCGATCCAGACCGCCCGGCTGGCGGGCATCTCCATCGCCGTGCCCCTGCTCAACCAGGGCTTCCTGGCCCTGGAGCGCGAGCAGGCCGAGGAGGCCCGCCGGCTGCTGCGCCGGGCGGCGGCCGCGCTGCTGCGGGAGCGCAACGCGCTGGGTCTGGCCTTCGCCCGGGTGGGGCGGCTCCAGGCGGCGGCGATGCTCGGGGATCGCGAGGAGTGGGCCGCGGCGCTGGCGATGCGGACCCCGGTCCAGGCTCGGGGCTGGCCGGAGCTGTTCTCGCTGCTGGACGAGGCGGCCGAGCTGGCCGAGGCGGCGGGCTTCGATCCGGCCCCGGTCCGCGCGCTGCACGCCCGGTGGAGCGCGCCCGGCTGAGCTCGGGCTCAGCTCTGGTCGGAGGGGCGCAGGTCGAGCTTCTTGAGCAGGTACTCGGCGCTCTTGCGGTGGATGCCGGCGATGCGGGCCGCCGCCGAGATGTTGCCGTTGGTCTTCTCCAGCAGTCGGCCCCAATACGCCCGCTCGAAGCTCTCGATGAGCCGGGCCTTGGCGTCCTTGAACGGCAGATCGGCGTCCAGATCGGCCAGGGCCAGCCCGGTGGGGCTCTCGGCGGCCTCGGCCTTGGCCTCGGTGCGGGTGTCGCCGAAGCTCGGCGGCATCAGGTAGCGGGTCTCGAGCCGGTTGTCGGTGGCCAGCAGCGCCGCCCGCTCGACGAAGTTGCGCAGCTCGCGCACGTTGCCCGGCCACCGGTGGCGCTGCAGCTTGAGGATCGTGTCGTAGCCGACCTGCACGTCCTTCTCGTCGAGCTCCAGCTCGCCGAGGAAGTGGTTGACCAACAGCGGGATGTCCTCCGCCCGCCGGCGCAGGGGCGGCAGCACGACCCGGATGACCGCCAGCCGATAGTAGAGGTCCTGGCGGAAGTTGCCCCCCTCGACCTCTTTGGCGAGGTTGCGGTTGGTCGCCGCGACGATGCGCGCGTCGACCTTGACCGCCCGGTCGCCGCCCACCGGGCGCACCATCTTCTGCTCGAGCGCCCGCAGCAGCTTGGGCTGGAGGTCGAGCGGCAGCTCGCCGAGCTCGTCGAGGAAGAGCGTACCCCCGTCGGCCCGCTCGAAGGCGCCGGCCCGGCTGCCGGTGGCCCCGGTGAAGGCGCCCTTGACGTGGCCGAACAGCTCGCTCTCGATGAGGTTGGGGGCCACCGCCGAGCAGTCGAAGACCACCAGCGGCCCGCCGGCCCGCTTGCTGTGCTGGTGGATGGCGTCGGCGACCAGCTCTTTGCCGGTGCCGCTCTCGCCCTCGATCAGCACCGTCATGTCGGTCGGCGCGACCCGCTCGAGCACGGCGAAGATCTCCCGCATCGCCGCCGAGCCGCCCAGCATGCGCCCGAACTGGTTCGAGCGGGCGAGGGTGATCTCGACCTCTTCCTGGCCCGGCTGGTAGCGCAGGGTCACCCCGCCGATGCGGACGCGGGCCCCGGGGGTCAGGTAGACGTCGCGGGCCCGCATGTCGTTGACGAAGGTGCCGTTCTTGCTGCCCTCGTCGATGAGCCGGTGCCCGAACGGGTCGACCTCGATGCGGGCGTGCAGCCGGCTGGTCGTCTCGTCGTCGAGCTCCAGGTCGCAGTCGGGGCTGGTGCCGATACGCAGCACCCGGTCGCGGATGGTGCGCACCTCGCCGCCCTCGCCCACCTCGAGGGTGTAGGCGTGGGTCGTCAGTCGTTCGACGTCGGTCGATACCCGGGTTCGGGTGATGTCGCCGCTCACCGCGGACCTCCTGCGCCGTCGAGCGGCACCTGGATTTGAGTCAGGTTCAGTTCCTGGCCCGGCTCCACCCGGATCCGGCGGGTGGTCTGGCCGAACTGCCCCGTGTCTTCGTTCTGGAATCGGAACACCAGGGTATGCGGTCCGGGCGCGACCCGAAACCGGGTGAGTACGCCGGTGCCCACGACCTCGCCGTCGAGCAGGATGCGGCTGGCCGCGGGATTCACCCGCAGGGTGAGAAAGCCCGGCCGGGGCAGCTCGACCCGGGCGGCGCCGGGGCGGTGGTCGGGGCCGACGGTGTACCGGGTGGGCATGCGGCCCTCGGCCTCGAGCCGGTAGGTCGCCGCCCGGGGGCCGATGCGGACCCGCACCGGGGTCGTGCCCAGCGCCCGCCCGCCGAGCGAGACCCGGGCCGGCACGTCCGATTGCAGCGTCGCGTACCGGATCCGGGGGCGCGGCGTGCGGGCCGGGGCGGCGTCGGGCACCGCGTCGGGCGGGCCGGCGTCGGGCGGGCCGGCGTCGGGCGGGCCGGCGTCGTCGGGGCGGGCGACGAGCGCGAACCGGGGGGCGTTGACCCCGTCGTCGGCGGTGAGCATCTGGCACGCCGGGCGGTGCCCCGGGGCCTCGACGCAGACCTTGTACATGCGCCCCGCTTCGAGCGCGAAGGGCAGCGCCTCGACCTCGGCCCCTTCGATGAGCACCCGGGCCTGCCCGCGGATGCCCGCCGGCTCGATCAGCGGATCGAGCGTGGGGCGGGGCTGCGGGCGCAGGGTCGGGCGGTTGACGCCGGCCTTCAGCGTGATCTGGCGGCAGTCGGCGCCGTGCCCCGGCGCCCGGGCGCAGATCTTGTACGTGCGCCCCGCCTGGAGCCGGGCCCCGTCGGCCAGCCGGGCCCCGTCGACCTCGATCACCGCGGCGATGTCGGCCGGCTCGACGATCGGATCGAGCCGGGCGTCCCGGGGCCACCACGTCACCCCGGCGGCGATGCCCAGGCCGAGCAGCAGGCCGAGGATCAAGAAGCGCCGCCGCCCGGAGCGCGGGGTCGGTCCGGTGACCTCGGGGAACGCCGGGTGGCTGCCCGAGAACCCGTCGGGCGCGGGGTAGCCCCCGGACGGGGTGCCGGGCGGCGCGTACCCGCCCGACGGCGTGCCCTCGTACCGCCCGGGCGGCGCGCCGGTCACCGACCGGGGTTCGCCCGTCAGCCGGGCCGGGGTCGGCGTCCGCCCGTCGCCCGCCGGCTCGCTCTGGGAGCGCGCGGTCACCGCGAACGGCGTCGGCGTGCGCCGCGACCGGGCGCTGGCGGTCCGGGTGCCGTCCGACGAGCGGGAGCCGGTGCCGAGCTGCATCAACAAGGCGTCGTCGAACGACCGGGGCGCCGGCTCGCTGGGGGGCACGACCCCCTCGGTGAACAGCCCCCCGAGGTGCCGGCTCATCGCCTCGGCGTCGGCCTCGCTGCCGCCGACCGCCAGGTGGTGGCTGAGCGCCCGCCGCATCTCGGCGGCGGTGGCGTAGCGCGCGTCGGGCTCGGCCGCCAGGGCCCGCATCACGATCGCGTCGAGGGCCTCGGGCACCTCGGGGCGCAGCGTCGACGGCGGCTCGACGACGCATTGCCGCACCCGGCGCAGGGTCTCGGTCTCGGTGTCGCCCTCGAACGGCCGGGTGTCGGTGAGCAGCTCGTAGAGCACCAGCCCCGCGGTGAACACGTCGCTGCGGGCGTCCACCGCCCGGCCGTCGGCCTGCTCGGGGCTCATGTAGACGAACTTGCCCTGCAGCGTGCCCGAGATGCTCTGGTGCAGCCCGCCCCGGGCCCGGGCGATGCCGAAGTCGACCAGCTTCACCTCGCCGCCGGCCCCCAGGCAGATGTTGGACGGGCTGACGTCGCGGTGCACCACCCCCAGCAGCTCGCCGTCGGGCCCCCGCTTGCGGTGGGCGTAGTCGAGGCCGGCGAGCACCTCGGCGACCAGCCACACCGCCAGATCGACCGGCATCCGGGTCTTCTCGGCCCGCTGCCGACGGATGACCGCCTTGAGGTCGCGCCCCGGCAGGTACTCCATGACGATGTACAGCTCGCCCTCGTCGTCGGCGAGCTCGAGCACCGGCACGATGTTCCCGTGGTGCAGCTGCACCATCAGGTGGGCCTCGTCGATGAACTTGCGCACGAAGCCCTGGTCTTCGGCGAGGTGGGGCAGGATGCGCTTGATGGCCACCTGCTTGGTGAAGTTGGCCGCCCCCTCGACCTCGGCGAGGTACACCTCGCCCATGCCGCCGGCGGCGAGGCGGCGGATCAGCCGGTAGCGGCCGAGGCGGTCTGTGGGGGGGTTCACCGGCGGCGGGCGCCGCCCCGCATACGGGGGTGGCCCATGCGCATCTGGGCGCCGGCCATCTTGGGGCGTTCGAGGCCGAACTGGTACCACTGCTCGCCGTAGCCCCGCATCTTCATCGACTTGTTGTTCTGCAGGAGTTGCAGGTTCTCCGGGATGCGGGGGTCGTCGGGGGCGGCGTCCTTGCCCCGCACCAGCACGTCGATCGCGTCGTCGTTGCGCTTCTCCTTGTGCAGGATCCACGCATGCAGCGACCACACGATGCCGTTCTTCTTGGCGATGCGCTCGGTGTCTTCGAGCACGACCAGCGCCGCGTCGACGTCCTTCCTGCCTTTGTAGTAGGCCACCGCCAGCATCGCCCAGGCCGGCCACAGCGCCGAGAGCAGCTTGGCCTTCTGCCCCTTGATGCGGCTCTTCTCGAGGTAGGGGATGGCGGCGGCGATGCCCCCGCCGTCCTTGCTCTTGCGCCCGCCCATCTGCTGCCCGAGCAGCCACCGGGTGTACAGCAGCATGCCGATGCGGGCGTTGAGCATGGTGGTGATGCCCACCTGCCACTTCTCGAAGGCGAAGCCCTTCTCGAGGATGGCGACGCTCTGGTCGATGCAGCGCAGCATGGCCGCCTGGCCCTGCGGACCGCGCTGGGCGGCCTGCTGCATCTTGGCCATCTCCCGGTCGGCGGCCTGGGTGACCGCCTCGACCCGCTTGGCGATGCGCCGGTTCATCCAGACGAAGGCGAAGACGCCCACGAGCAGCCCCGGCAGCACCGTCCAGCCGGCCGAGACCCCGAAGGGCAGCGGCGCGAGGGCGATGAGCAGCGCGAGGCCGATGGCGGAATAGAGGGTATACATTGAGCAGACGGACCGTGACGTTGCGGCCCGGCGGCACCGGGCGTTCGAGATTGCCCGGCGGCCGCCGAACCGCGGTTGATTAGCACGTCGGCCGCGGCACCGCAACGCCGGCTCCGGCGAGCCGCCCCGGCCGCCGCCCGCCCGACTTGACGGTGGCATCGGCGCGGGCTAGCGTCGCCGGGATCCGACCCGAGCGGACCCCATGGACCTGTCGACCCTCATTCAGCGGGCGGCGGAGCGCGACGGCGCCAACCGCCTGCTCGCCGATCTCTGCCAGCGGCTGCTCGCCGAGGGGCGTCGGGACGAGATCCTGGCCCTGCTGCGCGAGCGGGGCCTCGTCGACCCCGATCGACCGCCCCCACCCCCGCCCCGGCGCGCCGAGCAGACCCACACCGGGCTCGACGAGTCGGTGGGCGACGGGGCCACCGGCAGCAGCGTGGCCCACAGCACGCTGGGCAGCGACCTCACCGGCGGCTGGAACCACGGGCTGCGGCCGATGGCCCCCGAGGTGGACGATCAGGCCGTGCGCCGGGTGGCCGCGATGCGCCAGGAGGCCGGCGGCGAGTCCCGCCCCCCGGAGCGCTACGCCGTCGAAGACGAGCTCGCCCGGGGCGGCGTGGGCTGCATCCACGTCGTGCGCGACCGGGAGCTGATGCGCACCCTGGTCATGAAGACCCTCATCGACGGCTCGCAGGTCTCGGACTACGTGCTCAAGAAGTTCGTCGAAGAGGCCCAGATCACCGCCCAGCTCGAGCACCCGAACATCGTGCCGGTGCACGACTTCGGCTACTTCAGCGGGGGCGAGGTCTTCTTCACGATGAAGCTGGTGCAGGGCCGCACCCTCAAGGACGTCGTCAAGCGCCTGCGCACCGGCGATGCGGCGACCGCCCGCGACTTCAGCCGCACCCGCCTGCTGACGATCTTCCAGCAGGTGTGCATGGCCATCGGCTTCGCCCACAGCCGGGGGGTCATCCACCGCGACATCAAGCCGAGCAACGTCATGGTCGGCGACTACGGCGAGACGCTGGTGCTCGACTGGGGGGTGGCCAAGGTGCTCGGGCGGGCCGAGGAGATCCCCGACGACGGCGACCGGGTCTCGACCTCGCGCAGCCAGTCGGCCGACGCGACGATGATGGGGCTGGTCACCGGCACCCCGGCCTACATGCCGCCGGAGCAGGCGGCGGGCAAAGTCGACCGGGTCGACGCCCGCTCCGACATCTACTCGCTCGGCGCGCTGCTCTACGAGATCCTGGCCTGGCGACCGCCCTTTCGGGGGCGCAACTTCAAGGAGACGCTCAAGGCGGTCATCACCCAGGCCCCGGTGCCGCCCTCGAAGCGCAACCCCGACCACCCCACCTCGCCGGCCCTCGAAGCGATCTGCCTCAAGTGCCTCGCCAAGCGCCCCCGCGAGCGCTACCAGACGGTGCGGGCCATCCTCGACGACCTCGAGCGGTACCTGGCCGGCCTCGAAGACCTCGACCGGCGGACCCGGCTCTCGGAGGAGAAGCTCGCCGAGGGCCTCGAGCGGGTCGAGGGCTTCCAGCGGGCCCGGGCCGAGCTGGAGGACGCCCGCGAGGCGCTGCTCGAGATGGAGTGGCGGGTCGAGGGCCACGCGCCGCTGGAGGTCAAGCGCCCGCTGTGGGGCTGCCAGGCGGCGGTCGCCGAGGCCGAGCTGCGCATGCACCAGCAGTTCAGCGCCGCGGTGCAGTCGCTGATGGCGGCGGTGGGCTTCGACCCCGAGAACGACGCGGCGAGCAACGAGCTGGCCCGGCTGTACTGGATCAAGCTGCGCGAGGCCGAGGCGGCGGGGGACGACGGGGCCACGATCTACTACCGGGGGCTGGTCGAGGCCCACAACCGGGGCCTGCTCGACGAGCAGCTCCGCGGCGAGGGCCGGCTGGTGGTGCGCACGGTGCCCGCCGGGGCCCACGTCACCGCCGCCCGGTACATGGAGGTCGACCTGCGCCAGACGACCCTCATGGACGAGCCGCTGGGCACGACGCCGCTCAACAACGTGCCGCTCGCCGAGGGCGACTGGCTGCTGACGATGGAGCTGGACGGGCACCGGCCGACGGTCTACCCGGTGCGGGTCGAGCGGGGCGAGCTGCTCGACATCTCCGCCAGGCTGTTCCGCCCGGCCGAGATCGGGGACCACTTCCTCTACGTGCCGGGGGGCCCGTTCGCGATGGGCGGCGACCCGACCTGCACCTCGGCCCGACACCGGCGCAAAGTGCAGGTCGCCGACCTGTTCGTGGCCCGCTACCCGGTGACCTGCGGAGAGTACCTGGCCTTCGTGCAGGCGCTCGACGCCGAAGACCCCGAGGCGGCGGTGGCCCGGCTGCCGCGGCTCAAGGCCGGCGCGGGGCACCTGTGGACCCGGGGCCCCGACGGGCGCCTTCAGATGCCGGCGGTGGACGACGAGGGGCTGCACTGGGAGCCCCACTGGCCGGTGCTCGGCGTCAGCTTCGACGACGCCGAGGCGTTCTGCGCGTGGTACGCCCGGGTCTCGGGCCAGCCGGTGCGCCTGCCGACCGAGGCCGAGTGGGAGAAGGCCGCCCGGGGCACCGACGGCCGGCTGTACCCCTGGGGCAACCGGTTCGACGCCCTGTTCTGCAAGATGGCCGCCTCCCGCGCCGGCCGGCCCACGCCCGAGCGGGTGGGCTCGTTCCCCAGCGACTGCTCGCCCTACGGCCTGCTCGACATGGCCGGCTGCGTCAGCGAGTACTGCGACAGCCCGTTCGCCGCCGACGACGGGGTCCGGGTGAGCAAAGGCGGCAACTACGCCACCACCACGGACGTCGGCTGCCGGATCACCCACCGCGAGGCCGTCGCCCGGGACGTGCCCGACCTGCGGGCCGGCTTCCGCATGGTGATGGACCCCCCGGGCGGCGCCGCCGGCCCCCGGCGCCGCCTCATCCGGCCCACGTTCGCCCGCTGATCGACCGCCCGACCCGCCGCGGGCTCACAGCGGTCTCCTCAGAAGAGCTTGCCGGTGTCGATCAGCAGGGTCACCGGCCCGTCGTTGAGCAGCTCCACCTTCATATCGGCTTGGAAGATGCCCGTCTCGCAGCGCAGCCCGAGCGCCCGGGTGGCCTCGACGTAGCGGTCGAAGAGCGGTGAGGCCACCTCGGGCCGGGCGGCGCCGACGAACGACGGCCGGCGCCCCTTGCGGCAATCGCCCAGCAGGGTGAACTGGCTCACCGCGAGCACCGCGCCCCCGACCTGCTGCACGTCGAGGTTCATCTTGCCGTCGGCATCGGGGAAGACGCGCAGCCCGGCCACCTTGCGGGCGAGGGCGTCGGCGTCGGCCACCGCGTCGCCCTCGGCCGCGCCGACGAGCACCAGCAGCCCCCGCTCGATCTGCCCGACCACCGCCCCGTCCACCGTCACCGACGCCCGGCTCACCCGCTGTACGACCGCCCGCATCCGACCTCCGCTGTGCTGCATCCGACAGGCCCGATCCGCCGCGCGGCGATCGGGATCTCTCGCGAACTCGCGAGGTATGATTCACAATCCGACCGCGCTGTGATAACTCCAACAGGACTGCGGATCCAGGCCGCGGGGTGTGGATGGCCGATCAGAATCGAAAGACGCTGCGCAGCTTCTACTGCCGCGACTATCTGTGGGAGTTGTTCGAGGTCATGACCCGCGACCTCGGCTGCTCCATGGACTACCTCGTCAACGAGGCGATGCGGCACTACGCGCGCAGCCGGAACTACAGCCTCGCCGCCCCCCCCCAGGATCCGGGGCGGATGCCGTACGACAGCTTCGAGCAGCCCCCCCGCGCCGCGCCGCCCGCGCCGCCGGTGGGCGTCGGCCGCCCGCCGCCGCTGCCCGATCGCCGCCACAGCGGGGGCGGCCACGGCATGCCGCCCCCGGCGTCGATGCAGCAGGCGCCCGGCCCGGCCGAGGTCGGCCGCCCGCCGCTGTTCCTGCTCTTCAACGGGCAGCGCTACCGCATCGACAAGGACAAGTTCGTCATCGGCCGCGGCAGCCAGATGACCGACCTGACCATCCGCGACGGCAACATCTCCCGCAAGCACTGCGTGGTCATGCACCGCAGCGGAAACTACTTCATCAAGGATCTCGATAGCACCAACGGCATCGAGTACAACGGCAAGCGCATCGAGCACAAACGCATCGAAGAGGGCGACACCTTCTACCTCTGCGACTACGAGCTGCGCTTCACCTACCGCTGAGCGGCCCCCCGCCTCCCTGCCGCCCCCCGCGGCCTGCCCGCACACCTCGCCCGACACGCTGCCGGACCACCGCTGCCTGACCACCGCCGCCGGACCACCCGCCGCGGCCCTCTGCCGAAGATGTCAGGGGGCTCGGTCTCGACGCCCATGATCGGGTTCGAAAAGTGAAAGGGCGCCCCGTCGGGGCGCCCTCTCTTGAGATCGAAGACCGCGAAGAGACGATCTCGGGACGTCAGACAAAAACCCGTGGACCTCTCCAGGTGGGATCGGTGGTTAACGACTTCAGGCTTCCGACTGCATGGTCGGCTTGCTCACCATCGTCAGTGACCGGCCCCGGGTTAATGGTACCGGGAATCGTCTAGAACCCTCACGCTCCAGGCAATCAACGATCTGATGTCAGGATAAGCCGCCCGACCGGGCGTTGCCAAGGGGAGAGTGCACTTTTTTCATTGCGCATTCTCGGGCATCGCCTCATGCTGCCGGTTTCGCCTTCCGTCAGGATTGTATCTTTCGCTCGTCACCGGCACCCCGCGAGCAGCCGGTGCGGGCGCGCTCAAGGCGCGTCGTCGCCTTCCTCCACCACCTCCCAGTCCGGGTCCTGCTCCGGCAGCGGACCCGGCTGATAGCAGCCGGCCAGCGCCGTCACCGGGTTGCAGCGGGCCGCCTCCTCGAAGCCGATATCCTGCATGTGCACGGTGGTCAATACATGAGCCCCGGCGGCGGTGTAGGCCTGAATGGTGTCGGGGTCGACGCTCTCGCCGTGCACCATGAAGCCGGCGTCGGCCATGGCCCGGGCCCCGGCCACGCCATCGGGCCCGCGGAACGAGAAGAAGGCCGCGTGGTCGTCCTCGGGCGAGTCGGCGACAAGGAAGACCCGCTGGTCCTCCGGGCCGAAGCCGAGGGCCGCCCGCCAATCGGCCCGGAGGTAGTCGTCTCGGATCTCCCCCTTGCTGGTGAGCACGAAGATGAACTTGCCGTCGAGCTCGGAGAGCGAGGGCCAGCCGTTCGTCCGCACCGCATCCCGCAACGTCGCCGCATCGCCCTGGAGGTCACCCGGCGCGAAGATCCTCTCGCGCGGCACGCGGCTGGTCAGGTACTCGAGCTGATAGATGTACGCGGGGAACGGGTAGCCCACGCGCCCCAGCGCCTCTGGAGTGTATTCATCGGCGCGCTCGGGGTTGAAGTCGGGGCTCCAGTTGTACTGGAAGAGCACGAAGATCGGGCCGGCCCACGGCAGGTCGCGGAGGGATACGAGGGGATCGAGACAGCTGGTCATGGTGACGCATCGAGACTCTACCTCCGCCCCCGAGTAGTAGTGGGACACGGGGCCGGCCTCGGCGAAGATCTGCCGGAACCGGAACCCGAGGTGCACCGCCCGAGCGCCGTCATCCTCGAGCTGATCGCGCAAGCGCCCTCGGGACACCCCCACGAAGCTCGGGGACTGGAAGGCGAGAGGCAGCTCGTCGGTCGGGTCCCAGTCGCTCCGCAGGTTGCCCCGGATCTGAATCTGATTGAGCGGCGCATCCGGGTTGGGGATCTGAACCGGGCCCATCACCCCCGCATCGCCGGGCTCGATGAGCGGCGTATCACACCCGACCAACATCACCAGGGGCAGCAGCGCTGCAGTGAGTTTTCTCACGTCCCTCCTCACAATCGTCGAGACGCTCGCGACGCGCGTCGCGAGCAGGATTTGTCAGGACTAGGGATGCAGAGGGCCGGAGTGTCCGAGAAAACGGTTTTCTTCTCGTCGGCGGGCTGTCAGGAGGTCATCCGAGCGGGCCCCCGGAGGCCGACGTGGCGCGGGCGCGGGCGTCGACTCGGCGCCGACGCCGCAGACGGATGAAGACCCGGAACATGCCGTGCAGGGCGAGGAACCAGGGGTCGCGGGAGGGCTTCACGGGGACCTCTTCGAGCCGTTGGAGACGACCTCACCGGGTAGCACGGCCCCTCGGAGACATGCTCCCGACGATTCGCCGACGACCCCGGCGCACGGTCGCGCTTGCGCTCGGCGCCCGGATGACTACCATCGCAGGCGTCGTCCGCTGCCCGAGGAGGCCCGCCGTGAAGGTCGAAGACATCATGACCCCCGATCCGGTCGCGCTGAGGGTCGATCGCCCCGTGCGCGAGGCGATCGAGACCCTCGAGAAGCACGCCATCCGCCACCTGCCCATCCTGGAGGGGGGCGAGCTGGTGGGCATCCTCAGCGACCGCAGCGTGGCTCCCTGGCGCCAGACCCTGTTCGAGGCCGAGTCGTGGCACGATGTCGACCTCGAGGCGCTGCTGCTCGACACGAAGGTCGGCGACCTCATCGAACGGCACGTCGTGTTCGTGCACCCCGACACGGGCCTGGGCGATGCGATCGATCGCCTGCTCGACTTCCACATCGGGGCGCTGCCGGTCGTCGATCGTGACTCGGGCGCCCTGGTGGGTATCGTCAGCTACGTCGATCTGCTGCGGGTGATGCGGGAGATGGTCGACGCCGGGTGAGCCCGGCTGCGGGTCAGCGGCGCTCGGTGCGGAAGTCGATCTTGTTGTGGGAGCCGTCGCAGTAGGGCTTGTTCTTCGAGGCGCCGCACCGACACAGCGCGACCTGATCGTGCACCCGGCGCTGGTCGCCCTCGGCCCCCACCCCCCTGATCTCGACCCAGCCCCGCAGCATGAGCGGGCCGTTGGGGATGGCCACCACCTTGCACGCGCCGGGCTCCGGCGGGTGGATCGACTCCCCGTCGAGCAGCCCCGGATCGCGGAACCCGACCCCGGCGTGTCTGCCATCGCACAAGGGCTTGTTCTTCGAAGCACCGCAGCGACACAGCGCGACGCGGGTGTCGGGGCCCCGGCGGTGCGCCGGATCGAGCGTCAGCGGGCCGTGCAGGTACAGCGGCCCGTCGGCGACGAGCCGGACCCGGGTGTAGGGCGGGGGCTTCTCGACGGGCCCGCCCCGGCGCCCCGTGTACCACAGGGCCCCGGTGGGGCAGCGCTCGATGATCCGGGCCACGAGCCGCGGGGGCAGCGCGTCGGGGTCGACCCACGGCCGGCGATCGGGGTCGAAGGCCGCCGACGAGCCGGATACGCACGCCCGGGCGTGCTGGCATCGCTGAGCGTCGTAGTGCACGACGAGCTGCTCGCCGTCGTACCGATGGATGTCGTCACTCATCGTGTCCCCCGACCGGCCGGATCCAGCATGGCGCGTTTCGCTCCCCGGCCGCGAGGGGAATCTGCGTGCGAGGCGGGCGGCTATCGAGAGCGCCGGCTGCCCCGGCGTCCCGGCGGGTCGGAGATCCGCACCGAGCGGCCCTTCTCCAGCCCCGGCGGCCCGGCAGGCCGGGGGCCGCGGGAGTGATCCCAATCGGCGAGCAGGGCGTCGAGCTCGTCGGGGTCGAGCACCGCCTTCTGGGTGGCCGAGAGCGCCTGGGCGTTGCTCTCCTCGGTCCGCTGCCGGGCGAGGGCGAGGAGCTGCGCCCGGTACTGCTCGACGGAGACCATCACCACCAGATCCTGCTCACCGTCGCTGAGCACCACCGGGCGCTCGCCAGCGCGCAGGGCCTTCAGGTCTTCGACGACCGCCGGCCCGACGGTGATCCGCGGCGCGCTCTCGAGCGGGTCTTCGGAGGGCCAGCGCCGGCTCATCGGGCCTCGCTCGGGTCGGCTCGTCAGCGGTCGGGGGCGCCGTCTGACGCGGTTCAAACCGCCGATGATCTGATCGGTTCGACGCATGGAGCACCTCCGGTTTTGCGGTGCGTCAGCGCCGCGTCCGTAGAGACTAAGGGCCGACAGACCCGATCTGTCGCCCGAAGACGGCAGAAAACCGGAAAAACGGACGCATTCCGCACCAAAGGTCACATTACTCAGGCCGCGGGCAGACGTCAAAGACCGGAACGCCGGCTTTCGCCCGTCGTCGCGGGCGGTTACTGTGCGCCGTCACCTCGACCGGCAGAGATACATGCCTCTCTCTCTGATGCTCTGGGCCCTGTTCGTGGTCCCGCTGTGGGCCCTGTTGCTGCTGCCCGTGGCCGAGGCGGGGGCCGCCAACGGCGGGTTCGCCCTCGGCGTGCTCGTCGTCACAGCCGCCGCGTTCGCCGCCGACCGCCGGCTGGGCGCCCCCGGCCCGGCGCGCCACTTCTGGCCCGACCGCGCCCGCTGGCTGCCCCTGGGGCTGCTCGCCGGCCTGGGCATGACCATCCTCGCCAGCGACCTGGGCAACATCGGCACCCACCTCGCCGACGTGACGGTGCAGCCGCCCGAGGCCCCCGACGACCCGCGGATCGCCGCGCTGAACGCCACCGCGTTCCACATCGGGCTGCTGCTGGTGGTCGTCGGCGTCGCCGAGCGCACGCTGCTGGCGATCCACCGCCCGTGGACCGCCATCGCGCTCGCGGCCCTGCTCGGCGCGCTGCCGACCCCGCTGTACCTCTGGCCGCAGTGGGCCCTGCTCGTCGGGCTGCCGGCGTGGCTCTTCCGCCACACGCGCGCGCTCTCGCTGGCCCTGGTGGCCTATGCCCCGACGGTGCTGCTGCCGCTGCTCGACCTCGTCGGCCTCACCCCGGGCGTGCCCGGGTTCGATCTCGTCGAGGCCGGGGCGCCCGTCTTCCAGCCGATCTGGTTCGACCTGCTCGGCGCGGTGCTCGTCGCGGCCGGCGTCGCCCCACTCCTGGCCGACTTCGAGGCCGAGCGGCGAGCGCTGGATGAGACCCCCGGCGACGCCGGCGACGCCGGCGACGAGGAGCGGGGCGCCGACCGATGAGCCCGCCCGGCGCCCCGCCCGCCCGCCGGCGGGTCATCGCCATCGCCTCGGTCATCTACGGGGCGAGCATCCTGCTCAGCAGGCTGGTGGGCCTCGTGCGCGAGGCGGTCATCGGGCGCACGCTGGGCAACAGCGGCGAGGCCGACGTCTACTGGGCCGCCTTCGTGCTGCCCGACTTCCTCAACTACCTGCTCGCCGGCGGCGCGCTCTCGATCGTCTTCATCCCCATCTTCCAGGGCTACCTGGCCCGGGGGGACGAGGCCGGCGGCTGGCGGGCGTTCTCGGTCATCGCCAACCCGCTGTGCGCGCTGCTGCTGCTGGCCACCGCCGGCCTGTGGATCGCCACCCCCCGGCTCACGCCCCTGATCGCGCCGGGGCTCGACCCGGACCAGCTCGTGCTGCTGAACCGGCTGGTGCGCATCATCCTGCCGGCCCAGATCTTCCACCTCGTCGGCGGCCTGATCTCGGCGACGCTGCAAGCCCGGGATCACCACGCGATGCCCGCGCTGGCCCCGGTGGTCTACACCGCCTGCATCGTCGCCGGCGGCCTGCTGCTCGGGCCGAGCCTGGGCGCGGAGGGCTTCGCCTGGGGGGTGCTCGTCGGCAGCGCCCTGGGGCCGTTCGGCCTGCCCCTGGCCGGCGCCCTGCGCCACGGGCTGCGCTGGTTGCCGGTCCTGGCCCCGCGCCACCCGGACTTCCGGCGCTACGTGCTGCTGTCGCTGCCGGTGATGCTCGGCTTCTCGGTGGTCGTGCTCGACGACATGGTCATCAAGTACCACGCCAGCGCGCTGGCCGAGGGGGCCATCAGCCGGCTGCAATACGCCCGCACGCTGATGAAGGTCCCGATGGGCGTCTTCGGCATGGCCGCCGGGCTGGCGGCCTTCCCCACGCTCAGCCGGCTGGTGGCCGGGGGCCGGCCGGGCGAGGCGTGGCGCACGCTCGTCGCCGCCCTGCGCATGATGCTGGTGATGGCCGTGGCGGCCCAGGTCGGGCTGACCGTCGCCGGCACCGAGGTGGCGACGGTGATCTACGGCTGGGGCTCGGACCGCTTCTCCCCGGCCCAGCTCGCCGAGATCGGGCGCTACACCGGCCTGTTCTGCCTCGGGCTCTGGGCCTGGTCGGCCCAGCTCCTCGTCGCCCGCGGGTTCTACGCCCAGGGCGACACCTGGACCCCGACGCTGGTCGGCTCGGGGGTGATGCTGCTCGCCCTGCCCCTCTACGCGCTGCTGGCCGGGCAGCGGGGCAGCGACGGGCTGGCGCTGGCGTCCTCGCTGGCGATCAGCGCCTACCTCGCGGTGCTCGCCGGGCTGCTGCGGCGGCGGCTGCGCGACCCGGATGATCCCGGCGAGTCTCTCCTGGGGCTCGCGCTGCGCCTGGTGCCCGCCGCCGCGGTGGGCGTCGCCGCCGGGTGGGGGCTCGATCGCCTGCTGCCCCCGTGGCCCGCGCTGCTGCGGGGCGCGCTGACCGGGGGGCTGGCCGTCGGGGCGTGCCTCACCGCCTGTCGCCTGCTGGGGGTGGCCGAGGTCGAGCGGCTGATGGGCATGGTGCGCCGCCGGCTGCGCCGCTGATCGCAGGTTCTTGCCCCCCGGCGCGGGGTGTGTTCATCTATCGCACACGCAACCACACCTCGGGAGTCTGCGGTGCTCAAGCGACTGATGAACCCCGGCCCGACCGACCTGTGGTCGTCGATCGGCCTGCTGATCCTGCGGCTGGCGGCCGGGACGATGATGATCTACGGCCACGGCTGGAAGAAGCTGATGTCGTTCTCCGAGAAGGCGGGCACGTTCCCCGACCCCATCGGGGTGGGCAACGAGCTGTCGATGGCGCTGGCCGTGGGGGCCGAGGTGGGGGCGGCGGCCCTGCTCATCGTCGGGCTGTTCACCCGGCTGGCCGCGGTGCCGCTGATGTTCACCATGATCGTGGCGGCGTTCGTGGTCCACGGCGACGACCCCTTCGCCCGCAAGGAGCTCGCGCTGATGTACCTGAGCGTCTTCACCGCGCTCGCCTGCGTCGGGGCGGGGCGCTTCTCGGTCGACGGCGCGGTCCGCTGATCGGCCGGCGGGGCCCTCCCCGCCCCCGGGCCGAGCGGCTGCGGACCGGGCTCTTCAGCGTATCATCGGGCGGATGTGCCTCGTCGCAGGGGCGATCCGGTAGACTGGACGATAACCACCCCCGACCCGATACTGCGCCGCATGAACCAGGACGACTACCCCTTCAGCGTCGAAGACACGTTTCAGCAGCTCGGCATCGACACCGAAGATCTGCAATTCGACGCCGACGGCACCATCATCCACCCCCCCACGCAGGAGGAGCTGGCGGCGCTGCCCGGCACGTCTCCCCTGCCCCGCCTCGACCGCCCCGGTGATCCCGACGACCCCGCCGAGCGGCGGCTGACCTTCGGCTCGGTCATCGGCGAGGGGGCGATGGGCGTCGTCCGGGCTGCCCAGCAGGTGGCCCTGCGGCGCGAGGTGGCGGTCAAGTCCCTGCGCAGCGAGGAGTACGACCCGCTCGCCGAGCGCTCGCTGGTGCTCGAGGCCCGGGTCACCGGGGCGCTGGAGCACCCCAACATCGTGCCGGTCTACACCCTCGGCCTCGACGACTCCGGGCGCCCGGCGATGGTCATGCGGCGACTCGAGGGCGTGCCCTGGCGCCACTTCGTCGGCGCCGACGGGCACCTCAAGACGCCCGAGCCGGGGGTCGACCCGCTCGAGTGGCACCTGCGGGTGCTCATCCAGGTGTGCAACGCGGTGCACTATGCCCACATCAAGGGCGTGATCCACCGCGACCTCAAGCCGAACAACGTCATGATCGGCCGCTTCGGCGAGGTCTACGTGCTCGACTGGGGGCTGGGGGTGACCGTCGACGAGGCCGACACCGCCGGGCTGCCGCTCGCCCGCTCGGTGGACGTGGTCATCGGCACCCCGGGGCACATGGCCCCCGAGATGATCGACACCCGCAAGCGGCTGATCGGCACCGCGACCGACGTCTACCTGCTCGGCACCTGCCTGCACATGGTGCTCACCGGGCGCCCGCGTCACGACCAGGGCACGGTGCGTGAGCGCATGCTCAGCGCCCTGCGCTCGGAGCCGTTCGACTACGGATCGACGGTGCCGGCGGAGCTGGCCCGCATCTGCAACCGGGCCATGGCCCGCGAGCCGCGGCAGCGCTATCGCTCGGCCCAGGAGGTCCGCCAGGCGCTCGACGCCTTCCTCACCCACCGCACCTCGCAGCGGCTGTGCGACGAGGCAGCCGCCCGGGCGACGCGCCTGCGGGCGGTGCTGCGCCACGGCGACGCCGCTGACGCCCCGGAGCGGGCCCACCGGCTCTTCGCCGAGTGCCGCTTCGGGTTCCGCCAGGCGCTGGAGGAATGGCCCGAGAACCCCTCGGCCCGCACCGGCATGCAGGGGCTGCTCGAGACGATGATCGCCTACGAGCTGACCACGGGCGACCCCCAGCGGGCCCGGCCGCTGCTCGCCGAGCTGCCCGAACCCCGGCCCCACCTCGAGGCCGAGGTCGACGCCCGGGTCGACGAGGCCAACCGCAAGCTCGAGAAGCTCGAGCGCATCGAGCAGGCGGTCGACGTCACCATCGGGCTCGACGAGCGCAGCCGCTCACTGCAGCTCATGGGCGCCGCCTGGGCCGCCATCTACATGGCGTTCGCCGCCATCGATCATCAGGGCTGGTTCGGCGTCGGCTACGGGGCGATGCTGATGGTCAGCGTGCTGCACGGCGTCTCGCTCGGGGCGGTGACCTTCGTCTTCCGGGGCATGCTCGCGGGCAGCAAGGTCAACCAGCGCTTCGTCGCGGCGCTGTGGTTCACCGTCGTCGGGCCGCTGTTCTTCTGGCCCACCGCCATGCGGACCCAGATCCCGTTCCCGTTCGCGGTCTCGATGCTGGAGCTGCTCTACTTCATGGCCGCCGCCATGATCTCGGTGCTGCTCGACCTGCGGCTTCTCATCCCCACCGCGCTCTATGCCCTGGCGGCGTGGGTGACGGTGGTGCTGCCCGAGTACTGCCTCGAGATCCTGGCCGCGACCACCCTGGGGGCCCTCAGCCTCGCGGCGCACATGATCCGCCGCCCGGTCGATCCGGTCGCGGCCTGACGAGCCGCCGAGGCCGACCTACTCGACCTCGAGCGGGGCGAACGCCAGCTCCAGCTCGACGCCCCAGCGGCGACAGACGGGCTCATCGTCGTCGAGGCAGGCCCCCCGCTCGGTGAGGGCTTCGAGGACATGCCTCACGTCCGGAAGGACAGGCCCCTCTTCATCATCCCCCGCACGGGCCAGCAGGAACGCCATCCCCTCCGCGTCCACCTCGGTCGACAGCCGGAGGACCGGCCCCTGCGTCCTCATGCACGAGCTCGATGGTACGAAGGCCATCGCCCGGACCGACAGCTCAAGGACCCCCCAAGCAAACCCCTCCGGACCCGGCAGAGCGAGCCACGAGTCGGCTGGGGACTCGGGCTTCAGACCCCTGCAGGTGGACAGCCGACACCTGACATCCTCGGGGGGCTTTGCTACGATCGGCTCCAAGCCGCTCAGCCAGAGCTGCTCGGTCCCGACGTCGACGCCGGATTGCAGCCGCGTCGCCCCCACCTCGTCCGCGAAGCCCTCGATACTCATCAGGACGAGCGACTGCGGCAGCGCGAAGCGGGCCCGCAGACCGCTCTGATCAGCCGACACATCACGCAGGCAGCCCTCGGTCACCCGCCACACGGTCTGGTCGGGGCTCTGGCGGACCGCCGCGCCGCCCATGGGCCGCGGCGGGCACTCTGCCCGCGCGGCGCCGGGCAGCTCCCGGGCATAGGGCCAGGCGTCGGCCACGGCGGGATCGTCGTGGAATGTGCGCGCGCAGCGGAACCCGTAGTGGGTCGACCGCGCCCCGGGGTCGATCGCCTGCTGGGTGTCATAGCGGGCGGCCCCCACCGCGCTGCCCCAGCCGCCCCCGCACAGCAGGCGCTGCTGCCCTCTACGGGGTGTCCGGCCATCGCCCTCTTCGTCGAGCTCGAGGGGCGAGGGCGCGAAGTCGTACAGCGCCTGCCGCAGGTGCGCCCGACCGCGCTCGTCGCAGACCAGCCCCCGGAACGGGGCGAGCCGGTGGGGACCCTCGGTCGCGCACCAGTCGACCCGGGCGTCGAAGACCCACTCGGCGACGTTGCCGGTCAGGTGGTGGAAGCCCGCGCTGAGGCTGCCCTGGTCCTGCCGGCCGACGTGGCCGACGAACCCCATGCCCCCGAGCGAATGGACCGGGCGGGGCCCGTCGGCGTCGCACTCGGGCAGGACGACGCCCCCGATCCCGGTGCAGCGCTCGGCCTCCGACTGCCGCGGCCCCTGAGCGTCGATGTCACCCACGCCGAGGTCGGTGTCCGCCCCGGCCGCCCGGTAGTATTCGGCCAGCGTCGGCAGCCGCTTGCCCGCCCACCGGCAGTAGTCATACGCCTCGCACCAGTTGACCCCGGTCACCGGCAGCAGCGGGCGATCCTCGGCCCCACACTCCGGGTGCACTTCGGCGCCCGGCTTCGGATCGCAGAAGCCCTGATCCTTCAGGTAGACCGCGAACTGCCCCCGGCTGACCTCGTAGCGATCCATGGCCACGTCGTAGGTCAGCCCGACCTGCAGCTCGGGCAGCGCGCTGCCCGCGCTGGGGATCGTGACCATGTTGGGGGGGCACGCTTCGCTGGGCACCGCCAGGTTGCAGTCCCGGGTCGACGCGTTGGCCAGCAGCACCTCGCACTCGGGGCCGTCGTCCCGGATGTCATTCCCATCCTGGTCCTTGCCATCGAAGCAGTCTTCTGTCGCCTCGTGCGCCACCGATTCGCCGGTGGGGATGCATTGGGCGCACCACCGAAAGTCATCCTCGAAGGCACCCTCACACAACCCGCACTCACCCTTCTTCGCCCGGGACTCGGTGCACTTGACCGGCTCGCAGCGCACGTCGGCGAAGCCCGGCTGCAATGTGCAGCTCGCCCCCAGAGCGCCGCAGTGGGCCCGGGTGATCGGCACGTCGGCGACGTCGGAGAGCAGCCCGATGTCGGGGGTGGACGGCTCGCAGTCGTCGTCGATCCCGTTCATGGGGATCTCGTAGGTCAGGCAGGTGCGGCAGGTCAGCGGGTTCCGCCCGAGGCACTCGCAGCCGTTGGCCGGGTTCTTGTCGGCGTCGACGAAGCCCGCCGAGCAGCGGACCGGCTCGGCGAGGCGGCAGACGCCCGCCAGGCACATCGCCTCGCCCCGCAGGTCATCACAGCGGATGCCGCAGGTGCCGCAGTTCTCGGGATCGTTGTCGAAGTCCGGGTTGCTGCCGTCCGGGCACTTCGAGATGGGACTGGGTTCGGATCCGCCCCCGCCAGCCGAACATCCGGTGAGAAGCGCCATGCCCAGAGCGCATACCATGACTGACAGTTGACCGATGCGTCCTCTCAGACGACCCATGTCCTGAACTCCTCCTGACACCACCAAGGGCGAGAAACAACCGTACCCCGGATTATTGGTAACTCATACTGACGTTGAGACGCCAGATAAACCGCGGCGATGCAGGCGTCGCCGGCAGCCAGGAGGGATGGAAAATCCAGCATGGGTTCAGTTCGACACTCAGGCCACGACGAGAATCGGCCGTGGCAGGGTGAAGATGCGCTCACCCCATCGCTCGAGCTGGTCGAAGTCGGCCGCGGCGATGCGCTGCTCGACCATCGGGGGCAGCTCGCCGAAGCGGCTCCGCATGATGCGGGTGAACACCGCCCGGGCCCGGACGAGCGCCTCGTCGAAGCCCTCGGCCCGCAGCCGCTCGCTGATCTCGAGCAGCGCCGCCTGACCCGACGAGAGCCGGGTCGAGCCGATCGTCACCGCCTGCGCGGCGCGCTCGGCGGCCTCGGCGAGCCGGGCTTCGACCATCGGCCTCAGCCGGGCATCGAGGGCCTCGGCCCCCTTCGCCTGGCAGTACCACGGCTGCCCGTCGTTGTCGGGCACCATCACCAGGGTCTTGTCCCGGCACCACAAGCAGGTCCCGGTGTCGTTGGCGTATCGGGTCTGGCGCCAGACCCCGACGTCGAGCGCCTCGAGCGCCTCGACGATGACCCGCGCACGGTCGTTGTCCATCATGTCGTCCCATCCGGCAGAGCGTCCCGGATTCTACCAGGATCCGGTGCAAATGCCCCGGCGGCGCCGCCTGCCGATCATCGGGATCACCGCGCCTCGCCGGTCGGGGCGTCGTCCCGGCCGGCGAGGCGCCGGGCGAGGCGGTCGATCCCCCGGCGCACGATGGCCGGCTCGGCGGCGGTGAAGCACACCCGGATGTGGTGGGGGTAGGGCCCGAAGGCGAGCCCCGGCGCGACGAAGACCCCCTCGTCGGCGAGGTCGAAGAGCAGCCCGTCCAGGCCCCGCTCGTCGAGGGCCGAGGCGACGTCGAGGAAGAGGAAGGTGCTGCCCCGAGGCGGCTCGACCCCGAGGCGGGCGGCGGCGTCGCTGCCCAGCTCGGCGTAGCGCGCCGCCGCCTCGGCCGCCCAGCGGTCGCCCGGCCCCTCCAGCGCCCGCAGCGCGGCGATCTGACTCGCCCGGGGGGCGCAGTAGACGGTGTTGGTGGTCACCCGGCGGACCGCGGTCATGACCGCCTCGGGCCCCACGAGGTAGCCGCAGCGGTTGCCGGTCATGCCGTAGGCTTTGCTGAACGAGTGGGCCGAGAAGGTCCGCTCGGGCGCCAGGCTGCGGCCGTAGACGTGCGCCCCGCCCCACCGGTAGTGCTCGTAGACTTCGTCGGCGATGACCCACAGGTCGTGTTTACGCGCCCAAACGGCGAGCGCCTCCAACCACGCCGGCGGGATGACCCGCCCGGTGGGGTTGTGCGGCGTGTTCCAGCAGATGGCGACCGTGCGCTCGGTGCGCATCGCCTCGACCGCCTCGACCGCGCTCCGCGGGTCGTGGGCCTGCTCGAAGAACGGCACCGGCACCGGCGTGCCGCCCATCGCCAGGGTCGCCGAGCGCATGAGCGGCCAGAACGGCGCGATCAGCAGCACCTCGTCCCCCGGGCTGCACAGGGTGCGGATCAGCGCCGAGAGGCCGCCGGTGGCCCCGGCGGTGACCAGCACCTGCTCCGGCTCGGTGGGTACGCCCTGGAGCCGCCCGACCCGCTCGGTGATGGCCTCGAGCAGTGGCCGATACCCGTGCACGGTGGTGTACCGGTGCAGCCCGGGGTACTCGGCGACCGTCAGATCCTCCATCCGGCAGCCCGGGGGCGGCTCCATCCAGGTGTCGCCGATGTGCAGGGGGTACAGTTCTCCGGTCCAGGCGGCGAGCTTGTGGCCCAGCTTCGAGAAGAGCGAGCCGGGCAGAGCGGCGGTGCTGGGGTCGATCCGGGGGAAGCGGGGCATGCGGTCTCCAGGGCGATGGCCGCTCATCTTGGCCGGCCCCCTCGGGTCGGGCAAGGGGCTGCGGGGTGCGCCCCTTTTTTCATACGCGGGGTCGGTGAGATGCTGCCCCCGAACAGAGAGTGCCGGGGGGATCCGAATGAGTTGCCGATGTGTGTGCGCCCTGCTGGTGGCGCTGGGGCTGGTGTGCGCCGCGCCGGCCCGAGCCGAGCTGGTCCGAACCTGTCTGCCGGACAATGACGCAGGCGCCGGCCTCTCCCTCGCCGTGGACGACCTGGGGGTGGCGCACCTCAGCCGGCTGTATCGGGTGCTGGGCAACCTGACCTACACCACCGTCACGCCCCTCGGCGATGCCCGCTCGTCGGACATCGCCCAGTTCATCAGCCTGCTGGCGGTCGACGAGGTGGAGCACACCGACCTGCGCCTGATCGACGGGGTGCCCTACGTCTGCTACCGGGACGCCCGCCAGGACGTATTCATGGTGGCCCACCTCGAGCGCGGCGCTTGGATCCGGGAGCAGGTGGCGGAGGGTGATCAGGTCGGCGACGCCTGCCGGGTGTACCTCGACGGCGACACGCCGGGGGTGATCTTTCGGGGGGATGGCGAGTTGCTCGACGCCCGCCGGGTGGGGCTGGACGAGTGGCGCACGTCGCTGGTCGACGACGGGGGCGTCGACCCGGGGCACGCGGTCGCCATCACCCGGGTCGATGGCCGGCTGGTGGCGGCGCACCGGGACGGCGGCACCGGCGATCTGCGGGTGAGCTGGCAGCAGGCGGGCGGTGGCTGGATGACCGACGTGGCGGTTCAGGTCGAGGCGGCGGGGGTCTCGCCCCAGGTGGTCGATGACGGCGCGGGCGGGGTCTTCGTGATGCACGGGGTGCAGAACCCCGAGGCCAGCGACGGCGGCATGATGCTGACGACCGGGATCCCGGGTGAGCTGATCACGATGACCTTCGAACTGGACGAAGTGGGCGGCTCGAACGCGATGCGGCTCGCCGACGACGGGCGGATCACGCTCGTCACCCGCGAGCGCCGACGCAACGCCATCTTCGGCGCCTACGACGGCCTGCGGCTGTACACCGAGCTGCCCGACCGGTCGAACCACGTCTACCTCGAGGAGCACGGCGCCGGCGGCCAGCGCCACAACTATCGTCACATCGGGCTCGACTTCGACCCCTTCGGCAACCCGGTGATCGCGCTGCTCGTCGAGGCGTCGCCCTTCGGGGCCGATCGGGGCAGCGGGCTGGTGTGCATCTTCCGGGAGACCGACGGGGACGCCGACGGGCTGCCCGACGTGACCGAAGCGCGCTACGGCAGCGACCCCGAGGTCGAAGACACCGACGGCGACGGGGTGTCGGACGGCGACGAGGTGCTCGCCGGCACCAACCCCGCCGGGGACGGGCCCCTGCCCGATCCGGACCCCGAGCCGGACCCCGAGCCGGACCCCGAGCCGGATGTCGGGGTGCCCGATCCCGAGCCGGATATCGGGGTGCCCGACCCCGAGCCGGACATGGAGATGGAGCCGCCGCTCGACGCCGAGGTGCCGTTCGATTCGAGCGGGCCCCAGCCGCCCGACGAGGGGCTGCTGGACCCGGACGCGGCCGAGTCGCCGGACATGGATCCCGAGCCCGAACCCGACGCCACGCCCGATCCGGAGCCCGACCCCGACGCCGGCCCCGACCCGGAGCCCGACGCCGGCCCCGACCCCGACGCCGGCGACCCGGAGCCCGACGCCGGCCCCGACCCCGACGCTGCGCCCGACCCCGAGCCGGAGCCCGACGGGGGGATCGATCCCGACGTCGGCGTGCCCCCAGGGACCCCCGACGCCGGGCCGGGCGGCACGGCCGGTGACGACGGCTGTCGGGCAGCGCCGGGGCACGGCACCGAGGGCGGCCTGTTCGGCCTGCTGCTGCTCGCCCTCTGCCTGCGTCGACGCCCCTGACCCGATCGCCGGGCCGCGCCGGTCCCCATGGGGGCGGGCCGGCTTGCGGCCGGCCCCCGCACACCGCAAGATGGCGCCTTCTTCTTGGAGGCCGCCGTGTCCGACGCACCCGAATCATCCCGCAGCAACTTCATCCGGGCGATCATCGACGCCGATCTGGCGGCCGGCCGCTACCCGCACCCGGTGACCCGCTTCCCGCCGGAGCCCAACGGCTTCCTGCACATCGGCCACGCCAAGTCGATCTGCCTCAACTTCGGCATCGCCCGGGACTACCCCGGCGGGGTGTGCCATCTGCGCATGGACGACACCAACCCGCTGGTCGAAGACGAGAAGTTCGCCCGGGCCATCGCCGAGGACATCCGCTGGCTCGGCTTCGACTGGGGCGACGCCTTCTTCCACGCCTCGGACTACTTCGAGAAGATGTACGCCTACGCGCAGCACCTCGTGCGCGCCGGCAAGGCGTACGTGTGCAGCCTGAGCGTGGACGAGATCCGGGCCACCCGGGGCAGCCTGACCGAGCCGGGCACCGCCAGCCCCGACCGGGACCGGCCGCCCGAGGAGAGCCTGAAGCTGCTCGACGGCATGCGGCGGGGCGAGTTCCCCGATGGGGCGTACACCCTGCGGGCGAAGATCGACATGACCTCGCCCAACATGCTGATGCGGGACCCGCTGCTGTACCGCATCCGCAACGCGCCCCACCCCCGCACCGGCGAAGAGTGGTCGATCTACCCGATGTACGACTACGCCCACTGCCTGTCGGACTCGATCGAGGGCATCACCCACTCGATCTGCACCCTCGAGTTCGAGAACAACCGCGAGCTGTACGACTGGGTCCTGGCCCACGCGCCGGTGGAGCACGTCTCGCACCAGTACGAGTTCGCCCGGCTGGCGATGACCTATACCGTGCTCAGCAAGCGCTGGCTGAAGCAGCTCGTCGAGGAGAAGCGGGTCGACGGCTGGGACGACCCCCGCATGCCCACCGTGGCCGGCATGCGCCGAGGCGGCATCCCGCCCGAGGCCCTGGTGAACTTCGCCGAGGCGGTGGGGGTGACCAAGAACAACACGGTCATCGACATCGAGCGCCTCGACTACGAGATCCGGGACGCGCTCAACACCCGCGCCCCGCGGGTGATGGCGGTGCTCGACCCGCTCGAGGTCGTGATCACCAACTACCCCGAGGGCGAGGAGGAGTCGTTCGACGCGCCCTACTGGCCGCACGACGTGCCCCGAGAGGGCACCCGCCCGGTGCCGTTCGGGCGGCGGCTGTTCATCGAGCGCAGCGACTTCTCCGAAGACCCGCCCAAGGGCTACTACCGGCTGGCGCCGGGCCGCGAGGTGCGGCTGCGTTACGCGTACTACATCACCTGCGAGCGGGTGGTGCGCGACGCGGACGGGGCGGTGGTCCGGCTGGAGTGCACCTACGACCCCGAGAGCCGGGGCGGCGCGTCGCCCGACGGGCGCAAGGTCCGGGGCACCCTGCACTGGGTCTCGGCCGATCACGCGGTCGAGTGCACCGCGCGGCTCTACGACCGGCTGTTCGCGGTGCCCTTCCCCGGCACCGACGGCGAGTGGCTCGACGACCTCAACCCCGACTCGCTGGTGCTCGCCGACGGGGCGCTGGTCGAGCCCAGCGTGCTCGAAGACGACCCGGCCACGCGCTACCAGTTCGAGCGGCAGGGCTACTTCTGGCGCGACCCGGTCGACGGGTGCGGTGAGCGGCTCGTCTTCAACCGGATCATCCCCCTGCGCGACAGCTGGGCGAAGAAGCGGGAGGAGGCCGAGGCCGCCTCCGCGCCCGAGAGCAGCGAGGCGGCCGCCGAGGGCGGGCGCAAGTCCGACAGCCGCCCCTCGAAGCGCACCCCGGCCCAGATCCGGGCCTCGATCCGGGCGGAGGACCCGACGCTGAGCGCGCGCTACGACCGCTACGCCGACGCGCTGGGCCTCGGCGAAGACGACGCCGACGTGCTGACCGGCGACCGGGCGCTCTCCGATCTCTTCGAGGCGGCGATCGCGGCCTACGACGACCCGGCGTCGGTGGCCAAGTGGGCGGTCAACGTGCTCATCGGAGAGCTGGGCGACCGCGAGGCGGCCGATCTCCCGTTCGACGGGGCCGAGCTGGGGCACCTCGCCCGGCTGGCCGACGAAGACGTCGTCTCGAGCACCGCGGCCAAGGAGGTCCTGGGCGTCCTGATGACCGAGGGCGGCCGGGCGGAGGCCATCGTCGACGACCGCGGCCTGCGCAAGCTGGACGACGAGGCGGCGCTGCGGCGCATCGTGCGAACGGTGATCGAGGGGCACCCCCAGCAGGCAGCGCAGTACCGCGGAGGCAAAGCCAGCCTCATCGGGTTCTTCATCGGCCAGGTGATGCGGGAGAGCGGCGGCCGGGCCGACCCCCAGACCACCCGGGCGCTGCTGAAAGCGGCGCTCGAGAGCTGACGGCGGGCGATCCGCTCGCGCCCGATTCAGATCAACCGCAGCCCGGCCCGCTCGACGGCGGCCTGCACTGCGGTCCGGCGGGCGCCCCGGGGCGTGATCAGCTTGCCCGATCCGACCGCGGGCGCCGGGCCGCGCACCCGCCCATCGAACGGGTAGAGCCGCCAGCCCTCGGGCCAGGAGGCCCCGCGCGCCTCGCCGGCGACCCGCCACGTCTCGGCCCCGCCCGCCCCCAGCACCGCCAGCGCGGTGAAGCAGGGCACCTCGGCGTCACCGACCGGGCGGAAGCCGCGGGGCACCGGATCCCACAGCAGCACGTCATCGAAGTCCGCGGGCAGATCGAGCACGGTCGGCGAGGCGACGCGCCCGTGCACCGGGCTGGTGGGGTGGACCCAGACCGCCTCGACCACCTCGGGTCCGCCACCGGGCAGCCCGGGGCCGATCACCACCTCGACCGCCGGCAGACCTTCGACCCGAGGGCGCCCCCCGTCGTCGAACCCGGCCGGCAGGTGATCCAGCGCCCGCCACAGATCGGCGGCCTCGGCGTCGCCTATGGCCGTGGCGCAGGTCGCCGCCGTCCACCGGGCCGGGCGCAGGTCCGGCGCGTGCTCCAGCGCCTGCCGAGCCGCCGCCAGCCCCTTGGCCCACCGCCGTCGGATCTGATGCAGCCGGGCCAGATCGGCCCAGCCGACCGCGTCATCCGGCGCGGCGCTCAGCGCCACCTCGAACGCCCCGAGGGCCTCGTCTTCGGCCGCCGGGCCGACCCGGGCCAGCGCCCGCCCCCGAGCGAGGTGCAGCGGCGCGACCCACCGCGGGTCGAGCCGACCGTCGGCGATGCAGCGATCGATCACGTCCACCGCCAGGGCCGCCGTCCGATCGGGCCCGGCCTCGAACGGCCAGGGGTCGCGCCAGCGGGTGCCGGCCTCGGCCAGGCTCATGGCGATGATCGGGTGACGGGGCCACTCGGCCGCCAGGGCCCGGATCTGGCGCTCGAGGATCTTGGGGTTGCCCACCGCGGGCAGCAGCCGGGACCAGACCCGCGCGAGCCGCTCATGGCGGCCGCGAGCCTGCTCGAACTGTTCGATGCACCGGGCCGCGCCGAGCGGGTCGCCAGCGTCGAGGCGGGATTCGGCGGCGGTCACCGCCGCGTCGATCGGATCCACGGTGGGCAGGCTCCGGCGCTACCGCCGCCGGCGGCGCAGGCCGAGGAGGCCGAGGCCGAGCAGCCAGACGAGGCCGGCCGGGCCGCCATCGCCGGCGTCGCAGGCGCAGCCTTCGCCGTCGCCCGGCTCTTCGCCGGGGCCGACGTCGCCGCCGGGGATGACCCCGAAGTCGTCGGTGCCGCCGTCCCGG
>JAUHYW010000084.1 GCA_030426085.1 bacterium | reverse complement strand
CGTGGTGCAGCGGGCAGGCGACCTGGACGGGGCGCGGAAGGCATACCAGGAGAGCCTGGACATCTTCAGGGCGCTGGTGGAGGCCGACCCGGCCGACGCGCAGCTCCGGCGCGACCTGTCGGTGAGCCTGTACCTGCTGGGCGACGTGGTGCAGCGGGCAGGCGACCTGGACGGGGCGCGGAAGGCATACCAGGAGAGCCTCGACATCTTCAGGGCGCTGGTGGAGGGCGACCCGGCCGACGCCCAGCTCCGGCGCGAACTCTCGGTGAGCTACGCCCACCTCGCCGCGTTGGCCCTGGCCGACGGTGACCTGGAGGCTGCTCGGGCGGTGTACGGCGAGGGTCTGGCCATCGCCGAAGCGCTGGCCGCGGCTGATCCGGGCAACGTCGGCTGGCAGGTCGACGCCGCGCGCTTCCACCTCCACCTGTTGCGGTTGGAGGACCGGGCGCGAGCACCGGCCGCCGCGCGCGCGGCGGCCGGTGCGGCGGCGGCGGTGTTGGAGAGGCTGGACGCGCAGGGGCTGATCGCGGGCGACCGCCGGGCGCAAGGGCTGCTGCGGTTCATGAGGGCGGTGGATGAGGCGCTGACCGAGGACGCCCCGGAGAGCGTCGATGAGACCGCCGGCCGGGCCGCGCTGCTGGCGACCGCCGGGTTCCCTGGGCTGGCCGGGGTGGCGGTCGACGCGGCGCTGGCCCGGTGGCCCGCGGCGGTTGATCTGCTCTGGCTGCGGGCGCAGCTCGCCGAGGGCGAAGCCCGAATCGTGGCCCTGCGCGCGGTCATCGCCGCCGATCCCCGGCATCACATGGCGCTGAACAGCCTCGGCTACACCCTGGCCGACGCCGGCCGCGACCTGCCCGAGGCCGAGGCGCTCATCCGGCGGGCGCTGGCCGAGGCGCCGGACGAAGGGGCCTACGTCGACTCGCTGGGCTGGGTGCTCTACCGCCGCGGCAAGCTGTCCTGCGCGCCCGGGGCAAAGCCGACGCCGCCCGGGCGGCCTACGCCGCCGCCATCCAACACGCCACCGACCCCGCCGAGCGCCGCCGCTATCGAGCCGCCGCCGACACCCTGGAGGACCGCCCATGACCGCCGCCCGTATCTTCCTCTCGAACCCGAAGCCGCTCGCCCCCCAGGCGAAGCGGCTCGCCGACGCGCTGAAGGCCGACGGCCTGAAGGTCAAGGGCGCGGTGACGCTGCTGCCCGGTGATCCGTGGGACGAGGTGCATTACGACCAGCGGGCCAGCCGGGTGACCGCGGCGCTGGTGGCGCCGGACGACGCCCGCGACTGGTACCAGAACGAGGACATCGTGCGGGGCATCGCGCTGGCCGAGGAGGCGCGGCACAAGGTGGTGCCGGTCTACCTCAGCGCCGAGGCGCCGGATGACGTGCCTTATGGCTTGCAGCGGCTCACGCCGCTGTTCTGGGCCCCCGGGGCGGGGCCGGCCGAGGTCGTGCGGGCGCTGCGCGAGGTGGCCGAGGCGATGGCCGAGGCGCCCAAGCCGAAGCCGGCGCCAGCCGCGTCGACGGTGTTCCTGCTGTACGCGGCGCCGGATCTCGACTGGGCGATGTGGATGGCCGATCAGCTCGAGGCGGGCGGCTTCTCGCCGCGGTACGCCGAGGCCGATCTCACCGCGGGGCAGAACCGGTGGCTGTACGCCAGCGGTCAGCTCCAGGCCGATCGGGTGCTGCTGCTGGTCTCGAAGCACATGCCCGGCGACGATGAGATCGCGGCGCTGTGGACGGCGGCGTTCGATGGGGATCCGGCGGGGCACCGGGCGCAGCTCGTGCCGGTGCTGATGGACGATACGCCGCCGCCCCGGCTGCTCGGGCCGCGCAAGGCGATCGATCTGCGGCCGCATCTGGGCGACGGCGAGGCCGCGTCGGCGGCGTTGGTGGGCGCGCTGAAGCCGCGCAAGCGCAAGGGGCCGGCGCCGTTCCCCGGCGGGGGGTGATCGGGGCTTTTCGGGTTCCCTGCCGCCGGCAGAGCGGGTAGGGTGCCGCGCTCTCGACCACGGAGGACGCCATGACCACCCTCGGCCACTCGGGCCACGGCCTCACCGACGGCCACAGCCTCTTGCACTGGCTCGTCGAGCCGGCGCACCTGCCCCTCCTGCTGCTCGCCCTCGCCGGCGCCGTCGCCCTGGGGGCCTTCGCCCTGCGCCGCCGCCGGGGCTGAGCCGCCCGCTCACCGCCGCCCTCACAGCCGGGCGTCGATCACCAGCCCCTGCACCGCGCACGGGACGCTGCACGCCGAGGCCAGATCGACGTCGGCGAACTCGGCGCGCACCGTCGCCCGCACCGCGGCGGCCTCTTCGGCGGACTCGGGCACGCGATCCAGCGTGACCGTGCCCCGGGCGGCGCAGGCCGGCGGGGCGTCGGCGCCGCCGTCGCTGGTCTGGATCAGGCACGCCCGCGCCCGGGGCGCGTCGCCGAACAGATCCACCTCGACCGCGAGGGACCACACCTCGCCCAGCTCGTTGCTCACGGCCCAGGCCGTGAAGTTCAGCATCGAGGGCCAGCCCCAGTCACCGTCGTCGGCGGTGGGGCTGCTCTCGATGGACCACTCGGCGTCGCCCGGGCCGCACACCGCCTGCACGTCGCCGCTGTCGGCCATGCAGGCCACCGTCGGCTCCTCGATCGCCAGCGCCGGATCCACCTCGACCGCGAGCGCCATCGCCCGGTCGCGGGTCCACGGATCGGGGCCGATGCTGACGTGGGGGCTGGGGCAGTAGGCGGCGTCTCCGCAGTCGCGGGCGCGCCAGTCGGCGGGCGGGCAGTCCATCCACAGGCAGCGGTCGCCGACCTCGGGGTTGCACCACAGCGCGGGGGGCGCTGCGCCGTCGGCGCAGTCGGCGAAGAGGCCGCCCCGGAAGCACTCGCCGAGCGGGCGGGGGTCGCCGCACAGGGCGCCGTAGTCCACGACGAGCGGGGCGGTGTGGTCCGCGTCGTGATCGGGCCCGGCGAGCGTGTAGCGGCCGGGCTCGAGCATCGGCAGGGTCAGCGGGTAGGGCCGCTCTTCTTCGACGCCGACGCCGATCTGCTCCGGGCCGCAGGTCAGGCGGTCCCAGGCGGTGATGCGCAGGCGGCCGTCGCTGGCGGGCTCGATCTCGAAGCGCTCGAACTGGCGGGTGCACAGGAAGGGGTCGCCGTCGTTGGTGGCCCAGCTCGTATTCGAGGCGACCCAGGTGAGGGCGCTGAGGTCGAGCGGGCTGTCGCTGGGGGCGCCGGGCGCGGTCTGCCAGTGGTCGGGCACGTCGAAGGCGAGGATGTGACGCTGCTCGAGCACCTCGCCGGTGCGCAGGGCGGCCCGGGCGACGCGGAAGGCGGCGTCGGCGTCGGCCGGCGCGGCGCCGCAGAAGGCGACGCCCTGGTAGACGCCGCGGTGGGGCAGGGCCTCGGGGCAGGTGAAGCGGGCGACGTCGTGGTGGGCGCACCAGTCGGCGCCGTCGAGGGCGAGGGCGACGCCCTCGCCGCAGAGGGCGGTGGGTTCGGGTTCGGGGTCGGCGGGGTCGCCGTCGCAGCCGGCGAGGGCGGCGAGGGCCAGGGCGAGGAGGGGCGTGGGCTTCGGGCTTCGCATGGGGCCTCCGGGGGCTGGGGTGACGGGTCGGGGGCACGGGACGGGCAGGGGGCGTCGCCTTACCCGGCCGATCTGGGACCTGCGCCGCACACGTCCCGAGACATCGACAGCACACCGGCCGGTCACACCCGGTCGTCGAGGTCGCCGGGTGCCCGCGGAGCCCGGCGCAGCGCGGGGTCTGCGGCGTGCGGGGTCGGCGGGCGGGGGCTGGCACGGCGGTTGTATAGAAGGGGGGTGAGAACGCGGCAGAGGCCGCAGGCCAACGCAAGACACAGCGCGCCGCAAGGCGACTTCAGGAGGTTTCGATGTTCGTGCGGAAGACCGGGCTCATCATGGCAGCGGGGCTCTTCGCCCTCGGCTGCGCCGACGACGCCGTCGATGCGGGGGGTGACTTCGAGAAGCCGGGCGCGGGCGAGCAGAGCGGCATCCAGGAGAAGATCGTCGGCGGCCAGATCGAAGGCGGCTTCGACGCGGTGGGCGTGGTCTACGGCCAGGGGCTGTGCACCGGCACCCTCATCACCCCCGAGTGGGTCCTGACCGCCGCGCACTGCATCGGCGGCAACCAGTGGTTCATCATCGGGCCCAGCATGGACAACTACACGAACTACTTCCCGATTCTGCAGGAGGTCCGCCACCCGCAGTACAACGACCGGCAGCTCACCAACGACATCGCGCTGGTGCGGATCGGCGCGGGGCAGATCGAGAACGGCCCGATCCCCGAGCCGATGCCGGTCCTGACCGACGTCGCCAGCCTCATCGGCGAGAACGCCTTCTTCGTCGGCTTCGGCATCACCCTCGGCGGGCGCAACGACTCGGGCGTCAAGCGCTCGGTCACGATCGGCATCACCGAGGACTCCGGGCTCCAGTTCGCCTACTCGACCCCCGGCCGCAACACCTGCAACGGCGACTCGGGCGGGCCGGCCTTCGTCCGCCGGGCCGGGGCCCAGGTGGTCGCCGGGGTGACCAGCTACGGGGATCAGGGGTGCACTCAGTACGGGGTGGACACCAAGGTCAGCGGCTACATCGACTGGATGGACGACTACACCGGCCCGCTCGGTGGCCCCCAGCCGGAGCCCGACCCCGAGCCGGTGCCCGACCCCGAGCCGCAGCCCGAGCCCGAGCCCGAGCCCGAGCCGCTGCCCGACCCCGACCCGAGCGATCCCTGCCAGGGCATCGACTACAACGGCGTCTGCCAGGGTGACACCTCGGTCTGGTGCCAGGACGGCCAGCTCGTGTCCCGCGACTGCGCCCGGGATGGTCTGGTGTGCGGCGACGCCGGTGACCTGGGCAACTACTGCATCGAGCCGCCGCCCGAGCCCGAGCCCGAGCCGGCCGACCCGTGCGACGAGCTGGGCTACCACGGCGCCTGCGAGGGGACGGTCGCGGTGTGGTGCGACGAGACCGGCCTGCGCAGCTACGACTGCCGGAACAACCGCCGCAGCCGCAAGTGCGGGTACATCAACGACAGCATCGGCTTCTGGTGCCACCGCTGAGCGCCTGACGCGCCCCGCGCGACGGCCCGGCCTCTTCTGGTCGGGCCGTTCGTCTTTCGAAGGCCGGGGGTCGCGAGGGGCGGGCGGCGAGGCCCGATTTCGGCGCTCCGCGGCGGCCGCGGCGTGAGATGCTCCGGCCCCACCCACGCCGCGGAGGTCCCGTGCCGCTCGAAAACCCCCACTTCACCGATGAGCTGTGGCGCTTCTTGATCGAGCTGTCGCAGAACAACGACCGCGACTGGTTCGCGGCCAACAAGCAGCGCTACGAGGATCACGTCCGCGGCCCGGCGCTGGCGATCATCCGGGCGATGGGGCCCCGGCTGGCCGAGGTCACGCCCGCGCTCGAGGCCATCGACAAGAAGGTCGGCGGCTCGCTGATGCGGGTGTACCGCGACGTGCGGTTCTCCAAGGACAAGTCGCCCTACAAGACCAACGTCGGCATCCAGTTCCGCCACCGCGCGGGCAAGGACGTGCACGCCCCGGGGCTGTATCTGCACGTCGATCTGGACGAGGTGTTCGTCGGCTTCGGGGTCTATCGGCCCGAGCGCGCGCCGCTGCACGCCATCCGATCCCGCATCGCCGAGCGGCCCGACGACTGGCGGGCGATCATCGAGGGCCCGGCCTTCGCCGAGGGTGGGTGGCGCCAGGGCGGGGACAGCCTCAAGCGGGCGCCGCGGGGCTTCGACAAGGACCATCCGCTGGTCGCCGAGCTGAAGCGCAAGAGCTACATCGCGGTGCGTGATCTGCCGCCCGAGCAGGTCGAGTCGCCCGATCTGTGCGACGCCCTGCTGGGGCACCTGCGCGCGGTCCGGCCGTACGGGGCGTTCATCTGCGACGCCATCGGGGTCGAGCTGTGAGGCGGGCGTTCTCGGGCGACGCGGCGGTTGGTGTTTGTTAGTCTCCCCCTGGCCGGCGCGCGTCGCGTCGGCGGACCAAGGGGGGTTCCATGGAAGGCTATATCGCAGAGATCCGGATGTTCGCCGGCAACTTCGCGCCGCGGACCTGGGCGTTCTGCGAGGGGCAGCTTCTGCCCATCGCGCAGAATCAGGCGCTGTTCTCGATCATCGGCACGATCTACGGCGGCGACGGTCGCACCACGTTCGCGCTGCCCGATCTGCGCGGCCGGGTGGCGATGGGCGCGGGGCACGGGCCGGGGCTGAGCGACGTGCGGCAGGGGGCCAAGGGCGGGCAGGAGACGGTCACCCTGGCGACGACTCAGATCCCGTCCCACAACCACTCGACCCAGCTCTCGCTGAACTTCGCCCAGCCGGCGGTCGACGGCTCGTCGACCAGCACCCAGCCCGGCCCGGCCACGCTGCCGGGCAACACCTCGACCCCGGCCTACAGCCACAGCGCGGCGAACACCGCCTTCAAGCCGGGCCCCGTGACCGGCTCGGTGACGGTGGGCAACACCGGCGGCAACCAGCCGCACGAGAACCGCCAGCCGTGGCTCGGGCTGCGCTATATCATCTGCCTCCAGGGCATCTACCCCAGCCGGGGCTGATCGAGCGCGGGCCCGGGGGGCCCTGGTGTCGGCCGGCGGTTCTGCTCCACAATCGAGCCACCCGACCGCCCAGGAGCCCCCATGCGCCGATCACCCGCCCCGCTCTTCGCCCTCGCCCTCGCCAGCCTGTTCGCCGCGCCCGGTCTGTCCGGCTGCGGGCAGGACGACCCGTTCGATGGCACCCCCGGGGGCGGTGACGTGGCGCCGTATCCCATCGTGATGGCGCATGGCTTCTTCGGCTTCGAGACGCTGGCCGGCGTCGACGCGGTGACCTACTTCTTCGGCGTGCGCGACGATCTGGCCGAGGTGGGGGAGCTCGTCTACACCCCGGCGGTCGACCCGTTCAACGACTCCGAGGTGCGGGGGGCCGAGCTGCTGGCCCACATCGAGCGGGTGATCGAGGAGACCGGCGCCGCCCGGGTGAACATCATCGCCCACAGCCAGGGCGGGCTCGACGCCCGGTTCGCGGCGGCGATGCGGCCCGAGCTGATCGAGTCGATCACCACGATCGCGACCCCGCACCGGGGCACGGCGGTGGCCGACATCGCCCTGGGCCTCGCCGATCACGGCGCGCTGCCCGACGTGCTCGACGCGGTGACCCGGATCTTCGGCGGCCCGTTCTACGACGCGCTGGGGCAGGAGACGAGCATCGCCCGCGCCGCCCGTCAGCTCTCGACCCCCGGGGCCCGCGCGTTCGATGAGCAGTATCCGCCCGATCCGGTCATCGCGTGGTACTCCATCGCCGGGCGGACCGCCTTCCACCGGGGCGGGGTCGACTGCCGGGCCGACGATCCGCCGGCCTTCATCACCCGCTGGGCCGACGACCGCGATCCGACCGACCCGCTGTTCGCGCTGCTCGAGCCGATCCTGGCCGGCGATCTGCTGGATCGCACGGCCAACGACGGGCTCGTGCCGGTGCCCAGCGCCCGCTTCGGGCGGTTCCTGGGCTGCATCCCGGCCGATCACCTCGACGAGATGGGGCAGCTCCTCGGCGATCTGCCGGGGCTGGCCAACCCGTTCCGTCATCGGGCGTTCTACCGCGATCTGGTGGGCTGGCTGCGGGCCCAGGGGCACTGATCGGGCTCAGCCGGGCGCGAAGAGGCGGGCGACACCGGCGATGTTCAGGCCGCCGAGGCCCCGGTGGCACGCCCGGCGATAGATCGCCGCGGCGGCCTCGCTCAGCGGCGCGTCGCGCCCGTCGGCTTCGAGGGTGTCGCGGGCGTAGCGCAGGTCTTTGGCGACCAGGGCGATGGGGAACTGTGGCTCGAAGCGCTCGGCGGCGATGAGCTGCGCCACCCCGGCGACGGCCGGGCTCGTGATCGGCAGCCCGGCCAGCCGCTCGATGCCCTGCGCGCGGTCGAGGCCGGCCCCTTCGAGCAGCCCGATCACCTCGGCGAAGGCCGCCACCTGGATCGCGAACAGCGCGTTGACGGCCAGCTTGTAGGCGGCGCCGCTGCCGCTGGGTCCGACGTGCAGCGCGCGCTGGCCCATCAGCCCGAGGATGGGCCGGGCGGCCTCGAACGCGGCGGCCGGGCCGCCCACGAGGTGGATCAGCGCGCCGGCTTCGGCCTGGGGCCGCGATCCGGCGACGGGGGCGTCGAGCAGGGTGGCCCGCCGCTCGCCCACCGCCGAGGCGAGCGCGGCGATCCGGGCCGGGGTGACGGTGCTCGACTCGATGGCGATGGCCCCCGGGCGCAGGCCGCCGAGGGCCCCCCGGGCGGGGTCGTCCCACACCGCCCGGGAGGCGGCGTCGTCGGTGACCATCGAGATGACCACGTCGGCCCCGGCCGCCGCGTCTCGGGGGGTCGGCGCGGCGGCGGCGCCGGCCTCGACCAGCGGCGCGGCCCGCTCGGGCGTGCGGTCGTAGACGGTCACCCGCTGGCCGGCGTCGATCAGCCGCCGGGCCATGCGGGCGCCCATCGCGCCGAGCCCGATGACGGCGAGCGGCGTGGTGTCGGGGGTGCGGTTCATGGGATGCCTCCTCGGTCGTTCACCCGTCCGGGTGTCGAGGGCGAGGTTATCGATGCCCGATGAGGCGGACGAGGCCCCATTCGGACTACCATCCATTCCGAGAGGGGAGGGGCGCGATGGATCGTCTGGACGCGATGCGGGCCTTCGTGCGGCTGGTCGAGCTGGGCAGCTTCACCCGGGTCGCCGCCGAGATGCGGGTGAAGCAGTCGACGGTGAGCAAGTGGATCGGGCGCCTCGAAGATCGCCTGGGCGCCCGGCTGGTCGAGCGCACCAGCCGCACCCGGCGTATCACCGAGAGCGGGCGGCTGTTCTACGCCCGGGCCCGGTCGATCCTGGCGGCGTACGACGCGACCGAGGCCGAGCTGCTGGCGCGGGCCCCGACGCTCACCGGGCGGCTGCGGGTCAGCGCGCCGGTCGTCTTCGGTCAACGTCACATCGTGCCGCTGGTGCCCGGGTTCCTCGAGGCCCACCCGGGCGTCGAGCTGGATCTGGCCCTCGATGATCGCTACGTGCGGCTGCTGGAGGATGGCTTCGACGTGGCCATCCGGGTGGGCACGCCGGTCGACAGCAGCCTGCGCTGCCGCACCCTGGGGCGCACCGCCCGGCACGTCGTCGCCGCGCCGGCCTATCTCGCCCGGCGGAGCACGCCCGCCGCGCCGGGTGATCTGGCCGCGCACGACGCGCTGCTGCATTCGGGGGTGGCCGAGTGGCGGTTCGAGCTGGGCGGGCGGCGGCATCCGGCGGCGGTGCGGGCCCGCTTCACCGCCAACTCGAGCGAGGCGCTGCGGGCGTTGGCGGTGGCGGGGCATGGCCTGGCGATGCTGGCCACCTGGCTGGTGGCCGACGATCTCGCCGCCGGGCGGCTGGTCGAGGTGCTGGCGGGGTTCGCGCTGCCCGAGGCGCCCATTCAGGCGCTGACCCCGCCCGGGGGGCCGCCCCACCCCCGCACGGTGGCCTTCGTGGCGCACGTCGCCGAGGGGCTGACGTTGCCGACGCTCAGCGGGTGAGGGTGGGGTCGCCCTTGCCCCCGCCGGTCGACTTGCAGGCGTCGTCGCAGCCGTCGCCGTCGGTGTCGACCGGGGTCATGTCGGGCGGGCACTCGATGGGCTCGCAGGGGTCGGGCGCGCACTCGGCCCACGACACGATCTGGCCGTTGAACTCGCACTCGATGGCGTTGGTGGTGGCGACGGTGCCGTCGTCGAGCACGCAGCAGACCCAGGCCTCCATGCACACCTCGAACTCGGTGTAGGCCGCGTTCTGCCGGGGGTCGGGGTCGGGGTCGCAGCCGCCGTCCCACACCCAGTCGGCCCCGGCGAGCGCCGCCGGCTGCCCGCCCCAGGCGGCCTGGTTGGCGCAGATCGCGGCGCTGTCGTTGACCGGCAGCCCGGCCCCGGTCGTGCGCCAGGCGGCGCCGGCGGGCACGGTGCTCGAGAGCTGCCACAGGCCGGCGCCGGTGTCGTACGACGCGGCGAACGGCGGCTGGACCCGGGCCAGGAAGCCCTGCCACGAGAGCTGCACGTCCCACGCCTCGACCGCGATGCTGTGGGTGCCGGGGCCGACGGCGAAGGGCACCGTCGTCGCCTGGCTCCAGGTGGCGTTGCTCGGGCCGGGGGCGCCGTCGATCCACATGTCGTAGGCGTCGTCGGCGGTCAAGGTGATGTCGCCGGCGTATGCGCAGTCGATCCCCTCGTCGATCAGGCCGTCGCCGTCGTCGTCCTCGCAGTTGCACTCTTCGCCGAGGCACACGTCGTCGGGCACGATGGCCCCGCCCCGGGCGTCGCAGTGGGCCACGGTGGTGGTCAGCACGGTGCCGTCGCGGAGCTGGCAGCACACCTCTTCGCACAGGTCGGCCCAGGTCTGGGTGCCGCCGATGTCGTCGCACTCCCGGGCGAGCAGGGTGGTGACGGTGCCGTCTTCGAGCGCGCAGCACACCGAGGCCTCGGGGCAGATCTCGAACTCGGCGACGCCATAGTTGACCGTGGGATCGGTATCGGGATCGCAGCCGCCGGCCCACACCCAGTCCGACCCGGCCAGCGAGGCGGGGATGCCGCTCCAGGTCGCGGCCTGGCCGGGGCAGATGTGACCCCCGTCGGCGGTGAAGACCCCGTTGCCGGTGATCCGCCAGTTCGGGTCGAGCGGCAGCGTCGATTGCAGGTGCCAGAAGCTGCCCCCGGTCACCTCGGTGCTCATGAACGGCGAGCGGGCTTCGGCCAGGAAGCCCTGGGCGATGAGGTGCTCGTCCTCGGCGACCATCGACAGGACGTGGCGCCCGGCCTGCACCGGGTAGGGCCAGACGTGGGCGAGCTGCCAGTCGTTGTCCTGGCCGAAGATGACGCCGTCCATCGCCAGATCGTAGGTGTCGTCGGCGGTGGCCTCGACCTCGAAGTCGTACAGGCAGTCGGCCCGCTCGTCGATCGCGCCGTCGCGGTCGTTGTCCTTGCAGTCGCACTGCCGCTCGGGCCCGGCGACGGCCGGGGCGGTGAGCAGGGTGGGAGAGATCAGCGCGGCGGCCACGCCGGCCGCGCGCAGCCGGCGCCAGACGGTCTTCGGATACATGGTGGACCTCGTGACCCGCACGGGCGCCATCGGATGCCATGCCACCATGGCACGGGATCACATGACAGACGTGAGGGTCGCTCGTTCGGGTGAAGTGCCGGCGTGCCATCGGCCGGCGTCATCCCCCTCTTGGCGCGCGGGTCGGGGTTCTTTTTCGGGCGGGGCGTCTCCCGGGGCTCGGCGTCGGGTGATCAGCCCGGGTCCCGAAACGAAAAAAGCCCCGACGGGCAGGCCCGTCGGGGCTGGGGAGGCGACGACCGGATTCGAACCGGTGAATGGAGGTTTTGCAGACCTCTGCCTTACCACTTGGCCACGTCGCCTGACGCGGTCGACATATCTAGGGCACCCGAGGCGGGCTGTCAACAACCATGTTCGCCCGGCTCAGAAAAACCGGTCGACGAAGTCGGGCAGCCGGGTGACGTCCATCGACTTGCAGAAATAGCCGTTGACGTCCTTGGCGTGGCACAGCTTCTCGAGCTCTTCGGCGGCCATGTCGGAGTAGAGCACGATCACGAGGTCGTCGTGGTCCCGGGAGTTGCGGATCTGGTCGAGCAGATCGTCGGCGGCGAGCCGGGGCATGCCGATGTCGATGAGCAGCACGTCCGGCATCTCGTAGTCGAGCTTGGCGATACACCCGTGGGGCGCCGACATCTTGACGACCTCGTAGCCGTGCGCGACCAGGAGTTCTTCGGCGATCATGAGGCTGATGATGTTGTCATCGAGCACCATGACCTTGCGCTTTTCGCCGGGCATAAAGCCGATTATTGTGCCCGGCCGCCACAAGTCAACGTTACGCCCGCGATCCGGGGGAATGGCGTATCCGCCCCGACCCCCGGATCGTCGGGGCGCGCGACGAAAGGAGCACCGGTGCGGGGGCTCGCGTTCAAGTACCTCATCTCGATCGCGCTGGGCGCGGTGCTCGTCTGGTTCGCGTTCCGCAACGAGGACTGGAGCGACTTCGGCGCCCGCCTCGCGACGGTCGACGTGGGGCCGGTCCTGGGCTACGTGGCCCTGTTCGCCGTGGCCCACGCGCTGCGTATCGTGCGCTGGGGCGTGCTGGTCCGAGCCCTGGGGCCCCTGCGCTGGCGGGACGTCTTCGGGGCCGGCGCGGTGGGCTACATGTGCATCATCGTCTTCCCCCTGCGGCTGGGGGAGTTCGTCCGGCCGTATCTGGTGCGGGGCAAGGCGGGCATCACCGCCTCGGGGGCCCTGGCCACGGTGGTCGTCGAGCGGGTCATCGACGGGCTGCTGTTCGTGGCCCTCTTCTTCACCTTCATCTCGCTGCTGCCGCCCTCGGGGCACCCGGCGGTGGACGCGGTCAAGATCAGCGCGTGGCTGGCGGGCGCGGTCTTCCTGGGGGTGCTGGTGGTGCTCGTCGCCGCCCACTACGCCCGCCGGCGCACGGTGGCGGTGCTCGCGGCCATCGGCGACCGGATCCACCGGGGGCTGACCGCCAAGGCCCTCGGGCTGCTCGACGCCTTCCTCGACGGGCTGGCCGCGATGCCCGATCGGCGGCGCCTGCTGGGCTTCATGGCCTTCACCGTCGTCTACTGGGCCGCGCTGGGGGTCGGCATGCGCCTCATGGCCCTGGGCACCCACATCCCCGATCTGACCTGGGTCGGCGGCTTCGCGCTGCTGACCGTGCTGACCGTCGGCATCATGATCCCCGCCGGGCCCGGCTTCACCGGCACGTTCGAACTGGCGCTCAAGGGCGGCTTCGCGCTGCTGGTCCTGCGCCCGGAGAGCATGGAGAACGTGGCGCTGTACACGGTGATGCTGCACGTCGCCCAGCTCGTGGTGCAGGTGGGCTTCGGGGCCCTGTGGCTGGTGACCGGGCAGGTGACCCTCGGGCGGCTGCTCGAGGCGGGCGACGCCGACCCTCTCGTGGAGGGGGGCGACGATTGACTCCGCGGGTCGGCCGGGGGTAGGTTGGGCCCCGTGCCGCCGCCTCTGCGACGCTGCCCGCGACGCGCTGCGCGGCCGGGCGTCCGGGCTCGATGAGCGACCCGGCCCCGCCCATCTCGAACCGGAGAGGTTGATACGCGATGACGAACCGCAGGCATCTTTTCTCGGCGGGCGGGCTGTCCTGGAGCGCCCTGGTCGCGCTGATCGCGCTGGGCGGCTGCAATCAGCACCCGCTCGAGGCGCTCGAGGAGACCGTGACGGCCGTCAACCGGCAGGAGAACCGCCTGCCGGCCAAGACCAAGATCGACTTCCTCTTCGTGATCGACAACTCGGGGTCGATGTGCGAGGAGCAGGAGAACCTCACCGCCAACTTCCAGGCGTTCTCCGACTTCCTCTTCGACGAGCTGGGCGACTCGGCCGACTACCGCATCGCGGTCACCAGCACCGACATGAACCCGGACAACGGCGAGCGGGGCATCTTCCTCGCCGATCCGGCCCTGCCGGTGCCCTCGCTCAACTGCACCAACGAGGCCGGCGAGCCCAACATCCCCAACACCGACGACTGCCAGGAGCTGGTCGACAACGGTGAGCTCGAGGCGATCATCAAGTCCGGGGTCGACGGCAACATCGGCACCAACTGCAACGCGCAGGATCCAGACAACCAGGAGGCCTGCGCCCGGGCCGACCTCGAGCGCAAGTTCCGCTGCCTGGCGACCCTGGGCACCCAGGGCGACGGCTTCGAGAAGGGCCTCGAGGCGCTGCGGGTCTCGCTGTCGTGCGACGGGCCCAACGGGCCGACCTACACCGCCGAGGGCCAGCTCGTCGATCCCGGCCGCTTCGGCACCTGCTGCGTGCCGGTCGAGGAGCGCGGCCGCCGGGTGCTGCGCTACAACCCGGCCTGCGAGATCGGCGAGAACGACGTCGAGCCCGACTTCCTTCGGCCCGACGCGGTGCTCGTGGTCATCATCGTCAGCGACGAGGACGACTGCAGCGATCCCGACACCAACCCCGCCGCCAGCCGGCGGGCGATCTGCAAGTACGCCACCACCGACGACGACGGCAACGGCATCCCCGACGGCTTCAACGATCCCGATCTGTGCGGCAGCCGCACGCCCGAGGCGTGCTACGCGGCGGAGTGCGGCGGGCTGGCCCCCGAGCAGTGCCGCGAGCAGCGGTGCAAGATCCCCCGCACCGAGAACAACGCCTGCGAGTGGTTCCGCTCCGACCTGACCCCGGTGCAGGACTACTACCGGTTCCTGACCAGCCTCAAGGCCCGGCCGCTCGAGCAGCTCGTGGTGGCGACGATCGTGGGTCAGCGGGACTACACCGACGGCAGCGCCTTCGAGATCACCTACAACCGGGGCCAGACCTCGGATCCGTGCTTCGAGGTGGTCGAGGCGCCGTGCCCCGACGGGCAGCCCGACTGCCACGAGGCGTGCCGCCAGGACGACATGTGCGAGATCCCCACCGTGACCAACGTCTTCACCACCGATATGTGCTGCCCCGACGGGCGCTGCGTGGGGGAGATCGCGACGTCGTGCGAGTCGGCCAACGGTGAGGCCTTCGCCGGGCGGCGCTACCTGCAGCTCGCCGAGACCTTCGACGACAACGGCATCGGCTGCCCGCCGCCCCCCGCGGGGCTGCCGGCCGACGCTCAGCGGGTCGTCGCCTGCCAGGGCCGGGCCCGGGACGCCGACTGCGAGTTCGTCGCCGACGCCGACGCGATGGTCCAGGGGCAGTGCCGCCCGGTCGAGGGCGAGGGCACCCTGGTCTGCACCGAGTGCGTCACCATCTGCGAGGACAACTTCGCCGAGCCGCTCGAGGCCATCAAGGAGAAGGTGGCCGAGATCGTGGCGACCTACTGCCTCGACAAGCCGCCCGCCTGCCAGGTGAGCACCGAGGAGGGCAGCCGGGCCTGCGCGAGCCCCGAGGAGTTCGACGACGCCGCCAACTACCCGATCCGGGTGCGGCAGCAGTGCCTGCTGACCGAGGAGCAGGGCGGGCTGTGTCAGGAGCTGCGCCCGCCGACGGTGCTGCCCCGCGGCCAGTGGACGCTCGAGCTGAATCAGGCCGGCTGTGACGGCGGCGCGCTGGTGAAGCTGGCCGAGCCCCCGCCCGCCGGGGCCGAGGTCTTCGTCGAGTTCCTCGTCGAGGTCGGCGGCGACCAGCGGGCCCCCGCCGCCGACGGCGGCGTGGCCCAGCCCGACGCCGCGCCCTGAGACGATCCCGCGGGTGTATCGGGGGCCGCCTCACCGGCCTCCGCCGCCGCGTCCCCCACCACTCCGACAGCGGATCGCCCGTCATGCCACGGGTGCCCGGCGAGCCATGCAGCCCGATCACACCGACATCATCCTCGAAGAGCTGGCCCGCCTGCGGGAAGAGGTGGTCAACACCCGCAATGTCAGCATCAAGACCGACAACCTCATCAAGAACCTCAGCTCCGAGGTCAAGGCGATCACCGACAAGCAGCAGCGGCAGGATCGCAAGTCGCTGATCAACTCGGTGGGGGCCTACCTGCTGTTCGTCGCGCTCATCGGCAGCGGGCTGTATCTGACCTTCGACGCCCGCCTCGAGAAGCACACCGCCGATCAGGCCCTCTTCGAGAAGAAGGAGGCCGGCTACAAGCGCGAGATCGCCGAGCTGAACGCCGAGCTGGGGCGCTGGAAGCAGATCGAGCGGGAGCTGCTCGAGTTCGAGCGGCTGGTGCGCGACGGCAACAAGGAGCAGGCGGTCGCCAAGTTCAGCTCGCTGCGCCGGGTGCGCTTCGCCGGGCTGCTCGAAGATCTCATCGTGCGCTTCAAGGCCGAGGTCGCCCGGGACAAGTACGACGCGGGCGTCGAGCATTACGACCAGGGCAACTTCGACAAGGCGGACGAGGCCTTCCTCAAGTCGCTGGAGTACAACGAGGAGCCGGAGTACCTCGGCGACATGCTGTACCACCAGGGCATGGCCGCCCTGCGCATGAAGGACTTCCCCCGGGCCTCGGAGCTGCTTCAGCGGGCCCTGGAGTTCAAGCACCCCCGGCGGGTGCTGGCCGACGCCCGCTACCACCTGGCCTATGCCTTCGACCGCATGGGTGAGAAGCGCACGGCGCGCGATCTGTACTACCGGTTCTTCAACCGCCACGAGGGGCACGTCTGGGCCCCGCGGGCCAAGCGGCGCTGGAAGCAGCTCAAGGGCGGGTGAGCGGCGCGGGTCGCCGTCGGCTTCAGGGGGCGGGCACGGCGTCGGGCCGCAGCGTCTCGACGAGGTGCCCCCGGGCGGCGCCCGCGACCTGGGCCAGCGCCCGGCGGGCGGTCTCGTAGCCCAGCCGCTGGCGCTCCAGCTCGGCCGCGAGGACGGCCCGGTCGGGGCAGGTCTGCTCGAGCGTGGTCAGCCGGGCCCGGAAGCCATCGGAGAACGTCTTCCACGCCTGGGCCGAGTCGGGCAGGTGCACCTGCCGGATGGTGCGCACCCCGGCGTCTTCCAACTCGGCGAAGAGCCGGGTGAGGTGGGTGTCGCAGTCTCCGCCGGCGGGCAGCGTGGCGGCGACCGGCTCGGGATCCCGGAACGCGCCGTAGGTCGCCGAGACGGCGATGGTGCCGAAGAAGCCGACGAGCAGGATCGCGTAGATGCCCTGGAAGATGCGGCGGAAGATCCGGACCTCGGGGGCCGACGATCCGGGCGCGCTCACTCGACGAGCCGCAGGCCGGGGCGCCCGGCGGCGGGCGGCGTCGAGGGCTCGGGCGCCTGTTCGGTTCGCGCGGTCCCGGCGCCCGAGGCCGCCTCGGAGGGCGCCGCCGGCTCGGCGATGATCACCTCGGACGGCAGGTCGTCGGTGAACACCACCCGCTCTTCGTCGGCGTGGCCGTAGAAGCCGAAGATCGCGCGGTAGGGCAGCACGCACAGGTGGCGCTCTCCGCCGAACGACAGGCTGGCCCGGACCGCGAGCGGGCCGATGTCGAAGGTCTCGAGGGCGAAGCGGTGGCTCAGGTTGAGGGGCACCGCCACCTGACCCTTGAACTGCGCGGGCAGATCGACCCCCGGGCGGCGGGGGTCGACGTAGACCATGACCTTGCCCGCGTCGAGCATCTCGAGCAGGCGCGCCCGCTTCTCGCGCTCGCTGGTATCGGGGAACCGCATCTCGCTCATCGTCGACCTCCGACCGCCGCCGTCGGCGATCCGAGGCTGGGTTAGCACAGCCGGTCGCGTCGGCGAAAGTCCCGGCGCCGAGGCTGGCCCTCGGCGTGTATTCGTGATACCTGCAAGAGACCGCCCCCCAGGGGTTCGACCTCGATTTCGCGGATGCGTCGCCGACTCTCCCTCCCGCTGCTGTTCGTCCTGGCCCTCGCCGCCGTCTCCGGCCGCGTCACGGGGGTGTCGGCCCAGCCGGCGCCCGCCGAGGTGCCACCGGTCGCGGCGCCGGCGGCGGTCGACCCGTCCATCGCGCTCGGCGCCGACCCCCGGGGCTACCTCGAGCTGGTCAACCTGTGGCGCAACCGGGCCTCCGCGCTGCCCGATGATCCCGAGGCGGCGGCCGAGCAACTCGATCGCATCGCCCGCGCGGCGGTGGCGGCCGGCATCCAGCGCCTCGACGCCTTCGCGGTGGCCCTGCTGCGCGAGGCCCGCGCCGCGGCGGCGGCCGAGCGCTACCCCGAGGCGGCCCGGCTGGTCGACGAGGCCGAGGCCCTCGCCCCGGGCCTGCCCGAGATCCACGACAGCCGGGCGTCGCTGGCGCTCGACGAGGCCCCGTGGGCCCTGCACAGCTGGACCACCCACTCGATCAAGGGCCTGCTCGCCCGGCTCGACGACTTCCAGCGGCGGCTGCTGCTGCTGGGTGACGTGGTGCTGGTGGGGCTGCTGATCGCGGGGCTGGCCGGCATCCTGTTCATCCTGGCCCAGGTCGCCCGCTACGCGCTGCACGTCTTCCACGATCTGGGGCAGGCGTTCCCCTCGACGATGCGCTTCGTGCTGCTGGCGGCGATCGTGCTGGTGCTGGCCCTGCCGCTGATCTACGGCTTCGGCCCGCTGCTGCTCGTCTTCCCGCTGGCCGGCGTGCTGTGGAGCTATCAGAGCGGCAGCGAGCGGGTGCTCACCGCCATCTTCATCGTGCTGCTCGGCACCAGCCCGTGGCTGGTGCGCATGGGCGATCGGCTGACCGAGGCCGGCACCGGCACCAGCCAGGCGCTGCACGCGCTCGAGCTGAACGCGGCCGACGGCCGGGCGATGGAGACGGTGCAGGCGGCGGTCCGGGCCGACGCGACCGACTGGCAGGCGCAGGCGGTGCTGGGGCTGGCCTACAAGCGGCTGGGCCGGCTGGACGAGGCCGAGACGGCCCTGCGGGCGGCGGTCGAGGCGGTCGATCAGGACGCGCACGAGGAGGCCGCGGCGGCCATCCTGAACAACCTGGGCAACACCCTGTTCGGGCTGGGTCGGGGCGCGCAGGCCGAGGAGGTCTACCAGAAGGCGCGCCGCCGGGCGCCCGAGGCCCCCGAGCCGCCGTTCAACCTGCACCGGCTGTACACCCGGTCCGATCGCGACGACGAGGCCGATCAGGCGCTGGAGAAGGCGTCGGCGATCGACGCCCAGGCGGTGGCGGTCTGGAGCCAGGACGATGATCCGACGGTCAACCGCTATGTCATCGACATGGCGCTGCCCGGGGGCACGCTCACCGGGCGGGCGATGGCCCACCTCTTCGCCGATACGCCGCTGGCCCGTCGGGGCTGGGTGATGCTGGCCGGCCCGGTGCCCGAGATGACCGCGCCCCTCGCCGCGGTCGCCACGCTGGCGGTCTTCGGGCTGCTGGGGGCCCGCCGACGGCGCATGAAGCTGACCTGGCCCTGTATGCGCTGCGCCCGCCCGGCGCCGACGCCGCTGATCGAGGCCCCGCCGGTTCACCCTCAATGCGAGCAGTGCGTCAACCTGTTCGTGCGCAACATCCCCGTCGATCGGCGGGTGCGCTTCCAGAAAGAGCAGACGGTCGCCCGCTACGCCGCCTTCCGCCGGTGGGGCACCCGGGCGCTGGGGCTGCTGGTGCCGGGCACGGTCGATCTGGTGCGGGGCAACCCGCTGCGCGGCGCGGCGATGGTCGCGGCGACGACGGTGCTGGCGGTGTGGCTCGTCTGGCCCGACGGGCTGCTGCTCGAGCCGGTGACCCTGGGGGTCGATCCCGACGCGACGCCGGTCGGCCGGGTGGTGCTCATCGCCGGGCTGGCCGCGCTGTGGGTGACGAGCCTGCTGCGCGCGGTGCGCTGGAAGGAGCCCGTCTGATGGCGCTCCAGGGGTCGCTGGCCGACTTCGGCATCGCTGAGATCCTCCAGCTCATCGGCAGCCAGCAGAAGACGGGCATCCTGCACGTCACCGGCGGCTCGGGCGGCGAAGAGGTCATGATCTCGTTCTCGTCGGGGCGCATCATCCGCACCGACGTCAACGGGCGGCACAAGCGCGATCTGCTGGGGCACATGCTGGTGGCCGCGGGCGCGATCTCGAAGGATCAGCTCGCCGCCGCCCTCAAGAGCCAGAAGAAGTCGCTCAAGCGCATCGGCGATGTGCTCGTCGAGATGCAGGCGGTGGGGCGGGAGACGGTCAACGAGCTGGCCGACTTGCAGACCCGCGAGACGCTGTATCGCCTGTTCGAATGGAAGTCGGGTCAGTATCGCTTCGAGAGCAAGCCGCCCAACTTCACCCGCCCCTCGGGGCGGCCCATCTCGTCCGAGAGCCTCCTCATGGAAGGCTTCCGCATGCTGGACGAGTGGCCGCTGATCCGGGCCCGCATCAACAACTACTCGGTGGTCTACCGGCAGCTCGACAAGGCCCGGGAGATCGACGATCAGGGCGCGGCGCTCGAGCGGGTGCTCGACGACGCCTTCAGCGAGTTCGGCGGCGGCGGCGAGAGCAACAGCGTCGACGCGTTCGACTTCGACGACTCGCTCGCCGGCGGGGGCGGGCTCGGCGAGGAGGAGCGGGCGGTGCTCGCGCTCGTCGACGGGCAGCGGGATGTCTATCAGCTCATCGATCGCAGCCGCATGGGCGAGTTCGAGACCTGCAAAGCCCTGCTGACGCTGCTCAACGACGACTACATCGAGCCGACGAAGGTCAAGCGGGCCCTCGAGGCGCCGGCCCGGCATCGCTCGATCGACGCCCGCCGGCTCGCGCTGCGGGTGGTGGTCAACGTCGCGTTGCTCGTGGCCATCGTGGTCGGGCTGCTGTTCATGCCCCGCTCGCGCATCGAGCTGCACCGCAACGCCGAGCAGGTCGCCGAAGAGGCCCGGACCCGCTTGCGGGCCAACCGGCTGGTGGTGATCGCCACCGCGCTCGAGGTGTACCGGGTCGAGCAGGGGCGCTATCCGGATGCGCTGTCGGCGCTGGTCGACGCCCGGTTGATCGAGCCCGCCACGCTCGAGCTGTCGGGCGGCGCGCCGATCAGCTATCTCAGCATCGGCGCCGACTACGATCTGCGATGAGCGGTCGATGCTGCCGATGAGCCGGGCCGCGCGCGTCCGCCGCCCCGGGCCAGGGGCGATTCGCAACGGGGTAGGGGATTGAGTCAGGCCGATCTGCGTCACAGCGTGGTGCTCGAGGTGCCCGAGGGCAAGATGGTGACCGCGGCCCTGTGGGGCCCCCAGGACGCCCACCGCCGCCTGCTCGAGCGGCGGCTGAAGGTCCGCCTGTCGGCTCGGGGGCGGCAGCTCACCATCGCCGGCAAGCCGGATCACCTCTCGTTCGCCGAGCGGGCGATCCGGGAGCTGATGTCGCTGGTCCGCGGGGGGCAGACGCTCTTCCTCAACGACATCGAGCAGGTGGTCAAGCTGCTGGAGGGCGACGGCGAGGTCCGGGTCGGTGAGCTGCGGGCGAAGACGGTGACCCTGACCCACGATCGGCGGGCGGTCAGCCCCAAGAGCCCCAATCAGCAGGTCTACATCGAGGCGATGGACGCCCACGATCTGGTCTTCGCGGTGGGGCCGGCGGGCACCGGCAAGACCTACCTGGCGATGGCGGCGGCGGTCGCGGCGCTGCGCAATCAGGAGGTCAAGCGCATCATCCTGACCCGCCCGGCGGTCGAGGCCGGCGAGCGGCTGGGCTTCCTGCCGGGCACGCTGGTGGAGAAGGTCAACCCCTATCTGCGGCCGCTGTACGACGCGATGTTCGACCTGATGGGCATCGAGCAGGCGACGAAGCTGGTCGAGAACCGCACCATCGAGGTCGCCCCGCTCGCCTTCATGCGGGGGCGCACGCTGAACCACGCGTTCGTCATCCTCGACGAAGCCCAGAACACCACCCGGGAGCAGATGAAGATGTTCCTGACCCGGCTGGGCTACTCGGCCCGGGCGGTGGTGACCGGCGACATGACCCAGATCGATCTCGACCGGGGGCGGGACAGCGGGCTGGGGCATGCCATCGGCATCCTGGATGGCTTGGATGGCATCGGCGTCGTGCGCCTGACCCCGGTGGACGTGGTGCGCCACGCGCTGGTGCGGGCCATCGTGCAGGCCTACGACCGCGACGCCGAGAGCCGGGGCGGCCGATGATCTCGCTGCTTCAGCGGGCGACGGTGCGCGATCGGGTCGCGGCCCGCACCCTGCGCCGCCGGGCTCACCGCCTGCTGCGCGGGCTGGGGCGGGTCGAGGCCGATCTGGTCATCGTGCTGACCGACGACGCCGAGATCCAGGCGCTGAACCGGGACTACCGGGGCAAGGATACGCCGACCGACGTGCTGAGCTTCCCCCAGGAGACGGGGGAGGCGATGCCCCTGCCGCCGGGCATGGCCCCGCCGCTGGGCGACGTGGTGATCAGCGTCGAGACCGCCGAGCGTCAGGCCGCGGAGGGCGCGCTGCCCCGCATCGGCGCGGCGCTGGCCGGGGGCGCGGCCGAGTGGGCCCCGCTCGACGAGGTGACGTTTCTGATGCTGCACGGGGTGCTGCACCTGCTGGGGCACGACCACATCGAGCCGGACGACGCCGCCCGCATGCAGGCCGAGGAGGCCCGGCGGCTGCCGGGGCTGCTCAATCGGAAGGCTGCAAGAAGCGCATGAGCCGGTCGGTCGCCACCCGGCGGCCGTACTCATGCAGCCGATCGACCGCGAAGCCGTGCGCGCTGGCCAGATCGGCGAGCGCGTCGAGCCGGGCGCCGGGCACCGTGCGCCCGACGCTGCACACGGTTGTGTCCCGGGCGAGCGCCATCAGCATCGGCTCGGCGAAGCAGGCGAAGATGTGGCGCGATTGCCCGGTGATCCAGCCGTAGGCCCGGCGCCACGACCCCCCGATCAGCGGGCGGGGCAGCCGCACGTACTCCCCATCGAGGATCAGGACGTCCCGCCGACGGGGCACGTCGTGCTCGACGTCCTGGGGCGCGGCCACGTCGACGATCACGCTGCCCGGGGGCAGGCCCGAGAGAGGCAGCCGGCCGCCGGTGCTCGACGCGGCGACGAGGATGCGTCCGGGGCCGAGCGTGGGCTCGTCGACGAAGCGGATGTGACCGTGGTGGCGGGCGGTGAGCCGGTCGACGAACCGCACCAGCGGGCGGGGCGGGCTCGGCGCGACGATCTCGACCGGCTCGCCCCGGGCCGACAAGCCCTCGAGGATGGCGTTGGCCACCGGCCCCGGCGGGCCCATGAGGCCGATGGGCGCCCGTCGGCGATCGAGCCGGCGGATCTGGGCGATGGTCTCGACGGCGGCGAGGGCGGTGAAGCCGTTGCCGGTGGAGACGGGGCAGGGGGCTTGTCGGGCGACGGCCTTGCCCTGACCCCCGATCATCGCCGCGACCGCCCCGAGGCCGACGACGTCCGCCCCGAGCCGATGGCACAGCGCGACCGCCTCGCCGACGGCGGCGACCCCGGCCTCCTGGTCGGTGAGCAGCGCGTCGGGCAGGCCGGGGATCGCGACGAGGTGACCCGTGACCCGCCCCCCGAAGGGATCGCGCAGCCCGAGCTTCGCCAGCTTGCGGGCCGGCGTCCGGCGGGATCCACCGGTCAGGATCAGGCGGGGGTCGGCCGAGCGCACCCCGAGCAGCCGCTGCTGCAGAGGCGTGAGGGGGTGGACGACGAATCCGAATCGCATCAGCCCTCGACGGGCGTGCCCTTCTCGGCGAGGAGGCGCTCGACGAGGTAGACGAAGGTCTGCACCCGGAACAGGCGGGGGATGTCGTTGGCGGTGAGGCCGGGGGTGATCTCCTTGGCGTCGACCTCGGGCATCACCTCCCGCAGCTTGGCGAGGGCCTTCTCGGTCAGGACCCCGTCGACCTCGTACTCGCTGGGATCGATGCCTTCCTTGCTCGCTTCTTTGATGCCATCCCGGGGGATCTTGATCTGGAAGGCGTGCTCGAGCAGGTAGACGATCTCCAGCAGGTCGAGCGACTCGGCGCCGAGATCGTCGAACACCTTCGATCCGGGGGTCACCTCGTCGTCCTCGACCCCGAGGGCCTCGACGAACGCGTCGCGCACCTTCTCGAAGACGTCTTCACTGGTCATGAACGGTTCCTCATCCGCGGTTGCGTGCTGGTGCCGCCAGCCGGGCCATCCCGCCCGCGGCGCCCGCATGATGTGACCCGCAAAGGGGCGAGATCAAGTGGAATATCCCCCGGTGAGGGCCTATGCTCCGGTCCTCGTGAGCCACGTCACCCGCATCCTGATCGTCGATGACGACACCGAGATCCGCGAGTACCTCGAGCTCGCCCTCGACGGCCCGGACTGCCGGGTCTCGACCTGCGCGACGCCGACCGAGGTGCCCGATCCGGTGGCCTGCGACGTGGCGCTCGTTGATCTGTTGCTCGAGGATGGGCAGACCGGCGAGCCGCTGATCGCGAAGCTGGCCGGGGCCGATGTGCGGGTGGTGGTGATGACCGGGCTGTCGTCGGACGCGCCGCCGGTCCGGCGGGCGTTGCAGGCGGGCGCGTCAGCGGTGCTTCAGAAGCCGTTCACCCTGTCGGCGCTGCGCCAGGAGCTGCTGCTCCCGGCGTGAGGGCGGGCCCGCTCGGGCCGCTCGGGATCCCCTTCAGTACCAGCCGTGCACGATGAGGACCACCTCGTCGCCGCCGAAGTCGCTGCGCTCCTCGGTGTTGGTCCAGTTGTGGCGGTAGCGCACGTTCAGCTCGAGATAGGTGTAGGGGTGCACGTCGAAGCCGACCTGCAGCCGGTGGCGGCTGTCGAAGGCCAGCTCGACGTCGCTGTCGGCCCAGTCGTAGCGCACCACGGCGTTGATGCCTTGCGTGATCAGGTAGTCCAGCTCGTGCATCGCGGCGAGGCCGGTGCTGTTGCGGCCGACCTCGGGGGCCTGATGGTTGAGCGTGTACTGGCCGAGGTAGATCAGAGGCAGATCGGTCTCGCCGACGAGCACGTCGAAGTTGAGGGCCCACTCGGCGCTGACCGCGACCTGGTTGTACTTCTGAGCCTCGTCGGGGTCGCCGATGGCCCCCCGGTTGCCGTAGATCAGGCCGCCGCCGAGCTGCCACGCCAGATCGCGCCAGCCGGCCGCCAGCGCTGCGCCGTAGGCCCCGTCGGCGGTGAAGAACGGCTCGGCGCCGTGCTCGTCGAAGTTGGCCACGGTCATCGGGAAGTCGGGCGCGTTGAACAGGGAGAAGTGAGCGTAGAAGTAGTTGGGGTTGATGCCGACCTCGACCCCGGTGATCTGCCGCTCGTGGTCGAAGGGCTGCCCCAGCACGAGCTGACCCTGGCGGACGTAGGGGGTGTGGTCGTCGGTGCGCCAGCCCCAGGCGGGCAGGAAGCGGCCGGCCCGCACGTACATCTGGTACGGCAGGTCGTGGTACATCGCGTAGTACTCCCGCACGAAGAAGCGGTCGCCGATGCCATCGAACTGCTCGCCCCGCGATCCGAGGAAGCCGGTGTTCAGCAGCAGGGTGAGGCGGCCTTCGTTGAGTTCGCCGGGGTTGTACGGGCGGTAGGCCAGGTAGAGATCGGCCTGCATCGGGAAGACGGACACCTCCTGGGCCGGGGCCCGGGGGCTGTCGGTGTCGGTGGGCACGTAGAGCATCATCCGCAGATCGGCGCCGAGCTGGAAGTCGGGGTGGGGCTCGATGCCGCCGTAGCGCCCGGCGGTGCCCGGTCCGGGCACGTACTGGGGGTAGTTGATGGACTTGTCCGGGCCCCGGGGCGGGCCGGCGGGCTGGCTGGCCGGCGCGGCGCCGACCGGCTGGGATCCGGCGGCCATCGGCTGGGATCCGGCGGCCATCGGCTGGGACGCGGCGGCGGCGGGCTGAGAGGCGGCGGCCGGCTGGGAGGCGGCGGCCGGCTGGGACGTCGGGGCCGCGGGCTGGGAGCCGGCGGGCTGGGAGCCGGCGGGCTGGGAGGCGCCGCCGGCCGGGGCCGAGAGGGTCACCGGCCGGTAGGCGTTGTCCGCCGGGCGGTCGCCGAACATGGGCAGCGTCTGCCGCCCGTAGTACAGCCCCGACTCGTTGCGCAGGCCGGCCCCGCTGGGGCTGACGTGGCAGGTGTTGCAGTTGAGGCTGCACTTGCGCAGCGCGACCTCGGGGTCGACCCACCCGGTGGGATCGACGTGGCAGGTGTCGCAGGCCCGGGCCGAGCGCACGGCGAACTGGGGCAGCGCGTAGGCCGCCTGGGCGGCGCAGAGCACGGCGAGGGCGAAGGCGGCGGGCAGCAGCGCGGATGAGATCTTCACGGCGTCAGTTCTCCGGGGCACCGGCGGCGATCCAGGCTTCGATCATCTCGATGACGGGCTCGTCGAGCGGGGGGCCGCCCTGGGGCATCAGCGGCAGGCCGTCCCGGGCGCGCAGGCGATCGACGAGCCCGCTGCGGGCCGGGTCGCCGTCGCCGGTCAGGTCGCCGCCGAAGCCGCCGGCGAGGAAGCCGGCGTAGGTGGTGAGGTCGAGGTTCGACTGGGGCATCGCGCCGCCGTGGCACCCGGGGAACGCGCAGCTCGCGTCCATGACCGGCTGCACGTCGTCGTCCCAGGTCGGCGGGGGCGGGGGCGCCATGTCGGGGGCTTCGGGGTCCATGTCGACCTCGGGGCCCATGTCCGGCTCCGGATCGGGCGCCATGTCGGGCCCGAGGTCGGGCGGGCCCATGTCGAGCGCGGTGCCCTCGGGCGCGCCGGCCTGGACCCAGGCGCTGATCAGGGCCTTCTCTTCGTCCAGGACCCCACCGCCGGGGGGCATCGTGCCCTCCTGTACCACCCGGATGTCCATCCGATTGGCGAAGGCCGCGGCCTGCTCGTAGTTCGCCAGCGGGTTGGGCGCCCCGAACTTCGCCGGGTCGGTGTGGCATGGGAAGCAGCGGGCTTCGATGATCGGGCGGATGTCGGCGTGATAGGTGACATCGCCGCCGATGCCCTCGAGCTCGGCGAGCGTCTTGTCACCGAATCCGGGGCAGCCGCTCAGGGCCAGCAGGGCCACCGAGGCCATCATCCAACGCAACATGTCCAGTCTCCAGGCTTCGCGGGCCTCCCCCGGGGCGCCGCTCCAGCAGACTAATGCGGCCCGCATCGGGGATCCACCCCCGTCGGGGCGTTTGCCCCACGGCGGCGCCGATGTTCGCCATAGACCGACTCTATGGCCAGGGGCCGGGCGGCGCGCGCACGGGTTCGCGGGGTGCGGCATTCGTGGTAGAAGGCCCCCGATGATCCGATGGTCCCGAGGCCGATGAGCGACACTGCCGAAGCGCGCCGGTGGCGGTTGAATCCCTGGTGGCTGGCGCCGCTGGCGGTCGTGCTGGCGGCGGTCGTGGTGCTGCGTCAGCGGGCGGCGGTGCCCGAGCCGGGCGACTGGCAGGCGGCGACCGAGGCGATCCGGGCCGGGCTCGAGCCGGGCGATGGCGTGGCCTGGGCCCCGTACTGGGCGGGGGAGGGGCGCCTGTTCATGCACGGCCTGCCCGGCTTCCACCTGACCGATGTGGAGGCGGCCGATCTGAGCCGCTTCCGCCGGGTGTGGCTGATGGGCGCCTTCGGCCGGGACGCCGACGATCTGCCCTCGGGGCACACCCGCCTCGAGCGGCGCGCCTTCGGCGAGGTGACGCTGGATCTGGTCGAGGTCGGCGGTGAGCGGGTCGTCGGTGATCTGCGGGCCGATCTGGAGCAGGCCCGGGTGAGCCGCAGCGGTCGGCGGGTCGAGCGGTGCGACTTCTGGGACGGCCGCGGCTGGCACTGCAAGGTGAGCAAGGGGCCCGAGAAGACCCGCCGCTGCCTGGCGCAGCCCATCTCGCGGCGGCATCGCCAGCGGCGGCGCGATCCCCACTGCGGGCTCGATCCGTGGCTCAACGTCAGCCGCGACGTGCGGGTCATCGGTGACTTCCCCCGGCGGTGCATCTGGTTCCATCCGATGGCGGGCAAGACGCTGCGCCTGCACTGGCCGACGGCGCCCGCCGGGGCCTCGCTGGTGATCGATCACGGGTTCACCGACAAGGTCATCACCGATCACACCCGGAAGGAGACCCGGACCCGGCCGGCGACGCTGCGCGTGCGGCGGGGCGGCGTCGAGGGGCCGGTGATCGGGGCCCAGCCGGTGCCCCCGGAGAAGGGTTGGCGCCGCTGGCGGCTGCCGCTCGACGGCCCGGCGGGCGACGGGCTGACCATCGAGGTCGACACCGAGGCGACCACCGACGGGCACCTGTGCATCGACGCGACGGTGCGCGGCCCGGCGCCGGAGGGGGCCTGATGCCGCCGCTGAACCGGCCGGGCCGGGTGGATCACCTCATCGGGCTGATCCTGACCGCGGCTTATCTGGCGTTCCTGGTGGGCACGAGCCTCGACGTCGGCGTGCCCCGGGACGAGAGCTTCTACTTCTTCGCCGCCGACAAGGCCGCCGACTGGTGGCTCGGGCTGCTCGATCCCGAGGTCGAGTCGTTCTCCCGGGCCGAGATCGATCGAGGCTTCGAGTACAACCACGAGCACCCGGTGCTGATGAAGAGCCTCTTCGGGCTCAGCCACCGGATCCTGCACGACCGGCTGGGGCTGTTCGAGCACCACATGACGGCGTGGCGCTTCCCGACCATGCTGATGGCGGCGCTGGCGCTGTGGCTGGCCCATCTGCTCGGGGTGATGATCCGCAGCCGCGCCGCCGGGGTCGGGGCCGCGCTGTGTCTGGCGTTCATGCCCCGGGTCTTCTTCCACGGGCACCTGGCGTGCTTCGACGCGCCGGTGACCTTCATGACCTTGCTGATCGCGTACTGCTTCTTCCGCGGCGCGCGCAGCCGGCGGTGGGCCATCGCCAGCGGCATCGCGCTGGGGCTGGGGCTGGCGACCAAGCTCAATACGTTCTTCGTGCCGTTCACCCTGCTGGCGGTGGCGATCGTCGACGGCTGGGTCTGGAAGCGGCGCCACGGTGCGCTGCGAGCGCCGGAGGGGCAGCGGGGGCCGCTGACCTATTACGGCTGGATCGCGGGCAGCATGGTCGTGCTGGGGGCGGTGGTCTTCTTCGCCCACTGGCCCTGGCTCTGGTACGACACCGTCGATCGGCTCGGCTTCTACATCCGGTTCCACGCCCGCCATGTGCACTACCCGGTGGACTACCTCGGCTTCCTGTATTTCAAGCCGCCGTTCCCGGTGCACTTCCCGTTCGTTTTCAGCGCGCTGACCATTCCGGTGGGCATCCTGATCGCGGGCGGGATCGGCGTGGCCGTGACGGCGCGGGCCGCGTGGCGTGGTTGGCGCGACGCCCCGGAGGATGGCGCCGAGGCGCCCGACCGGCGCAGCGCCGAGGTCTTCCTGCTGTTCAGTCTGGCGGTGCCGTTCCTGGTCATCGCGCTGCCCGACACCCCGATCTTCGGCGGCACCAAGCATTGGATGACGGCGATGCCGTTCTTCGCGGTGCTGGGCGGCGTCGGCCTCGAGCGCATCGCTCGGGGGATCTGGCCGGCGTTCGAAGGACGGGCGCTCGCGCTGCGCATGGGCGCGCTGTCGGCGCTGATGCTGCTGCCGGCGGCGTGGGCGACGGTGACCTACGGCGCGCACGGTCCGGCGTATTACAACGCGCTGGCCGGCGGCCCGCCGGGCGCGGCCGAGCTGGGCATGCCCCGTAACTTCTGGGGCTACAGCACGGTGACGGTGGTCGATGACATCGACCGGCTGGTCGAGAAGCGGGCGATGGTCTTCTGGCACAAGGCGACGAAGTGGGCCATCGACGCCTACAAGCGCGATGGCCTGCTGCGGGGCGACGTGCGCTACACCGGGGACTGGACGGCGCCCTACTCGAACTGGGCGGTGTATCACGATCAGCGGGAGAAGCTGCCCGAGGAGCTGGACGTGTGGCGGGCCTACGGGACCGACTGGCCGGTGGCCGGCTTCTTCCTGGATGGGGTGCAGCTCATGTCGGTCTACGAGCGGCCGGCGCCGCCCGAGACCCCGCCGGTTCCGCCGGGCGGCCGATAAGCGGCCCCGGCGCAGTCGCCGTCAGCGCAGTCGACGTCAGCGCAGTCGCCGTCAGCGGCGGCGCAGCGCCAGCCCGCCGAAGAGCAGGAGCGCCAGGGCCCCGCCGCCCGGAGGCACGCCGGGTCGCTGGGCGCAGCCCGAGTCGCCGCCGCCTCCGCCATCACCACCGCCCGCACCGCCCGCGCCCCCGTCGGGCGGAGGCCCCGCGTCGGGGGCCACGCCGTCGCCGACGGCGATCGTCGACGCGACCAGCCCCCACAGATCGCCGGTGGGCTGGAAGTTGTTGTCGACGCTGTTGGCCGCCACGAAGAGGTCGACCTGACCGGGCGCGTCGGGCGCCTCCCACTGGAAGGCGAACTCGGCGGCGCCGTCGGTGTAGGGCCGGGCGTCGCCGGCGTGCACGAGCTGGCCCGCCCGCGCCGCGAGCCCGTCGGCGGGCACCAGCAGCCCCGCGCTGGCCTCGATGTTGACCCCGGCCGCCATCTGGCCGCCGCTGACCCGCACGACGAAGTCGGCCACCCCGCCCGGAGCGACGCTCGACGGGCCGAGCAGCTCGACGGCCGGCATCGCCCCGCCGCTGTGACATCCACCGCCGCCGCAGCCGACCTGGGCCCGGGCGATGATGCCCGACCGGTTCGCCTCGGCCGGCGCGGCCAGCAGGATCAGGCCGAGGGCGCCGGCCCCGGCTACGAGCGCGGCGCGGGCCTTCACGAGTCGTCCCGTCGGCGGGACCCGCGGCCGCGGCCGCCCCGATCCCGGCCGCCTCGATCCCGGCCGCCCCGATCCCGATCACGGCCCCGACCCCGGCGGTCGTCCCGATCGCGCGCGCCCCGCTCGGGCCGCGGCTCTCGCCGGGGCGGGCGGCGATCACGGGGGGCGCGGGGGTCGTCGAACTCCACGACCAGCGTCGAGCCGTCCCGCAGCGCCTCGACCAGATCGGCCTGGGTCTCGATGTCGCCGTCGATGACGGTGGCCGCCGCGCCGAGGTGCTGGATCACCCCGCCGGAGCTGCCCAGCCGGGCCAGCTTCTTGCGGTCGGCGGCCCGATCGGCCATCGCGTCCCAGCTCAGCTCGCCCCGGCCCACGCGGGTCTGCACCCCGCCGAGGCCCTTGAGGATGTAGATCCGGTCGCCCATCGCCCCGGCCCCGCCTTCGCGCAGGTAGGGGTGGGTCGAGATCAGCAGCCCGTCGAAGTCGCCGAGCCGCTCGGCCACCATCTCGGCGCTCCAGGTGAGGCTGCCCCACTTCATCCCGCGGAAGGCCGGCCCGTCCTCGGTGGGGATGGCGACGAGCGCGCCGCGGTCCAGCGGCACCTCGACCCCGGCGAAGCCGACGAGGCCCACGGCCTTCAGCGCGGCGAGGTGGTCGTCCAGCCGGTGGGTCGACAGGCGGGAGGCGACCACCACCGCCCCCAGCCCCGCGTCGCGGCAGGCGTTGGCGAAGGCGTCGGGCTCGAGGTCGCCGGGGTTGGCGTGGGGATCGATCAGCACGGGGGCGTCTCCAGTCGGTGGCGGGCGCGCGGTCGCGCGTGACTCGGCGTATTAGCAGAAAGCCACCGCTGGCAAAAGGTGGTGCGTCCGGTCGGTGAGGGCGGTATCGTCTGCGCCATGTTGGAGTTGCGCCGCATCGGGCTCTACACCCGCGACGACGAGCAGGACTACCGGCTCTCGAGCATGGAGCGGTTGTTTCGGCGGGCGGGCATCGAGCTGGTGCGGGACGCGTCGAGCGAGCCCGACGGGTTCGACGTCGTCATCGCGCTCGGGGGCGATGGCACCGTGCTGCGGGCGCTCGCGGCCCACCCCCGCACGCCGATCCTCGCGGTCAACTTCGGGCAGGTCGGCTTCCTCACCCAGAGCGATCGGCAGCACCTCGACAAGGTGCTGGTGCAGCTCCTGTCGGACGAATACTTCATCGAGGAGCGCCTGACGCTCCAGGTCCGGGTCGGCGACCAGACCATCCGCTGCATCAACGAGGTGGTGGTCAAGGGCAGCCTGCACATGATCGAGGTCGGGGTGCACATCAACGGCCGGCGGGTGCTCAGCCCCCGGGGCGACGGCATCATCGTCGGCACGCCCACCGGCTCGACGGCCTACCTGATGAGCACCGGCGCGCCGCTGGTCGTGCCCGACGTCGACTGCATCGTGCTCAAGCCGCTCAACGAATACAGCTTCAGCAGCCGCTCGATCATCCTGCCGGGGCAGGCCCGCATCCGGCTCGAGGTGGACACCGGCCGCGACAAGGACGTCGCCGCGGCGATCGACGGCCGGGTCCGGCTGCCGATCGCCAACGGGCAGGCCATCGAGATCAGCGCCAGCACCGAGCCGGCCCGGCTGGTCTGCTTCGAGGGGGACTACTTCTTCCGCAACCTGCGGGATCGGCTGCGATGGTGAGCCCGAGCCCGGCGGATCGCAGTCGCCGCGTCGCCCGCTATCGCCGCCTCGCCGCGCGCTACGGCCGCCTGTACGACCGGGTCGACGGCGTCATCTCCCGCATCGCGGTGGTGCGCTTCGTCGCCTTCGCCGTCGCCTTTCTGTGTGCGATCGCCGGGCTCTACGAGCGGAGCTGGCTGCCGCTGTACGGGCCGCTGGTCGGGCTGGGGCTGGCCGTATTCGCGGTCGCCGCGTGGCTGCACCGGCGGCCCTACGCGCTCGCCCCCCGGCTGAAGATGGGGCAGCGGCTGTGCCTCGAGGCCGCCGCCCGGCTCGAAGGGGACTGGGACGCGCTGCCCGACGACGGCGCCCGCTTCCTCGATCCCGACGAGCCGGCGCTGGGTGAGCTGCAAGTCTTCGGGCGCACCTCGCTCTTCGCGCTGCTCGATCGGGCGGGGCTGCCCGAGGGGCGGCGGCGTCTGGCCCGGCTGCTGCGGGATGGGCTCGATCCGGCGGAGGTGCCCGACCGGCAAGCGGCGGCGGCCGAGCTGGCCCACCTGCGGATCCTGCGACATCGGCTGGCCATCGAGGCCCGGCTGGTGGAGTTCGACGAGGCGGCGATGGCCCGGGTCATCGAGTGGGGCGAGGCCGATCTCGACGTCGCCCGCCGGCTGAAGCCGTGGGTCTGGCTGACCCGTCTGCTGGTGCCGGCGACGTTCGTGCAACTCGCGCTGACCCTCAGCCTCGACATGCCCACGGCGTGGCAGATCACGCTGCTGCTCCAGGTGGTGGCGTGGGTGGTGACGACCCGCTACCTGAGCCCGCACTACGGGCACCTGCTCGGCGAGGCCCACCACCAGCCGTTCGGGGCCCTGCGCCGCATGCTGGCCCTGGTGGAGCGGCGGCGCTTCGCCGCGCCGGTGCTGAAGGCCGCCCGGGACGCCCTGAGCCACGGCGCCACCGGTCGGGACGCGCTGCCCAGCCGGCGGATGGCCCGCTTCGAGGACATCGTCGCCGCGCTCGAGGTCCGCCACAGCGGCCTGCTCTACGCGGTGGTCAGCATCGCCCTGTGCTGGGAGATCCAGCAGTGCTGGCGCCTCGAACAGTGGCGCTTGGCCCACGGGCGCCACCTGCGGGACGACGTCACCGGGCTGGCCGACATCGAGGCGCTGGCCTCCATCGGCGGCTTCGCGGCCGATCACCCGGGCTTCGCGTGGCCCGTCGTGCGCCCGACCGACGCCGACGGCCCCCCGATCGTCGCCGAGGGCGTCGGGCACCCGCTCTTCGCCGCCGAGGCCCGGGTCAGCAACGACTTCACCCTCGCCGAGCGGGGCCAGCTCGTATTGATCACCGGCAGCAACATGAGCGGCAAGAGCTCGTTCCTGCGCACGCTGGGCATCAACGCCCGCCTGGCCTTCGCCGGGGCCCCGGCCTGCGCCCGGGCGCTCGACCTGATCCGCTGCGCGCCGTCGACGAGCATCCAGATCACCGACGCGCCCGACCAGGGGCTCAGCCGGTTCTACGCCGAGGTCAAGCGCATCCGGCGGGTGCTGGACGAGGTCGACGCCGCCGAGCGCCCGGGCTCGACGCCCCGGCTGTATCTGGTCGACGAGATGCTCAGCGGCACCAACAGTCGTGAGCGCCACCTGGCCTGCCGCACCATCGTCCGCCGGCTGGTGGGCGCCGACCGCAGCTTCGGGCTGGTGACGACCCATGATCTGTCGCTGGTGAGCGTCGCCGGCGATCTGCCCGAGCAGGTGGTCTGCGGGCACTTCAGCGACCGGTTCGACGGCGAGCGGCTGCACTTCGACTACACCCTCAAGCCGGGTGTGGCGACGACCACCAACGCGCTGCACGTCCTGGCGATGGAGGGCATCGACGTGCCCGCCGACGGATCCCCCGCGAGCGAGTAGCCGGTCGGTTCAGCGGGAGCGGTCGCCGGGCTCCACCGCGAAGAAGCCCTGGGACTCGCCCCGCCAGAGGGTGGTGTTGTCGGTGATCTCGACCGGCGCGCCGAGATAGGCCGCGAGGTGGGGGATGGTGTGGGTCTGCCAGGTCCGGCGCTCGAGTTCGAAGACGTCGGCCGGCTTGCCCCCGGGCACGAGCAGCGGGTGCAGCTTCACGAAGCCGAGCTTCTCGGCCACCCGGCGCACCGGGCGGTTCTCGCGGGGGGCCCAGAACCACACCGCCTCGGCGTCCATCACCTCGAAGGCGAAGAACAGCCCGGCGAGGGCGCACCGGGCGCCGTCGAGCACGCGCTCGCGCTGCTCGATGACCACCGACAGCTCCCAGGTCTCGGGCTCGTCCTCCTCCTGGCGCAGCTCGACGGTCCCCACGATCTCGTCGCCCTCGCGGATGACGAAGGTGCGCCGCTGGGGCGACCAGTCGATGGGGTGGAGCTGGTGCAGGCCCGAGAACAGCACCCGGCGGCGCAGGCGCGGGGTCTGGAGCAGCCGCTCGACCTGCGAGCGGTCGGTGTCATCGAGCGGTTGAAGGCGTAGGGGGGGGTGGTCGGCCGGATCCATCGCGTCTCCGTGGCTCGCCGGGGTGATAACCCGTCCATCGCGACCGGATCAAGCGGGGGTGCGCCGTGCGTGACAATGACCGCGCGTTCCTGTAACTGACGAGACGATGGCGCCGAAGCCCGACCCCTCCGTCGAACTCGACCCGCTGAGCGCGCCCGCGTGGCGCGCCCTCGTCGACCGGGCGCCCTTCGGGGTGACCGTATGGCACGCCGAGACCGACGCGCCGGCCGACGTACGTCTGATCTACGCCAACCCCCAGGCCACCGCCGAGAGCGGCCTGCCGATGGGCGACCGCGTCGGGCAGACCGTCGGCGAGCTGTTCCCCTCGGGCCTCGACGCCCCCGAGGCGCACAACATCCCCCACGCGTGGCTCCGGGTCGCAGACCGGGAGCAGGGCGAGACCATGGAGGCGGTGCCCTACGGCGACGAGACCCACCCCCTGCGCTGGTTCCGCATCCACTTCGTGCCGCTCGGCGAGCGCCGGGTGGCCTCGGTCTACGAGAACGTGACCCGCCAGATCGCCGCCCGCCGCGAGCTGGAGCAGTTCGCCGACGTCGCCTCCCATGACTTGCAGGCGCCGCTGCGCAACATCGCCGGCTTCGTCGATCTGCTCGTCGGGGCCCTCGGCGACCAGCTCGCCGCGCGCCCCCGACGCTTCGTACACCACATCCGCTCGGGCGTGTCCCAGATGCAGGGCCACCTCAAGGGCCTGCTGAGCTACGCCCGCGCCGGCCGCTCCGCCGCCGGAGAGCCGGTGGCCATCGGGTCGGTGCTCGCCGAGGTGCGTCAGGCGCTGCGCCAGCCGCTGCGGGAGGCCGGGGCGACCTTCGAAATCGGCGCCCTGCCCGTCGTCACCGTGCCCCGGGTCGCGCTGCACCGGCTGCTGCTCAACCTCATCGAGAACGCGGTGAAGTACCGCGCCGACCGCGCCCTGCGGGTGGGGGTGCACGCCCGACGCCGGGAGCGGGCGTGGGCCGTCACCGTGCGGGACAACGGCATCGGCATCGCCCCCGAGATGCAGATCGAGGTGTTCGAGATGTTCCGCCGGCTGCACCCCCCCGACGACCGGGGCGGCGGCGTCGGCCTCGGGCTGGCGATCTGCCGACGCTCGGTCGAGCTGTGGGGCGGGGAGATCACGCTGCAATCGGCGCCGGGGGAGGGGACCGCGGTCACCTTCACCGTGCCCGATCAGCTCCGGGCCTCCGATCCGCCGGCCGCCGCGACCTGATCGGCCGAGGCCAGCCCCAGCGCCGCCAACTGCGCCGTGGCCTGCGGCGCCCACCCCCGATTGGCCAGCGGGCTCGCCGGGCTCGGATGCAGGATGCGGCCGATGCGGGGCAGCTCGCCGGTCTCGGCCAGCGGGGCCAGCACCCGCCGGGCCCGCTTCTCGGCGAAGGCCCCGATGCCGATGACCCACGCCGGCGCGTGGTGCCGCACCCGCTCGATGAGCGCCCGGTCGCACGCCTCGAACAGCGGCCGCCGCTCGGCGATGGGCAGCTTGTCCGGGGTGCGGTTGCGGCCCGAGGCCTCCATGAAGCTCAGCGGGCAGTAGTTGATGATCGCGAAGCGGGCGAAGAACGCCTCCGCGCCGCCGAAGACATCCCGGACCCAGCCCCAGACCCGCTCGCCGCCGATGTCCCGCCGGGTGCAGCCGAAGCCGAGGACCGGGCGCTTGGGGTGGGCGTCGGCCGGGGGACCGATCGGCGCCTCGATACCGAGGGCCGCGCGCACGAGCTGGGGCTGCCCGAAAGGTACGCCGGTCTGGGCCATGCCCCACGGCCCGGGGTTCATGCCCAGCAGCAGCGCCTCCCGGGGGCCGGTGCCGTAGCGCTCGAGCCAGGCCCGGTGGCCGGCCCAGGCATAGTCCAGCGGTTGATAGACGTGGGTCACCGGCGGCCCGAAGCGCAGGGGCGCGAGCCATTCGCGCAGGCTGAGGGCGATCTCGACCGGGGTCGGCACGGGGGGAACTCCTGGTGTGGTGTATCGAGGCGATACGCTCGGAATCGTTTTGCGCGCGGCGAGCATCTCAGGCCTCCGGGGTCGTGTCGACCAGTGACCCGACCGGGGTCCGTCGGCGGGGGCCCGATCGGTTGTCAAAGTCGGCCCGATTCCCTATGTTCGCCCGAATACCGACCCTCCCGGGGCCGAGGACACGGGCACGCCGCCCGGTGGAGTATGCTTCGATGAGCACGGCGCAGACCGTCGAGTTGGAGACCGTCGCGATCCGGTTCGCCGGTGACTCGGGCGACGGGATGCAGCTGACCGGCACCCAGTTCACCCAGACGTCGGCCCTGCTGGGCAACGACGTCGCCACGTTCCCCGACTTCCCGGCCGAGATCCGGGCCCCGGCCGGCTCGCTGGCGGGGGTCAGCGGGTTCCAGCTCAACTTCTCGAGCCAGCAGATCTACACCCACGGCGACGCGCCCGACGTGCTGGTGGCGATGAACCCGGCCGCGCTGCGGGTCAACATCGGCGACCTCAAGCCGGATGGCATCCTCATCGCCAACACCCACGCCTTCACCGACAAGAACCTCGAGCGGGCCGGCTTCGAGAGCAACCCGCTCGAGGACGGCTCGCTGCAGATGTTCCGGGTGTTCCCGCTCGACATCACCTCGATGACGCTCGAGGCGATCAGCGGGTCGGGGCTCAACCAGCGGGCGGCGGTGCGCTGCAAGAACTTCCTCGCGCTGGGGCTGGTGTACTGGATGTACAACCGGCCGCTCGAGCACACCATCGCGTGGATCGAGAAGAAGTTCCGGGCCAAGGCCCCCGACGTCGCCGACGCCAACCTCGCCGCGCTCAAGGCCGGCTACCACTATGGCGAGACGGCGGAGATCTTCACCCACAGCTATGTGGTGCCCAAGGCCCGGCTCGAGCCGGGGCGCTACCGGGGCATCAACGGCAACGAGGCGCTGGGGCTGGGGCTGCTCGCCGCCGCCGAGCTGAGCGGGCTGGAGTTGTTCCTCGGTTCGTACCCGATCACCCCGGCCAGCGACCTGCTGCACTTCCTGGCGGCCCAGAAGCACCTCGGGGCCAAGACCTTCCAGGCCGAGGACGAGATCGCGGCGGTCTGCGCGGCCATCGGCGCGGCCTACGCCGGCGGGCTCGCGGTGACCTCGACCAGCGGGCCGGGGGTGGCGCTCAAAGCCGAGGCCATCGGGCTGGCGGTGATGACCGAGCTCCCGCTCATCGTGTGCGACATCCAGCGGGGCGGGCCCAGCACCGGGCTGCCGACCAAGACCGAGCAGGCCGATCTGTTGCAGGTGCTCTACGGCCGCAACGGCGAGTGCCCGGTGCCGGTGGTGGCCGCCGCGACCCCCGGGGACTGCTTCTTCGTGGCCATCGAGGCCGCCCGCATCGCGCTGCGCCACATGCTGCCGGTGGTCATCCTCAGCGACGGCTATCTGGCCAATGGCGCCGAGCCGTGGAAGATCCCCGACATGTCGCAGATCCCGCGCATCGAGAAGGACTTCCACACCGAGGCCGAGGGCTTCCAGCCCTACGCCCGCGATGAGGATCTGGGCCGCCCGTGGGCGGTGCCCGGCACCCCCGGGCTCGAGCATCGGCTGGGCGGGCTCGAGAAGGAGCACCTGACCGGGAACGTGAGCTACGACCCGGCCAACCACCAGTTCATGACCGAGCTGCGGGCGGCCAAGGTGGCCCGGGTGGCGCAGCACATCCCGCCGACCGAGGTCTTCGGCCCCGAGTCGGGCGACGTGCTCGTCGTCGCCTGGGGCGGCACCTTCGGCGCCGTGCGCTCGGCGGTCGAGCACCTCCAGGGCAAGGGGCGCTCGGTGGCCCATGTGCACCTGCGCCACCTCAACCCGCTGCCCGCCGATCTGGGCGACATCCTGGGCCGCTTCGAGCGGGTGATGGTGCCCGAGCTGAACATGGGTCAGCTCGCGATGGTGCTGCGGGCCCGCTACCTCATCCCCGTGGAGTCGGTCTGCAAGGTGCAGGGCAAGCCGTTCAAGGAAGCCGAGCTGATCCGCGCCCTGAGCGCCGAGTTGGAGCACGCCCGATGACCCGCTACCCGAACCTGCCGCCCACCGACGCCTCGGCGCTGTCGACCAAGGACTTCAAGACCGACCAGGACGTGCGCTGGTGCCCCGGCTGCGGGGACTACTCGATCCTGGCCCAGGTGCAGCGCACGCTGCCCACGCTCGGCATCCCCAAGGAAGACTTCGTGTTCATCAGCGGGATCGGCTGCTCCAGCCGCTTCCCGTACTACATGAACACCTACGGCATGCACACGATCCACGGCCGGGCACCGGCTCTGGCCAGCGGCATCCAGTGCCTGCGACCGAACCTCAACACCTGGGTCATCACCGGCGACGGCGACTCGCTCAGCATCGGCACCAACCACCTGATGCACGCGCTGCGGCGCAACGTGAACCTGAAGATCATCCTGTTCAACAACCGGATCTACGGGCTCACCAAGGGGCAGTACAGCCCGACGAGCGAGGTCGGCAAGAAGACCAAGTCGACGCCCTATGGCTCGCTGGATCACCCGTTCAACCCGATCGCGGTGGCCCTGGGGGCCGAGGCGAGCTTCGTCGCCCGCTCGATCGACGTCGACGCCCGCCACCTCCAGGCGATGATCAAGCGGGCGGCGGCCCACGAGGGCACCGCGCTGATCGAGGTCTTCCAGAACTGCAACATCTTCAACGACGGGGCCTTCGCCTTCATCTCCGACCGCCGGGAGCGGCCGAAGACGTCGCTGGTGCTGGAGCACGGCAAGCCGATGCGCTTCGGCCCCAAGAAGGAGCAGGGCATCGCCGTCGGCCGGGACATGCGGCCGAAGGTGGTCGACGTCGCCGAGCACGGCGAAGAGAACCTGCTGGTGCACGACGAGGGCAACCCGACGATCGCTTACCTGCTCTCGCAGCTCGCCCACCCCGACTTCCCGACCCCGGTGGGGGTCTTCCGCTCGATCGACCGCCCGGTCTACGATCGCATGCTGCAAGCGCAGGTGGACGACGCCCGGCAGCGCAAGCCGGGGCGCTCGGTGCAGGATCTCATCGAGTCGGCCCACGTCTGGGACGTGCGCTGACGCACACCGCGCCCGGCAGGGGAGGGGGGCGATGGACGACTTCTTCTGGGCCACGATCGGCTTCATCTTCCTGTCGGCGATCATCAGCGCCTTCATCCGCGCCCGCCAGCGGGACGAGTGCCTGCGGCTGATCGACGATCACTTCGTGACGCTGGTGATGAAGAACGGCAGCACCGTGTGGGGCGACCTGCGGGTGTTCGGCCGCGGCCTGCAACTGCGCTACCTGTCGCCCCACCGCACCCGCCGGGGCCTCGTCAAGAAGGGCTACCTGCTCTATCAGAAGGAGATGGGCGAGGTGCTCGCGATCTGCCGGTTCACCGGCCAGCTCTCACCGGAGGAGGCCCGCGAGCGCCGGACGCAGATCGAGGAGACCTTCAACCCGGGGGTGTGGGGGCGGCTCAAGCGCGGCTGGCGTAACACCTACAATACCCTGCGCGACGCCTTCAACCGGGCGCTGGGCAAGGTGATCGGGCGGGTGGTCGAGACCACGCAGTCGAAGGTGCTCAGCGCGGGGCAGAAGGACGTCGAGGGGGTGGGCAAGGAGCTGCTCCAGGCCGCCGGCGACGCCTTCGAGCCCATGCTCGAGGCCCACATCGGGCACCCGGTGGTCGTCGAGCTGACCCCGCCCGGCGGCGGCAGCGACCGCATCGAGATCGGCGGCTACCTCGCCGAGTACACCGAGCACTTCGTGGCCATCTTCAACGTCGAGCACGAGGCCGGGGAGCCGTTCGAGGTCACCGTCGACCTCGACGCCCCCGGCGAGGGCGTGCCGGCCGACGTCGTGGTGCAGGTGGGCGAGCACGACGTGCAGCTCGTCAACCGAGGCCACGATCTGCTCATCGTGCGCCACATGCGCCGGGACGACGGGCCCGCCCGCCGGCTGGGTGCGACCCTGCCCGGCGGCGCCGACATCCGCTTCGCCCGACCCGAGGCCCGCTTCACCGTCGAGCTGCGGCGGGTCGCGTCGGTGGATCTGGTCTGCCCTCGGCAGCACGCCACGATCCGCTACATGGGCCCCCGGGCCGACGCCGCGGACGACGATGGCGTCACCCCGGTGCACGAAGACGAGAGCGTGCACTTCCCCTGAGCCGATGCCCCCGATTCACGGGGTCGGAGCGGGTCCAGGGGCACGGATTCACGGGGTCGGTGGACCCATTCACGGGGTCGGTCGGGCTCAGCCCCGGCTCAGCCAGCCGCCGATGAGGGGCTGGAAGCGCGGCATGTCGACCAGGAAGGCGTCGTGGCCCTGCTTCGAAGGCAGCGCCACCATCTCGACGTTCTTGTCGGCCCGGGCGAAGGCGTCGGCCAGCGACTGCTGCTGGGCGAGGGGGAAGAGGGTGTCGCTCTCGACGCCCACGACGAGGATGCGGGGCGCCTCGACCCGCGCGAGGGCCGAGTAGACGCAGTCGCCGTGCTCGGAGACGTCGAAGAGATCCATCGCCCGCGAGAGGTAGAGGTAGCAGTTCGCGTCGAACTGATCGACGAACTTGCGGGCCACCGCCTCGAGGTAGGACTCGATCTCGAACTCGATGCCGAAGAGCGCCTTGCCCCAGCGATCGGTGCGCTGACGGCCGAAGCGCTCGGCCCACTCCTCGGCGGTGCGGTAGCTGCTCATCCCGATCTTGCGGGCGAGCTTCATACCGGCGGTGGGCGGGCGCTCGTAGTCGCCGTCGTCCCAGGCCGGATCGACCCGGATCGCCTCCCGCTGGAGCGAGTGGATCGCGATGGTGCGGGCGTCGAGCCGGGCCGCGGTCGAGATGAGCGCGATCGCGTCGACCTCACCGGGGAACTGCACCGCGTACGCCAGGGCGACCATGCCGCCCATCGACGGGCCGACCAGCGCCGCCAGCCGCTGCACGCCCAGGCTGCGCATGGTCTCCCGGGCGGCGCGAGCCATGTCCTCCATCGTCAGCTCGGGGAAGCGCAGGTTGTAGCGCCGTCCGTCGCGGGGATCGATGGACGCCGGCCCGGTCGAGCCGAAGCACGAGCCGAGGTGGTTGACGCAGACGACGAAGAAGCGGTCGGTGTCGAGCGGCCGTCCGGGGCCGATCATGTCCTCCCACCAGCCGGGGGTCGGATCCCACGCCGACGACGCGGCGTGGGCGCTCGGCGACAGCCCGGTGAGGATCAGGATTGCGTTGTCGGCTTCGGCTGAGAGGGTGCCCCACGTTTCGAAGGCCATCTCCAGCTCCGGCAGGCTGCCCCCCCGGCGCATCGCGAACGGACCCGGGATGTGCGCGATGGGCGGGCCGAGCGGCTCGGGCTCCCGGAGGAGGGCGGCGGTACGGGACATCGGGTCGCTCCACAGGGCAGTGGACGGAATGGAGGATACGGATCCTCGGCTGCCGTGGCGAGTAATTCCGACCTATCCGATGTAGAAACTCGGAGAAGGATTCGAGGGCCGGCACTTTCCCGTGTTCGGGAGGCGGATCAGGCGCCGCCGGCCGCCCTCGATCGGCTCAGCGCGGGGGGTGGACCTCGGCGGTCTGGCCGGCGTTGCCCGCCTGCCCGGGGCTCGCGCCGCCCGCGCCGCCATCGCCGATGACGTAGGACTGCACCGCGACCTGGGGGTTGGCCCCGCCGACGAGGAAGACGCCGATCGACGGCCCGCCGCCGCCGCCCCCGCCGTGGCCCCCGCGGCCGCCGTTGCCGCCCTGACCGCCGCGGCCGCCCTGACCGCTGAGCTGATGCCGGGCCCCGCCGTT
>JAUHYW010000083.1 GCA_030426085.1 bacterium | reverse complement strand
TGGCGCCTCCGGCCGCGCCCTACTCTACGTACTCATAAGCGCCGAGCGCGGTCGGCTGCGCGCGGGGCGTGCCCTCGGCGTCCTGCTCGACGCTGCGCATGACCGCCGCGCGGGCCGGAGAAGCGGCGGTCAGGTGCAGATCCCCAGCCTCGGCGTCGACGAAGAGCGGGTCGCCGACTTCGACCGACCACTCGGGCTCGAAGGGCCCCTCGACATTCCACACGAGCACATCCGAGACGACGCCGCGATCCACAGCCGTCTCCTGCACCGCCCGGATCGGCTGCGGCTCGGGGCCGCCGCTGATGATCGAGCCGGTGAGGCTGCCCCGGCCGAGCTCGACGAGCGCCCGCGTCTCGGGGTCATCGAGCAGCACCCCATCCGCGCCGTCGGCCCCGTCCGCCGCCCGCCCGTCGGCCTGCGCGCCGCCCGGCCCACCCGCGCCGCCGACGCCGCCGACGCCCTCGGGCGGCACGGTGGCGCCGTAGAACGTGATGTGGCGCATCGTCGCCGCGCCGCCGCGGAAGAGCGCGAGCCGGCCAAAGGCGTCGACGCCCCCACCATCGCCTCCGTCACCCCCGACCCCTGCGCCCGCGCCGACGTCGTCGCCGCCGGGCCCGCCCGCACCCCCGTCGCCGGAGCGTCCCTGCCCACCGGCGCGCAGATCGACGACGACAGCGTTGCTCACCTCCAGGTCCACGCCGCCGGACGAGGCGATGGCGACCGCGGCCCCGCCGGAGCCGCCGACCCCGCCGGGGCCACCGTCGTCGCCCGGTTGCCCCGGCGCGCCGGGCTGCCCGGCGCTGCCATCGCCAGCGTCGCCGCCGCGCCCGCCGTGGAGCCGCCGGATATCGGCCCGGGTGATCGCGTGCTCCCCCGAGAGCAGCAGCAAGCCGTACGCGTGGCCGCCCCGGCCACCGGGTGATCCGCGGGCGCCCGCGCCGAACTCGATGCCGCCCGCGCCGTCGCCACCATCGCCCCCGCGCAGGGCGTGCACGATCAAGCCGCTGCCCACGACCCCATCGCAGGTGGTGCAGTAGACGCCCGTCGCCCGACCGCCCGCCGCGCCGCCGACCTGACCGTCGCCGTTGCCGCCGTTGCCGCCGCGGATATCGAGGATCGTCAGCCCGGAGAAGGTCGCGCTGGCGTCGGTCTGCAGATACAGGCCCCGCGCGTCGGTGGCGCTCTCCTCCAACGTGGCGGGCTCGGCGAAGACCGACTCGATCCGCACGTCGACGAGCTCGACCTCGGACGTGCCGGTGACGGTGAGACCGGCAGGATCGGTGCGGCGGACGGGGTCGCAGATGTTGCGGATGGTCGTATCGACGAACCGGACCCGCGCGTTGGCGCGGGTGGAGACCTCGCGCCCGCCTTCGATCAGCACATGCTCGACATTCTGCTCCATCGCGCCCCCGAACTGCACCGACCGCCACTGCCCACATGTGCCGGGGTCGCGGCCGCCGAAGTACACCGGCGACCTTTCGGCGCCCACGATGCGGGTCGCCTCGAAGCTGACGAAGCGCGCATCGTCGCCGAGGTAGAACTCGGCGGGGCCGTCGACCACCAGCCGGCGCACCTGCAAGCGCACCCCGTCGGCGATGTGAACCTCGGTGCGCGGCTCGACCGCGAGGTCGTCGACGACCTCGTCTTCGTCGAAGAAGAGCCGCCGCCGGCTGCAGTCGGCGGCGCAGGCGTCATCGTCGTCCACGTTGCCGTCGTCACAGGCTTCGAGCAGCGCTTGCACGACGCCGTCGCCGCACGATCCGACCCGCTGGCAGTCGGCGGTGCAGCCGTTGCCGTCGTCGACGAAGTTGCCGTCGTCGCACTCTTCGCCTTCGCTGACGAACCCGTCGCCGCAGTTCTGGTTGACCGCACTGCAATCGGCGGCGCAGGCGTCGCCATCGTCGGTGTTGCCGTCGTCGCACACCTCGGCGCCCGGCTGGAAGACGCCGTCGCCGCAGGCCCCGGCGAGGGTGCAGCCGGCGGCGCAGTGGTCGTCCTCGATGTCGTTGCCGTCGTCGCACACCTCATTGCGCTGCACCTCGCCGTCGCCGCAGCGGCCGGTCACCGCGGCGCAGTCGCCGGCGCAATAGTCGCCATCCGCGATGTTGCCGTCGTCGCAGGCCTCGATGGCCGCTTGGCGGATGCCGTCGCCGCAGGCGCCGACGATGCCGCAGCGGGTGCAGAAGTCGTCGTCGATGTCGTTGCCGTCGTCGCAGATCTCGTTGCGCTGCACCGCGCCGTCGCCGCAGCGGCCGGTGATGCGCTGGCAGTCGGGGCTGCAATAGTCGTCGTCGAGCAGGTTGCCGTCGTCGCACAGCTCGTTGCGCTGCACCTGGCCGTCGCCGCAGGCGCCGGTGATCGCGCGGCAGTCGGGCGCGCAGTAGTCGTCGGCGAGCTGATCGCCGTCGTCGCAGATCTCGTTGGGCTGCCGCTCGCCATCCCCACAGGCGCCGGTGACCGCGTCGCAGGCCGCTGCGCAATAGTCGCCGTCGGCGGTGTTGCCGTCGTCGCAGGCCTCGTTGCCCTGCCGCGCGCCGTCCCCGCAGCGGCCCGTCACCGCCGAGCAGTCGGCGGCGCAGTAGTCGTCGGGATCGACGTTGCCGTCGTCGCACACCTCGTTGGCCTGTTCGACGCCGTCGCCGCAGGCGCCGAGCACCGCGTCGCAGGCGGCGCTGCAATAGTCCCCGGCGACCCGGTTGCCGTCGTCGCACGCCTCGTTGTCCTGCCGCGCGCCGTCCCCGCAAGCGCCGGTCACGCTCAGGCAGTCGGCGCTGCAATAGTCCCCGGCGGCGCGGTTGCCGTCGTCGCAGGCCTCGTTGGGCTGGATCTCGCCGTCGCCGCAGGCGCCGGTGATGTTGAGGCAATCGGCGCTGCAATAGTCGCCGTCGGCGGTGCCGCCGTCGTCGCAGACCTCGTTGAGCTGCACCGCGTCGTCGCCGCAGGCGCCAGTCACCGTGCGACAGTCGGCGCTGCAATAGTCGCCGTCCTCGGCGTCGCCGTCGTCGCAGGCCTCGTTGGGCTGGACCTCGTCGTCGCCGCAGGCGCCGGTCACCGCCTGGCAGTCGGCTGAGCAGTAGTCACCGTCGCGGATGTTGCCGTCGTCGCACGCTTCGATGCGGTCTTGGTGGATGCCGTCGCCGCAGCGGGCTTCGGTCTGGCAGTCGGCGGAGCAGGCGTCGCCGCCCTGCGCGTTGCCGTCGTCGCAGCGCTCGTTGCCCTGAATCATGCCGTCGCCGCAGCGGCCGGTATTGGCCAGGCAGTCGGCGGCGCAATAGTCGTCGGGGGCGCGGTTGCCGTCGTCGCAGGCCTCGATCGCCTGCACCTCGCCGTCGCCGCAGGCGCCGGTGATCATCCGGCAGTCGGGCGCGCAGTAGTCGCCGTCGAGCTGGTTGCCGTCGTCGCAGGTCTCGCCGGGCTGGCGCTCGCCGTCGCCGCAGAGCGCGAGCGCGGCGTCGGCCTCGGGTCCGGCGTCGACCTCAAGCTCGGCGTCGGCCTCGGGTCCGGCGTCGAACTCAAGCTCGGCGTCGGCCTCGGGTTCGGCGTCGGACTCGGGCTCGGCGTCGGGCTCGGGTCCGGCGTCATCCTCGGGCGCGCCGTCGGTCTCGGGTCCGGCGTCATCCTCGGGCGCGCCGTCGGTCTCGGCGTCGTCGTCCGGACCGCTATCGGTCTCGAACGCCGCGTCCGGGCCGCGATCCGCTCCACCATCGCCGACCGGGTCATCCGACCCGCCGCCGCCCCGGCCCCCGCCCGGCTGACACCCACACAGCGCCGCGAGCAGCACCCCGCAGACGATCGCAAACCGCATCATGACGCCTCCCATTCGTGCGCGCATCGGCCATGACGTTGGCCTCCCCGGCGCCGGTCTTTTTCGCGCGGCGCGGATTCCCCAGCCCCCCGTCGAGCAGCCACCACCGCCCGGGCGCCCCGCAGGCGCTGCCATGGCCGGTCTGGCCGCCGCTGTAGTATGCGCCATCTCGGTCCATCTCGCATTGGCCTCGATCGCGGTCTACACCCTGTGCTGGGTTGGGCGCCTGCCTGGGTTGAGCGCTGGTTTGAGTGCCTGGTTTGAGTGCTGGTTTGAGTGCCTACCACTTCATGCTGGTTTGAGTGCCTACCACTTCATGCTGGTTTGAGTGCCTACCACTTCATGCTGCTGAAGGTGCTGTTTGAGTGCCTACCACTTCATGCTGCTGAAGGTGGGGGAAGGTGCCAGCCATCTTATGGCCAGCCTCCGGCAGCAGCACCGCCGGCCGGGGCAGGTGCCAGCCATCTTATGGGAAGGTGCCAGCCATCTTATGAAGGCCCATCGAAGGTGCCAGCCATCTTATGAAGGTCGATTACATGGTACCGATATCTAGCCCCCTCCCGAGCCCCTTCCGCTACGACGAGATACCACCTCCGCTGCCTGACGGCGCCTGCGCCCACGCCCACGCTGGGAAGGTGCCAGCCATCTTATGAAGGCTATCGAAGGTGCCAACCATCTTATGAAGGTCGATTACATGGTACCGAGCGGAGGGGCATTCGAGTATCGAAGTCGGATATCTAGCCCCCTCCCGAGCCCCTTCCGCTACGACGAGATACCACCTCCGCTGCCTGACGGCGCCTGCGCCCACGCCCACGCCATTGACAGAGCGCACCTCTCCGCACACCGACCCCGGCGCCCCGCCAACCCGCATCCTGCTCGCACCTGCGCGAGCCGACCGCCCGCTACCCGCCCGCCTCCGGCAGCAGCACCGCCGGCCGGCACCCCTCCTCCGGGAACCCCACCGCCTCCCATCCCTCCCGCAGCGCGTGCAACGCCGCCCGGTACCGCTCTACGAACGCGTCGTACGCCTCGCGCCACGCCTTCCGCAGCGCTTTGCACCGCGTATGCACCCGCGGCGCCGGTGACTTCTTCGTCCGCGGCGGCCGGGTATGCGGGTCCGCCTTCACCAGCGCCGCCGTCCCCACCACCCGGGTGGGCCACGGCGCCGGATGCCGCTCCACCGCCAACGCCACCAGCTCGACCCACCGCGCGCGCAGCGCGTCCGCGCTCAGCCCGGCCCACATCGGCGGCGGCGTCAACCGCACGACCTTCCGTACCGCCACGTCGCCCAGCGTCGGCTTCGGGCCGCTCCGCCCCCGCTTCGCCCATCGCTGCCGCAGCATGCACAGGCGGCTGCGGTCGTACCACACCCCCACCAGCGGCCGGCTCTCGGTCACCGCCCGCACCCACTGGATCCCGGGCCAGCAACCCGGGGTCTCGACCAGCCCCTCTTTCACCCCGTGCGCGGCCAGGTAGGCCAGCCGGTCCGTCAGCGCCCCGTCATCCAGGATCGGAATGTCCCGCGTGCGCCGGTCCCAATAGCAGCCCGGCCAGTCGAACAGCTCGCCCAGCTCCTTCGAGATGTTGGCCTTGATGTGGCACTTGAATCGGGCCTTCCACTCGGCGCTTTCGAAAGCGCCGACCAGATGCAGGTGGTTGCTCGTGCCCCCGGCGAAGTACAGGTGCACGTGCGCGCCATACAGCTCCAGCGCCCGCCCGATCACGCCCAGCACCCGCCGGCTGCACGCGTCGCCCGGGCGCATCAGCAGGCGGCTGTGCAGACAGCGCATCGTGATCTCGAACGGCGTCCAGGGCCGGGGGACGAACATCAGCGGGCGGGGCATTCTGGCCTCCGAGCACGTCGTGGTCTCGGAGGGCTCATCGATCAGCCAGCGCCGTTGTTGCGCAAAATCGTGAAAAAATCGCCACTGAGCCGGTTCGGCGCCCTGGACTCGGGCGCCAGAGGATGGAGGGAGGGCCCTCCGCTCAGTTCAGGATCTTCGCCAGCCCGTAGCCCCCGGCGAAGGCCGCGACCGCGATCAGGCTCGCGGTGAGGATGAGCGTACCCCGGGTGGGCATCTTCTCCACCGCCTCAGACAGCTCGCGGTTCGATGCGTCGAGGGTCTTGCTCGACTCGATCAGATCGGCGTTGGCCCGCTCCAGGCGCTGCCCGGTCCGTAGCAGGTCGGAGACGACGGCCCGGCTCTCTTCGCGGGCGGCGTCGCGCTCGGCGCGGGCGGCGGCGGTGAGCTTCTGCTGCTCGGCGTAGGCCGTCTCGAGGGTGGCGATGTCGGCCTGCACCTTCTTCGACTGCGCCGGGCTGAGCAGAACGCCCCGGAAGGGGGCTCGGGCGCCCGGCTTCAGCACGAGCTGGCAGGGCACGTCCTCGCCGTGCTTCAGGGCGTCGACGCAGGCCGGGGCCTGGGCCAGGGCGGGGCCGACGGCGAGGGTGGCGATGAGGGCGGCGATGATCGGCAGGGCGCCGAGGTGGGGGGACGGGGGGTGCATCAGGACTCCTCTTCGCCGCGGCGGATCGAGTCGGCGACCGAGGACGAGGCGATGAGCAGGTCGTCGTCGGCGGCGGTCGGCGCGTCGAGTACGGCGCGGCCGGCGGCGTCGGCGGCGGCGCGGGCGGCGGCGTCGGAGGCGGCGTCGCGGGCCGGCGCGTCGGCGATGTCGCGGTCGAGGCGCTCGACGAAGCCCTCGGCCCGGGCGCTGGCTGCGGCGTGCTCGGCGGCGGCGGCGTCGCCTTCGCGGCGGGCGTCGGCGGCGCCGTCGCGGGCCGCGTCGGCGTTCTTCAGCAGCTTCTTCTTCTGGGCGTAGGTCAGCGTGCCGCCGCCTCCGCCGAGCGCGGCGAGCAGCCACGCGGCGGGGCCTTCGCCCCAGACGACGCCCACGACGATGACCGCGACGAGGGCGATGGCGATGAGGATCAGGGCGGTGCGGAACGAGATCTTCATCGGGGGCTCCCCGTGCGGTGGCGGCGCAGCGCGGCGCGGGTCGAGCGTGCCCCGGTCGGCCGCGCGGCGCCATCCCCCGATCCGGGGGCAGGGGGGCGGTCGGTGCTCATCGACAGCTCGCGGAGATGGCGCTGCAATACAGCACTGTGGTGCACCGGCCGAGGTCGGCGGTGACGGCCTGCTTCTGGGCTGGCGAGACGGGGATGCTGCCCTGGCAGCAGTCCTGGCTGCGCACCACGAGGTTGCGCCCGGCCTTCAGGTCGCGGGCGCAGATGCGGGCGCTGCGGCGCACGACGCGGGCCGGCTTCGACTTCACGGGGTCGGGCTTCGCTGCGTCGGGGGCGGGGGCGGCGTCGGGCGGGGCGGCGTCCGGCGGGGCTGCGTCGGGATCGAGAGGCATGGGCGGGGCGGCGGCGGCGGCGTCCGGCGGGCCCACGTCGGGCGCGATCGGGTCGCTGGTGATCGCGCCGTAGATGAACCACCCGGCGACGGCGAGGATGTTGATGAGGACCCCGGTGAGGGCGAACTTCTTCCAGCTCGGCTCGGGCAGCGGCGGCTCGGGCTCGCTGTAGAACAGACGGAAGATGCGCTCGGTGCCCTCGACGTCCCCCCCGCAGCGGGCCCGGGCGGCCTCGAAGGCGGCCCGCACGGTGCGGCCCTCGGCGATGGCGGTGTAGAACGACGCGGCGAAGGTCACCGCGGTGTCGTCGCCGACGAGGGTTGAGGTGCCAACCACATTATCCACGTAGGGTGCGATGGCCTGAGCCTGCTCTTCGGCGAGGCAGGCGTTGAGCAGCACCGCCCGCACCGCGATGCCCTGGGCCGCCAGATCCTTGAAGATCAGGCCCAGCTCGCGGGCGGTGATGGTGGTGGGATCCCCATCCCGGTTCTTCATGGCCAGGCCGTCGGAGCCGGTCCCGTGGCCGCTGAAGTGCACGATGTGGGGCTCCTCCTCCTTCATCGAGCGGAAGAGGTCCTCGGCCCGCACGTCGGGCACCTTCTGGAAGACGAAGCGCTTGCCGTCGATGGCGTCCTGGATGGCCCGCTCTTCGACCTCGGCGTTGACCGGGGCCGAGGTCGAGTTGGCCACCATGAACATGACCTTGGCCCGGATGGCCTTCGAAGGCTCCCAGGGCAGGACCTTGACCGCGTCCTCGGCCCGCTCGACCTGCTCCGGCGGCGGGGGCTCGACCCGCTTGCCGAGGGCGTCGCCCCGGCGCATGCCCATCCGGGTGCCGGCGTGCTCGGTGCTCATGCGTCCGCGCCTCCGCCGGCGAGGAAGCCGCGCACCGCGTCCAGGCTGGCCTCGTCGGTCAGGTAGTCGAAGTGGTTGCAGCGGGTCGTGATCGTGCTCAGCGCGGGGTAGGCCGCGCCCTGGATCCCGGTGATGCTCTTGCTGCCCACGACGAGGTCGTGAGGCTCGCCGAAGAGCAGGCCCAGCGCGACGCCGGCGCCCTTGGCCGCCATGCGCTTCACGAAGCCGGCGTCGTCGTCGACGAGGGGCGCCCGACCGTCGAGGGCCAGATAGGGGATGCGGCCGCCCGACGGCCGGTTGAGCCGGTCGAGGAAGTCCGATCCGACGGCCAGATCGGCGGGTCCGACGGCGGCCTTGACGACCGAGCGCAGCAGCCACGCCAGCACCCCGCCCACCGCCGGGCCGAGCACCTTGTTGATCGCGATGTTGATCAGGGTCTCGAGGTTCTTCACCCGGTTCATCAGCGGGGTGCCGTTGTTCGGCGAGCCGGCCAGCACCATCCGGTCGACGTAGCGGGCCCCGCCCGACAGCTCGACCATCGCTCGTGAGACGAGGCCGCCCATCGAGTGGGCGAAGACATCGAGGGTGCGCCCGTCGTCGGCGCCGAAGCCGGCGGCCATCAGCGCCTCGGCCAGCGCGGCGCCGTTCTCGGCGATGGGGGTGCCGAACGACTCGTAGTCATACGCCAGGATGGTGTCATAGCCCAGCGATGACAGGGCCGGGGCCAGCACCCGGGTCTGGCCCAGGGTGCCCGAGGCGAAGCCGTGCACCACCAGCAGCGCCCGCCCCCCCTTCGGCGTGTCTTCGGGGCGGGTGTCGGCGTACTGCGGCTGGCCGTCGACCATGCGCACGGTGTGCAGGCCGACGGTGGGCTCCTCCTGTCCGGTCTTCTTGTAGAAGTAGAGCTTCAGCGTGCGCTCGAGCGCGCCTCGCGAGGCGGGGCCGACGGCCGGCGGCAGGTGGGTGATGCGTGATCCGCCGGCCTCGGGGCGGCCGGCGAGCACGAAGTCTTCGCCGTCGAACGCGATGGGCCACAGGTCGTCCGACCCCCGGGCTTCGAGCCGCAGCGGGTTGTCGGGCGCGATCCTCGCGCGCTGAGCCTCGTCGAGCGTCAGCGATATCACCACCCCGCCGCTGGCGCTCCGGCCGCCGGGCAGGCCGAGGGCCTTGAAGCCGTCGCGCAGCCCGGGGGGCAGCGCCAGCCCGCCGGCGCCGCGGGTGATCTGACCCGTGGTCGCCAGCTCGGCCCGCCCCGCGAAGCCATCCGGGGCGTGCAGGGTGATGCCTTCGCCCAGGGCGCTGCGGCCGGCCTCGATCCGCACGTCGGCCGGCTTGCGCACCACGCTGAAGGCCAGATCACCGGTGCCCCAGTCCTCGGTCTTGCGCCCCCGGCGGCGGCCCATGCGGTGGCCGGTGACCCCTTGGCTGATGAGCGCCTCGAGGCCCGCGCTGCGGTGCCCGGGGCCCGGCGGCGGCACGTCGAGGCCCTGCTGCAAGAGCAGGGTCAGATCGGTCGGCTTGAGGGTGGCGACGACCTTGACCCGGTTGTGGCTCGTCGTCCACAGCGGCTCGCCCGGCGCGTCCCCCGGCAGCCACGCCAGGAACATGTCATAGGGGGCGGTGTGACCCACGAAGAAGCTGCGCCCGGGGTCGATGGACTGCTTGCTCGACTCCTGGTTCTGGTGGGCGATGCTGTAGTCCTGATACAGCATCAGCACCGTCACGTAGATCTCGTTGGGGCTGTTGTTGACCACCTCGATGAGGTACGGGCTCTCCTCGGCCTCGGGGTCGTAGGTCAGCGACACCTCGCTGTCGGTCGGCTCGACGATGGGCATGTCCTGGGGCCGGGCGCCCTCCACGTACTGCCGGAAGCGCACCCCGACGCTGCCCTGGATCCGCGAGCCGGGCTCGTCGTTGCGCAGCCCGGCCACTCGACGGAAGCGGGCGATGCTGTCGAGCGCGATCACCGCCTTGCCCGCGTCGCAGCCGATGGAGGCCGGCTCGACCAGCGGATCGGGCTCGTCGTTGCCCCGGATGACCAGCGCCTCGCCCTCGGCTCGCACCACGAACTCGGCCCGATCACCGGCGGCGGGGGTCACGAGCTGGGAGCGGTCGACGAGCACCTTCAGCGCGTCGAGGGCCGCCTTCGCGGCGTCGGCGGCGTCGTCGTCGGCCTCGAACGCGACGGTGCGCTGGGGGGCCACCTCGCCCGGCTCCTCGACGATGGCCCGGGCGAGCAGCAGCGACTCGGGGTTGGCGATCGAGGCGTACGCCTTGCTGGTGCTCGGGCCCACCGAGGTCACCTGAGCGGTGGCGATCGGCTCGGGCGGCAGGTCGTCGAGGGTCTGCACCTCTTTGGGGTACAGGTTCAGGATCGCGTTCTTGCCGACGCCGTGCACCCGGCCGCTGCTCAGCAGCAGCTCGCCCTTCTCGACCCCGGTCACCGTGATGAACGGATCCCGGCGCACGGTCAGCGCGCCGAAGACCGCGCGGTCGGTCACCCCCTCGAGCTGCGGCATCTGGTACGGGTTGTAGGCGTTGACCTGCGCCGCGACGGCCTCGTGCAGCATGGCGTACGAGGTGCCCGGCTGGAGCTTCCACAGGGCGTCGGTCAGGTGCCAGGTGAACGCGCCGTAGGCCGGCTCGCCGTCTTCGAAGTAGTCGATGTACTCCTGGGCCAGCTCCCGGTCGCGGCAGGCGGCGAGCAGGGTGTAGGGCAGCCCCTCTTCGCGCCAGCGCTTGCCGACCCCCATCGCCTTGGCCGCCTGCACGATCTCGGCGTCGAGCTGCGCGGGCGGCACCCGGGTGTCGGGCTCGGTCAGCCGCGTCCGGGGGGCCTTCTTGCCGCCGGCCCGGGTGCCCGATCCCGAGTGGCAGCAGTCGAGCACGACGGTGATGTTGGTGCCCCGCTTCGCGGCGAGCAGCTCGAGCATGGCCGCGACGGTGGTATCGGGGATGTTGAAGACCCCCTCGACGCCGCTGTCGTGGGCCACCAGGCTCTCGATCAGGCCGGTGGGCGAGGCGTCGAGCGGGTCGAGCATGTTCGCCCCGTGCCCGCTGAAGTGGAACAGGATCTGGTCGCCCGGCCGGATGGCGTCGTTGTCGACGAGGTGCTCGAAGAAGGCGTCGATGATGCCCTGGCGGGTGGCCTGCGCGTCGCGCAGCATCCGGATGTTGGCCTCGGGCACCGCGTAGCCGTTGCGCAGGAAGCCATACATCGCGCCCACGTCGTGCCCGCAGCCGTCGAGGTCGTTGACTGCCAGGAAGTGATCGATCCCCACCAGCAGGGCCCAGATCGGGCGCAGTTCGGACATCGGGGCTCCTCCTCGGGGGCGGTCAGGGTTTGGCGAAGATCGTCGCCGACAACATGAGCGCGTGCGCGGGCTGGGCGGTCCGCACGATGGCGATGGATTCGTCGATCGAGTAGTGCAGCGTGCGGCTGCCGAACCAGTAGCGCAGGTCGAAGCGGATGCCGAACGGGGTGTCGAGCTCCTGACTGAACGGGGTCGCCATCCCCAGGGTGGCCAGCCCCATCTCGCGGCCCTGCTCGACGAGCTCGTCATCGCCGATGAACGGGTCGAAGCCGATGCCCACGCCGCCGCCGGCCAGCAGGTGGAACGTGCGCCCGCCGAACAGCAGCGTCCGCCCCAGGGCCAGCTCGCCGGCGACGGCGAAGTAGTGGTGCTGGGCGGTGGCGCTGACCCCCTCGACGGCGCTGAGCGGGTTGTAGGGCCAGCCGGCCATGTACAGCCCGATGAGCTGGGGCTCGAGGAACCACGAGCTGCCCTGCGGCCGCAGCCGGACCCCGAGGGTGACGTCGAGCACGTAGGACAGACTCGACGAGGTCACGCTGCCGGCGCCCGGCTCGACGGCGAAGATCATCGCCGCGCCCCCGCCGGCCCCGAAGAGCATGTCCCACGGGACCCCCAGCGCCTCGGGCTCGGGGAGCTGGAGGTGCGCTCCGCGGGTCACGACCCCGTAGCCCGCCTCGAAGTCCCGCTCGCCGATCAGCTCGGTGCGCAGCGAGGTGCCGCAGCGCACGCCGGGCAGGGGCACGGTGATGCGGTCGCTGTCCTGGGCGCTCAGCTCGATGGTCAGCCGGGTGCCGTCGACCCCCAGCACCTCGATCGCGCGGATGCGATCCCCCGGGACGTGCCGCTCCCAGCTGCTGACGTCGGTCCACACCACCCGGGCGTCGGCCGGCACCCGCCCGACGATCGTCTGGCCCACCGCGCCGAGGATCTCGGTCAGATCCATCGCCGGGTCGTCGAGGTGCAGGTGCATCTGCAGCGGGGGGGAGACGGCCGAGTCGGCGATGACCCGGCAGGCGTAGCGGCACTTGCCCTCGGTCGGCGGGGCGCTGGTGCACTGCGCGCCGCGGATGACCACCGTCGGGCAGACGTCGGCCCGGGGCCACATGCAGGGCATCGTCCAGTCGAAGGTGAAGCGGGCCGGCAGCACCTCGATGGGTACGGTGGGCCAGCGGCTGCTCCACCGGGTGCGCATGTCGGCGTGGGCCGCGCGAATGTCGAGCGCGCTCACCCGGTCGAGCCCGACGGCGGGCACCTCCACCGGCAGCAGGCCGTCGCCCGACACGGCGCCCCGGCAGACCGGCGCCTCGTCGATGCGCACCGCCTCGATGGCCCCGATGCCCGGCCCGACCCGGGCGTCGAGGCAGCGGCAGCGGCGGCGCAGGGGCACCTCGGCCCACGGCTGCTCCGACGGCACCCGGGGGTAGCTGAAGCGAGAGGGGTCGAAGTCGCCGCCGAGCACCCGATAGCTCGGCCGGCTGATGGGCTCGAAGGGGCTCCAGCGCACCCGGCCCCCGCTGACCTCGAAGCTGTAGAAGCGGGGCGCGTTCTCGGCCTCGACCGACTCCACGCTGATGTAGACGGTGCCCCCCTCGCGGGGCGAGGTGTCGTCGTCGGCGCAGACGACGCTGTAGTCGTCGACCGTCCGCTCGCCGAGGTCGAGCACCGACGCGCAGCCCGGGTGGGACGTGTCGGGGCAGTCCTGGCAGCGGGCGGGGCGGGTGTCGCGGCGGGCGGCGCACACCCCGTCGGCGCACTTCACCCGCGAGGCGAGCCCGGCGACCGCCCCCGAGGCCCGGTCGACCTTCATGCGGGCGTTGCGCGAGACGAGGCACACCCGGGCGGGCGGGGCCTGCCCCGCCTCGGGGGCCAGGACCAGCTTGTACTCCTCGGCCGAGGCGCCGCTCGGCAGCAGGCCGACGATCAGCGCGGCGAGCAGCGCGGCGGGCAACGCGGGGAGGGGACCGGCGGGCGCCGGGGCGCACCGGGGGATCGCCGTCCGCATCAGGGCATCCTCGGTCGCGGCATCTGGTCGGGCGCGTCGGCGGGGGCCATGTCGGGCGGCCCGGCGTCGGGCATCGGCGCCGCGTCGGGCATCGGCCCGGCGTCGGGCATCGGCGCCGCGTCGGGCATCGGCCCGGCGTCGGGCATCGGCGCCGCGTCGGGCAGGACCCCCATCTCCGGTCGCTGGTCGACGCCCCTGTCGGCCCCCTCGACCCCGGCGTCGCACGACGCGCCCGCCCGGGGCGCGGCGCGCCACGCCGAGAACGCGTTCAGATCGTCGTCGAGCGCCATGTCGACGCCGGCGTCGCGCCCGGCCCCGGCGTCGGGTACGCCGCCGTCGGCCAGCGCGTCGGAGCCGGCGTCCGGGCGCCGCTCGACGCACTGCGCCACCCCGTTGCGGTCCACGCACTCGACGTCGGGGCACCAGCCCGAGATCGCCGCTCCGACCCGCCCGTCGGTCGGCTCACGCAGCCGCTGGATGCCGTGGCACGTCTCGCCCTGGAACGCCCGGCAGTCCTCGTCGGCCCAGCACGGGGCGCAGCACGCGCCGCCCACGCAGACGCCCAGGCTCTCCCGCCCGTCGGCGCGCGTGTAGACGCAGGCGGCGCCCTCCCGGGCGTTCTCCCCGGCGCAGCCCGCCTGGTAGGCGTCCTGCCCGGCCGAGCCGACCTCGCCCCGGCTGAGGTTCGAGATCGCGCTGACGGCGACCAGCTCGGTCTCGCTGAAGGCGTAGCACACGGCGAAGTAGCCCACCGCCGCGATGCGGAACGCGCGCGGCGTCTGCCCCGCGGTGGTGGCGTCGCTGCCGCAGGCCGGGATGGGGGCCTGAACGTCGAGCGAGTCGGGGCCGGTGGCGACCACCGGCAGGGCCAGGCCGCCGGTCAGACCCAGGTTGACGAGCTGGTCGGCGTACTCGCAGCGCCCGGGGGCGTCGCGCAGCACGTCGGCGTCCACCGGACAGATGTGGAAGACGCAGCGCAACACGGTCGCTGACGGGGGCAGGCCGTTGAACTCGAGCAGGTTGTAGTCATCGCCCTCGGTGACCGAGAGCAGGAACTCGGGGACCTCGTAGACCTCGGACGGCGCGCTGGGGTCGGGCGCGTCCTTGAGCAGAACGCAGGCGCCGGTGCTCGACCCGGGCCGGGGCTGGCAGGTCAGCGGCGGGGGGCAGTCGAGGGTGGTCTTGCAGTCCAGATCGGGCGGCGGCTGGCCGGGCTGGACCGCGCTCAGCGCGGCCCAGGGGAAGTCGAGGCAGATGGGGTCGACGAAGCGATTGCGCGTGCTGCGCTCCTCGCTGCATCCCACCGAGGCGGCGAGCATGGCCGCGACGAGCGCCACCGCCGGCGCCGCCCGGACCGTTCGTCGGGTGACGACCACCACGACTCTCCCCCGCTCGCCGGGTCCTCCCGGGTTCACCGCCGACGCCCCCGCTGGGGGGCGAAGCGGCGCCCGTCGACGAGCTTGTTGAGCTTTTTATACTCGCTCCGGGCCGCCGAGATCACGTGTGACAGACCGATGTCGGCGCCGGCCTCGGCCGCGGCGAAGGCCGCCGACAGCGCGATGTTGCGGATGTGACCCCCCGCCACGTCGAACCGCTCGGCCAGATCGGCCGGGTCGACGTCGTCGGCGAGCGGGGCCGCGGCGGGCCAGATGCGGGCCCACAGCCGGGCCCGCTGCTCGACGTCGGGCAGCGGGAAGTCGACGATGACGTCCATGCGCCGCAGGAACGCCTCGTCGATGTTCTTGCGCAGGTTGGTGGCCAGGATGACCAGCCCCGGGAAGCGCTCGAGGCGCTGGAGCAGGTAGCCCACCTCGATGTTGGCGTAGCGGTCGTGGGCGTCCTTGACGTCGCCCCGCTTGCCGAACAGCGCGTCGGCCTCGTCGAAGAACAGCGCCGCGTCGGTGGCCTCGGCCTCGGCGAAGGTGCGCTCGAGGTGCTTCTCGGTCTCGCCGATGTACTTGCTGACGATCTGGCTGAGGTCGATGCGATACAGGTCGCGTTGGGTCTCGGCGGCGATGAGCGCGGCGGCCATCGTCTTGCCGGTGCCCGGGGGGCCGACGAACAGCGCGCTGGTGCCCCGCTCGCCGACCACCTTGCGCCCGAAGCCCCACCGCTCGAGCACCTGGGTCCGGTGGCGCACCCGCACGATGACCTCTTCGAGCTGCGCCCGGCGGTCGGCGGCGAGCACCAGATCGTCCCAGTCGTGGGCCGTCTCGACCCGGCGGGCGAGCTGGCCGAGCTGGGGCGTCGCGTGGGCCCGGGCCGCGCGGAAGAGCTGTTCGCCGTCGGGCAGCGGGCGCCCGGCGGCGCGGGCGAAGCCGTGGGCCGTCGTCGCGGCGGCCCGGATGCGGCCGGGGGGGAAGCGGAAGGCGTCGGCGACCCCGGCGATGGCGTCGGCGATGGCATCGAGGGGGTCGGACTCGGAACCATCGGAGCCATCCGGGCTCCCATCGGTGAGACCCTCGCCCAGCGCCGCCCGCCACAGCGCGACCCGGCCGACGACCGGCAGCGCCTCGATGGTCGCCTGCTCGACCGGGGGCAGCCCCGGCGGCGGGCGCTGGGGGTGCCACGGGGCGGCGACGGTCACCACCGTCAGCCGGGGGCCCCGGTCGGCGAGGGCCTGCGCCACCGCCCGGCGGCGGGCGGTCTGCTCGGCGACCTGCTTGGGCTCCCGCCCGCCGTCGAGCGCGTCGAGGCGGCGCAGGCACAGCGGCGCGTCGTCGAGCCGGGCGGCGAGCACCGCCGCGTCGAGGGCCCGGGTGAAGTCGGGCCGCTCCTCCAGCTCGGCGAGCGGCTCGACGTCGAGCACGTACAGCGGCCGCACGAGCCGGGCAGCGATGGCCCGGGCGAAGCCCTGCCGCCCGCTGCCCGGCGGCCCGCTCACCGCCACCAGTCGTCGCTCGCCCCGTCCCACGCCGGCCACCAGTCGATCGCGGTGGTCGGCCAGCCCGGGGGGCGTCTCGTCGACCGCGGCGTCGACCCCGCACAGGGTCACCGCCGGCCGGGCCGCGGGGTCGATCGGCGGCTCGCCCACCAGCCAGCGCACCAGGCCCGGGGCCGGGGTGAGCACCCGCTCGACCAGCGTGGGGCCGTCCTCGACCTTCACCAGCCCGCTCGTGACCAGCGCGCCGTCGACGAAGCGCCGCCGGTTGAAGAGCCGGGTTCCGATGCCATCGGCGAAGAGATCGAGGGCCAGCCCCACCGTCGGGCGGCGGCGGGTGACGTCGTCGTGCAGCCAGCCCACCAGCCGGCCATAGCGGGGGTCGAACTCGACGGCGACCGCGAGCAACAGCGCCTGGGCGTCGAGGTCGTCGAGGGCGAAGCGATGGGTCAGGCGGGCCCAGGCGGCGTCGGGGCTGGCGTCGAGCCGCTCGGCGAGCAGCTTGCCGGTGAAGGCGATGGCCCCCCCGAGGTTGGGATCGGACGCGCCGACGGTCCACGGGGGCATCAGCGGCCCCCGGTCGAGCAGCGCGTCGACCTCGGCGTCGTCGATGTGCAGGCCGCGCAGCCAGGGGTCACCGCCCAGCTCGGCCCGCACCTGCGACACCCGCGCCCGCAGGACGAGGTCGAGCCACGCCAGCAGCGCGGTGAGGCACTCGGCGTCGTCGGCGAAGGGCTCGGCGGCGGTCGGGGTCGCGGTCAAGGTACCCCTCAGACGCGCCCGATGGCGATGAACTCGAAGCTGCGCCAGGTGCGGTTGCCGTCGCCGTCGCCGGTCACGCACTGGAACCAGTTCTTGTAGACCCGGCTGACGATGGCGTTGTCCTTGGTGTTGCCCCAGCCATCGGAGCCGTCGGAGTTGTTGGGATAGTGCTGGGTCACGACGACGGTCGGCCGGTTCTTGAAATGGACGTCGAAGTAGATCCGGAAGACGCCGCCGTGACCCCCGTAGCGCTCACAGCTGAAGCCCTCGCCGGTCCACTTGGCGCCGTTCGACTTGACGGCGCCCCACACGGCCCGGCAGTTCGTGCCTCGGGTGCCCAGCGCGAAGTCGCTGCCGTGCAGCTTGACGCCGCCGTCGTATTGGGCCCACCCGTGCACGATCATGCCGCCCTCGCTCCAGATCCGCACCCGGCGATTGCTGCTGCTCGTGCCGGCGCCGATGAACTCCAGCGAGTCGTTGCTGTGCACATGGTACTTGATCATGCCGGCGTTGGTCTCGCGGCCGGCGTGCTTCGCGCCGAGGTCGATCACCCCGTCGACCCGCACATTGGCCGTCGCGCGGATGGTGCCGCTGACGTCGAGGCTGTAGGCCGGATCCGTCTCGTTGATGCCCACCTTGCCGCCCTTGACCGTCAGCCGATCGGCGCCGTGCTGCTTGAGCACGATGAGGTCGTCGGCGTCATTCTGGCACTCGAGCACCAGGGCTCCCTTCTCGCCGGCCCCGCCCCACCTGTGATACTGAATCCGGGCCTTGTCGCCGCCGCCGCCGAAGGCGTCGTTGTCCCAGACGATGCCGTTGCTGAATGCGTTGCCGGTCGAGGGGGCGATGCGATCGTTGGTCCGCAGGGTGCCGTCGACGGTCAGGTTGCCATCGACCTCGGCCGCGCCGCCCACGTGCAGGTCGGCCGCCGGGGTCGAGTGGTTGATGCCCACCCGCCCGTTCTGCACCGTCAGCCGGTCGCCTCCCTTCTGACGCAGCACGATGACATCGTCGGCGTTGTTCTGGTTGTCGATGACCAGCCGGGTGTTGTTGCCTTCCTTCCAGAAGCGGATCGCGCCGACGTCGTTGTTGCCCTGGCCGGGCCACACGATGCCTTTGCTGTTGTCCGAGCCGGCGGATGGCATGAGCCGGTTGGTGACCTGCAACAGGTCGCCGTTCATGCGCACCCGGGCGGCGAAGTCGGCCTGGGGGGTGACGTCGAGCTTGGGGCCGCGCACGTTGACGTGGCCGTCGAGGTTGGCCGCGCCGCCCACGGTGACGTTGTTGAGGTCCGCCCCGCCGGTGTGGGTCAGGTGCTGGGTGGTCAGCCGGTTGCGCACGTTGACGTCGTGCCCGTCGAACAGCGCGTTGCTGCGCGTATCGCCGGTGATCGTCGCCGTGTTCAGCCGGGTGTGCCCGGACACGGTGGCGTTGCGGCCGACGCCGAGGTCGGTCGCGGCGCTGAGGTTCTGCCCGGCGCTGACGTGCCGGGTGGCGTACAGGTCGTCCTCGACCCGCAGATCGCCGCGGTGGATCGAGCCGCCCTGGGCGTGGAAGGTGATGCGTCGCTGCCGCCAGTCATCATTGTGGCCGCCGACGATGTCGAGCCCATCGCTCCACCGCTTGTAGGCGATCACCCCCGCCGCGGCGTCGCCGCCGTCGACATCCGGGGCCACGTCGATGCCGCCGGCCGCGCGAATCTCACCCTGCGTCCAGATGGGCGCCATGAAGTCGGTGTGCTGCTCGAAGCGCGCCTGACCGTTCACCCGCAGGGCCTTGCCCGCGGTCGAGCCGGCGCCTACGGCCAGCCGCCGGGCGGTCAGGGTGCCCTCGCCCTCCCCCGGCGGGGGCATGCCGATACCCAGCTTGTAGATCGCCGATCCGGCGCTGCCGCCGGCAGCGAACTGACCGTTGACGACCAGATCGTTCACGTCGTTGGTGACCTGCTGATAGCCGACGTTCGAATCCTGGCCGACGACGAGCCCCTTGGTGAACCGGCCGAAGCCGTCGACGTCCAGCTCGGGCCGGGTCGGGGCGACCGCGGTGCCTTCGGGGGCCTGGATCTTCAGCGCGCCGGCCAGCGTGCCCCGGCCGGGGTCGGCGTCGTCGCCGGTCAGCGTGATCGGGATCGGGCCGGGCACCTTCAGGCCCGCCCGGGGGCGCACGGTGGTGTCGACGTTGACGTCGCCCTGCCCGTCGACCTGGAGCCGGGCGAGGATCACGACCCCGTCGGGCAGCGCGGTGCCGTCGGGGGTGTACATGATCTCGGGCGTCTCGTCGAAGCGGGTCATGCCCGACGCGCCCTTGTCTTCGGACGAGTCGTCGCTGGCCTCTTCTTTGTACCGGGCCCACAGCGTGTGGTTGCGGCCCCGGTCGGCGGCCTGGATCGCCCGGCGGGCGTTGGCGGCGAGCACCAGCGGCCGCCCCTCGCCGTCGACGGCGGTGCCGGGGCTGATCACCACCGCGTCGGCCTCGCCGTGCACCGCGTAGCCGTCGAGCACCCCGGCGGTGACGGTGCCGGCCAGGTGCCGCCGGTGGCGGTCGATGCCGTGGGTCTGGGCCAGGATGAAGTCGGCCGAGCCGAGGAACTGGCCGTCGTAGTATCGGACCCGCTTCTGCACCGCCCGCTCGGGGTAGAGCAGGTAGGGGTTCTGGGCGTCGTCGCTCATGCCATCACCTCGGCGCCGGGGCGGGGAGTCATCGCGTGGGAGTCATATGCCATCATCACACCTTCACCGGGGCCCGATGGCGACGATGCAGAACGCCCGGTCGGAGCGATCGCCGCCCGAGTCGCCGGTCTTCACCATGACCTTGCCGTTGCCGATGTCGTAGACGAGCGCGTTGTCCCGGGTGTTGCCGTCGTTGACCTGGGTCGCGACGACGACCGGGGTGCCGCTGAAGTCGGGGCTGAACTTGACCTTGTAGCGGCCCTTCTCGATGCGCTCGATGCCCTCGATGCCTTTGCCGTAGACCAGGCCCTGGCTGCTGTTGAAGTAGCCGTAGATCACCATCGCCCGGGCGTGCGGGGACTGGATGTGGTAGCCGCTGTGGTCGAACTGGATCGTGCCATGCACCCGCAGGCGGGTATCGCCGGTCTCGCCGCCGATGCCGACCCGCCGGTTGCGCACGACGACCATGTCCGTGTCGTCCTGGCGCAGCACGATGATGTCGTTGGGGTCGTTGCCGGTGCCCAGCTCGAGCCGGGTGTCCTCGCCGTCGGTCGCCCAGTAGCGCAGCCCGGCCCAGTCGCCGCTGCCGCCGCCGATGTTGTTGGGGAAGCGGATGCCGTTGTCGGTGCCGTGCTCGACGGTGACGCGCCCGGTGACCCGCAGCGCGCCGTCGACCAGCGCGTTGCCGGCGACCGCCAGCGGCCGGTCGGGGTCGGTGCGGCCGATGCCGAGCCGGTTCTTGACGAAGAGGTAGCCCTCCTTGCCGCCCTGGGCGTCGTAGCCCAGCGCCAGGCTGTACATCGCCGAGCCGGCCGACCCGCCGGCGGCGAGCTGGCCGTTGACGACGAGGTCGTTGCCGTCCTGCTCCACCGCGCCGTAGCCGGTGGTGCCCGTCTGGCCGATGACCATGCCGCTCTTGAAGACCGCGTTCCCGTTGACGGTGGCGGCGCCGGTGGCGCTGAGGTTGCCGGCGAACGAGCCGCCGCCGCCGGCGGTGATCGCCCCGCCGGTGGTCAGCGCGCCGGTCGCCTCGACGCCGCCTTCGGCGTAGAGCTTGACCTTGCGGCTGGCGACCTCGGCGCCGGCTCCGAAGATCTCGAGGGCGGTCGTGTGCACGGCGTACTTGATCTTGCCGGCGTTCTCGTGGCGTCCGGACGCCCCGGCCCCGACGTCGAGGGTGTCGCCCCGCATCGTGATGTCGCCGCCGACGGTCAGCCCGGCGCCGACGCTGGCCCCGCCGCCGATGGTCGCGCCCTGGCCCACGGTGAGGGTGGTGCCGACGCTGGCCGAGGTGGTCGCGCTGACGCTGCCGGTGATCGCGGTGTCGCCGCCGATGGTCGCCGCGCCGCCGACGGTGATCAGGCCGCCGATGTCGGCCCGGCCGGTGGCGGTGAAGCGGTTGCGCACGGTGGTGACGCCGTGGATGGTCGCCGCCTGCCCCACGGTGAGCGTCTTGTCGATCGAGCCGGCGCCGGTCACGCTCAGGTCGCCGCCCACCGCGGCGTTGCGGCCCACCGTCGCGTCGCGCCCGACGCCGAGGTCGATGCCCACCGTACTGGCGCCCGAGACGTCGAGCGCGGACCGCAGCGTCGCCGCCTGCTTCACCTCCAGCGTGCCGTCGATGCGGGTCCAGCCGGTGGTGGCGACGTTGCCCCCGAGGCCGACGTTGCCCTGCACGTCGAGGGCGCGGTCGCCGGTGAACGCCGTCTTGCCGACCGCGATCCGCCGGGCGAGCGCGACCCCCTCGTCGGCGTGCGGCGCCGAGCCCACGCCGAGCCCGCGCACCGCCGAGTTGCCCCCGGCGGCGAGCGGTCCCTTCACCACCAGCCCGTCGGCGCCGTTGTCCACGCCGCCGTAGCCGATGGAGTTGTTCTGGCCGACCCGCATCGAGGCGGTGACGGTCGCGTAGCCCTTCACCCGCAGGGCGGGGAAGTTGGCGTTCATCCGGGTGCCGTCGGGCGCGTGCACCTGCAACGCGGCGGCGAGCGTCGCCCGGCCGGGGTCGGCGTCGTCCGCGGTGAGCGTCAGCGGCGTCGCGCCGGGGATCAGCACCCCGGCCCGGGGGCGCACGGTGCCGTCGGCGGTCACCGCCCCCTCGCCGTCGACCTGCAAGGCGGCGATCACGACCGCGTGCTCGGGGACGGCCTGCCCCTCCTCGACGTAGTCCACCGCCGGCATCTCGTGGAACCGGGTGTAGCCGGCGGTGCCCTGGTCGGAGTGGGACTGGTCGGAGGTCGTCTCGCCGTAGCGGATGAACAGGACGAGGTTCTTGCCCCGGTCGACCTCGCGCACGCCCTTCTCTTCGGCGGCCGTGAGCACGATCTGGCGGCCGAAGTCGTCGACGGCGGTCCCGGCGGCGATGTCGACCTTGTCCGCGCCGCCGGTGACCTCGAGCCCGCTGACGACCCCCGGCCGCACGGTGGCCCGGATGTGACGCCGGCGGCGGTCGATGTCGTAGCGCTGGGCGTCGATGAAGTCCGCCGACCCCAGGAACTGCCCGTCGTAGTACCGCGGACGACGATCCATCTGCTCGTCCGGGTAGAGGGCGTAGGGGTTCTTCTCCTGGTCGCTCATCCTGTCCTCCGTGGCGGCGTCCGGGGCGTGGGGGATCGGGGCCGGCTCAGCCGGCCTGGTCGATCACCTTCTCGTCACCGCCGCCGCCCATGCCGGCGAAGGCGTCGAGCACCTGATCGCTGGGATCGGGCTTGTCGAGCTGCTGCCTGGCCTGGGTCTGCATCTGGTTGATGAGGCCGTGCACCTTGACGTAGGGCTGCTCGCCGAGCAGCTCGAGCACGTAATTGGCCTGCTCGATGGTCATGCGGAACAGCAGCGTCTTCGGTTCGGTCATCTCGTGTCTCCTGCCCCCCCGCGGGGTGGCTCGATGGCATGCGGCTGCGCAGCCGGCTTCATGTCAGTTGGCCCGGGTCCCGAGCAGCGTATTGACCCCGATCAGGATGCCCGGATCGTCGGCGGTCGGGTTGTCGACGATCTGCATCGTCGGCACCAGGTAGCGCACCGAGTACCAGGTGTGCGCCGGGCGGATCATGTCGACGAGCGCCCGCACCACCCGGTCGAGCCGGGCGAGGGCGAGGGCCCCCTTCTGCCGCACGACGACCTCCACCTGGAAGAAGTGGGGTTCGGCCTCGAACTCGTAGACGATCACGTCGTCCGGCGAGCCGAGGTAGCGGCCCACGGTCTCCTTGAGGCCCTGCACGGTGCCCCGCTTCTGGTAGCCGGGCAGCGCGGCCCGGATGAAACGGCGGCGGGTCTCGTCGTCGAACTCCTCGCGGTCGGGCGCCGAGACGAGGTTGGCCAGCCACGGCAGGAAGCTCGACGGGGTGCGCGAGGCGGCGGGCTGGCCCGGCCGGGGGGCGAAGACCGCCCCCACCCGGTGCAGCTTCTCTTCGATGCCTTCGATGTCGGGCAGCGGGTCGCCGGGGTAGCTGGTGTCGGCCCACAGCCCGACCCGCCCGCTCAGCAGGCGCTCGAAGGTCAGCAGGAAGCCACCCAGGATGGGATCGGCCCGCAGCTCGGCGGGCAGGTGGGGCAGCCAGGTGCTCTGGGTCTGGTCGCTCATGACGTCAGCTCCGCTCGAAGAGCGACAGGTCGCTGCCGGCGACCTGAAGCACGGCGATCTCGTCCCGCTCGAGCCGGATGCCGTAGGGCTCGTCGTCGTCGATCAGCCGCCGGTCCTCGGGGGTCAGCCCGACCCGGTCGACGTAGTCCACGCCGGGCACCGCCTCGATGACCGCGATGACCTCGGTGTAGTGCAGGTCTTCGCCGAGCGGCCGGGCCTTCGGCGCGTGCCCCGGGGGCGCGAAGTGGTCGACGAGCGCGTTGAACAGCCGGGGGCGCACCAGCTCGGGGTCGGTGTCGTCGGTCAGGTAGATGTCGGCGGTGATCGAGAACGGCACCCACCGGGGGCCGACGACGTGGTGCCGGGTGCCGATGATGCGCCGGGCATCGAGGAACCGCCACAGGCCGTCGAGCAGCCGGTCGCCGCCGCTGTCGTCCCACCGGCGGGGCACCTCGGCCCGCTGCACGTGCCAGGTGACCGCGACCTCGGTGCCCGGGTCTGCCTCGGGCGCGAAGAGCCGGCACTGCCAGTCGACGCGCGCCTGATCGGTCACGACGCCGGTGCCCCCGCCGACCGAGATCGCCACCACCCCGACCCCCTGCTCGCTGGCCTTGATCTGCCCCCGCTGGGTGCGCACCTCGAGCAGCAGCGGGATGTCGGCGGCGCAGGTCACCACGATCTCGAGGTCGCCGTTGCGCTTGATCGGCACGAAGCGGCAGCCGAGCAGCGTGCCGTCGGTCCCCGTCAGCCGCCGCTTGTCGACCGCGCCGCCCTCGGCGTTGAGCCCGGCGACGCAGTTGGCCTGATCCAGCGTGATCCGGTACTCGCCGGTGCGGCCCATGTCGGCCGGGTCGAGGAACAGCTCGCCGGTCTCGCCGGCCTCGAAGTCGCCCTCGTAGACCACCGCGGTGGCCGACTCGCCGGTGATCGTCACCCGGCCCCCGGCGGGCACCGTCATCTGGACCGACTCGGCGACGTCCTGGGTGATGAACAGGGTCGGCCGGGCGGTGGAGAGCGTGCCGTCGAACGCCCAGCACAGCCGGTCGGGCACGACGACGAGGCTCATGTGCGCGTCGCGCCGGGCGAAGCGGTCGTCGGCCTCGAGGTCGCAGCGGGGCATCGCGGTGACGTGGGCCACCCGGTGCTCGAGGCCGAGCGCCTGCGCCTCGCTGCTCGTCGGCCAGTCGTCGCGGATGCGGTCGACGAAGTCGCGGGGCGTCACCGCCCGGTAGGGCCGGCGCAGCGCCTTGATCGCCGCCCGGGTGGCCATGTCGAGCTCGGCGCCGGTCAGCGAGGTGCCCGGGTCGGCCCCCTCGATGAGCCCCAGCAGCGCCCGCCGGCTGCGGTCGTCGACCCGGGTGCTGCGGTAGAGCACCGTCTCGGTCAGCCACGCCGCCAGCTCGAGCAGGGCGATGCCGGGGTCGGAGGGGTTGTGGTCGGTCCACTCGGGGGCCAGCGCCGGGATGCGGGCCAGGGCCTCGTCGAGCAGGTCGTCGTAGCGCATGTGCCGGGCGTCGCTCATCGGGCCTCCACCACCGTCAGCCGGTGATCACCGGTGGCCACCAGCGCGCTCTGGGCCTCGCGGTGGCTCAACTCGTCGAGCGCGATGTCGCGATCGACCCCCACGAACTCGGGCAGCGGCAGCAGCGGTCGGCAGTCCACCGACAGCTTGCGCACGAAGTGCACCCCCTCGACCTCGGCCAGCACCGCCTGGATGTCGGAGTCCCGCGGCCGGCGCCCGAACGGCCAGCCGTCGCCGGCCACCCCCCCGGTCAGCGGGTGCAGGTAGCGGTCGAGGGCCGCCGTCGCGTCGGCGATGACCCGGGCCGCCTCGGCGGCGGTCGATCCCAGCTCGGCGGTCACGGTCACCGCCGCCCACCGGGGGCCGGTGACCCGCAGATCGACCGAGGCGTCGGCCCGGGCGGCCAGCGCGTGGTGCACCGTGTCGAGCAGCGCCTGGCTGGGGTTGGGCCGGGCCTCGGTGCCGAAGGGCACCACCACCACCTCGATGAAGCCGATGTGGGCCGCGCCGCTCGCCGTCTCGGCGCCCTGCACGTCCTTCACCCAGCCCCCGCGGCCCACCGCCTTGGTCTCGACGTCGAAGGTCACCGGGTTGTCCCGGGTGAAGTCGGGGGTGATGACCGCCACCCGGAAGACCGAGTCCGACGCCTCGCGGGCCAGATCGGCGAAGTCGGCCACCGCCACCGCCCGGTCGCGGTGGCGCAGCGTGCGGGGCACCTCGCCGGCCACCACGTCGGGCATGTAGGCGTCGCGCCCGCCCTCGGCCGGGGCCGGGTTGAAGACGCTGTCGACCAGGGGCATCGCGCTGCGGGGCTGGGTGATGGCCCCGGCCTCGCGGTTGCCTTCGGCGCCCCCGCCGGTCACGTAGCTGATGCGGATGTTGTTCTCGCCCTTGGGCGGCGGCGCGCCCCGGCGGCCGGTGCCGAACGCCACCTCGCCGCTCTCGGGGTCGAGCGTGTAGTGCCGGTCCTTGGGCCCCGATCCGTTGAAGTCGGGCACCGACATCCACCGGATCCAGGGCCCGTCGGTCTCCTCGCGGATCTCGACGACCTCGCCGGCGAGGATGGGCGTGCGCGAGGCGGCGTAGAGCTGCTCGATGCCGCCGGTGCCCGAGCCGATGACCTCGTAGGCCACCGCGGTGGCGGCCCGGGCGTAGACCGCGTTGAGCCGGATGGTGCCGATACGCGGCGGGTGGTGGTAGCTGCCCGCCGCCCAGCGCACCCGGATCCACTGCGCGGTGGCCCCGAAGCGGTCGAGCATCACCCCGTCGTAGGGCGCCAGGAACCGCACGATGCCCGGCTTCGACAGGGCGTGGGTGTCGTCGTCGACGACCAGCTCGATCCAGCCCTCGGCGGTGCTGGCCTCCCAGACCAGCCGGGGGGGGTCTTCGGGATCCCAGTCGGGGTTGCGGGGCAAGAGCCCGGTGACGGTGTCGGCCACCGGGGGCAGCACGTCGATGTGCATCGCCACCGGGGCGTTGCCCACCGGCTGGTCGAAGCCGATCCACAGCGTCTTCTCGGTCACCTCGACCGGGGGGAACGGGGTGCTGCCCAGCGGCGGATCGAGCCGGGTGAAGCCGGCCACGGTGCGGGCCAGCCGCACCTGCCCCCCCGAAGCGGTGAGCGACTGGCTGCTGCTGCTCGTCAGCCGGATGCGGCTCAGCCACGGCGGGGCGAGGGTGTCGGCGGTCATGGTCGGCGTGGCGTCCACGACGGTCAGCCGGCTCTGCTCGCCGTAGTGACCCTTGACCATCCGCACCCGCAGCCAGCGGCCTTCGTGGCCGTTGTGCACCGCGAGCGGGACCTCCCCGGGCAGGGTGAACGCGACCTGCCCCGACTCGCGGAAGCGGCGGGTGTGGTCGGCGAGGCGGGTGGCGCCCTGCGGCGCCCCGGCGACCCCGTCGTCGTGGGCGTAGCCGATGGCCTGCCAGCCGTCGCTCATCAGCAGCTCGTAGGCCAGCACGACGTCGACCGGGTTGGCGGTGGGGTGCCAGGCGCTGACGGTGTAGTCCACCGTCACCTCGGCCCCCGCCGGCTGCACGAAGGCCTCGCCCCCGTCGATGAGCAGCGCCGCGTTGAACTCGGGCACCTTGTCGAACGGGGCGAACTCGGCCGTCGTGTCGAGCACGAACAGCCCCCGGACCACCTTGACCGGCGGGCGGTCGCTCAGCAGGCGCACCGCGGTCAGCGACACGTCGGTCATCGACGGCAGCCCCTCGCCGACCGCGAACCGCTCCTCGACCCGCATGCGCAGCCACACCGCCTCGAGCCCGGCCACCTCGCGGACGACGAACATCTGGGGGGCCACGGTGAACTCGGCGGCGGCCCCCTGCTGGTCGCGGTCGGAGACCGGCGCCTGGATCCACGCCTCGCCGCTCCAGGTCTCGAAGACGAAGCTGTTCGAGGCGGGCCACGGCGCGTCGCCGCCGGTGATCGTCAGCACGATGTTGTCCGGCGGATCGTGGGCCAGCAGCGCGTCGCAGGCGATGTACAGCGCCCGGTCGATGGCGGTGCGGGCGTCGAACGCGTGCCACGGCAGCGGGGTGATCCCGGCCTCTTCGGCCATCGCGGGCAGCGCGTGCAGCGAGACGTCGTCGGCGCTGTCGGTGATGGGATCGACCACCCGCACCGCGGTGATCGGGGTGCGCAGCACCGTCAGATCACGCTCGGTGTAGAACGACGTCGCCTCGGGGTGCAGGTCGTCGGCCGGGGCGGCGACCTCGGAGTCGATCGGCACCAGCGGGTCGCGGCCGGCGCCGTCCACCGGGGCGAAGACCAGCGGGGCCCGGGCCACGCCCGGCGGCTGGGGCCGCACGCCGAGCAGGCGGAAGAGCTCGCCGGCCAGGTGCCCCGGGGTCTGATCGACGGCCTCGACCGCCCGGCGGGCGAGGCGGCCGAAGAGCCGGACCATCGCCCCGCCGAGGTCGAGGTCGTCCTCGGGGGTCGGCTTCCAGCCGGTGAACGACGAGGCCAGCGCCTCGGAGACGGCGACCAGCTCCTCTTCGGAGCGGCCGTCGAAGGGCGGTGCCTCAGACATCGGCCACCTCCGCGCCGCCGTCCACGTAGAACGGGTAGACCAGGTTGAACCGGCTGTTGGTGCCCTTGATCTGGATGGTCAGCTCGATGAGCCGCTTGCTCTGGTCGGTCTCGTCGACCCCGATGCTCATGTCGACGAGCTCGGCCCGGTGCTCCCAGCGGGCGAGCGCGCTGCGGATGTCGCCGATGAGCTGGCCGGTCGACTCGGTGGTGCCCGGGTCGAAGATGCGCCCGTGCAGCCCGCAGCCGAAGTCGGGGCGCATGATGCGCTCGCCCATCGCGGTCGACAGGATCAGGCGCACCGACTGCTCGACCGCCGCCTCGCCGACGACGGGCACGATGCGGCCGTCGGCGTCGAGGGCGGTGGGGAAGCCCCATCCGCGTCCGAGAAACGGTCGGTCCATCACTTGGCCTCCACCTTCGAAGTCACCGGCGAGATGCTGGGGCTGCCCGGCGGCGCGCAGTCGAGCTGCGCCTGGTCGTCCTGCATCAGCGGCGGCTTGTTCTCGACGAGCACCTTCATCGCCATCGGGGTGAACGACAGCGTCGTGCACGGCTTCTGGCCCTTGCTGGCGTCCATGTTGGGGCAGCCGGCCACCGAGAACGGTCCGGTGCCGAGCAGCACCGGGTTGCCCTCGACGAAGACCTTGGTCGACATCAGGTTGGGCATCGGCGCGATCGGGATCGAGTGCCCGCACTTCATCGTCGCCGCCGAGGTCATCAGCTTGCCCATCACATCACCTTCAGGTTGCCGGCGTTGATGTCGACCGGGTTGCCGGTGATCTTGACCGACTGCCCCTTGATCTCGAGCGCCTGGTCGGCGGTGATCGCTCCGCCCTTGCCGCCGAGGGTCAGGTCGCCGGTCGCGTTCACCGTGAAGTTGGTGCAGTTGATGGCCACGTCGCCATCGGGCACGTCGAGGGTGATCGTCTTGGTCGCCGCGAGCTTGATGTCGCCCTCGATGGTCACCGTGTAGCTGCCGGCCTTGCTGTCGATGACGATGCTGTTCTTGGTCGTCTTGTCGGTGATCCGGATCTGCTCTTTGTCCTTGGTGTCGTCGAACTCGAGCTTGTGGCCCGACCGGCTGACGAAGCCCCGCACCGGGTGGGTGCCGTCGTCGTCCAGCGGCTGCTCCTGCTTCCGGTCTTTGTTCCACCGGAAGCCGAGCACGACCCCGTAGTCCGACATGCCCCCCAGGAAGCCGACCACCACCAGGTCGCCGATCTCGGGCATCAGGTACAGCCCCCGCTTGGGGCCCGCCATGGGGGTCATGACCGTGCACCAGTAGCCGACGTCGGTGTCCTCGCCGTCGGCCTCCATGCCGTCGAGGCTGACCTTGACCCGGTAGGGCTGGGCCTTGTCGATCTCGGTGACCTCGCCCAGCGCGAGGCCCGATCCGAAGGTGGGCTCGTCGAACTCCGGCATGGCTCAGGCCGCCTCCTGCTCGAGAGAGACGTCGGTGGTGTAGCCGCCCGACGGGTTCCAGCTGTGGGTCGCCCGCACGACGCGGTACTCGCCGCTGTAGGGCCCGACCTCGCTGACCTTGATCCAGGTGCCCGGCACCAGCGTCGCGTCGCCCACGCACTTCAGCGAGGCGCTGATGTTGTTGCGGTTGCGGCCGTCGAGGATGTTCTGGGCGATCTTGCTGGCGTCGGCCGCGGTGTCGACCGCCGCCTGGCGGGTGATGACCGAGGGGGTCGTCAGGATGGTCTTCTTGGTCTTGCCGGCGGTGCCGATGACCTGCTCCTGAGTGTCGCGGTTGAACCCGAGCACGATGACCCCATCGATCTGCTCGGTGACGTCGTTGCGCGCCGAGAACGACATCATCGTCGGCGGGGCGAACATCACGTAGCCCAGGGGGGTGGTCGGCTTGCTGCTCGGCTGGCGGATCTGGATGGTGTCCCCCTCGACGTCCATCCGGTAGCCGTAGTCCGACAAGAGGCCGGTGACGAACTCGTAGTCCGAGCCCGAGCTCGACCGCCGGGCGGGGATCGCGGTCGGCGCCGGCATGCCCTTGGTGACCTTGCACTTCAGCCCGCGGTCCTTGACGACCGTCTCGGCGATCTCGAGCGGGGTCTTGGCCACGAAGGTGCGCCGGAACCGCCCCCGACGCAGCGTGTGGCGCACGTCGTAGGCGGTGATCGACAGCGAGACCCCCGACTGGGAGATGCTCGCGTCGTGGCTGACGATGGTGCCGTAGAACAGGGTGTCGGAGGCGGTGCTGTTGCCGATGGTGAGCTGGATGCGGTTGTTGACCGCCAGCCGGGTGTCGTCGAGGTAGGCGAAGTCCTGGGCCTTGGTGTCCCACGCGGTGAACTCGAGGCTCAGGCTGCCGATGGACTCGGCGTCCATCGTCACCGAGATGCTGTTGACGTCGGGGGTGACCGACGGCACGAACGGCATCATCGGGCCCAGGGCGAGCCCCCAGTCGAGCGCGACATTGACCGACGCGACGAGGTCGGCGTGTGTCGAGGACCCGAACATCGATCAGCGCTCCAGGGCCGGGATGCGCAGGGTGGTGCCCGCTTCGAGCGCCCGGGCGTTCTCGACGTTGTTGAACTGGGCGATGACCCACCACTTCGCCGCATCACCGAAGTAGGTCGCCGCGATCTGGGGCAGCGTATCGCCCCGGCGCACGACGTGGCTCTTCTCGACGTCGGGGCTGAAGAACTCGAAGAGGCTGTCTTCCTTGAACTCGGTGAACGAGCACGACATCGACGCCCGCACCGGGGTGCCGTCGGGCTTCCACAGCTTGAACGTCTGCGAGCAGCTCGTCAGCACCCCCTGCATGAGCATGTACGGACCCCACCAGAGCTGGCACACCGGCGGGCGGTGCAGATCCTGGGACGGCTGGGCCAGCCGGGCGACCTTCTGGGTGTGGGTCAGCACGTTGCTGCCGGTGGGCTGGCTGAAAGCCATCGCCATGCCGCCGCTGGCCGCGTCGCCGAGCATCGACATCAGCGACATGCCCTCGTCGGTCGTATCGAACATCAGCTCCATGCTGAGGCTCGCCGGCTGGTAGGCGCTCGACGAGACCTCGAGCTCGGTCGACCACCGCCCGGGCGAGGCGTGCTGCTTGGGCTGCCAGCTACAGCCGCTCGACAGGGTCACCTGGCTGGGGTTGAACAGCACCGAGAAGTGCTGCGAGAAGACCATCGGCAGCGAGCCTTCGTGCCAGACCACCATCCGGGCCACCCGGGTGGTGTTCAGCCCCAGCAGGGCCCCGCCGGCCGAAGCCAGCGAAGACACCGCGCCGAGGGCCGCCTGGGTGCCCGAATAGAGCGCGTCCAGCACGGACATGCCCCGGCCGGTATAGGTCATGTCGTCAAACATCGGTCGACCTCCTCATACCCGGGTGCGGGTCCGCGCCCGCTCGCGCTCCATCTGGCGGACGACCTGCTCCTGCACCACGCCGGCGATGGAGCGGATCTGGCCCGCGTCGAGCACGACCGCCCGGCTGTGGGGCGGCGGGGCTGGCTGTGATCCGGCCTGGGGCCCGGCCTGCGGCGCCTGGGGGCCGCTCGGGCCGGGCCGCGGGGGGCTGCTCGGGCGGACGCCGGGCGGCAGGCCCAGGGCCCGGGCCACCTCATCGGCGCTGCGGGGGGCGTGCATCGGCACCATGCGGGGCGCGGCGGGCGTCGGGCCGGGCGCCGGTCCCCGGGACGCAGCGGCTGGCACGACCATCGGGGGCGTCACCGCGTGGCTCGGGGTCGGCGCGCCGGGCATCTGCGGCGAGGCGCCGCGCACCGACGGCACCGGCGCCCGGCCGGCGACGCGGGCCCGGATGACCGGCTGCTCTCCGACCGACCACCCGTCGACCGCGCGGGCCTGCACGACGGGTCGAGCCGCCGGCGCGGCCGGGCGCGGGGCGCCGGGCGGCCTCTGCGGGGCCTGCGTGGCTTGCGAGGCCTGCGGGGCCGGCGAAGCGGGCGTCGCCTGCGCGGCGGGCGGCGCCGCCGGGTGCACCCGGGCGACATCGGCCGGGATCGGCGTCGGCGCGGCGGGCACCGGGCGGCCGTCGGGTCGGCCCCGGCGCACGCCGCGGGTGACGACCCGGGCGCCCCGATCGGCCGCGGCCTTCAGCGCTTCGATGTCCACCGGCGCGGGCGTCGGCGCCGCCGGATGGGCCCGGGAGACGGGCCCGACGGCCGGGGCCTCGGCCGCCGTCGCGACGCTCCGGGGCGCCGCGGTCGTCGCCGAGACGGACGGCGCGGGCGCGGCGGTCGACCGGGGCGGGTCCCCATCGCTCGTGAGGTGGCTCGACGGGCGCGTGGGCGCTGCGGTCGGCGTCGTCGGGGCGTCGGCCCGCGCGTCGCCCGGGGCGCTCGCCGGGGACGCAGCGGGGCGGGGGGGCGAGGCCGCCGGTGAGGCCCCATCGGCGGTCGGGTGCCGCATCGGCGGCGAGGCGGGGCCATCCGGCGCCGGGCCCCGAGTCGCCGCGGGCGACGGGCGGGCGAGCGGCGGCCCTTCGATCACCCGGGTCCGCCCCGGGCGGGGGTGCACCGGTGTCGCCGGCGATCCGGCGTCCGCCGCGGGCGGCTTCACCCCCCGCACGATCGGGCGCTCTCCGGTTGTCGCCTGCGGGGCGGGCCCCGCGGTCGGGGCGCTCGACGCGGCCTGCGCCGGGCGATGGACCACCGTCTCCCGGATGCGCTCCCGGACATGCACCGAGTGGCTCGCCTGCGCCGCCGGGGCCTGGGCCCGGACCGTCGGCGTGGGCGTGGGCCCGCCGGCCTCGGCCTCGGGCTGCGTCCAGCGGGCGTGCACCAGCGGCGCCTCGGTGTCGTCGTAGGACAGCGCGCTGCTCCAGCGGGTCATCCAGTCGCCCATCAGCGGCAGCAGATCGTCGACCACCTGCCCCAGCGCCAGCAGCGACCGCAGCCAGGGCGCCGGCCGGCTCAGGCGCAGGGCGAACCCCAGCTCGGCCACCAGCCGCGGGTCGACCGCGATCGGCGCCTCGGCCGCGGCCCCGGGTCCCGGATCGGAGTCGTGGGTGGTCATCGCCGGCCGCTCTCTACTTGAAGGCGTCGAAGGCCCCGAGGCCCGCGCTGAACATCTGGGCCAACAGCGGCTTCTTCATGCCCCCGTGCACCAGCTCGACGCTCTCGACGGCCACGCTGCCGCTCGTCGCGTCCAGGCTCGGACCCGACCAGCGCACCGGCATCGCGTCGAAGACGTTCCAGATGGTCTTGGGCAGCATGCGCTCGTCGAGCATCATGATCGTGAGGTTGCGCTTGCGCACGACCCCCCGGGCGGCGGCCTCGAACCACATCCACATGCCGTCCAGCTCGGTCATGCCGTGCTCGAGCACGATCGGGCTCCACGAGGTGCCCCCGACGAACTGGTGGCTGGCGTGGTTGTGACCCCCCTCGCGGTACTCTTCGGACTGCACCGTGGCCGACAGGCCGCTGACGGTCTTGAACCCGCCCACGATCAGCCCCTCGATCTCCACGAAGTAGTTGTAGCCGAGGTACGGATCGAGCGCGAGCTGGGAGCCCGCCGCGCCGGCGGCGCCTCGGATCCCCAATCGTGCGATCGTGCTCCCGATCGCCATGTCATCGCCTCCTCGTGGCCTCGATCATCGCCGCCAGGTCGGTCGGCCCGCTCGCCGCCGAGGCCCGGCTCTTCTCGTCGTTGAGCCGCGCCGTGTGGCGGACCCATTGGATGCGCTCCAGGTGGCTCATGCTCATCACCGCGTCGTACGACCAGTGAAGATAGTGAGCCAGGTACGCTACCTCCTCGTGGAGCCGGTCCGAGGGGTAGCTCAGGCTCCCCCCGGGGGCGGCGGCTCCACGTCGAAGTCGCCTTCGCAGTGGGGGCAGGCCACCCGCATGCGGCTGCGACCGGTGCGGTTGATGCGCTGATACAGATCCTGCAAGTAGGCGAAATCGCAGGCGTAGAGCCCCTCGATCGTCTTGACGTCGATGCGATCGAGCCCGCCCAGCCGGGTGATGACCCGGCTGAGCAGGATCACCACCAGGTAGCCCGGGTTGCGCTGCACCCGGGGGTCCTTGAGCGGCGCGAGCTCGTCGAACGCCGTCGCCATGCGCATCTGCCCCTCGCGGTGGCGGGTGCCATCCGGTCCGATCACCCCCTCGGGCAGGGTGAAGTCGAACATCGGCGAGGGTGCGGCCGCAGCCATCATGGGTCAGCTCCTCGGGGTGGCTCGGGCTACTGGATCAGGGCGACGTCGTCGAACGCCAGCTCGATCTCCTCCATCGCCAGGCCGGTCGAGGTCGCGTCGAAGCTGGGGGCCGACCACCGGGTGGGCCAGGCGTTCTTGAGGCTCCAGCGGGCGACCTCGTCGAACTGGTCGTTGAAGACCACCAGGTCGACGTCCTGCTTGAAGTTCTTCTCGTGGCGGTTCATCTCGCACCACGACCACAGCTCCTGGTCCTCGACCATGCCCCGCTTGAGGGTCACGTTCGACAGCGAGCGCAGGCCGGGGATCTTGCGGGGCTGCAGGGTCGCCTCGTGGCCTTCGCGGTAGTCGTTGACCGCCCGGCTGACCGACAGGCCGCTCATCTCCTTGAAGTTGCCGGCGATCACCGAGCCGATGGAGATGGAGAAGTTGTAATTGCCGATCGGGTCGCGGAGCGGGTAGTTCGGGGCGGTCGCCATCGTGGCTCTCCTTCGGGTCAGACTAGAGCGTCTCGGTTTGCGCGTCGGTGCCCGATCGGGTGATCAGGCGCAGGGTGATGTATTCGCCGGGCACCGCCGGCGCGATGCCGACGTCGGCGATCAGCAGGCCCGCCTGCTGCACGTCGGCCGGGTTGTTGGTCTCGTCGCACTGCACGTACCACGACAGCTCGCTCACCGGCCCCACCAGGGCCCCGGCGTGATACTGCTTGTCGAGGTGGGCCCCCAGCTCGCGTACGACCCGGTTGCGCAGCACGACGTCGTTGGTCTCGAAGACCAGGGCGTCGAGCCGGCGGGTCATCCACCGCTCGAGGTCCAGGGTCAGCCGCCGCACCGGCACATGGCGCCAGGTGGGATCGGTGGCCAGGGTGCGCGCCCCCCACACGCGCAGCCCACGCCCGGGCAGGGCCCGGATGATGTTCACCGATGGCTCGGCGATGCCCCCGTTGACGTCGAGGGCCAGGGGTGGATAGACGGCCGCGAGCTGAGCGTCGGACAGGTCGAACCGCAGATCGACCGAGTCTTCGACCACCTCGTTGGCCGGCGCGTGGTGGCGCCCGGAGCGGGCGTCGACCCGGGCCATGATGCCGGCGACGTGGCCCGAAGGCGGCACGAACGCCGTGCCGCCGTCGGCCACCACCTTCAGCCACGGCCCGTAGAGCGCCGCGTTGTGGGTGCCGGTCCGGATCTGCAGCTCGGCGGCGTGGCGCTGCGCCACATCCACCGCCTCGGCGGCGCTCAGCCGGGCCGGCTCGGGCAGGTCGAGCACCGCGAAGCGGTCGCCCATGAAGTCGCAGTGCTCGATGATCGCCGTCTGCGAGTCGACGTCGACCACCCCCGGGGCCACGATCAGGCTGACGTCGTCGTCGTCGACGAGCAGCTCGAGCGCCGCCGCGAGGCTGTCCGGGCCCATCGCATCCCCCACCGACAGCACCTTGCACACGGCGCCGCCGTTGGAGAAGAACCCGCGCATGGCCAGCCGGAACGGGTCGCGCCCGTCGCCGAACGTGCTGCGGAAGCGGGACCAGCCCTGGATCAGCTCGGCGGTGCCCGCCTCGACCCCGGTCATCGCACCCACGAACACCGTGTGTCCGCTGTGGTCGACCGCGGCCTCGGCCTGGCGCCGGATCTGCCAGTACAGACCGGGGATGGTGACGGCATCACTCATCGGGTGCTCAGCTCGCCGTCTTCTGGCTCAGGCGGAACACCACGAACTCGGCCGGGCGCACGATGGCGACCCCGATCTCGGTGACGACCATGCCGAGGTCCCGCACGTCGGCGGGGGTGGTCTCGGCGTCGCACTTGACGAAGAACGCCGCGTCGGCGGTGTCGCCGATGAGCGCGCCCGCCTTCCACTGGCGGGTGAGGAAGGCGTGCACCGTCGACTTGATCGCCGACCACAGGTTCGAGTCGTTCGGCTCGAACACCGCCCAGCCGAGGCCCTCCTCGATGCTCTCCCGCAGGAAGTTGTAGACCCGGCGGGTCGTGATGTACTTGAACGCGCTGTCGCTGCCGGCGGTGGTGCGGGCCCCCCACAGGGTCACGCTCTGGCCGAACATGCGCACCACGTTGATGCACGCCTCGTTGAGCGGGCCCTGCTTGATGCGGCCGATGCGGGTCGAGACCCCGTAGGCCCCCGAGAGCACCACGTTGGCCGGCGCCTTGTGCACCCCGCGGCTGCCGTCGGTGCGGGCGTAGGCCCCGGCGATGTGGCCCACCGGGTTGCGGTAGTCGCCGCTGCCGCTGACGTCGATGAACGGGAAGTAGATCGCCCCGTACTCGCTGGTGCGGGTCTGGTTGATGGCGTCGGCCGAGACGCTCTCGGGGTTCATCGGCGCCGCCAGGATGGCGAAGCGATCCGCGCAGTTCTCGCAGTGGGTCAGCAGCTTGTCGTTGATGACCGTCGCGTGGGCGTCGACCGCCGCCGCCGGCAGGGGCGCGGCGACGATGGCGATGGCGTCGATGTCTTCGAACACCGCCGTCGCCGCCTCGAGGCCGGCGCCGATGTCGCCGTAGTCGTCGGTGTTGCCCGCGTCGTCGGTGGTCGCCACGCTCGCCGGGTCGATGCCGTAGACGAAGCAGCGCGAGCCGCCGTTCTGGAAGAAGCCCTTGACCGCGATGGCCAGGTCGAAGTCGTCGGCCTTGCCGAACGCCCGCTCGAACTCGGCGTAGCTCGTCAGCTCGACGGCGTCGCCGGCGCCGGCGTCGGCGTAGTCCTCACCCGAGGCCGGGTTCTGGGGCATGACCCGATCGGCGGGCAGCAAGCCGATGAAGCCGCCGGTGCTCGTCCCGACGCCGGCGATCGGCGCCCCACCCGAGGCGACCTCCTCGACGTAGACCCCCGGGGCCTTGTCCGCATAGTTGGCCATATCTGCGTCCTCCTTCTGTCAGCGTTCAGGGTGTGGGGTCGGTTTGCGCGCCCTGTCGATCCCCCACACGAGCGACGACCTTGCTCGGGGGCGCGGAGACCTCGGTCGGCGGGAAGGCTTCCACAGCGACCGTGATGGTGAAGCGAAGCGACGCCCGGGGCTTGCAGCCCAGCGCGCGCCAGAAGTCCGACGATGCGCCCAGCGACTCGCTCTGCAGAGCGAACGCGCGCACCGCCACCGGCTGCTCTTCGAGGTTCGCCGAGATCAGCTCGGCCGGCACATAGCGCCAGCGCAGGAGCGCCTTCATCACCGCGCCGAGCAGCCGGTGCTCGCCGAAGGTGTCGTCCTCGCCGGTCCATGCGGTGGCCAGGTAGTGGAAGTCCACCCTGACCGGCGGGAACTTGCGCTGCCACTGCCCCTCGGCCGTCTTCAGCGTGCGGGGCACCGGATCGCGCAGCAGGTGATTCTCGTGGATGTCGAAGAGGAACAGGTCGATCGCGGGCAGCTCGACCGCCGCGCCGGGGAAGGACTCATCGGGCGTATCGAATGTGATCGCGACGTCCGCATAGGCCTCGTCCAGCTCGGAGCGGATGAGGGTGCGAACCGTCTCGTCGACCGCGTCGATCATCGAGTCGTCCTCCTTGGCGGCCCACCGCGGCGCCGGCACGAGGCGGGCGCGTCGATCGACCGGAATCCATTGATCACGTCCCCCCGGCGGACATCCATCCCCCGTTCGGGGGGTGCCGTCGTCGGGCGGTGTCCAGCGAAGCGGGGGCCGGCGCTCATCGGGGTCCGATCCGGCCGCTCCAGCCATCGGTCGGCGGCGGCGGCGGCGGGTCGAGCATGCGCCCCAGCTCGACCCGGCTGCCGATGCCGAGCCGCTCGTAGATCGCCTTGAGGTGGTCGCGCACCGTCTCGGGGCTGCGCTCCAGGCCGGCGGCGATCTCCTTGACCGTGGCCCCGGCCACCGCCAGATCGGCCACCCGCCGCTGGGCGTCGGTCAGCTTCTCCCGGGCTCCGAGGCGGTGGTTGCCGCCCTCCTCGACGACGACCAGCACCCGCTCCCGGGCCCCGCGCATCACCTCGAGCCGCACCCGGGCCCGGCGCACGAAGGTGGCCGCCTGCGACCGCCCCTCGGCGACGGCCCGGACCACCGCCTCCGCCAGCCGGGCGCGCACCCCCTCGGCGTGCAGCCAGCCGGCCGCCGACTCCGAGGTCGACACCAGCGTCCCGTCGCGATCGAAGACCAGGTAGCTCGCCGCGCCCTCCGGCCGGCAGCGGGCCTGTCGGCGGCGCCAGGCGGCGGTGAACCAGCGGCGGACCCCATCCTCCAGCGGGCGTACGGCGCTCAGCTCGACCCGGCCGAACCCGGCCTCGTCGAGCAGGCGGGCCACGACGACGGCCCCGATGAGGACCCCGTCGTGCACCACTGTCATGCCCAGCGTCGCCCGGATCCCACCCGGCTCCCAGTACATGGGCCACGCCCCGAGGGCGTGCACGTCGTCGCGCACACAGACCCCGAAGCGATCGACCGGGTTGAGATCACCGGGCCACGACTCCTCGGGCGGCGCGTCGTCGGGGCCGAGGTACTCGAAGAGGGCGCGCCCTTCGAGCGTGTCGGTCACCGCCCGGAAGGACGCCGGACCCATCGATGCCAGCTCTGCGAAGTACAGTCGGCGACCGTATTGCACCGTCTCGTGGGCGAAGAGGCAGCGGCTGCCGGTCGCCGCGCTCAGGATCTCGAATACGCGGCCGAGGATCGCCCGCGGGCCGAGGTCGGCGGGCGGCGCCTCATCGAGCAGGTCGGCCAACGCATCCAGCATGTCGTCCTCGGCGCTTTTGTCAGCGCGCCGTCCCCCCCATGGGACGAGGCACCGGGGCCGGGCGCGGTCGATGTCGCGGCCCCGATCTTGAGCGCGGGTTCCGTGGACGAACCCCGCAAGAAAAAAACTAGCCACCTCGGCACGCGGTCGGCAACCGCAATCCCCGAATGTCGCTCTGCCGCCACCCCCCGTCCGCGGATCCGCCGCTTGAAGCGCGCCCCGCGCCCGGGCACCCTGTCGGCCATGCGAACCGCGCCTCATGTGATCTACGAGACCCTGCACGGCAGCCGGGCCTACGGCCTCGCCCGCCCCGACTCGGACCACGACTACAAGGGCGTCATCGTCGGCCCCGCCCGGTGGTACATGGGCTACGTCGGCGGCCCGGAGCAGATCGAGTACGGCCCGGACCACGTGCGGTTCGAGATCCGGAAGTTCGTGCGCCTCGCCGCCGCCGCCAACCCGACGCTGCTCGAGATCCTCTACACCCACCCCGACGACCACCAGACGGTCACCGCCGTCGGTCGACGGCTGCTCGACGCCCGGGACGACTTCCTGACGAAGAAGGTGCAGCACAGCTTCGGGGGCTACGCGCTCAGCCAGCTCAAACGCATCCGCACCCACCGCCAGTGGCTGCTTCATCCGCCCGAGGCGCCGCCCACCCGGGCCGAGTACGGATTGCCCGACAAGGCCGTCGTGCCCCGGGACCAGATGGGCGCCGCCGAGGCCATGCGCCAGAAGGGCGACCTCGCCGCGCTCGACCTCAGCCCCAACTTCCTCGACATGCTCGACCGCGAGCGGCGCTACAAGCAGGCCCGCCGCCGGTGGGGCCAGTACCAGACCTGGCTGAAGCACCGGAACCGCGAGCGGGCCGCCCTCGAGGCGCGCCACGGCTACGACACCAAGCACGCGATGCACCTGGTGCGGCTGCTGACGATGGGCGGTGAGATCCTGCGCGGCGAGGGGGTCCGGGTGCGCCGCGACGACCGGGACGCGCTGCTCGCGATCCGCGACGGCGCCCTGGGGTACGATGCGCTGGTCGAGCGCGCCGAGGTGCTCTCCGCCGCCATCGACGCGGCGGCCTCCACCTCGACGCTGCCCGACGCCCCGGACGAAGAGCGCCTCGACACGCTGTGCGCCGAGTGGGTCGAGGCCGCGCTGCGCGGAGACGACCGATGACCGCCCGCTCGACGCTGATCCCCGACCTCGACCTCGCCCGCCGCTTCATCGCCCAGCACCCGCCGCCGGGCGAGTTGATCCTGTGCGCGCTGACCGGCAGCCACATCTACGGCTTCAGCTCACCGGACAGCGACCTCGACCTCAAGGGCATCCACTACGCCCACACCCGGGAGCTGCTCGGCTTCGGCAAGCCCAGCGAGACCCACGACACGACGGCGATGTTCGAAGGCGTCGAATGCGACCTGACGACCCACGAGATCCAGAAGGCGTTCAGCCTGCTGTTGCAGGGCAACGGCAACATGCTCGAGCGCTTCGAGTCGCCGATCCAGCTCTACGAGACCTCGACCGTCAGCACCCTGCGCCAGCTCTCGCTCGGCGCCCGGTCGAGCCGCTACATCCGCCACTACGCAGGCTTCTTCAAGGGCATGTGCCGGGAGCACGAGCGGGCGCTGCGCCCCCTGGCCAAGACGCTGCTCTACACCTACCGGGTCGCGCTGACCGGGGCCCACCTACTGCGCACCGGCGAGTTGGAGTGCGACGTGCGCGAGCTCGCCCCGGAGTACGGCTTCGCCGAGGCGCTCGAGCTGGTGGCGTTCAAGGCGAGCCAGCGGGAGAAGGCGGCGGTGCCCGAGCACGTCGACCGGCGCCACCGGGCCAACTGGCCCAAGCTCGACGCGCTGCTGCAAGACGCCCGGGCCCGCACCCCGCTGCCCCCCGAACCGCAGAACGTCGCCGAGTGCGAGGCGTGGCTCATCGAGCAGCGGCTGGCCGATCTGAACTGACGCCGGGCCCGTCCATCACCCAGTCGACCCCCAGCATCCACCACACCGGCTCGCGGGCGGCGCTCTCCCCGACGGGCACCACCGCGTGCGCCGACGGCCGCAGCCAGGCGTCGACGTAGCGCAGGCCGAAGGCGAGCGTGTAGGTGCGGAACGACAGCAAGTCGGCGAACAGGCTGTACGAGAGGCCTTCGACCATCACCGCCAGCGGCCCCACCGGCGCCGCGACTCCCAGCCCCGCCCGCAGGCCCACCTGGAAGCCGACGCCGTCGACATCGGACAGCGGCACGTCGCCGCCCAGTTCGAACCGGACGACGACGTCGTGGTAGCGCAGCGTCGGCGACCCCGACACCCGCAGCGCGAGGCCGTGGCGGCCCGCCGGATAGTCCCCGATCCGCGCCCAGAACGCGGTGCCCCGCACCGACATGTCGAAGCCGTCGGGATCACTCGTCGGCAGGACCAGGGCCAGGGCCAGCGGCGCGACCACCGACCGCCACCGGGCGACGCGGTGGACGCCGAGGTGGGCCCCGTAGAGCGTGAAGCGGTCCACCTGTTCGAGGCCGCTCGCGCCGCTGCCCCCCGTCGAGGGGCCGAGGCGGACGCCGGGCCCGCAGGCCGCCGCCAGCCGGGCGTGCAACCCGGTGTCCAGCGTGAGCGGCGCGCGCCCGAACAGGTCGAGCCGCAGGGTCGGCGCCGGCTCGCCCGCGAGGGTGTCCCGTCGGGTGACGCTCGCCGCGAGCCCGACTCGGGCTCCGTCCCCCACCGGCTCGAGCGTCGCGAAGCCCGGATCCGGCTGCGCCGGGGCGGACCCTGCGGCAAACACCAGCGACGCGACCAGCGCCGCCAGACCGAAACGGAGCCGGCCCCTCGTCGCGCACTTGTCGGTCATGGGTGGGTCACTCTGCATGGGGGGATGCTCTCACCGATCGGGCCCGCCTGGAGTCGCCGGGTCCGGCGACCGAAATCAGGGCGCACCCGATGGCCTCACCGGGCCCCGCTCCACCCGATACAGCAGCCGCGTCACGCCCGAGGGCCACGCTCGATGCGCCTCCAGCACCAGCCGCGGCGTCGGCCGCCCCGCCGGGAACAGCGGGACGCCCTGCCCCAGCAGCGTCGGCATCACGAACAGCTCGATGAGATCGATCGCGCCCTCATCGAGCAGCCCCTGCGCCACCCGCCCGCCGCCGTTGATGTACACGTCGCCCTGCGCACATCGCCGCCGCAGCTCGGCCGCCAGCGCCGACGGGTCCCCGTGGAAGGCCGCCGTGCGCGGCGGCGGATCGGTCAGCGGCGAGCGGGTCCAGACCAGGGTGTCGATCGTCGGATAGGGCCAGTCGCCGAAGGTCAGCACCTGCTCATAGGTCGCCCGCCCCATCACGTTGGTCGCCGCAGCGGCCAGCATCTCGCCGTAGCCGTAGTCCTCGCCGCTCGCGGCGAACCGGTCCAGCCAGCCCACGCCGCCGTCGGCGGTGGCGATGTACCCGTCCACGCTGAGCGCGACGTACAGCCGGATGGCCCCGCCATCGCCCGTCATGCGCATGCCTCCTCGCCCATCGCTCAGTCGAAGACCGACGCCAGATCGGGCGCGACGAGGATCCGCTCGACCCAGCGTTCCACCGCCTCGGCGTCACCCTGCTCGACGCGGGCCCGCACCGCGTCCGGCACGCGGCCGAACTTCAGCGTGAGGAGCTGCAGCAAGAGCGTCGCCCGGCCCTCGGCCCGCCCCTCCTCGAGCCCCTCTGCCCGTCCCTTCTCGATGAGCCGATCAGCAGCCGTCATGATCACCTCCCGCAGTTGCTCGTGGCGCGCCGACCCGGCCAACTTCGCCTGGGCCTGCTCCGGGTCGAACTCGCTCACAGTGTACAGATAGCGCAGCGTGCGTTCGACCGCCGCCCGCCCCGCCTCGTCCTGCATCGCCGCCGACAGGTGCCCCATCAGCCGCTCGCTC
>JAUHYW010000082.1 GCA_030426085.1 bacterium | reverse complement strand
AAGTCCCCCTGCTGCGCCGGACGAGCGCCGCGATCTGCGGCGTTGCTCGCCGCTCGACGTGACTCTGCCACGACTTCGGGCTCGCGCCTTGCCGCTCGCGGCGCTCGTCCGGCTCGCGACGGTGTACTTTCCCCGGGCACTGCTAGGAGGCTTTCCCCATGGCAGCGGGCGACGTGCGGTACGCGCGCTCGGATCGCTGGAACTTCTCCCCGCAGGCCGTGCCACGAGGCGAGATGACCGTCACGGGTCTGGCGCGGTACTACACCGCCGAAGAGATGGGAGACGAGCACCCGGAACACCCCGACGGGCCCTTTCGGCAGGCGCCGGCCGAGGTGCCGAACAGCCGGCTCGCCGGCACTCTCGTCGAGCCCGGGTTCTGGCGGTCGGACGACCGCCCTGCGCTCGAACGCCGGGTCCGCGTCGGCTGGCGCTGCTGCCCACCCCAGGTGACCGTGCTGGAGGAGGACACCCATGATCGCTGATCTCGCGCGCCGACGCTCACTGCCATACGCGCTGATGGCGCTGCTGCTCCTCGCGTGCGGTGGTCCCCGGTCGCGGATGCTCTCCGAGACCGAAGCCGAGGGCGAAGTCGAGCGCGCGCTGGAGCTCATCGCCGAGCTGCCGTCGTGGTATGGGACCCGCACGTTCGACGTCAGCCGACACTTCACCGACGCCGACGTCCGGGCCTACGTCGAGACCGCCCGCGCGCTGCGCGCGCTCGAGCCGGAGAGCGTGCGCACGGCCTACCAGCTCATAATGGATTGGGCGCACGGCGAGGGGATACACCCGGCGGACGTCTTCTCGGCCGACCTGTACGTGCTCAACCGCATCCTCTTCGCCGCGCCGGAGAAGGTCCCCCAGGCCGAGGCCCGCGACTTCGCCGATACAGCAGCCAGACAATGAATCTGACCGTGCTCGCTGGCCCGATTCTTCGATTGCGGCGTTGCTCGACTTGCCGTTGCCCCCAGCAGCGTCTGCGTCTCGCGCCTTGCACTCGAAGAATCGGTCTGCGCGATCCCTGGTCATCTTCAATGTCCGGCTGCTGTAACGCCCGGCCGATCCAGTTGAGCTATCCGCCGGTGCCGTTCGCGAACCTGCTGCACCCGGTCGTCCTCGACGCCGACGGCGCGGTCATCGACCTCGAGCCGGCGTCCCACCAGCCGGTCGTCGTCGGGTCCTACGAGGCCGTCGACGCGTTCGACCACCTGCGCGCGACCTATGGCTTCCGGGATCCCATCCGCTACGCCGGGCCCCCGAAGGGCGCGCCCGGCGAGTGAGCCCCGGGCCCGGGCTCGGGCGTCGTCACCGCGGGCGAGCGAAACCCACGGGTCGGCGGCTTGCGGCGCGGTCGGGGCCATCAAAGCGCACGCACGAGCGCCCGCGCGCGGCGCCGGGGCGTAGCTGACCGACAGTCGATCCGCCGCACATACCCCGAGGGTACGCCGGGCCCGCGCTCGAACGCCGCCGTGGACCGCGGCGGTCCGGTCGGGGGTGGGCTGCGCGGGGTGAAGGGCCCCGGGGGCGATGTCGACCGGCGCCGCCTCGGTCGGGCGCGCCCCTGGGGTGCCGGCGGATGGGGTGGCGGCGGTCGAGATGGGCCGTGAGGCTCGGAACGATCAGGCGGCTTCGGTCCGTGGGGCCTGCGAGGTGCACGCCGACCGGGTGTCTTCGATGGGGACGGCCTACGAGGCGCGCGCCGATCGGACGTCCTCGGTCTCCGCGGCCCATGAGGCCCGCGACGGGCGGCCGGCTTCGCCTTCGAGGGCTCACGAGGTCGGTGTCCATCGAGCTGGCCCCGGTCGCGTGGACCCATGCGGTGCGTTCTGCTCGGGCGGCTTCGACTCTGGAGTCCTGTGGGGCGCTGACCGACCGGGGCGGCTTCGACTTCGGGGGCCGGCGGGGCGCGCGCGATCGGGGCGGCTTCGGCTTCTGGGACCGGCAGGGCGCATGTCGATCGGGGCGGCTTCGATCATGAAAGCCCGAGGCGCGCGCCCGACCGGGGCGGCTTCGATTCACGCAGCCTCGGGGGCACGCGTTGATCGGAGCGGGCATCACCGCCGGAGCCCATGAGGGCCCGATGATCGGGGCGGCCTCGCCTTCGGGAGCCGATGGGGCGCAGCTCGATCGGCGTGGGCATCACCGCCACAGCCCATGAGGGTCCGATGATCGGGGCGGCCTCGCCTTCGGGAGCCGATGAGGCGCGGTCCAATCGGGTCGGGCATGCGCGCGCCTGCCGACGGGCTCGAGTCGATCGGGGCGGCCATGCTCGTCGGAGCCCATGAGGGCGTGACGACGGAGGCGCCCTCGGCGTCGGCCACCGCCGAGCCGGCGCCGATCGGGGCGGGCGTGCGCTCGGGCACCCCCGGGGCCCCGTCGACCGGGGCGGACATAGTCGCCTGGGCCTATGGGCCCGTGTCATTCGGGGCGGGCATGCGCTCGGGCGCCTTTGGGGTCACAACGACCGGGGCGGGCATGCGCTCGGGCGCCCTCGGGGCCCCATCGACCAGGGCGGGCATGGGCGCGGGCGCCCTCGGAGTCCCATCAACCGGGGCGCGCATGGGCCCGGGGGCCTATGGAACCATGCCATTCGGGGCGGGCATGGGCGCGGGGGCCCATGGGTCCGTGCCATCTGGGGCGGGCATGTGAGCGGGTACCCCCGGAGTCCCATCGACCGGGGCGGGCATGAACTCCGGGGCCCATGGGTCCGTGTCATTCGGGGCGGGCATGGGCGCGGGGGCCTTCGGGGTCACATCGACCGGGGCGGTCATACGCTCGGGGCCCCATGGGTCCATGTCACCCGGGGCGGCCTCGGTGTCGGCTGCCGGTGGAGCCCGACTCGACCGGGGGGATGTGATGCCCGGCGCCCACGCGGGCCCATCGACCGGGGTGGCCTCGGCGTCGAGAGCCCCCGCGGCTCAGGTCGATCGGGGCGCCTCGATCGCCGCCGCCCCGCCGGCGCCTTCGAGTAGAGAGGGGGACGTTCGGGCCGCCTCGGAGGCGCCCCGGCCCGGCCCGCTCACCCCCGCATCGACAGCACCGTCTTGGCGTGGTCGACCTGCCCCGGCTTGCTGCCCTTGCCGTAGTAGCGATCCTGGAGCCGATCGATCCGCGTGGCCCAGGCGTCGCTCTTCGCGGCCACCCCGGCCAGCGCTTTCGGCAGCCGCTCGAGCAGCGCGCCGGCGTCGTCCCGGCCGAGGCCGTCGAGCTGCTCGAGCGTGTAGCGCAGCGAGGCCCCGTAGCGCACGTAGCCCGACATGAGCAGCGCCCGCAGCGTGTAGCCGTCGGCGTCGAGGGCCGCGGGGTCGACGGGGGGCACCTTCGCCCGGTCCATGCGGCCCCGGCCGCGGTCGAGGTAGGCCCCCGACTCGCCCATGAGCCACCGCTGGGCGTGGGGCCACAGCGCCAGATTGCGGAAGCGGGCGGCGAGGTCGCGGCGGAAGTCGCCGTCGATCTGCGAGAGCCCCCACTTGCCCGCCTCGCCGGCCTGGAAGTAGCCCGCGTTGCGCCGGATGCCGTCCCGATCCTCGCCCCGCTTCGACATCAGCGTCACCTGGGCGCCGTCCTTCTCGACGACGAGCGCCGGGCGGCCGTCGACCTCGGTGGCGGTCCAGCCGAGGCTGCCGAAGCAGGCCCGGAAGAGCGCCGGATCTTCGCGCCAGGCGGTGAGCAGGGCCGAGAAGAGGTGGCCCCCGATGACGTTGAACTGCACCGGGCCCAGGCTGATGCCGGCGTCCAGATCCCAGGCGTTGATCGCGTCGACGTTGCCCTCTTTCATGCTGATGACGGGCAGGTAGATGGCCGGCTCGTCGAGGTCGGCGGTGAGGTAGGGCCGGGTGACGCCGTAGACCACCGCGCCCCGGTCGACGCCCTTGCGCACGACGGTCTTGACCGGCACGACGTGGGGGTGGCTGGCGATGAGCAGGCGCAGGGTCGCGAAGGGGATGTCTTCGATGGCGTGCTTCAGCTCGGGCAGGTCGGCGCCCCGGCTCCACGCCTGCTCCATCGGGGCCCGGACCCAGCGCTTCAGGTCGTCGGGCAGCCCCCAGAACTCGCGCAGGCCGGGCACGGTGACCCAGCGCACGGTGCGCTTCGCCGGGTGGGCCGGGAAGAGCGGCGCCCCGCCCATCACGATGGCGCCGATGTCGGGCGTGGCCTGGAGGTCGAGCGCGCAGGGCGGGGTGATGTCGGCGCCCTCGGGCCAGTGGCGCACCGAGAAGGGGTCGTCGCCGAGCGGGTCGCCGATGACGACCGCGCCGCCGGCGTCGAGGGCGGCCTCGAGCGCGGCGTCGAAGTCGGGGGTGGTCGCGATGAGCGGGCTCGAGCCTTCGAGGAGCTCGAAGAAGTCACCGTCGATGATGGCTTCGAAGCGGCTCTCCTGCCCGTCGGTGAAGATCGAGCGCGCCGGCCGGCCGACGAAGCCCCGCTGGCGGGCGTCGGGCAGGGCGGCGTCGCCGGCGATGTCGTCGGGGTCGAGGGTCTCGCGGTCGTCGAAGAAGAGATCGTCGGCGGGATCGGCGCTCATGCGGTCCTCCGGGGCGGGGTGGCTTCATGGTGGTCGGGCGTGAGGCGACGCGCAACCGCCGGCGGGAGACCGCAAATGGAATGGGGCGGGGTCAGCCCTGAGGCGCGCCGCAGTGGCTGCAGAACCGGGCGCCCGCCGGCAGCTCGGCGCCGCAGGCGTTGCACGGGCGGGTCTGGGGGGTGCCGCACTGCATGCAGAAGCGCGAGGCGGCGGGGATGGGCGCCTGGCAGGCGATGCACGGCTGGGTGGCCAGCTCGGGCAGGGCGTGGGCGGTGACCGTCGGGGGCAGGGGGCGGGCGGCCGGCGTGGCGATCGGGGTGACGGCCGGGATGGCCCGGATGGGGGCCGGCGGGGTGTCGGCCCGGGGCACGGGCGGCGGGCCGGCCGGGCGGGTCGAGGTCGGGATGGGCACGGCGACCGGGCGGGGGGCGGCCGGGGTCGGGATCGGGTTCGGCGCGGGCCTCGGGGTCTGTCCGCTCGGGGCGCCGACCGGGCGGGCCCGGGGCACGGCCCTGGTGACGAGGGGCACCGCGGCCGTGGCGCTGGGGCGCTCGCCGCCGAGCAGGGTCCGGCCGAGGGCGGTGAGCTGGTCGGCCCGCCGGGAGCGGGGGCGCAGGCCGACCTCGAGGGGGCCGGTCAGGTTCTCGACGAGGAAGCGGATGAGCTTGATGCCCGAGCGGTTCAGCCCGGCCTTGAGCGCCGGCAGGATGCGCTCGGTGAGGCCGTCGAGGTCGTTGAGCCCCTCGACCATGGCGTCGTCGTCCTCGAAGTCGAGCTTGGACAGCGCCTCGGCGAAGCGGCCCGAGATCATGCGCCGCAGGCGGCCGTCGACCTCGTCGTCGGTGGGCACCCGGGTCCGGGCGAAGCGCATGGCGACGCCCCGGGGGTCTTCGATGCGCACGCTGAACCGGCCGAACGCCCGCAGCGGGACGACGCCCCAGCGGCGGGTGGGGACCTCGGCGGGGAAGGTGGTGCCCCAGCGCAGGATCGGCGAGGGGCCGGTGCGCACGAAGAGCAGGTCGGCGTCGATGCCGTCGGCGGGCCAGCCCCCGCGGCGGGCGGCGAGGCCGGGCATCACCTCGGGGCCGGCGGTGTGGTTGCCGGGCTCGATCACGTCGGTGACCTCGCCCTCGTCGCGCACCATCAGCACCTGGCCGTGGCACACCCGGATCTCGGCGCCGTGGGCCAGCGGGTGGTCGGGGTGGGGGAAGAACCAGAACCAGGCCCGCTTGTCGGCCTCGTCCCACGAGACGAAGTCGACCGCGAGGGCCTCGACCCACTCGACGAGGGCTTCGGGGTCGGGGCGGGGGCCGGCGAGGTCTTCGAGGGCGACGTTCTCTCCGATGCCGAGCGCGACGGCCATCGCTCGCAGGGTGTCCCGCTCGGTGGGGGTGATCTTGCCGTCCATCTGCACCATCAGCCGGCAGGCCTGCACGAAGGTGCGCCGCAGCCAGGTGCTATCGAGCGCCGCGGTGGCCTCGCCGTAGTCGAAGGGCTCGGCGGCCAGCGTCTCGAGGGTCTCGGGCACGCCGACCGCGTCGAGGAAGATCTGGAGGGCGGCTCTCTCGCGGCGTTGCAGGCCGTCGCAGGCGGCGATGTGGTGCAGACCGCGGGCGAAGACCCGGGCCCGCTCACCGCTCCAGGTGCTGTTGCTCATGGCTCCCCCGCGTCTCGACCGCTCGGGCCTTGATTACTCCGATCGCCGGCCCATGTGAAGGGGGGCGAGGCTCAGCGGGGGCTCAGCGGGCTTCGGGCGGGCCGGGCAGGCGGGTGCGCAGCCAGTGATCCATCGCCTCGCCCAGCGCGCGCCGCAGGCCGTGGCCCGCCTCGGCCTGGATCAGCGCGGCGGTGCGCCCGTCGCGGTTGCCGGCGATGGGCAGGGTCACCGGCGGGAGGTCGATCAGGGCGTGCCCCGGGCTGTCGATCAGGATCGGCTCGGCCAGCGGGATCCGGCCGGCGACGGCGAGCGCGTTGGCGAAGGCGGTGAGGGTCTTGGTGTCGCGGGTGCCCGAGAGGATGAGCACGTCGGGCAGGCCGGGGCCGAACCAGCGGCCGGCGTAGGTGATGGGGTCGACCTCGTCGGCCAGCATCTGCAAGACGGCGACGGCCGGGTGGCGCCCGTCGAGGTTGGCGTCGGCGATGCCGAGCAGCGGGGCGAAGAGCGCGACGACCGGGGCCGAGTCGGGGCGCAGCAGGGCCCCCTCGATGGCCAGCCCGCCGCCGCTGTCGATGATGACCGCGTCGAGCTCGGGCAGGACGCCCGCCGCGATGCCGGCCATCAGCGCGCCCTGGGAGAAGCCGAGCAGCGCCGGGGGGTCGGTCGAGATCGGGGGCAGCGGGGGGCCGTCCTCGCCGGGGTCGACCTCGCCGGCGGCCAGGGCGCCGAGGATCCGGGAGAGGGTGAGGTGGTCGACGACCTCCTGGGCCATCGTGCCCAGCGAGGCGAACGGGTTGCGGAAGTCGGGCCACGGGGGCTCGCTGCCGTCGCCCCGCCGGCCGAGTCCGGGGCGGTCGATGCAGGCGACCGCGTGCCCGCTGGCGTAGGCCTGGCGCATGATCGCGGGGCAGACGGTCCGGTCTCCGCCGGTGCCGGCGGCGTATTGCACGACGGGGAAGCCGCCGGGGGGCGGGTCGGCGTCGGGCAGGGCGATGTGGGCGAAGATCAGCGCCCGGCGGGCGACGGGGCCGTCGGCGTCGAAGGTCAGGCCGCCGGTGCCGACGGTGGTCCACGGGGCCTCGCCCGACTGGTAGGACGGGGCCTCGTAGGCCAGCTCGAGGATCCGCCGGGGCGGGCCGCCGTAGTCGTCGTAGCCGATGAGGGTGACCGGGCCCAGCGGCGCGGCGCGGGCGTGGGCCAGGGCGGCGTCGAGGCGGTGGGTGGCCCGCCGGGTGGGGTAGCAGGTGCCGCCGACGAGGCCCGGCGGGGGGTCGGCGGCGAGCGGGGCCAGGGCCGGGTCGCGGTCGAGCGCGGCGAGGAAGCCCGGCGCGGGGCGGGCGGGGCAGCCGTCGGCTCCGCGGATGCGGTCGGTCCAGGCGACGCAGACGGTGGCGGCTTCGGGCAGCACGAAGCCGGGCACCGGGCGGGCGAGCAAGGTCGCGGGGTCGACCCAGGCGTCGGCTGCGGAGGGCACGCCGACGTCGAGCGGGATCCGGCGGCCGGCCTCGGGGCCGTCGACCACGATGAGCTGCACCGGGGCGTCGGCGGCGAGGGTCTCGGCGGGGGTCGGGGCGGCGTCGGGGTCGAGCGGGCCGTCGAAGGCGGCGTAGGCCGCGCCGTTGAGGCCGAAGCCGTCGAGGGTGGCGGCGACCGCCCGGTAGGGGGCGGTCAGGGCGATGTCGGGCATCGGGGTGCGGTCGAGGTCGGGGCTGCCGGCGGTGAGGTCGGCGGGCGAGGGCCACGGGGTGTCGAGCCAGTGGGATCCGGCGGGGTCGTAGCGCAGCGTCGGGCCGCAGGGCGGGGCGGCGTCGGGTTCGGGGGTCGCGTCGGGGTGGGCGTCGGGGGTCGCGTCGGGCGGGGCGGCGTCGATGAGCGGCGGGGGGCCGTCGGGCGGCGCGGCGTCTCGGGCGGCGGGTCGGGGCGAGGGGTCGTCGCAGCCGGCGAGGGCGGCGCAGGCCAGGGCCACGGCCGTGCGGATCAGGCGGGCGGGGCGCGGCGGCATGGCGACCTCCAGGGCGACGCGCTCGACGGTAGCCGGCCGCGGCCGGGCGGGACAACCGGCGCTCGGCAGGGGCCCGCGTCAGTCGGGCCGGCGCACGCCGAGCTTCTTCATCCGGCTCTGAAGCGTCGTCGGCTTCATGCCCAGCAGCGTCGCCGCGCCGCCGTCGCCGTAGATCCTGCCGTCGGTCTTCTCGAGCGCCCGCTCGATGTGCTGCCGCTGCACGGCGTCGAGGGTGAGGATCCGGTCGTCGGCCGGGGCGGTGGGGCCCGGCGCGACGGCCAGCGGGCGGTCGCCGACGTTGTCGAACAGCTCGGGGCCCAGCTCGCCCTCGGGGCACAGGATGGTCGCCCGCTCGAGCGCGTTGACGAGCTGGCGCACGTTGCCCGGCCAGGCGCCCTGGCGCAGCCGCTCGGCGGCGGTGGGCGACAGGCGCCACGGGCCGCGGCCGGTGCGGGCGCCGAGGCCGGCCAGCAGCGTCTCGGCGAGCGGGCCGATGTCTTCGAGGCGCTCGCGCAGCGGGGGCAGCCGCAGGGGGAAGACGTCGAGGCGGTAGAGCAGGTCGGCCCGGAACCGCCCGTCGGCCGCGGCCGCGGCGAGGTCGACGTGGGTCGAGGCGAGGATGCGCACGTCGACCCGCACCGTCTGGTCCGAGCCGACCGGTTCGAACGTGCCCTCTTGCAATACCCGCAGCAGCTTGGCCTGGGCCCCGGCGGGCAGCTCGCCGATCTCGTCGAGCAGCAGCGTGCCCCCGTTGGCGGTCAGGAAGCGCCCCGGGCGGCGGCCGGTGGCGCCGGTGAAGGCGCCCTTGACGTGGCCGAACAGCTCGCTCTCGATGAGCTGCTCGGGGATGGCGGCGCAGTTGAGCTTGACGAACGGGGCGTCGGCCCGCCGGCTCCAGTCGTGGATGGCCTGGGCCAGCACCTCTTTGCCGACGCCGGTCTCGCCCAGGATGAGCACCGGGGCGTCGGTCGGCGCGACCTGCCGGGCCTGATGCACCACCCGCTGCATGGCCGGCGAGCGGCTGCGCTCGAGCCGGGCCCCGGCGTCGTCGGGGTGGCCGGCGTCGGCCCGCAGCAGGCGGTTCTCTTCACGCAGCCGCATGCGATAGCGGTCGAGCACCCGGGTCTGCTCGGCGTAGAGCATCGCCAGCGAGACGATCTGCCCGTAGACCCCGGCGATGCCCACCGCCTCGTCGGAGTACGGCCGGCACAGCCCTCGATCGAGGGTGATGATGCCCAGCGAGCGGTCGGCGGCGTACAGCGGCACCACCATGCAGGCGTGGCCCGGGGGCAGGTCGAGCACGCCGTCGAACGGGTCGCCCTCGTGGGCGTGATCGTGCTCGTCGAGGGCGATCGGGCGGCGCAGCTCGAGCGCCCGGCGCAGGGTGGGGAAGCGGTCGAGCTGCAAGCGGTGGTCGTCGATGGCCGGCGTGGCGAACGGGCCCCGGGCCGCGCGGGCGATCAGCTCGTCGCCGCTGAGTTCGAAGACGGCGGCCAGATCGTAGGGCAGCACCCCGGCCAGGGCGTGCAGGGCCCGGTCGCAGACCTCGCGCAGCGCGTCGGGGCGGCCGGCGAGGCCGGCGAGCTCTCGCAGATCGGCGGTGTAGTCGACGAGGGCGGTCATGCTGGCCTCCGATGTGGCGCGCGGGCGGTCTCGGGGATGAACGATGCCCGACGAGATATCGGTGTCGCACCCGGATATCGGTCCCCCGATGCACGAAATGGCGTCGGCGGGCCCCGGGGTGACGGTGGGATGGGGCCTCGGAGGCTGGCACGGGCTGTGCTCAGTCTCTGGGGCGAGCCGGGCGGTCGCCGCCGGGTGCGCCGGAGCCGGGTGGTTCCGGCGCCTCCCTCCCCGAAGGCGCTGCCCGTCTCGTCGCTCTCTCTGCCCGGGGGACGCGGGTCACCTCCTCCCGCTCGCGTCCCTCGGGCAGTCCCTCACGACCCCCCGGTTTTCGGCTCGCGTCGCCTGGGGCCGCGTGCTATGCGTGGCCCATGAAGAGCCACCTGATGACATCTGCCGCCCTCGCGCTGTCGCTCGCTGCGACCGGGTGCGAGAAGCCCGCTGACGCCCCCGCGCCGGAGGCCGCCGCCGAAGAGAAAGCCGCCGAGTCGAGCGCCAAGGCCGGCGCCGCCGCCGAGAAGGCCGCCGCCGATCTGGAGAAGGCGGGCGCCGACGAGGCGGCCACGCCGAAGGCCCCCGCCGAGAAAGCCGCTGCGCCGGCGCCCGCCGCGCCGCCGTCGTTCGACGCGCCGCCCGATGTGGCCGCGCCGCCGGCCGACGCGGAGAAGACCGCCAGCGGTCTGGCGAGCACGGTGCTGAAGGCCGGCGACGGCGGGGAGAAGCCGACGGCCGAGGCGGTCGTCGAGGTGCACTACACCGGCTGGCAGTCGAGCGACGGCGAGATGTTCGACAGCTCGCACAAGCGCGGGAAGCCGGCGCAGTTCCCGCTCAACCGGGTGATCAAGGGCTGGACCGAGGGGTTGCAGCTCATGAGCAAGGGCGAGAAGCGCCGCTTCTGGATCCCGGCCGAGCTGGCCTACGGCAACGTGCCCTCGCGCCCGGGCGCGCCGACGGGTCAGCTCGTCTTCGACGTCGAGCTGCTCGGCTTCGAAGAGCCGCCGAAGATCGAGACGCCGGCCGATGTGGCCGCGGTGCCGGCCGACGCGAAGAAGACGGCGAGCGGGCTGGCCTACAAGGTGCTGACGCCGGCCGATGGGCCCAAGCCGACGGCCGAGTCGATGGTCAAGGTGCACTACTCGGGCTGGACGACGGACGGCAAGCTGTTCGACAGCTCGGTGAAGCGCGGGCGGCCGGCGAGCTTCCCCCTCAACGGGGTGATCAAGGGCTGGACCGAGGGCGTGCAGCTCATGTCGGTCGGCGAGAAGACCCGCTTCTGGATCCCGGCCGAGATGGCCTACGGCGAGACGCCCAAGCGGCCCGGCGCCCCGGCGGGCATGCTGGTGTTCGACATCGAGTTGATCGGGATCCTCGGCGGCAAGTGATCCCGCGCGCTGAGCGGGCGAGGGGCGATGCTTCGAATCGACATCGACCGGCTGCCGGAGTCGGCTCCGCCTTCGCTGGCCGCGACGCTCTTCACGGCCGAAGCGGCGCGCCACATGCTGGCGCTGCATCATGCGCCGTCCCCGCCCGACACCACCGGCACCCTGCGCGATTGGAATGACACGACGGTGCCCCTCGGGGTCTGGTGGACGGCGTCGGCTGATCCCTACGCCCCCCAGACACACGCCAACCTCAAGGACGCGGCAGAGCACGGGGCCTACGGGCTCGCGATCGCCGTGATGCGCGCGCTGGGATACCGGGTCCTCGGCCGGGCCTGGCAGGGGTCGGGGGCCGACTGGCTGCTGCTCAAGGAAGGCGCAGGCGAGGAGGAGCACATCCGCCTGGAGGTCCACGGGACGAACGAGGGCGCTGGCTTGGAGCGCAGGCTGGGGGAGAAGGCCGATCAGCTCCGTCGGCGCCCGGGGCCGGGCTTTGCCTTCGTCGTGCGGTTCAGCGATGTGCGGGTCCTGATGGCGTGGGTCGGTTGATGGGTGTCTTCGATGACCCCCGACGGATCGAGGCTCAGAACCTCGCGTTCGCCGCCGAGAGGGCCGAGGCGGCCGGTCGCCTCGACGAGGCGGCGCAGGGCTTCGCCCGGGCGGCCGAGTTGGAGGAGGCCGTCGCCTGCGGGGTCCCGCTCGAGATGCGACGCACCCGCACGACGTTGGCCGTCAGCGCGGCGGCGCTGTGGGTACGCGGGGCGCGCCATCGCGACGCCATCCGGGTGGCAGGGTTCTTTCTCGGGCAGCTCGACAGCTTGACGCCGGAGGGTATCCAGGAGCTCCGCCGGCTGATGGAGCGGGCGTGGAGCGCGGGCGACGTCGAGGCGATCGTCCAGGACCGGCGCGACGTGGGTCGCATCCGGCTCAAGCTCGTCGACGGGCGGGTCCGACATGGTCTGGTGCCGGCCGGCATCGCCCGGCAGCGGCAGATGCTCGTGACCGGCCTCGTCCTGCGGGCGGCAGAGTACAACGAAGGGCGACCCTATCGGACCCAAGGCGCCCCGGGCAGCGCCCTGGCACACCCCTTGGAGATCTACGAGGGGCCCGCGGAGGCGGCGAGCTACGGGCTGAATCTGATCGTGCTCCCGGCGAGCCCCCAGTCCGATCTGTGGCCGGACTCGTCCGAGGCGGGGACGGCCCGGGGGGCGATCGAGACGTTCCTGGCGTGGTGCCGGACGGCTTCAGAGGCCGAGGAGCCCGGGGCGATGATCCCACCCGGTGAGGCTGATCCGTTCCTCGGGTTCGAAGCGGGCCGGGACTATGCGACGCCGGTCCTGCGTCAGATCAAGCAGCTCGCCGCCGATGGGCAGGACGTCGGGCGCGTCGTCATGGAGACCAGCGTGCCGCACGCTCGCGCGGCCCGGCTCGCCCTCGACCCGGTGGTTCGGACGCGGGTCGACGCGCGGATCGCCAGTATCGCGGATTACGCCGATCAGCGGGAGCTGGACGTCCGGCTGGTGGGGCTCGTCTTTCGCAAGAGGGTGCCGATCGTGCGCGTCGAGCTTCTCACGCGCGCCGGTGCGCTGCCCCGAGGACACCGGATGGACGTGCGGATCGACCAGCGCCGCATCCGCCGCTTCGACCCGGACTGGCAGGATCACTTGCAGGATCACCTGCGGGAGACCGCGCGCATCACGGTCGAGTACGTGCCGGGCTCTCGGGGTCGACGCCTGCCGTATCTGGTCGCTTACCACGGCCTCGATTGATCCGACGTCCGGCCGTCACTCGGCCAGCAGCGCCACCAGCAACGCGACGAGCAGGCCGGTGACCACGCCGGCGAGCGCCAGGCTCAGCAGCAGCGAGATCGGCCGGCGGGGGGCGACCCGGATGCGGCCGGTCTCGTCGGTGCTGCCCGGCACCCGGGGCATGGCCTCGGTGATGTAGGTCGGCATCTCGTCGGCCGGGCCCCGCGGGGCCCGGGGGTCGTCGGCGACGAAGGTGGGCATCTCGTCGTCTTCGAGCACCGCGGTGGCGCCGTCTTCTTCCGCCTCGGGCGCGGTGGGCATGGTGTGCGGCGCGGTGGCGCGGGGGCTGACCGGGGCCGGGGGCCGCGGCGGTCGGGGGGTCGGGGCCGGCATCTGGGTGGTCGGATCGGCGCCGTCGAGGTCCAGCGAGTCGAAGCCGGGCGGATCGACCGGCCCGTCGTCGAGCTCGAGGGTCTCGATGGGGATGATCCCGGGCACCGAGACGCTGTCGAGCGAGGCGTCGCCGTCGGGGTCGAGCACGCCCGAGACCGAGGGGTCGTCGTCGTCCATGAACCGGGGCAGCGCGACCCGCATGGTCGAGGAGGGCACGCAGTCGCCGACGTAGGCCGCGAGCCGGGCGAAGGTGATCGGGCGGGCGAGCTGGCCGGCGAGGGCTTCGGCGACCTCTTCCATGCGCTGGGGGCGGCCCTCGGGTTCGACCGAGAGGCAGCGGGCGACGAGCGCCTCGAGCTCGGGCGAGATGTCGCTGCGCACCGCGCGCAGCGGGCGGTGCTTGCCGGCGAGCATGCGCATGACCACCGGGGGGCCGTCGAGCGGGCCGTAGGGGTGGGTCCCGGTCAGCGCCTCGTAGAGCACGACCCCGAACGCGAAGATGTCGGCCCGGCGGTCGATGCGGCCCGGGGTCTGGATCTGCTCGGGCGCGAAGTAGCCCAGCGAGCCCTTGATGGCGCCGACCTGGGTCTGGTGCAGCCGGGCCCGGGCCTTGGCGACGCCGAAGTCGAGCAGCTTGACGACCCCGTCGGCCCGCACCATGACGTTGCTCGGCTTGAGGTCGCGGTGCACGACGCCGAGGGTGCGGCCCTCCTCGTCGCGGCGGGCGTGGGCGTAGGCCAGGGCCTCGGCGACGTCGAGGCCGATGCGGACCGCCATCTCGATGGGCAGGCCGCCGTCGGCGTGCAGCACGAGGGTGCGCAGGTCGGGGCCCCGGATGTACTCGGTGACCAGCCACAGCGCGTCGCCGGCGGCGTGCAGGTCGTGGATCTGCACGATGTAGGGGTGCACCAGCCGGGCGAGCAGGCGGGCCTCGTCGATGAACATCGCCCGGATCTCGGGGTTGCGGGCGTAGCTGGGCACGATGCGCTTGAGGGCGACGAGGCGCTCGAGCCCCTCGGGCCCCTGGTGCCGGGCGAGGAAGACCTCGGCCATGCCACCGGTGCCGATGCGGTCGATGATCTCGTAGGGGCCGATGCGCACGCCCCCGGTGTATCAGCAATCCGGGGTGGGGGACAGCGGGTTGCCCCCCGGCGGTCATAGCTCGGATCGCCGAGGGCCCGAGATACTTCCTGACGAGCCCTTACTCGAGGATGACCGCCTCGAACATGTCGGTGATGGCCCGGTGCCCGATGCTGTTGGGGTGGATGCAGGTCAGGTCGAACCACAGCTCGGCGTCGGGGCCCCGGTAGCAGGGCGCGGCGGGGTCGTCGAAGTTGAAGCCGTGGCCGCAGAAGTGCTCCAGCATGAAGATCATGTCGACCCCGTACTCGACGGCGATCGACATGTACTGCTCGTTGGCCCACACCACCATGTCGGCGAGCAGGGACGGGTCGTCCCACTCCTCGGCGAAGCCGGCGGCCCCCGCGGCGGGGCAGGCGCTCAGGTCGCCGGTGCCGTCGGTGAACTCGAACATGTTGGCGAAGATGACATACACCCCGTTGGGGAACCGCCCCGGCTCGCGGACCCAGCGCATGGCGTCGCGCAGCAGGCCGACGAACTCTTCGGTCTCGGCCCACAGGTCTTCGACGCTGGCCCCCTCGATGCCGTCCTGGGTGATGCTCGAGACGTCGTTGCCCCCGATGGTCATGACGATGAGCGTGCGCCGGTCGCGGGTCTCGGGCGGCACGCAGGCCGACATCAGCTCGCCGTCTCGCAGCAGGTCGTCGGTGCGGGCGCCGTAGCGGCCGCAGTTGGCGAAGTCGCCCGACTCGCGCACGAGGCCGGCGCCGTTGATCAGGTCGACCTCGCGCCACAGCAGATCGGGGCGGGCGAGGCCGAAGCGGTCGGAGAGGCGCTCGGCGAGCCGGTTTCGGAAGTAGTCGGCGGTGGGGTTGGGCGGGGTGCCGACGGTGACCGAGTCGCCGACGAAGACGACCCGCTCGATGCCTTCGATGCGCTGGTGGTCGGTGCCCATGCAGTGGCTGCCGACGATGGGGTCGAACTGGTCGTAGTCCGGGCCGTCGGTCAGCTCGCTGGCGAAGAGGCCGTCGAAGCAGGCGGTGGCGGTGGGGGCCATCGGGGGCATGGCGTCCGGCTCGGGCGGCGTCATGTCGGGGGCGGGCGGGGCCATGTCCGGGGCCGGCGGGGCCATGTCGGGGGCGGGCGGGGCCATGTCCGGGGTCGGCGGGGCCATGTCCGGGGTCGGCGGGGGCGCGGCGTCGAGCTCCGCCGGGGCCCGATCGGGGGCGGCGTCGACGGGCCGGCCCTGGTCGAGGTCGCCCCGTCGGCCTTCGTCCTGCGCCTCGACCAGCGGGGCGACCGCGTCGTCGCACCCGCTGATCAGATGAGCGCCGCTCAGTGTCAGGAGCCCCACCAGGAGCCCGTGCAGTCGCCGCATGCCTCCACCCCCGGAGCCGTCGAGCTGTTCGCTCGCCGAGGACTATACCCCAGAGCGACGGCCCGGTGTCAGCAGGACGGCGCCCGGCGCGCGCCGCGCTCGATCCGCTCTGCCGGATCCGGCACACTGCGCCCGATGAGCCTGCTGCGCCGCAACTTCTCGCCCCTGCGTATCTATCTGCCGGCCCCGGTCGACGCCGCCGATCCGGCGTGCGATGTCGTGCTGGTGCAGGGCTTCTTGACGACGCCCGCCGCGCTCGATCCGCTGCGCCGCCGGCTCGAGGGGCACGGGCTGTCGTGCGCGGTGCCCCCGCTGGGCGGGCTGCGCGGGGGCTATCAGACCCACCGGGTGGCCCGCTGCGCGGCGACGCTGGCCGAGTGGCTGGCCGCGCGCCCCGCGGGGCTGCCGCCGCCGTGGATCGTGGGGCACTCGATGGGCGGGATCATCGCCCGCCACGCCATCCAGCACCTGGCGCTGCCGGCCGCGGGGCTGATCACGCTCGGCTCGCCCCACCGGGGCACCCCGTCGGCGTGGCTCGGGCTGCTGCTGGGGCCGCTGACCCGGGCTCCGCTGGATCTGATACCGTGGAACCGGCGCATCCGCCGGCTGAACCGGCTGCCGTGGCCCGAGGCGCTGCCGCTGCTGTCGATCTCGGGCGGGGCCGATCTGCTGTGCCCCCCGCCGTTCGGGCGGCTGCCGTTCGACGGGCCCCGGGTGCGGGCCCGCCACCTGCGGCGCTTGGGGCACACCGAGATGCTGGGGTCGGACGCGGTGCACGCCGAGCTGCTCGAGGCGCTGGGGATCTGAGCCCGCCCGGCGCCGGGGTCCCTACTTCTGCAATGCCGCGGCGGCCGGCTCGACCCGCAGCTCGACGTGGTCGTCGCCCATCAGCAGGTTGACCAGCCGCTCGATCACCAGCGCGTAGCGGGTGCCGCCCAGCGCGAACTCGGCCCGCCCCTTCTCGCCCATCAACCGCTGCTCGACGAACGTCGTGCCGTCGGCCCCGGTGAGCGTGACCGGCACCTTCGATCCGCTGACGTCGCCGAGGTGCACCGTGAGGTAGCGCCGGCTGCCGGGCACCTCGAGGCTGCGCCGCTGGGTCACCCGGAACGGGCGGCGGGCGATGTCGTCGAGCGTATCGGGGATGGACTGGCCCAGCGACTGGCGGCGGCCGTCGGCGCTCTTCAGCTCGAGCGTGTGAGCCGCCCGCCACGCCTTGCGCAGCGCGGGATCCATCTTCAGCTCGGCCCGACCCTCGGCGTCGGGGGTGATGGTGCGCTCGACGTCGCCGGTGACCAGCGTCAAGGGCCTGCGGGGGCCCGAGCCGGTCCACTGCACGGCGATGGCGGCCACCTTCGCGGGGTCGGTCCAGGTGCCCAGGGGCAGGCGGGCCCCGTCGGCGCCGACGAGCGCGGCGACCGGGCGGGCGGCCCGGGCCGGGGTGAAGACGACCGGCAGGCTCTCGATGGTCCGGCCGCCGATCTCGGCGAAGATCTGGAACTGCCCGCCCCCGGCGATCACCCCGGCCACCCGCCGGTCGCCGAGGTTGAAGACCCACTTGTCGCCCGCCGGCTGGAGGGGCAGGCGGGCCTTCGCGTCGGCGGCGGTGGCCATCCAGACCGCCTCCGGCTCGCCGCCGATGCGCGCGGCGAAGAGGCGGTTGGTGCCCGGGGGCAGCGGCAGGACGAGCCTCTCGGGCAGCTCGAGCAGCTCGATGCTGGGGGCGGCGAGGGCCGCGGGGGTGAGCAGGGCGCCAGCGGGCAGCAGGAGCACGGCGAGGGCGAGGGCACGCAGCACGGGGCCTCCGGGGTGGTCGAGGGTGGCGAGCGGCCCATCGAACTGCACCGGCGGGCGGATGGCAAGGGCCGCGACGGGGGCTGGTCGCCGGGCATCCTGTTCGACGCGATCCACGCCCCCGACCATCGAGGCCCGATGAGCGATCCGACCGAGCCGCTGCGCGACGCGCGCCTGCGCATCCGCCCCCTGACCTTGGACGACTACGCCGCGGTGCGCGCCCTGCAACTGCGCTGCTTCCCCGACGTCGAGCCCTTCGCCGAGCGGTCCTTCGCCGGCCAGGTGAGCCGCTTCGCCGAGGGCCAGATCGGCCTCGAGCTCGACGGCCGGCTGGTGGCGACGAGCAGCAGCGTGATCGTCGACGCGGCGGACTACGCCGAGCCCCATGTGTATCAGGACGTCTACGGCGGCGGCACGCTGGAGAGCCACGACCCCGACGGCGACACGCTGTATGGCATCGACATCGCGGTGGATCCCTCGGCCCGGGGCATGCGGCTCTCGCGGCGGCTGTACGACGCCCGCAAGGCGCTCTGCCGGCGGCTCGAGCTGCGGGGCATCCTCATCGGGGCCCGGATCCCCGGCTACCACGCGCACGCCGATGACCTCGGCCCGGCGGACTACGTGCGCCGGGTGCAGCGCAAGGACATCGAGGATCGCGGCCTGCTCGCCCAGCTCGCCAACGGCTTCCACGTCGACCAGATCCTGCCCGGCTATCTGCCCGACGACACCGAGTCGCAGGGCTACGCGGTGCTCATGCGCTGGTCCAACCCGGAGTACGTGCCCGCCGATCGCCCCCGGCGGGCGCGGCGGGCCCGGGTGGCGGCGGTGCAGTACCACATGCGGCCGGTCGAGGACTTCGAGGCGTTCTGCTCGCAGTGCGAGTTCTACATGGAGACCGCCGCCGAGTACCGCTGCGACTTCCTGCTCTTCCCCGAGCTGCTGACCAACCAGCTCCTCGGGCTGCTCGAGCCCGGCCGCCCGGGGCGCGCGGCGCGCGGGCTGCATCGCTTCACCGAGCGCTACCTCGACTTCTTCGGCCGCATGGCGATCAAGTACGCGGTCAACATCATCGGCGGCAGCCACCTGACCGTCGAGGACGGGCGGCTGTACAACATCGCCTACCTCTTCCACCGCAACGGGCGGGTCGACAAGCAGTACAAGCTGCATATCACCCCGGCCGAGGCGAAGTGGTGGGGCGTGGCCGGCGGCGACCGCATCGAGGTCTTCGAGACCGACCGGGGCAAGGTCGCCATCGCCATCTGCTACGACGTCGAGTTCCCGGAGTACGTCCGGGTGGCCCGCGAGCGGGGGGCCCGCCTGCTCTTCGTGCCGTTCAACACCGACATCCGCTCGGGCTACCTGCGGGTGCGGACCTGCGCCGCCGCCCGCTGCATCGAGAACCACATGTACGCGGTGCTCGCCGGGCCGGTGGGCAACCTGCCCCATGTCGCCGGGGCCGACATCCACTACGGGCAGGCGGCGGTGCTGACCCCGTCGGACGTGCAGTTCGCCCGGGACGGCATCGCCGAGGAGGCGGTGCCCGGCAGCGAGATGATGGTGCTCGCCGACCTGGAGCTGGATCGGCTGCGGCGGACCGAGCGGTCGAGCACGGTGCGCCCGTGGCTCGATCGGCGGCGCGATCTGTACCGCGTACAGTGGTCGGGCGATGACGGCGAGGGGATCTGAGGGCCCACGGAGACGGGGCGGAGGGCGCCGATCGGGGACAATATTCGTCATACGGGAATAATTCGGCGTTCGACCGGGCCGATGACTGGATCCTCGCCCTTCGAAGGCGTAAGCTGACACTCATGTCACCCCGCTTCCCGTGCTTCGTACTCATCGCGCTGTCATGCGCGGCGTGTGAGTGCCGGGAGGTCATGCTCGAGCGCCACGCGCCGGACGATGTGCGCTTCACGGTCTCGGGCATGCACAGCGAGCCGGCCCGGCCCGACACCGAGCAGCCCGCCACCGCGCCGGGCGACATCTGGGGCGAGGGCCTCTACGCCATCGACATCGACGAAGACGGCCGCGCCCGGGCCCGGCTGGAGTTCGGCAGCGGCGATCTGGCCTTCATGGTCGGCGACGACGCCGACGCGCCGCCCGCCCTGACCGGCCGCGCCGGTGATGATCCCCTCGCCATCGCGATCGTGTTCGAGCAGGGCGCGGCGCCGGCCCCCGGTGACACCCGCACGCTGCGCCGGTCGGACTTCGACGGCGCCACCCTGCACGTCGCGATCGGCGACGCCCTCTACGTCGACGACACCCCCGACCTCACCCTGGCCTTCGACCTCGCCACCGGCGCCACCGCGATCGACGGCGGCGGCGTGCTGCGCCGGCTCGACGCGGCGGGGGCCGAGCGGCCCTACACCCTCGCTGGCGAGGGCATCACCCCCATCGACTGCGCCTATCACCCCCTCGGCGAAGGCGGCGGCTCGACCTGGATGCCGCCCGACGGGCAGATGGACGTCTGCCGCGCGCTGACCGCCGCCGCCGAGCGCATGCCCGCCACCCCCGAGACGCCCGCGCTGCCCTGGAACCCCGACGCCCCCGAGACGGAGACCGTCTGCGGGTTCTGAGCGCCGGCTCACGCCCACATCGTCAGGCCGCTGTCAGTATCCGAGGCCCGTCGTGGGTCACGACCATGGTGTGTTCGAACTGGGCGCAGCGGGCGTGGCGCACCTCGTTGATCAGCGTCCAGCCGTCGGCGGCCTCGTCGGCGAAGTCGCCGGCGGTGCAGACGAACGGCTCGATGGTGATGACGTCGCCCGCCTGGAGCCGGTGGGTGGCGAAGGGGTCGTCATAGCCCGGGATCTGGGGCGCCTCGTGCACCGCCCGGCCCACGCCGTGGGAGCACAGGTTGCGGATGACCCGGAAGCCGGCCCGGTTGGCGACCTGCTCCATCGCCCGGCCGACGCTGCCCACGGTGGCCCCGGGGCGGGCGGCCCGCATGCCGGCGACCTGAGCGACGCGGGCGGTGTGGATGAGCTTGCGCAGCGTGCGGGCCTTGCGTCGGGGCACCGGCTCGACGAGCACCGTGGCCCCGGTGTCGGCGAAGTAGCCGTCCTTCGAGGCGCTCACGTCGACGTTGACCACGTCGCCGGCCCGGATGACCCGCCGGCCGGGGATGCCGTGGGCCACCTCTTCGTTGACGCTGATGCAGGTCGCCTCGGGGAAGCCGACCCCGATGGGCGCGCTCTCGGCCCCGGCCTCGGCCAGCATGCGGGCGCCGATGGCGTCCAGCGCGCCGGTGGTGATGCCCGGCCGCACCCGGGCCAGCATCGCGTCGCGGATGGCGGCGACGATGCGGCCGATGATCTCGAGGTGGCGCAGGTCGTCTTCGGATTCGATGCTCATCGGTGCCTCTGAGGGGTGATGGGGGGCGTCACGGCCGCCGGTCGCGCGCGACCCGGAAGCCGATGTGGGGCCGGCGGTCGGTGGGCGCGATGTGGTCGATGATACGCGGGTCGAGGATGGCGTGCATCAGGCCGCCCCCCATGACCGTGCCCTGGCCCCGGGCGGGGAAGGGGGCCCGGCCGCTGATCGGCTCGACCCACTCGGCGGCGTTGCCCGCCATGTCGCACAGCCCGTCGCGGCTGTGGCCGGCGGGGCGGCTGCACACCGGCCACGTCGCCTTGCGCCCGCACCCGGGGCCCGCCGCGTCGAGGAAGACCGCCCGCTCGCAGCTCGCCGGCGCGCGGCCCCAGGGGTAGCCGTCGGTCATGCGGCCGCTGCGGGCGGCGAACATCCACTCGTCGGGGCTCGGCAGGCGCCCGCCGACGTGCTTCGCGAAGGCCCGGGCCTCGGCCAGCGTGAGGCAGACGGCGGGCTGGGCCGGCGCGCCGTAGTGCTCGGCCCCGGCCGGCGCGAGCGTGGGCCCGGCGCGGCACGCGGCCCAGTCGATCGGGGCGCAGGCGCCGGCCTCGACGCAGGTGGTGTATTGGGCGACGGTGACCTCGCTGCGGCTGATGTCGAACGGGGCCAGGCGGGCGGGGCCGCTGCTGGCCTCCCACTCGAAGTCGCCGCCGGGCAGGGGCACCCACTCGACCTCGGCGGTCATCCGGGCGAACTCGGCCTGCCACGGGGCGTAGGCCGCCTCGAACGCCGCCTTCCACTCGGCCTTGCGGGCCTCGGGCACCACCGAGGCGTCGTAGGTCAGCAGCCGATCGAGCTTCGCCTCGTCTTCGCGGTAGCGGGCCCAGGCGGCGCGGGCGGCCCGGGCCCGCTCGACCTCGGCGGCGTGCCGCGCCCGCCACTGCTCGGCCCGGGTCGTGGCCTCGGCGGCCCGCTCGCCCTCGGCCCGCTCGGCGACGCTGGCCCACGCGGCGGCCCGCTGGGCGGCGGTCGCCCGGTCGTTCGCTTCGAGCCGGTGGGCCACTTGCAGCGCGTCGAGCAGATCGAGGTCGATGTCCCGGAAGCCGACCACCGCCAGCGGCCCGACCTTCGCGTCCACCGCGGGCACCGCCGGCAGCGGGGTCGGCGCGGCGAAGATCGGGGTCGGGGTGTGGCGCTTCACCGGCTGCACGAGCGCGGCGACGACCGGGGGCAGCGCCGCTTCGAGCCCTTCGGCGTCGGGCCCCGAGGCGGCCTCGGCAGCGAGCAGGGTGCCGTCGTCGGTGGCGTGCAGCTTCAGCGACAGCTTGAGGGTCTCGCCGAGCCGCACCAGCTCGCCGCTGATCACGAAGCGGGCCCCCAGGCGGCGGCCGGTCTCGACTTCGCAGTCGGCCCCGGCGCAGTCGGCCAGATCGGCCCCCGGCGGCATCAGCGCGACGAGGTTCTCCCGGGTGAGCACCTTGACCCGCTCCCCGAGGGCGCCGAGCGCGGCGGCCCGGATGCGATCGGTGAGGTAGTCGGCGGCCTGCTGCTCGAGCCCGGCGGGGTTGTACAGCTCGAGCACCGCGAGCCGCTCGGCGCCGAGGGCGGCGTGGGGCAGGGCGAGGGCCAGGGCGAGGGCGGGCACGAGACGCATCGGGGGATTATCCCGGCCGCGGCGGGCGGAGCGCAATGGCCCCCGCCGCGACGCCGGGCCGGGCGCGGTATCTCTACACCACGATCTGGAGGTCCTCATGTTCGCCGTCTCGTCCACACCCGCGCCCCGGCCCGCCGCGCACCCCGCGCTGGCCGGCGTCGGCCGGGCCCTGCCGCCCCACCGCTATGATCAGGAGACGCTGAGCGCCGGGCTGCGGACCCTGTGGGGCGGGCAGGGGGTCGAGCGGCGGGTCGACCGCCTGCACCGGGCGGTCTCGGTCGAGGGGCGCAACCTCGCGCTGCCCATCGAGCAGTACCCGACGCTGACCGACTTCGGCGCGACCAACGACGCGTTCATCCGGGTGGGCACCGATCTCGCCTGCGAGGCCCTCGAGGCGGCGTCGGCTGCGGCCGGGGTCCCGCTCGCGGCCCTCGACGCGCTGTTCTTCACGACCGTCACCGGCGTCGCCACCCCCTCCATCGACGCCCGGGTGATCAACCGCCTGGGGCTGCCGCGCCACGTCCGGCGCTTCCCGTTCTTCGGCCTGGGCTGCGTCGGCGGGGCCGCGGGGGTGGCCCGCATGGCCGACTACCTGCGGGGGGCGCCGACCCACGCCGCGGCGCTGATCGCGGTCGAGCTGTGCTCGCTGACGCTCCAGCACGGGGATCCGTCGGTGGCCAACCTCATCGCCAGCGGCCTGTTCGGAGACGGCGCGGCCTGCGTCCTGGCCACCGGCGCCGAGTGGACCCCCCGCCGGCCGGCGGCCCTCGGGCGCGATCGGCCCCGGCCGCGGGTCGTGGCCAGCCGCAGCGTCTTCTACCCCGACACCGAGCGGGTCATGGGCTGGGACATGGGCTCCGGCGGCTTCAAGATCGTGCTCTCGGCGGGCGTGCCCGACGTCGTCGAGCAGAACGTGGGGGCCGACGTCGACGCCTTTCTGGCGGGCGAGGGGCTGACCCGGGCCGACGTCGACCGCTGGATCTGCCATCCGGGCGGGCCCAAGGTCATCGACGCCTTGCAGTCGGCGTTGGGGCTGGCGCCCGAGGCGCTCGAGCCGACCCGCCGCTCGCTGGCCACGATCGGGAACCTGTCGAGCGCCTCGGTGCTGCATGTGCTCGCCGATCACCTCGACGAGACGCCGCCGGACGGGCAGGGGCGGGCGATGCTGATGGCGATGGGCCCCGGCTTCTGCGCCGAGCTCGTCCTGTTGACGTGGTGAGCCGATGAGCGCGGCGCTCTACACCGGCTTCGTCGTCGCGGTGGCCCTCGAGCGGCTGATCGAGCTGACGATCTCCCGGCGCAACGCCCGCTGGAGCTTCGAGCGGGGCGGCGTCGAGCACGGGCGGGGGCATTTTCCGTTCATGGTGGCGCTGCACACCGGGTTCCTCGTGGCCTGCGTGGCCGAGGTGTGGCTGCTCGACCGCCCGTTCGTGGCGGCGCTGGGCTGGCCGATGCTGGCGCTGGCCGTGCTGTGCCAAGCCCTGCGCTATTGGGTCATCGCGACGCTGGGCCCCCGGTGGAACACCCGGGTGATCGTGGTGCCCGGGCTGCCCCGGATCGACGGGGGGCCGTTCCGCTTCGTGCGGCACCCGAACTATGTCGCCGTCGCGGTCGAGGGCGTCGCGCTGCCGCTGATCCACGGGGCGTGGCTCACCGCGCTGGCCTTCACCGTGCTCAACGCGGGGCTGATGATCGTGCGCATCCGCTGCGAGGACGCCGCGCTGGACGCCGCAGAAGGACCAGCGTGAGCCCGCTCGACGCCGACGTGATCGTGGCCGGGGGCGGCCCGGCGGGGCTGGCCGCGGCGATCGGCGCGGCCGGGGCCGGGCGATCGGTGATCGTGATCGAGCCGCGGGTCGGGGTCATCGACAAGGCGTGCGGCGAGGGGCTGATGCCGGGCGCGCTGGCCGGGCTGGCGGCGCTGGGGATCGACGCGGTGCCGGGGCGCGACTTCCGGGGCATCCGCTATCGGGACGCGGTCGATCCGGCGGCGGTGGCCGACGGCGACTTCCCCCATCACCCGGGGCGAGGCGTCCGGCGGACGGCGCTTCACGGGGCGCTGCTGGCGCGGGCCCGGGCGGTCGGCGTGCAGTGGCGCGAAGGCCGGGTGACGGGGGTCGAGCAGTCGGGGGACGGCGTCCGGGCGCTGGGGCCCTGCGCGCGCGGGCTCGCCGGGCGGTACCTGATCGCGGCCGACGGGCTGCACTCGCCGGTGCGCCGCATGCTGGGGCTCGACGGGCCCATTCACGGGGTCGCCCGACGCTTCGGCGTGCGCCGTCACTATCGCCGGACCCCGTGGATAGATCGGGTGGAGGTGCACTGGGCCGCCGACTGCGAGGCCTACGTGACCCCGGTGGCCGACGATCGGGTGGGGGTGGCCTTCCTCTTCGACCGGCCGGGGCGCTTCGACGCGCTGATGGCGCGGTTCCCGCTGCTGGCCGAGCGCCTGGGCGACGCCGACGCGGTCACCGCCCCCCGGGGCGCGGGGCCGTTCCGCCAGCGGGCGAAGCGGGTCGTCGACGGGCGGGTGCTGTTGGTGGGGGACGCGGCGGGCTACCTCGATCCGCTGACCGGGGAGGGGATCGCCATCGGGCTGGGCACGGCCGCGGCGGCGATCGCGGCGGTGGTCGCCGATCGCCCGGGCCGCTACCGCCGGGGGTGGCGGCGGGCGACGCGGCGGTACTTCGCGCTGACCGGGGGGCTGCTGTGGATCAGCCGCTCGCGCCTGCGTCGGCTGATCGTGCCGGTGGCCCGGCGGCTGCCCGTCGTCTTCGATACGGCGCTGCGGCTGCTCGGCGGGCGGGGTCCGGACGCGCTGCCCGCGCCGTCGGCGGATCAGGCGTCGGCCGGCCAGCGGGCGTCGAGCCAGGCCTCGAGCGCGTCGTAGACCCGCGCGCGCTCGGTCTCGAACCAGATCTCGTGATACAGCGCGGGGTACTCCTCGAGGGTCTTGTCGGCGCTGGCGACCCTGTCGAAGAACGCCCGGGCGGCGCCCGGATCGGCGAGCTTGTCGGTCCCGGCGAGCTGGATCAGCAGCGGGCGGTCGATCTCGCCGGCCCGGTCGAGCGCGCCCGCCTGGGCCTGCTCGGTCTCGATGAGCCAGCGGGCGGTGGCCACCCGCCCGATCAGCGGGTCGGTGGCGTACTGGTCGATGGTCGCCGGGTCGTGGCTGACGTCCTCCGGCGGGATGTCGGTGGGCAGCGAGAAGGCCGGCACGTACTTGCTCAGGGTGCGGGCGAGGAAGGCCTTCCACGAGGGCACCTTCACCGCGAAGCCGAAGAACGGGGAGCTGAGGACGACCCCGGCGAAGCGGGCCTGATGCTGCAAGAGCGCGTGGGCGACGACGAGCCCGCCGTTGCTGTGGGCGAGCAGGACGCGGGGGCTGTCGCCGGGCTCGATCGCGTCGACCCGGGCGACGAACGCCTCGAAGTCGCGCACGTAGTCCTCGAAGCGGTAGATGTGCCCCCGGCGCCCGGCGCTGTTGCCATGACCCCGCAGATCGAAGCGGTGGCAGCTGAACCCGGCCTCGCCGAGCCGGGCGTGCATCGCCCGGTAGCGCCCGCAGTGCTCGGCGAACCCGTGCACATGCAGCAGCCGGGCCCGGGGCTTCGGGATCGGGTCGTGCTCGCCGTACAGGCGCAGGCCGTCGCCGCTGTCGAAGTAGCCCCTGCGGGCGGGGAGTTTGGTCGTCATGGGCACTTCCGCATATAAAGCCGGTGGTGCGGGCCGCGGCGGTCGAGGTGAATACCGACCACCCCGCGACGCCGGGCCCGACACATGGAAAAGGGAGGAAGTCGCCGTGTCAATCCATCTGCTCGCCGCCGCGCTGCTGTCGCTGCTGTTCGCCCTGCCCGCGCAAGCGGTCGAGGTCTTCGTCAACGGGGTCAAGGTCACCGGCGGCATCCGGGACACCGGGTTCGACAACGTCAACGTGAAGTTCGACGCCCAGGGCAATGTGCACGTCGACGCCCCGGGGTACAAGATCCAGGTCGCGCCGCAGCCGGCCCCGATCACCCCGACCGCGCCGCCGGCCGCCGCGCCGCCGGCCGCCGCGCCGCCCGCCGCCGTGCCGCCCGCGGTCCGCCCCCCGGTCGCGCCCCCCGTCGTGGCTCCGCCGGTGTCCACCGGTCGCACCGCGCCGCCGGTCGCCCGCCCCCAGGGGGAGCGCACCTGGCTGGTGGTCAACACCAAGATGACCGGCCACTTCAAGCTGCTGGTGCAGGCCAACGGGGTGCAGGTGGCCGAGATCCCCGCCGCCAGCCCCCAGTACATCGCCGACATCACCGACAAGCTGCGCCCGGGGCAGAACCAGGTGCAGATCACCTACCTGCCGAGCCCCAACGCCCCCGCCGTGCCGGCCACCGAGGCGGTCTCGGTCATGGTCGGGCGGGGCACCACCGGGGCCGACGGCACGCTGACCATCGGCCGGGTGCTCGGGACCCACAAGAAGGAGACCGGCAACCCCTCGGCCGACGCGGCGACCATCCAGTTCAAGCTGTAGGTTCGGGCCCGTCGACCGGCCGGACGGGGTAGCGCCGCCCGGCCGCCGCGACGCGCATGCCGCCGTCGCCCTCCTCGAGCCACCCACCCGCCTTCGCCTGCGCCGCCCGGCTCAGCCGCACCCGGCGCCCGTCGTCCAGCCTCACGTACAGCCGCGCGCCCCGGGCCTCGAACCCGCGGGCGGGCACCGTCACCGAGGCCCCGGTGTTCAGCCGCAGCGTCAGCCGGTCGCCGTCGGCGGTGATGCGCCGGGCCACGAACGGGGTGTCGTCGGCCCGGATGTAGCACCACCGCGAGCCGAGCCGCAGGATGGGCTCGCCGCTGTCGGGGTGCGCGTCGATGCCCCGGTCGAAGGCGGCGATGAGCCCCTGGTGCGCGAACGGCTCGCCGTCGTGGAACCACCGCCCCTCGCCGTCGAGCCGCAGATCGACGCTGCGGCGCAGGGTCTCGAGCTTCGCCAGCCACGCCTCGGCGGCGGCGTCGTCGGTCTCGGTCGGGGCGGGGTCGTCGGGCGGGCTCATGGGGCCTCCTCGGGCGGGTGCGCCGGCCATCGCCGCGCCGTTCGCGCCCGGGCGGCGACTGCGGCATGATGGCGGCATGGCCGAGGAACGATTCCAGGTGACCCGCAGCGGTCGCGAGATCTACGCCGGCGGCCTCGACGGGCTGGTCGAGGCGGCGGCGCAGGGCCGCATCCGGGCCAACGACCTCGTCTTCGACCCCGACAACGACCGCTGGCTGTTCGCCCGCAACCTGCCGGCGCTGGCCGGCTTCGCGCTGCGCGGGCGGCAGGCCCGGGGCACCGAGGATCACAGCCGCCCGGGGCCGATCACCCTCGATCGACTGAGCCTCGAACGGCGCGGTCAACGCCGCAAGCGCGTGTTGCAGGCGCTGGCGCTGCTGACCGTCATCGGCCTCACCCTGGCCCTGGTGCGCATGGTGCCCACCGGCGGCGACAAGCGGCAGTACAGCGAGTTCATCGAGACCCGGGACCGGCCGCCCGACGCCACGCTGACGCAGAGCGGCGGGTCGCCGAGCGGGGCCGGGCAGGGGGCGTCCGCCGGCGGGCGCCCGGGGGGAGGCGCGCCCGGGGCGGGGGACACCGCGGCCCCGACGCGGCGGGTCGAGCCCGGCGAGGCGACCGCGGCCGGGCGACCAGCCGATCCCGAGCCCCCGGCGGCCGACGTGATGGCCGATCCCGGGGCCGCCCGCCGCCCGGTGGCCCCGCCGGCCGAGCTGGTGTTCGACTACGCCCGGCGGGACGCGCCGGGGGCCTTCGTCGAGCCCACCGCCGAGGAGCGCGTGCGCTACGCCGCCCGCTACACCGCCGAGGGCATGCGGGCCCTGAACGATCCCCGCCCGCCGCCGGGCGACGCCCGCCTGGCCCAGCTCCTCGCCGCCCGCCACCGGGCCGAGTTCGCCCGGCTCAACCTCGAGGCGCTGGATCCCGAGCACCCCGATCTGCCCCAGGTCGACCGCCTGATCGAAGAGCTGGAGGCGGCCTTCGACGCGGTCTGCAAGCCGGCCTACGGCGACCGTTTCTGCGCGCTGAAGCTGCAATACCCCGACTGGCCCGATCCGGTGGTCGAGCGGGTCGCCGGCGGGCGGGTCGAGGTGGGCATGAGCGCCGAGCAGGCCCGGGAGGCGTGGGGCCGGCCGACGCGCTTCCGGCGGGAAGGCGAGGGCCGGCGCTACTGCTACGACTTCTTGTGCGAGCGCTCGCTGCGGGTGGTCGACCAGATCGTCGTCGAGGTCGGCGGGTGACAGCGGCCCGGTCGAAGGGGGGTCGGTGACGCCGAGCCCGGCCCGACATGGCCCGATCCTGCTGCTGGCCGCGCTCGCCTGCGGGATTCCGTTCACCGTCTACGCCGAGCCGGCCACGGCCGAGGCCCGCGCGCCGGCGGCGGCGCCCATCTCGGGCACGCTGCGTCGGCGGGGCGTCCGGGGCCCGGCGCCGGGCGTCGAGATCCGCGCCCTGACGCCCGACGGGTCACCGGTGGGCTCCACGTTCTCCGACGGCGACGGCCGCTTCACGCTGACGGCGCCGCCGGGCCCGCTCACGCTGCGGATCGACGACCCGGCCTACGCCCCCGCTGCGCGCGCGATCGAGCTGCCCCCGGGCGGCCTCGACCTCGGCGCGTGGGCGCTGACCCCGGCCCCCGGGGGCGAGGACGCCGTGGAGGTCTACGGGCGCCGCCCGCTGACCACGGTGGGCCTCTCCGCCGAGGAGCTGGGCAGCGCCGCCGGCACGCTCGGCGATCCGCTGCGCGCGGTGCAGTCGCTGCCCTCGGTCGGCACCATCCTCTCGGTCGTGCCGTTCCCCATCGTGCGCGGGTCGGCGCCCGGCGAGACGGGCGTCTTCGTCGACGGCACCCCCATCCCGCTCCTGTTCCACTCGGGGGTGGGGCAGGGGGTCGTGCCGGCGGTCCTCGTCGACCGCATCACGCTGCACCCCGGCGGGGCCCCGCTGTCCCTCGGCCGCCACACCAGCGCGATCGAGGTCGAGACCGCCGAGCCCGACGGCGACGGCCTGCGGGGCGACGTGCTGCTCGATCTGGTTCAGTCGGGCGCGCTCGTCTCGGCGCCGCTCGGCGAGGGGCACCGGCTCACCGTCAGCGGTCGCGTCGGCTACCCCGGCTGGATCCTGAGCCTGCTCGACCAGCCGGTGGTCATCGACTTCGCCGACTACCACCTGCGCTATTCATGGCGCGACGGCCGCCGCCGGGCCCGGATCAGCCTCTTCGGGGCCACCGACACCTTCGGCGACGCCGACACCGCGGCGCAGACCGAGATGGCGTTCCACCGGCTGGCCTTGCGCTGGTTCGAGCCGCTGGGCGACGCCACGCTGGAGGTCGGGCTCGACCTCGGCTTCGACCAGTTCGACCTGCCCCGCCATGAGGACGACGACCTCTATTTCTTCCGCAGCGCCTCGGGGGCCGACATCGACGAGGTCTCGGCCCGGGCCCGGCTGGTGCTCGACGCGCCGATCGCCGACTGGCTGCGCGTCGAGGCCGGGCTGGAGGGCGCCTGGATCCGCACCGAGAACCACGCCGACACCTACCGCGGTGATCCGGTGCTGGCGCTGGGGGTGCGCGAGCGGCCGCTGGGCGGCGCCTGGATCGCCGGCCGCCTGCGCTGGGGGCCGGTGCGGCTGACGCCCGGGGTCCGGGTCGACCTCTACGGGGAGGGCGATCACTGGGGCGTCGACCCCCGCCTCGACGCCCGGGTCGGCATCGGGCGGGACACCGCCGTCGTCGGCCGGGTGGGGGTGACCCACGCGCCGCAGCGCTATCCGTATCCCATCCCGGGCATCGGCGAGTACACCGACGCCGACGCGCTCGAGCGCACGGTGCACGGCCAGCTCGGGATCGAGCAGCGCCTGCCGCTCGGGCTGCGGTTCCGATGGAGCGCGTTCGCCCGGCGCAGCGATCGGGCCCACGCCAGCGGCCTCGACCCCATCTTGATCGAGTTCCGGGCTCCGAACGGCGACCGGGTGCTCATCGCCTCCCACCTGTCGGAGGTCGACCGGCGCATCCAGGGCGCCGAGCTGATGCTGCGCCGCCGCCCGGGGGGCTGGATCCACGGCTGGCTGAGCTATACGGTGCAGCGCGTCGAGCAGCGACTCGACGAGCCGGGGACCCGCGCCGGCCCCTGGGTGCGCAGCGCGCTCGAGCAGAACCACCTGCTCAACGCGGCCCTCAGCCTGCGCTTGCCGGGGCGGTGGTCGATCGGCGGGCGGCTGCATTACACCTCGGGCCGGCTGGAGGAGGCCGACGCGTCTGGCCTCGTCGACGGCGCCCGCCGCCGCCGGCTCGATGGCTTCGTGCAGCTCGATCTGCGGGTCGAGTATCGCTGGGTCGCCGATCTGTTCGAGGGCAGCGCCTGGCTGGACGTGGTCAACGTGCCCCACGCCGCCGAGCCGACCCGCGGCGGCAACGAGCCCGGCGCCCAGGCCTACACCCTGCCGATGCTGGGCGTCCGGGCCCGCTTCTGAACCCGTGCCCCGAGGAGGAGGCTCCGTGCGCATCTTCGCCTGGAACGTCAACGGCCTGCGGGCATGTCACCGCAAGGGCCACTTCGCGCCCTTCGTCGAGGCTCACCGCCCCGACGTGCTCTGCCTGCAAGAGGTCCGGGCCCGCCCCGAGCAGGTGCCCGGCCCGGCCCGCGCGCCGCGGGGCATGCACGGCGAGTGGCACCTCGCCGAGAAGAAAGGCTACAGCGGGGTCACGACCTTCAGCGTCGAGCCGCCCGATCGGGCGCAGCACGGCATCGGCGAGGCCCGGTTCGACGCCGAGGGTCGGGTCCTGATCACCGACCACGGGCCGCTGACGGTGGTCAACGCCTACTTCCCGCACGGCCAACGCGAGCATCAGCGGCTGCCGTTCAAGACCGACTTCTACCGGGCCATGCTGGCCCTCGGCGGGCGGCTGCGCGAGGCCGGCCGGCGGGTGGTGCTGTGCGGCGACTGGAACACCGCCCACCGCGACATCGACCTCAAGAACCACAAGAGCAACCGCAAGACGTCGGGCTTCACCGACGCCGAGCGGGCGCTGCTCGACGAGTTCGAGGCGGCTGGCTGGGTCGACGCGTGGCGGGCGCTGCACCCCGAGGACGAGGTCTATACGTGGTGGTCGTCGCGCAAGGGCGTGCGCGAGCGGAACGTGGGCTGGCGCATCGACATGTTCCTGGTCGACGAGGCGACGATGGGCATGGTCCGCGGGGCGCGGATCCACAACGACGTCATGGGCAGCGATCACTGCCCGCTCGAGCTGGAGCTGGCGGTCTGATCGGGGCCGCTCCAGGCATCCCTCGGGCGCGCCCTCAAAAGCGCCAGTAGAGGTTGATCTCCGGCTGGATCACGACCTGGTCGAACAACAGCCCCTCGTCGTAGGTGTAGGTCGTCTTGGCCTGCCCCTCGGCGCTCTGGCTCAGCAGGATCGAGCCCTCCACCACCCAGGCGAAGCTGCGCGAGCGGCGCCACTCGAGCACCGGGGCCAGGCGCAGCGTCGATCCCTGGATCGCGCCCGGTCGAGGCCGTCGGCGGCCGCGTCGAGCTCGACGAGCAGCGCCCCGATCACGACCAGCACCACCGCGTCGGTCACCGCGTCGTCGATCAGCGCCCGGGCGGTGTCGGCGTCGAGCACCCCGTCGATCGTCGAGAAGCGGGTCAGCAGCGGCTGCACGTCGGGCGGGACGGGGGTCGGCTCGGCCTCGGGGCCCCCGCAGCCCAGAGGTGCCAGCGCCACGAGCGCCGCCAGCAGCGACGTCGCGCGGATCATCGGCTCGCCCCCGACCGGCGGCGGCGCAGGGGGGCTGCGAGCAGGAGCCCGATGAGCAGCCAGGGGGCGCCGCCGTCGCCGGTCGCCGAGCAGTCGCAGCCGTCGTCACCGCTGTCGATGTTGGTGGGGTCGCCCACGTCGGCCCCGCCCACGGTCACGTCCCGCCGACTCTCGGGGCCCATGTCGTCGGGCGCGGCGTCCGGCGTCGCGATCGGCGGGTCGGGGTCGCCGCCGTCGGGCTCGGGATCGGGCTGCAGGTCGGGGACCGTGGGGCGGGCGTCCTCCCCGTCGAGCAGGCCGTCGTCGTCGGTGTCGGGGTTCTGGGGGTCGGTCTCGCCCTCGTCGACCTCGCCGTTGCCGTTGCGATCCTCGGCCCCGTCGACCAGCCCGTCCCCGTCGGTGTCGGCCCGGTTGGGGTCGGTCTCGCCCTCGTCGACCCGCCCGTTGCCGTCTCGATCTTCGGCCCCGTCGGGCAGCCCGTCGCCGTCGGTGTCGGCCACGAGGGGGTCGGTGGGGTTCTCGCCGTTCACCTCGGTGCCGTCGGGCAGCCCGTCGTCGTCGGTGTCGGGGTCGTCGGGATCGGTCTCGCCCTCGTCGACCTCGCCGTTGCCGTTGGCGTCCTCCTCGTCGTCCGGCAGGCCGTCCATGTCCCGGTCGCCGCTCTCGTCGTTCGGGCCGAGCAGGATCGAGGTGAACGCCGCTTCGCACCGGCGGCAGCGGAGCGCCTCGACCGCGACCCGGGCGCCGGGCACCCAGGTGTCGAGCACCAGCGGGCGGTCTTCGCCGGCCTCGCCCGGCTGCACCCAGAGCCGGCGCTCGTGCTCGGCGGGCGGCACGCTCGACCCGTCGGGCCAGCCGGTGATCCGATAGCCGGCGGGCTGGGCCCCGACGTCGGCGATGACCGGGGTGTCGTCCCAGTACATCGCCAGCGGGGTGCGGTCGCCGGGGTCGGGGCTGTGCTGCTCCCACATCACGAAGCCGGCGGTGTTGTCCTCGATGTCGGCCATCGGGAAGTGGGTCTCGCCGATGCTCAGCTCGAGGCGCACCGGGTAGGCCCCGTCGGGGTAGGGCGCGCCCTCGGGGTCGAGGCCGTCGAACGGGACCTCGATCGCCGCGCCGGGATCGGTCACCCGGCCCCGGCGGGAGAAGTCGCGGGTGGGGTCGAAGGTGCCGTCGCCGTCGGTGTCGACCACGAGCCGCCAGATGCCGCGCAGGTTGGGCGCGAACCGGAAGACCCCGTCGTCCTGCACCCCGTCGCCGTTGGGGCTGATCGTGCGGGTGCCGGCGCTGTCGTCGAAGGTGAAGTCGGCGATCTCGGGGGCCGACGGCGGATCGGGCGGGGGGTCGGGGTAGCCGAGGTGGATGACATACTGCGAGTAGAAGAGCTGTCGGTCGCCCTCGCCCTGCTCGGGGCACAGCCCGTCGACCGGATCACCGAACTCGCACCAGCTCTGGTCGGGGTGGTCGACGAGGCCGTCGTCGTTGGCGACCACCGTGTAGCGGAAGCCGCGCATGGCCTCGAAGTCGATCACGAAGACCCGGGCCCCGTCGCCCACCGGGGCCACGGCGTAGAAGTCGGCCGCGGTGGCGTAGGTGAAGTCGTGGGCGTTGAGCTGCCAGAACAGCGCCGAGACCCGGCTGCCCTCGATGGGGCTGTCGTCGGGGCGGCGCACCTCGATCTCGAAGTAGCGGGTCGAGGTGCCGCTGGGGGTCCGGGTCTCGGGCTCGCCGACGAAGTCGAAGCCCCACAGCCCCGGCTCGCCAGCGTCGAGCACATGATACAGCGGATCCTCGGTGTCGGCGGTGCAGTAGCCGAGGCCGGCCGGGCTCACCGACAGCAGCCGCCCGCAGCGGGCCCGCTCGCTGCCCATCGGCTCCCGCTCGTTGCGCTCGCGGAAGGCCTCGATGGGCACCCCGTAGGGCTGCACGTAGCACAGCTCGGGCACCATCACGTCGCAGTCGGCGAAGCCGGCGCACTCGGCGGCCCCGGGGGCGTAGGCGATGATCTCGGCCCCGAGCCGGTCGGGGTGGACCGGGTTGGGGGTGCCGGGCACCTGGTCGATGCGCCCCACCTCGCCGCCGGCGACGTCGGGATCCTGCAAGCCGTCGTCGCTCGAGCAGACCCGGATGGTCTCGTCGGCGTCGAGCACCCGCACCCGCACGGTGGTGTTGGCGTCGAGCCCCTGGGTCAGCCCGAGCTGGGGCGTGCCTTCGGGCGCGGCGAGGGCCGCCCCGGCCCCCGTCGCACAGATGAGCGCGGCGGCGAGCGCACGCCTCCGGCGGATCGTCATGGTGTCCTCCCTGCCGACGGACGCCCGCGCGGGGCGGGCGTCTACAGCGCAGCAAATCGGACGCGGCGGTGTCAACGGGAACGCTCACCCGCGGTGGGTCGAGGCGAGCGGGCTTGCGTGGACGGCGACCGGGAGAGTACACCAGAGAGCCCGTTGGCGCTTCGGAGGACAGCCCGTTGAAGCCTCGATATCTGCGGTCGGCCGCTGCTTTTGCGGCCCTGGCCGGACTGTGCGCGGTGCCCGCCCGCGCCGACATCAGCCCCCACGAGCTCACCCGACCGGCCGAGGATCTGGGCCTCGGCCCGGGCTACGGCCGTCGGGACTTGCAGTTCCACCTGGACATCGGCACCTGGTTCGCCTCGGTCGAAGGGGACGACTCGGGGGCCGAGGAGTCCCAGTTCGCGCTCTCACCCAAGCTGCGGGTGATGCAGCCGGTCGGCTTCAACGAGGTCGAGCTGTCGTGGGGCTTCATCTGGCTCGACAGCACCCTCGGCGAGCAGGACGCCCAGACCTTCCAGGTGGGCAACGTCTACGCCGCCCACTACTGGGTGTGGCGCACGCTCTCCCGCCAGATCCGCCTGGGGCTGGGGCTGGGCGCGCCGACGGCCATCCTGCGGGACGAGCAGCCGCAGCAGACGATCAACGATCTGATCGCGCTGCACTCGGCGACGGGCATGCGCGGGGCGCGCGACCTGTGGCTGTGGGCTCCGCAGACCGGCGCGGTGGTGGGCTACTTCGACTTCTTCCAGCGGTTCAGCTTCGGGCTGGTGATCGGCGGCGAGCTGGCGGTGGCCAACCTGTACGGCTTCGACGACAGCCGGGAGACGCAGCTCTTCGGGCAGAGCGGATACAACGTCGTGGGGCAGACCCGGCTCGAGGTCGGGTTCGACACCCGGTTCCTGCGGACCGCCCTGCGGGGCACCTACGTGACGGTGCCGCTCTCCGAGGTGCTGGTGGGCTACGCCCTGGGCAGCGACCGGACGGCAAAGGGCTGGATCATCGCCGACGAGACCGACCAGATCGCCGCCGAGCTGGAGTTCCGCATCCGCCTCGGCCGGGCCGATCTCGTGCTGCGGCTGGACGTGCCGGTCGACGAGCCGTTCGGCTTCGCGTTCGACGAGGGCAAGGTGTGGGGGGCCCACGTCGGGGTCTCGTCGCCCACCGAGCTGCGCTTGCCGGTCGACTGAGCGCCCCGCTCGAGGGCCGGGTCAGCTCTGCGCTTCGGCCGCCTGCGCCCGCCGGGCCTGATCGTAGGCCTTCTTGTACCGCCCGAGCTGCTTCTTGCTGACCCCGCCGAGCACCTCCACCGCGTGCCGCAGCCGGGCGAGGCTCAGGTCACGCCCGAGGATGGCGATGGTGTCGAAGAGCGGCGTCGAGCTCTTCTGACCCGAGATGGCCACGAAGAGCGGCGCCAGCGAGTCGCGCAGCTTCATCTCGAGCAGCCCGGCGGCGCCCCGCAGGGCGGCCTCGACGCCCTCGGCCTGCCACGCGGGCAGCGCCTCGAGCTGCCACTGTGTCCAGACCAGCACCCGCTGCACCTCGGCCGGTTCGAGCCGCTTGTGGGCCAGATCGTCGGGGGTGATGGTCGGCATGCCCTGGAGGAAGAAGCCGGCCACGTCGACCAGATCGCTCCACTTCGAGATGCGGGGGCGCACCAGCGGGATGAGCGCGGCGAGCGCCTCGCGGTTGAGCTGCCACTGCACGACCCGGTCGACGAAGGCGTCGTCGTCGAGGTCCTCGCGGATATAGCGCCCGTTGAGCCAGGTCAGCTTGTCGACGTCGAAGACCGGCCCCCCGAGCGAGATGCGGTCGAGGTCGAAGTGCTCGAGCATCTGGGTGAGGTCGAACTTCTCCGACTCGTCGGGCATCGACCACGCCATGCGGCCGAGGTAGTTCAGCAGCGCCTCGGGCAGGAAGCCCATGCGCTGGTAGTAGAGGATGCTCGTCGGGTTCTTGCGCTTGCTGAGCTTGCTCTTGTCGGGGTTGCGCAGCAGCGGCAGGTGGCACAGCTCGGGCGCGTCCCAGCCGAAGTAGCCGTAGAGCAGCAGGTGCTTGGGCGCCGAGCTGATCCACTCCTCGCCGCGCATGACGTGGGTGATGCCCATGTGATGGTCGTCGACCACGTTGGCCAGGTGGTAGGTCGGCAGGCCGTCGCTCTTGACGAGCACCTGCATGTCGACCTGGGCGTAGTCGATGTGGATGGGATCCCGCAGGCGGTCGCGCACCACGCAGGTGCCCTCCGACGGGATCTTCATGCGCACGACGTGGGTCTCGCCGGCGGCGACCCGCCGGGCCACCTCGTCGGGGTCGAGGCCCAGGCAGCGCCCGTCGTAGCGGGGGGTCGCCTTGGCGGCGATCTGGGCCTTGCGCACCTCGGCCAGCCGCTCGGCGGTGCAGAAGCAGCGGAAGGCGTGCCCCCGGTCGATCAGGATCTGCGCGTGCTCCCGGTACAGCGCGCTGCGCTCGCTCTGGCGGTACGGGCCGTGGGGGCCGCCGACGTCGGGGCCCTCGTCCCACTCCAGGCCTACCCAGCGCAGGGCGGCGAGGATGGCATCCTCCGACTCGCGGGTGCTGCGGGCCTGATCGGTGTCTTCGATGCGCAGCACGAACTGCCCGCCGTTGACCTTGGCGAAGCAGTAGTTGAACAGCGCCACGTAGGCGGTGCCGACGTGCGGGTCGCCGGTGGGGGAGGGGGCGATGCGGGTGCGGACGGTCACGGGGGCCTCCTGTACAGCGGGGCCGCGATTCTGCCGAGCGGGGCCCGACGGCGCAACCCCGGGCCCGGGCCGCGGGTCGCTTTACGCCGACCGTCGGGGTGGTGTACCAACCCGGGTCGACCGGCCGGAGAAGACCTCATGCATCGCCCGCTCTCGCCCTGGCGAGCCCTGCGCGTCGCCGCCCTCGGCGCGCTGCTCGTCGGCGCCGCCTGCACCACCGAGTTCCTCGTCGAAGGGGGCGACTGCCGCCAGGACGCCGACTGCGAGTCGGGGGAGATCTGCCGCCCGGTCATCGGGGCGAGCGGTGACGCGGCGGTGCGCGATGACGGCGAGCGGGTCGGGGTGTGCCTCCGAGAGTGCAGCGCCGACCGCGACTGCGTGACCGCGCGCGACGAGATCTGCCTGCTCGACGAGGGCGGCGAGTCGGGCGTCTGCGGCCGGGCGTGCGTCACCGACGCCCACTGCGGTGACCGCCGGATGTGCATCTTCGGGCAGTGCGTGGGCGAAGACTACGTCGTGGACGCCGCGCCGCCGCCGCCCGACGGCGCGCCGGTGGACGCCGGCCCGGCCGATGGGGGAGACGCGGCGCCCGACGGATCGCCGGTGGACGGCGCCCCCGGTGATGGTGACCCGAGCGATGCCGAGCCCCTGCCCGACGGGGCCCTGCCCGACGGGACCCTGCCCGACGGGACCCTGCCCGACGGGGCCCCCGATGGTGAGGCGATCGACCAGGGAGCGCCGGACGACGCCGGCCCCGATCAGGCCGTCGACGCCGCGCCCGACCTCGCGGTGGACGCCGCGCCCGACATGGCACCCGCCCGATGACCCGGCGCGTCGTGGTCGACCGGTCGCGGTGCATCGGAGCGGCGACCTGCGTCCTCGAGGCGCCCGGGACCTTCGCGCTTGATGAGCATGACCGGGTCGTGATCCATGCGGACGACGAGGATGACGCGCAGCTGATCCGATGGGCGGTCGCAGGCTGCCCGGTGGGCGCGCTGCGCCTCGTCGAAGAGCCCGGTCGATCGAACGGCACGGTCGCATGAAGCCGCCCCACCGGGTATGGTTGATCGGCGCGTGCGTCGCGTCCGTTGGAATTGGGGGGTGGAGACATGGGCCGCTCGCTCACGGTGCTCGTCGCCGAAGACAATGTGCTGGGTGCCCGCACATTGCAGGCGCTGCTCATCGCGGACGGGCATGCGCCGATCGTGGTGCACAACGGGCGTCACGCGATCGAGCGGCTGCGTGAAGGCGGCATCGACCTGCTGATCACCGACATCTACATGCCCGACATGGACGGCATCGAGCTGCTGCGGCGCCTGCGCCGTCAGGAGCGGCTGCCGCCGATCATCGCCATCTCGGGCGGTGGGCGCACGGTGCAGGTCGACTACCTCGATCTGGCCCGGCGGCTCGGTGCGAGCCGGGTGCTGCGCAAGCCCTTCACCCGGCGCGTGCTCGGCGCGGCGATTCAGGAGGTCATGGCGGCGGCCGAGGAGGAGGCGGCAGACGCGCCCGAACCGGCCCGGCGGCCCCGCACCTCGGCGCCCCCGAAGGCGGCGGAGTTCGCCCCCCGCCCCAGCGAACCCCGCCCGTCCGAACCCCCGCTGCCCCAGGCGGCAGGGGGGCTCTCGCCGCCCCAGGACGACCACAGTAGCCCGACCGTTCGGGGTGCCGTCGCGGCGCTCGGCGGCGCGTCCAACGACGAGCCGAATTGAGCCGGCGCCCCCGGCGCATCCCCCCGACTCGATCTCCCGAAGCCGGATCAGCCCGCCAGTCTGTCGGAGCGGTGCGCCAGGGCGCGCGGTCGACGCGGCGGGCGTAGCCGACGCCAGCGGGCGCCGGTCGCGTGGGGGAGATGAGCGGTCGAGAGGGGGAGGTCGGCGGCCCGGTCACATGAGCGGGCCGCCGCGGGCGGCGGGGGAGAGCGGCCGCGGGCGCGGCCGCCGGGCGGCTACTCGCAGCCCTCGCGCTTCTCCTGGTCGGTGATGACGAAGTCCACCCGCCGGTTCTGAGCCCGGCCCTGCTCGGTGTCGTTCGTCGCGATGGGCCGGGTCTCGCCGTAGCCCTTCGAGGTCAGCCGCTTCTCGTCGACGCCCTTCTTGATGAGGTACACCCGGACCTCGCGGGCGCGGTTGTTCGACAGCGTCATGTTGAAGCCGTCGTTGCCCTGGTTGTCGGTGTGACCCTCGACCCGCACCTGCTTGATGTGCGGGTTGTCCTGGAGGGCCTGGGCGACCTGATCGAGCAGGCCGAACGACCGGGCCTGGATGGAGTACTTGGCCAGGTCGAAGTAGACCGACTCGTTGAGCTCGACCCGCTCGCAGGTCACCACGACCTTGGGCGCCTCGTCGGGGCAGCCGTCGTCCTCTTCGAAGTTGTTCTTCGTCTCGGCCTTCAGCGGGCACTTGTCGACCGCGTCGAGGATGCCGTCCTTGTCGGCGTCGTCCTCGGGACAGCCGTTGGCGTCCTCGATGCCGTCCATGTCCTCCGGCTGCTCGGGGCAGACGTCCTTGTCGTCGGGGATGCCGTCGCCGTCCTTGTCCTTGATCGACGGCGGGCAGCCCTGCTCCTCGGGCACGCCCTTGGTGTCGGGGCACTTGTCGTCCTTGTCGAGGATGCCGTCGCCGTCCCGGTCGGGGCAGCCCTTGTTCTCGGGCGGCCCGGCGGCGTCGGGGCAGGCGTCCTCGGCGTCGACGATGCCATCGCGATCGCGGTCGGGGCAGCCGGCGGTCTCCACGAGGCCGGGCACCGTCGGGCACTGGTCGTCGGGATCGATGATGCCGTCCCCGTCGGTGTCCTCGGGCTTCGGGTCGGGGCCGCCGAGCATGAAGTCGAGCCCGAGGGTGGCCTCGAGGTTGCTGCCGAAGGGCAGATCGGGATCGAGCGAGTCGGCGAAGTGGTAGCGCACCTCGCCTCGCAGCCACACGTAGTGCCCCAGGCGCAGCTTGGTGCCGAGGCCGAGGTGCACGTCGATGTCGGCCTCGTCCTCGACCAGATCCGGCGCGGCGTTGTGGTACAGCCCGGCGCCGACGACGACGAAGCCGGACCAGGGCGCGTTCTTCAGGAAGAACAGGCCGTCGATCTCGTAGAGCCAGCCGGGGTTGGTCTCGGTGGATGCCTTGAACGGGAAGTAGCCGACCGAGCCTTCGAGGGCCAGCCACTCGGCGGCCTGGAAGCCGATGCGCAGCTTGCCGAGGAAGGACGACTCGGGCGAGACCGGCCTGCCCTCGCCGTCGATCTCGCTGAAGTCCCAGTCGGTGAGGACGAAGTGCCCACCGGCGGACAGGCCGAGGTAGACCGAAGGCCAGGGGACCCCGATCTCGTCATCGTCGGCGCCGGCGGCGACCGCGGCCGTCGCCTGGGCGGCTTCGGCGGCCGCAGCCTCTGCGGCAGCGGCTTCGGCTTCGGCGGCCGCGGCGTCCGCGTTGGCGGCGGCGGCCTCGGCGTTGGCCGCAGCGGCCTCGCTCTCGGCGGCGGCGGCTTCGGCGGCGGCGGCCTCGGGCGCCGCCTCGGGGGCGGTTCGGGCAGCGGCCGCCGCGGCTTCGGCGCTCTCCTTCGCGTCGGCGGCGTCCCCCTTCGCCGCCTCCGCGCTCTCTTCGGCCTTCTCGGCGCTCTCCTCCGCCTTCTCGGCGCTCTCCTCCGCCTTCTCGGCGCTCTCTCCGGCGGCCTCGGCCGCCTTCTTGGCCTTCTCGTCCCCGGCGGCCGCCTCCCCTTCGGCGCCGGTGTTCTCCGTCGGCTGTCCCCCCTCTTGCGCCACCGCGGTCGTACCCCCGATGGCCAGCAGAAGCGGGCAGATGAGCGAGAGCGACGTGCGTCGCATGCCCATGATCGTCAAGGACGATCGGTTCACGTAAATAACCGGTAATTCGGACAAAACGTCAACGAGCCCTCTTAGTCTCCATGGACAGCCGGCCGCTCGCCAAGCGGTGATCGGTTGAACGAGCGGCCGGCCACGGCTCCATGGAGGAGCACATGCCGGAGCATACACCACCGCGCTACCGAGCGCACCTCGCCCGACACCTGATCCCATACATCGAAGCCCACCCCGACGCTCGCGGCCGGATCGCAGCGTTGAGCGGGCTCGTGCTCGGCCTCGCGCTGCTCGACCTCGAGCCCGCCCGCGCCGACCTCGCCGCCTGCTACGACGACGGCCACCCGGGCGGCCGAACACCCCGCGACCCCGTCTGCATGCTGCGGGCGCTCATCCTGATGGCGCTGCTCGGCGAGCACCGGATCAACGCCTGGGTCGAGACCCTGCACGGCCGCCCCGAGCTGCGCATCCTGTGTGGATTCTCGCTCACCCGGCCCGACGGACGCCCCGACCGGGGGCCGGGCGTGGCCACCTTCTACGACTTCATGGCCCGCCTGCTCGACGGCCCGCCGCCGGCGCGCAGCCCGCGGACCCGATGGACCCGACCGTCCATCCGCCGCCGAGGGTCGAAGTTCCTGCGTCACATCAAGGAAGAGAAGCGCCAGCGCAAGGCATCCCGCCCGCCGATGACACGCATGCGCGCCGTCGTGAAGCGGGTCACCGAAGCCGCCGCCGGCCGGGGACACACCAGCCGCCTGCATGGCTTCGCCGGGCGGATGCAGCAGCTCCTGGCCAAGGTCGCCGTCGCCCGCTCGGCCACGCTGGGCCTGCTGCCCCGGCTGCTCGACGTCGCCGCCGACGGATCGGCCATCCGGACCCACGCCCGCCCGGCGGGGCGGCGGCCGGACGGGCCGGTCGAAGCGGGCCACCGCCACTACAGCGACCCCGAGGCCACCTGGGGCTTCGACGCCACGCGGGACCGATACTACTTCGGGCACAAGGCGCATGCCTTCGTGGTCCGGACGAAGACCCACGAGCTGCCGCTGCGGCTCGACATCGATGGCGCCCACGAGCCCGACGGCGTGCTGGCCGCGCGCGACCTGCACGACCTCAAGCACCTGCTCGGCGAGCATGCGCCGGGGTGCAGGATTCGCTCGGTCATCGCCGACGCGGCCTACGACGCCGAAGCGTTCTACAGGCTGGTCGATGCCATCGACGCCGCGCCGGTCATCGCGCTCAACCCGGCCAACCCGGTGCGGGACACGCCCGACACCGACGCCGACGGCGTGCCGCTGTGCCCCGGCGGCTGCCGGATGCGGCGCTGCGGCTACAACAAGCGGCGGGGTGTCATCACCTACAACTGCCCCGCGAAGCGCCCGACCCGGCGCGGCGGCGAGCATCTGGTGGTCTTCCACCCCGATGACTGCCCGCTGGAGAAGCCACGGGAAGACATGTGCGACCCCCACGGCAAGCTGGGGCCGCTGGTTCACATCCGGCCGGGCGACAACCCGCGGGCGAACCTGCGCATCCCGCGCGGCAGCGACACCTTCGAGGCGCTGTATCGCAAGCGGACCGCGGTCGAGCGCTTCTTCTCGGTGCTGAAGGTGCGCGGCAAGTGGGCCCAGCGGCCGTATCGGCGGCGGTTCGTGTATCAGGTGATGGGCACCGCCCACGCCATCGCGGTGCACGTCCGGGCGTGGGTCGAGCAGCGGTTCGGCAAGGTCCCCAAGGACGCCGACGCGCTCATCGAAGCGCTCGGCGCGCTGTGCGAAGAGGAGGCGGCCGCGGCGTGAACCGAGGCCGCTCTTCGTGAGCGGTCGACGAGTTGGTGACGGGCGCCGCCCCGGCGGCTACGGGTGAGGTGTGGATGGGTGGGCCGCCGCGGACACATGGTTCGCGGCGACGGGCGGAGCGGAGCCACCGGCAGGCATCGGGGTGCCATTCGAGATGGCATCTCGATGCCTACCGATGACCGCTTTCGGTCCTTGCCCCGCGCGGTGGGCAGTCGATCGGTTGAGTCAACCGATTGCCCTCGATCGTCCTCCTTAGATCCAAAGCCGCACCAATCGCTGTAGGGAGCAATCAACTCGCTTGGCGACCCTCCCGTCAAGGATCTTGTCGCCGGCAGGGGGCCGGCCGGGCGCGTGCGGGGGCCCGCGGGGGGTTCGCCGCCGGGGGCCTTCGGATTGGGCGGCGGCGCCGAGAGGCTGTTACGATGCTCAGATGACCGATACGATACGCCGATGACCGACCCCAGCCCGCCCCTGCCGGCCCTCTCCGAGACCACCATCACGGACGGGCAGTCGACGACGAGCGCCGACCGGGAGCCGGATCCCGGCGCCGGCCGGCCCACGGTGCTCGCCGTGAGCATCATGTATCACCCCGAGCCGGAGCGGATCGGCGAGCGCCTGCTCGTCCCGTGGCCCACGCGATACGGATCCGTCTGCGCATGAGCTCACACAGCGATCGACCTCACAGGACCAGGCTGAACGAGGCGTTGGAGTGGGAGCGCTGCGTCGA
>JAUHYW010000081.1 GCA_030426085.1 bacterium | reverse complement strand
GGTCATCAAAGCGGCCCTCGGCGCAGTGGCACACGCGCAGATCCCGGTCCGAAGACCCCCTCTGGCGCCGTTTGCTCCAGAAAATGAGGTGCGACCGGCCCGCCGGGCGCCGTTTGCTCGGGCCAATGAGGTCGCAGGCGTCCTCTGGGAGCGCCCTCGGCGCAGAATCCGGTCGCAGGCGACCGCCGGGCGCCGGGCGGGCGCCGATCCCCGGTGCAGTCGGCCCGCCCGGCGTCACCGGCGGGCCGATCCCAGGCCCGACCGGGCGCCGGGGCGCCGCGCGGCGCGCCGGATCGGGTCGGCGCGGGCCCGGGCGTCGATTCGGGCGGCGCCCATCGCCCCGGGGCGGATGAGCGGCCCGCGGGACTGTCCGGGATCCCGGTCGGACCGGGATCGACGCCCTCCGGTCGGGCCGGAGTCCGGGTCGGACCGGGATCAGCGGCGGTCGGTCGGCGCGACATCCGGTGCCACCGGGATCGGCGCGTGCGGCACGGGTAGAGGCCGGTGTGACCCGTCTGGATCGTGTGGCGCTGCCCGCAGACGGGTCGGACCTCACTCGAAGGGGTGATCCCGCACCTCTCCATGGGGTCGGACCTCACTCGCAGGCATGATCGGGCAGAATCGAGCCGGTCGGACCGGACTCCGCGCCTGTCCCGAGGCCGGCGATCGGGTCGCCGGGGCTGGCAGAGCCGATGGCGTGACCCGGGTCGGGGGCGGGCGCCGATCTGCGGGCCCACCCTCGCTGAGCGCGGCCCTTCAGGCCACCTCGGCCGGGCGCCGCGGCTCCTCGATGTCGTACAGGTGGCAGGCGACCCGGTGGCCCCGCTCGTCGACGACCCGCAGCGTGGGCTCCTCCCGCACGCAGCGCTCGGCGATCTGCGGGTTGGCCTTGCGCGCCGGGCAGCGGGTGTGGAAGCGGCAGCCCGAAGGCGGGTCGATGGGGCTGGGCACGTCCCCCTCGAGCACCACCCGCTCCCGGGTGGCCTCGACCTCGGGGTCGGGGATGGGCACCGCCGAGATGAGCGCCCGGGTGTAGGGGTGGCGGGGGTCGGCGTAGACCTGATCGTAGTCGGCGATCTCGACGATCCGGCCCAGGTACATCACCGCGATGCGGTCGCTGATGTGACGCACCGCCGCCAGGTCGTGGGCGATGAACAGGTAGGTCAGCCCCAGCTCTTTCTGCAGGTCTTGCAGCAGGTTCATGATCTGGGCCTGGATCGAGACGTCCAGCGCCGAGATCGGCTCGTCGCAGACGATGAACCGGGGGTTGGTCGCCAGCGCCCGGGCGATGCCGATGCGCTGCCGCTGCCCGCCGCTGAACTCGTGGGGGTAGCGCCGCACGTACTGCGGGTTGAGCCCGCACTTGACCATCAGCGCCTGCACCCGCTCCAGCGCCGCGTCCCGCCCGTCGACCAGCCGGTGGGTCAACAGCGGCTCGGCGATGATGTCGCCCACCGTCATGCGCGGGTTGAGGCAGGCGTAGGGGTCCTGGAAGATCATCTGGATGTGGCGCCGATAGGGGAAGAGCCCCCGCTCGCCGCGCGCCGCCGCGACGGCGGTCAGATCGGTGCCGTCGAAGACCACCTCGCCCGCCGTCGGCCGGTAGAGCTGCACGATCGCCCGCCCGGTGGTCGACTTGCCGCAGCCCGACTCGCCCACCAGCCCCAGCGTCTCGCCGGCGTAGATCTCGAAGTCGAGCCCGTCGACCGCCTTGACCCGGGCCACCTCGCGGCGGATGAGCGCGCCCTTGTAGATCGGGAAGTGCATGCGCAGCCCGCGCACCTCGAGCAGCACGTCGCCCGCCGCCCCGCCGGACTTGTTCAGCGCGGCCGTCATCGGGCGACCTCCTCCCGCAGCGGGTGATGGCAGTGGGCCTGCTGCCCGTCGCCGAAGTCCCGGGCCGCGGGGTAGGTCTGGCCGCACGCCGCGGTGGCGTAGTCGCAGCGGGGCGCAAACGGGCAGCCGGGGGGCAGCTCGCTGACGACCGGCGGCAGCCCGCGGATGCTCTGCAAGCGGGTGTGCTGGCTCTCGTCGACCCGGGGCACCGACTTCAAGAGCCCGTCGGTGTAGGGGTGGGCCGGCTGCTTGAACAGCGGCCCGGCCGGGGCCCGCTCGGCGATCTTGCCGGCGTACATCACCAAGAGCTCGTCGGCCATGCCCGCCACCACCCCCAGGTCGTGGGTGATGAGGATGACGCTGGTGCCCACCTCGTCCTTGAGGGTCTTGATGAGCTCCAGGATCTGGGCCTGGATCGTCACGTCGAGCGCCGTCGTCGGCTCGTCGGCGATGAGCAGCTTGGGCCGGCACAACAGCGCCATGGCGATCATGACCCGCTGGCGCATGCCGCCCGAGAACTGGTGGGGGTACTGGTCGAAGCGCTTGACCGGATCGGGGATGCCCACCTTCTCCAGCATGCCGATGGCCTCGGTCCGGGCCTCCTTGCGGCTCATGCCCTGGTGCAGCTCGAGCACCTCGGTGAGCTGCCGGCTCACCTTGAGGAACGGGTTGAGGCTGGTCATCGGGTCCTGGAAGATCATCGAGATGTCGTTGCCCCGCAGGGCCCGCATCTCCCGCCGCGAGAGCCGCAAGAGGTCGCGCCCCTCGAAGTCGACCGTGCCCCCCGCGATGCGCCCCGGCGGCATCGGGATGAGCTGCATCAGCGACTTGCAGGTGACGCTCTTGCCCGAGCCCGACTCGCCGACGATGCCCAGGGTCTGGCCCCGGCGCAGGTCGAAGTCGACCCCGTCCACCGCCCGGATGGTCTGGCCCTCGGTGCGGAACTCCACCCGGAGATCGCGCACCGACAGCAGGATGTCGTCGCTCCTGGGCATGATCAGTCCTTGCGCACTTGGGGATCGAGCGCGTCGCGCAGCCCGTCACCGAAGAAGTTGAGCGAGAGCAGGGTCACCGCCAGCGCCGAGCCGGGGAAGATGATCAGCCAGGGGTACTCCCGGAACGCCTTGGCCCCCTCGGCGGCCAGCGAGCCCCACGAGGCGTAGGGCGCCTGCACCCCGAGGCCGAGGAAGCTCAAGAAGGCCTCCTGCAGCATGACCGCGGGCACCGTCAGGGTCAGGTAGACGATGATCGGGCCCAGCGCGTTGGGGATGAGGTGGCGGAAGATGATGCGCCGCTTGGCGACCCCGATGGCCCGGGCCGCCTCGACGAACTCCCGCCCCTTGAGCGAGATGACCTGCCCGCGCACGATGCGGGCCATCGTCAGCCATTGCACCGCGCCCAGCGCCATGAACAGCAGGAAGAGTTTTCGATCGGCCGGCATGTCCTGGAAGATCACCATCAGCAGGATGACCAGGAACATGAACGGCATGCCGTACATGACATCGACGAACCGCATCATGAGGTTGTCGACCTTGCCCCCGTAGAACCCGGCGGTCGCCCCCCAGATCACCCCGATGAGGAAGCTGACCATCGTCGCGATGAAGCCGACGAGCAGCGAGACCCGGGCCCCCATCACCACCCGGGTCAGCATGTCCCGGCCCAGCTCGTCGGTGCCGAACCAGTGCACCTCGGGCAGCGGCAGCCCGGGGAACTCGGCCTCGGACAGCTCGCGGTCGTCGTCGGCGTCGAACTTGCCGATGAAGAACCGGGCCTCGCTCTCGGGCATCACGTCGGTCAGCTCGCCGTCGAACGCCTCCTCGGGCGAGAGCTCGCCGTCGCCGTCCCCGTCGAGCACCTGGAGCGTATACGCCGCGTCGTCCTTGATGAGGTTGATCGGGGCCTCGGCCAGCTCGGCCGCGCCCAGGGCGCCGCTCTCGTCGAAGTCGAGGGTGTTGAACTCCCCCATGCGCATCGCCGCCGCCAGCTCCTGCCGGCTGATGGCGCCGCTGCCGTCGGCGTCGATGTAGCCGAACTTCGCCTTCATCTCGGCGTCGACGCGGAAGTGGGTCTCGGGCACGCTGCGGGCCCCGACCGGCTTGGGCTGGGCCGAGAGGTGCTGCTCGTCGAAGCGGAAGCGGGTGAACTCGCTCTCGATGATCGGGAACAGCACCGCGCACAGGGCCATGAAGGCCACGATGAGCGCCCCGGCCAGCGCCGCCCGGTTCTTGAGCAGCCGCTTCCAGGCGTCGGCCCACAGGCTGGTGCCCTTCTCGAGCTGGCGCTTGCTGGTCGTCTCGAGCGACTCGCCCCGCGGCGGGCCGCCGTCGTGCAGGGGCTCAGTCATACGACACCCGCGGGTCGAGCACGGTGTAGAGCACGTCCACCACCAGGTTGAGCAGGACCAGCAGCGCCGAGTAGAGCACGATCGTGCCCAGCACCAGCGGGTAGTCCCGGTTGAACGCCGAGTTGACGAAGTGGGTGCCGAGGCCGGGGATGTTGAAGATCTTCTCGATGACCACCGAGCCGGTCAGCATCGCGGCGAAGGCCGGCCCCAGGTAGCTGACCACCGGGATGATCGCGCCCTTGAGCGCGTGGCGCATCACCACCACCTTCTCGGCGAGCCCCTTGGCCCGGGCGGTGCCGATGTAGTCCTGGCGGATGATCTCGAGCATGCCGCCCCGGGTCAGCCGGGCGATGTAGGCCGCGAAGTACATGCCCAGGGTCAGGCTGGGCAGGAAGCTGGTGGCGATGTGCGGCCCCAGCCCCTTCGACAGCCCGTGCCAGTTGGCCGCGTCGAACCACTGGAACTGGATCGCGAAGATCCAGATGAGCAGCGGCCCCAGCACGAAGTTGGGGACCGAGACCCCGGCCATCGCCCCGGTCATCACCGTGTAGTCGGTCAGCGTGTTCTGTTTGAGCCCCGATATCAGCCCCGCCGGCAGCCCGATGATCAGGGCGATGATCAGGGCCTGCACCCCGAGCAGCATGCTCACCGGCAGCCCGTCGGCCAGGATCTCGTTGACCGTGCGATCGGGGTACTTCATCGACGGGCCGAAGTCGCCGTGCAGCACGATGCTCTTCATCTGGAGCCCGTACTGCTGCCACAGGGGCTTGTCGAGGTGGTACTTGGCCTCGATGTTCTTCTTGACCTCGTCGGGCAGCTTGCGATCGGCGTCGAACGGCCCGCCGGGGGCCACCTTCATGACGAAGAACGACGCGGTGATGATCACGAACAGCACCAGCACCGAGCTGATCAGGCGCCGGATGATGAAGCGGACCACGGCTCCTCCGGAGTCGGGGGTCGGGGTGCGGCCGGGGCCGCGGTCAGAGCGTCACAGCTTCACTTTGAAGTAGCGGCTGGCGTGGATGCCCTGGAGGTGCGGCTGATAGCCCTCGACCCACGGCTTGACCAGATCCTGCTTGACGTAGAAGTAGATGCCGAACGCCGGGACCTCCTCGAGGAAGACCTCTTCGGCCTGCCGCAAGAGGTCGAGCCGCTTGTCGGGGTCGGCCTCGGAGCGGGCGGCGGCGATGAGCCCGTCGTACTTCGGGTTGGCCCAGTTGGTGCGGTTGTTGGGATTGTCGCCCTCCCACAGGTCGAGGAAGGTCATCGGGTCGATGTAGTCCCCGATCCAGGCCGAGCGGCTCACCGCGAAGTCGCGGTCGTGCTGCTTCTTGAGCAGCACCTTCCACTCCATGTTGTCGAGGTCGCACTCGATGCCGAGGTTCTTCTTCCACTGCTGCTGGATGTACTCGGCGACGAGCTTGTGCCCCTCGAGCGTGTTGTAGCTGATCTGGAACCGGGGGAAGGTCTTCGGGTCGGCGTAGCCCGCCTCGGCGAGCAGCGCCTTGGCCTTCTCGGGGTCGAACTCGGGCCCCTGGGGCACGGCGTAGCCCATCTCCTTCAGCCCCGGGTGCACGATGTTGGCCGCCGGCGCCTGCCCGCCCTTGACCACGAACTTGCCGATCTTGCTCTTGTCGATGGCGAGGTTGAGCGCCTTGCGCACCCGCACGTCGTCGAACGGCGGCTTCTTGACGTTGTACATGTAGAAATACACCCCGAGATAAGGGGTGGTCTTCATGTCGGGGAAGCGCTCGCGGGTGTACTTGGTCAGCATCGACGGCGGGATCTTGCTGTCGAGGTAGTCCAGCTCGTTGCCCAGGTACATGTTGTGGGCCGGGCCGCTCTCCTGGGTGATGCGGTAGACGATCTTGTCGAACGGCAGGCTGGCCTTGTCCCAGTAGTGGGGGTTCGCGGTGGCCACGATCTGCTGCTGCGAGGTCCACTCGACGACCTTCCACGGGCCGTTGCTGACGATGTTCTCCGGGCGGGCCCACTTGTCGCCGTGCTTCTCGATGACGTGCCGCGGCGCCGGGGCGTAGGTGTAGAACGCGGTGAGCTGCAGGAAGTACGGCGTCGGCGCGACCAGCTCGACCTGGAGGGTGTGGTCGTCGAGCGCGGTGACCCCGACCGCGTCGCGCAGCGCCGCGGCCTTGGCGTCATCCGGGTTCTGGTTGTAGTCCTTGGCCCCCTCGATGACCCACAGGATGCCCGCGTAGCGCGAGGCGGTCTTGGGGTCGAGCACTCGCTTCCAGCTCCACTCGAAGTCCTTGGCGGTCACCGGGGTGCCGTCGGACCACTTGGAGTCGGCGCGCAGCTTGAACGTCCAGGTGCGGCCGTCGGGCGAGACCTCGTGGCTCTTGGCCACCCCGGGCACCCACTCCCGGTGGGTCGGGCCGTACTGATACAGCCCCTCGAAGGTGTCGTGGGCGACGATGCCGCCCTCCGACTCGCTGATCAGGCCCGGGTCGAGGTACTCCGGCTCGCCGAGGCTGCGCAGGAAGACCCGGGGGTCGCGCTCCTTGCGGTCGGCGGCGGTGACGCCGTCGGCGGTCGCGGCGGCGCCCTTCTCACCGGCGGGGGTCTCGTCGGTGCTGTTCTTGCTGCTGCACGCGACCGCCGCGGCGGCGAGCGCAGACAGCGCCAGCAGGCGCGCGGCGCGGGGCATGTGGCTCATGGGTCCTCCGGCGCAGGGGGTCCGTCGGTTCGGGCTGGGGCTCATCGGGTCTTTCGGATGTACTTGATCGGGTGCAGGTCGAGCGGGTGGGGCTCGAAGCCTTCGACCGCCGGGTTGAGCAGATAGGCCCGCGCGTAGTGGTAGATCGGCAGCACCGGCCCCCGCTGCAGCAGGATGCCCTCCGCCTGACGCAACAGATCGAGCCGCCGCTGCTCGTCGCCCTCGTGGCGGGCGCGCTCGAGCAGGCCGTCGTACTCTTTGTCCGACCAGCCGGTGTTGTTGTTGCCGTTGCCCGTGCTCCACATACCGAGGAAGGTCATCGGGTCCAGGTAGTCCCCGATCCAGCCCGAGCGGCTGATGTCGTAGTCCAGGTCGCGCTGCGACTTGAGGTAGACCTTCCACTCCTGGTTCTCGAGGTCGGCCTGCACGTTGAGGTGCCGGGCCCACATCTGCTGGATCATCTCGGCGATGCGCTTGTGGTTCTCCTGCGTGTTGTAGAGCACCTGCATCCGGGGGAAGCCCTCGCCGCCGGGGTAGCCCGCCTCGGCGAGCAGCGCGCGGGCCCGCTTGGGGTCGAAGCGCACGTCGGTCCCGGCCGAGACGTAGGCCCCCATCTTCGGCACCATCGTGGCGCTGGGGGTGATGCCCATCTTGATCACCGTGGTGATCGCCTCGCGGTCGACGGCCATCGCCAGCGCCTGCCGCACCCGGTTGTCGGCCAGCGCCTCGCGGGTGACGTTGTACCGGTAGAAGTACACCCCGAGGTACGGGTTCACGTGGTAGTCGGGCCGCCGCTCGAGGGTGCTGATCTTGATCGCGGGCAGATCGAGCGAGCCGTTCCAGTCCAGCCCGCCGCCCTCGTAGACGGTGAGCATCGTGGTGTTCTCCTGGATGGGCAGCGCCTCGAACTCGCGGATGTGCAGCGCGTCCCGCCCCCAGTAGTGCGGGTTCTGCGTCGCCCGCAGCCGCTGGTTGAGGCTCCACTCGACGAGCGTGTAGGGCCCGTTGACGACGATGTGCTCCGGCCGGGTCCAGCGGTCGGGCAGCGCCTCGACGGTGGCCCGGTGCACCGGGCGGTAGGTGTAGAAGGCGCACAGCTCGAGGAAGAACGGCGCCACGTAGGCCAGCCGCACCTTCAGCGTGTGGGGGTCGACCACGGTGATCGCGACCGACTCCGGGTCGGGGTTCCGCCCCTCGTAGTGGTCCCGGGCGCCCTCGATGACGTACAGCATGTCGGCGTAGGGCGCCGCGAGGCTCTTGTCGAGCACCCGCATCCAGCTATAGCGGAAGTCCTCGGCGGTGACCGGGTCGCCGTTGCTCCACTTCGCGTCTTTGCGCAGGTGGAAGGTGTACTCGCGGCCGTCCTCCGAGCGTTGCCAGCGCTCGGCGACCCCGGGCACCGGCGGCCCGGCGCCGAGGGGCACCTCGACGAGCCCCTCGAACAGGTTGCTGATGATCTTGTTCTCGTTGACCCCCCGGGCCCGCCCCGGGTCGAGGGTCTCCGGCTCGCCGCCGATGGCGAAGACGAAGCGGTCCTTCCCGGTCTCGAAGGTGGTCTGCGCCCCGTCGCGGGCGGTGTCGGTCGCCGCCGCCGTCTGCCCGGCCTTCGGCGGGGGCGAGCGGCGCTCGATGGGCGGGGAGCGGTCGCTGCGGCAGCCCGTCGCGAGGATCGCCAGCGCCATCAGGCCGATCGCGGCGGCGTCGAGGGCGGGCGCGGCGCGACGGCTCAAGCAGGACCTCCCGAGGTTCGTGGAGTACCGGGTCGCGCGGACCCGCACGCCGGACGGGATTACCTACCCGACGGACGAGACGAGATCAAGCCGCGCGCGCGGCAACAGCCCGTCGGCAGCCGGGCGTTGCGCCGGTGCGCGGGGCGCGGCATGCTGCGGCGAATCGATCGCCGCGGGCCCCGCGGCGCAGTGAGGAGCCGCCGATGGCCACCCGCGAGGCCCCGGGCGGGTCGCCCGCCGATCGGCTGCGGCTGGCCCGGATCGAGATCCAGGACTACAAAGCGATCGAGCATCTGGCGCTCGACTTCCCCCCGCCGAGCACGCCCGAGGAGCTGGACGTCTTCGTGATCGGCAGCCGCAACGGGGTCGGCAAGACCTCGGTGCTGGAGTGCTGCGCGCTGGTGGTGACGGGTGCGTTGCATCGAGACCGCGTTCAAAGTGCTTCCACGAACCTGGAGGGTGCTCGACCCCTGGAGGCGCTGGTTCGAGCAGGGGCCGACACATTCGCCGTCGAGGCAACTCTCGATGGCTCGCTCCGCGGCCCCCCTGAGATTAGGCTCACCCTCCACCATCGAATGGTGCAAGTACTGCATCCGGTATGGGACCCGCGCTTCCGCGACGCCGACTTTCCGCCGGACTACTTCGGCTCGCTCCTCGGGTGGAGCACGGAGCCACTCGTGCTCTCGCCGGTGCTCTTCCTCCACTCATACCGAAAGGTGCGAGAGAACCATCCGAAGCTCGATGTGCTCCTGCGGCCCCCATCACCTTTTCAATCGGATGCGTTCGGCGTCTTCAAGCGAGTCCTGGTGCGTGCCCTGATGGCCCGGGGAGGCCTCTTCGAGGATGTCGGCGAGGCAGACGAGTCGGCGATCGGTACGCTCAACGACCTCATGCTGACATTCGCCGGTGGCACGGTCGACAAGCTCAGGCCCGCGCCGGACGGGGCGCTCGACCTGCGCGTCGCCCCCGTCGGCGGCGGCCCGTCCTACAGCTTCGACGGCCTCAGCTCGGGCCAGAAGGAGCTCATCTCGACCCTCTTCCTCATCTGGCACACCACCCGCGATCGCCCGAGCATCGTTCTGATCGACGAGCCCGAGCTGCACCTCAACGCCGAGTGGCAGCGGCTCTTCGTGCACCACCTGGGCGAGGTCGCGCCCCGCAATCAGTACATCATGGCCACCCACGCCGAAGAGATCTTCGCCTCGGTGCCCGCCGAGCGGCGGCTGATGCTGGAGCCCGAGTAGCCGATGGTCAGCGTCCGCCGCGGCGTCGGCGCGCCCGAGGTCCGTCAGCGGGCGCGGCATGTGCTCTTCGTCGAGGGCAACCCCGATGGCCTCGACGTGCGGGTGCTCGACGCGCTGCTGAGCCCGCTGGTCCGGGTCGAGCCGCTCGGCCCCAGCTTCTCGGTGCGCTCGGCGGCCCAGGCGCTGCACCCGGCGCACCCCGAGTACTGGTTCGTCATCGACCGCGACGACCACGACGACGCGGCGGTCGAGGCGACCTGGGCGGCGTTCCCCGACCCGCAGACCCACAACCTGCTCATCTGGCGCCGCAAGGAGCTGGAGAACTACTTCCTCGAGCCGGCCTGGGTGACGCAGAGCCGGTGGTGCAGCGCCACGCCGGACGCGATCACGGCCGACCTGGTCGCCGGAGCGCAGCGCCGGCTGTGGGTCGAGGCGGCCAACCGGGTGCTGATCGGCGCCCGCAACCGGGTCAAGCGCTGCCCGGCGCCGAAGCTGAAGCGCGGCGTGCTGCGCGCCGCCTCCCGAGCGGAGGTGCTCGACCACCTGCTGGCCTCGCCGGCCTTGGCGGCGCTGGCCGACGCCGCAGGCGAGGCGCTGGCCCCGGACGCCGTCGCCGCCGCGTTCGACGCACAGTGCGCCGGGCTGTCGGGCGGCGCCGATCCGCTGAGCTGGGGTGTCGGGCGGTGGCGCGATCTCATGGGCGGCAAGGCGCTCTTCCGGGAGATGATCAACCGCTGGTTCAAGGTCGACGACCTCGCCGCGCCCGGTCGGCCACTCACCGGGCGCCGCGCCGAGCGGGCGGTGGCGGCCGAGCTGCTGACCCGCCACCGGGACGGCTGCCCAGCCGATCTGCTGGCGCTGCGGGACATCTTGCAAGGGGCCGTCGGCCGCTGAACGCGCCGCGGTTGCGCTCGGCGGAGCCGACCGTCCATCATCCGCCCATGCCGTCGCTGTTGCAGAACCTGCGCTGGGCCCGGCTGGCCTTCGGCGCCATGTGGCGCATGGCGGTGGGCACCCTGATCTGCCGCTGGCGCAAGGATCCGGTGGCCGCCGACCCGTGGCTCATCCGCCGCATCGTGCCGGCGATCTTCCGGGCGGCGCGGGCCGACTACCGCCGGCCGCCGGCTCTGCCCGATCTGCCCGAGGCGCCGTACATCCTGTGCGCCAACCACCAGAGCCACCTCGACGTGCCGGTGATGATGTACAGCCTGCCGCTGACCATCCGCATGGTGGCCAAGCCCTCGCTGTTCGAGGTCCCCATCCTCGGCCGCTACATGCGCACGGCGGGGCACTTGATCGCCCGGCGCAAGGCCGAGGTGATCTCGGCCAGCCGCACGCTGCTCGACCAGGGCTACAGCGTGGGCTTCTTCCCCGAGGGCACCCGCACCCCCCAGGGCACGCTGGGGCCGTTCAAGGCCGGCGCGTTCCTGCTCTCGGTCGAGAGCCGGCGGCCCATCCTGCCGGTGGCGGTGTTCGGCACCGGCGAGGTGCTGCCGAGCGGCTCGCGGACGCCGCGGCCGGGGGCGGTGGGCATGCGGGTGGGGCCGATGATCATGCCCGGCAGCGACCCCGAGAAGCTGAGCGCGGCGGTGCGCCGGGCGCTGTGCGACCTGCTGGCCGAGGGGCCGCCGCCCGAGATGGCGCCCCGGGCGCTCGAAGACACCCGATGACCGAGGACCGGACGAGCGAGGATCGATGACCGCGACCTATATCGTCGGCAGCGCCGCCACGGCGTTTTGCAAGTGGCCCGAGCGCGACTTCCGCGACCTGACCGCCGAGGTGGTCGAGGGCGCCCTGACCGACGCCGGCCTGCCCGATGGCCTCGGGGTGCAGCAGGTGGCCTTCGGCAACTGCGCCCTGGGCACATGGGGTCAGGCGAACATCCGGGGCCAGGGCTGCCTGTCGCCGCTTCAGCGCGCCGGCCGGCTGAACCCCGACGCCCCGATCGTGAACGTCGAGGGCGGCTGCGCGACCGGCTCGGTGGCGCTGCACGCGGCGGTGCAGGCGGTGCGGGCCGGGGCCGGGATGGCGCTGGCGGTGGGGGTCGAGAAGACCTGGGTGCCCGACGATCCGGCGAAGTCGTTCGCGCTGTTCGCCGGGGGCATCGACCAGCGGCACCCCGAGGAGTGGCGGGCGCTCTTCGCCGAGCAGGGGGCCGAGCTGGGCTGGAAGCCGCACCCCGCGCGGGTGGTCTTCCTCGATGTGCACGCCCTCCAGGCCCGGGATCACATGGCCCGCTTCGGCACCACCGTCGAGCAGATCGCGGCGGTGGCCGCCCGCAACCACCGCCACGGGGCGCTCAACCCCAAGGCGCAGTATCGCTTCGAGGTGACGGTCGAGCAGGCGCTGGCCGACAAGCCGATCGTGGCCCCGTTCACCCGGGCGATGTGCTGCCCGCTGAGCGACGGCGCGGCGGCGGCGCTGATCGTCGACGAGGCCGGGCTGGCGAAGCTGCCGGCCGAGGCCCGGGCCCGGGCGATCCGGATCCGGGCCTGCGCGCTGGGCGGCGGCCGCTGGCGGGGGCTCGAGGGGCCGTCGGTGGTGCAGCGCACGGGGGCCCGGGCCTACGCCGAGGCGGGCGCCGCGCCGGCCGACGTGCAGATCGCCGAGGTGCACGACGCGACCGCCGGCTGTCAGATCCTGCACGTCGAGGCGCTGGGCTTCTGCGCCGAGGGCGAGGGCGGGGGCTACGCGGCCGACGACGGCATCAACGGGATCGCCGGGGCCCGGCCGATGAACCTCTCCGGGGGCCTGATCAGCAAGGGGCACCCGCTGGCGGCGACCGGGCTGGGCATGCTCGACGAGGTGGTGCTGCAGCTCCGGGGCGAGGCCGGCGAGCGGCAGGCGCGTACGGCGCCGGGCCTGGGGCTGGTGCAGAACGCCGGGGGGCTGGTCTCGTTCGACGAGGCCCTCTGCGGGGTGACCCTGCTCGAGCGCGCGTAGGGGGCGAGCGCCGGCCACGCCGTGCGGGACTGATCTGGCATCGTTCTTGCCATACGCCCGCCGCGAATCGCCGACGTCAAGAACCTAACGTACGGCCGCAGGAGGTCCCGGTGTCTGTTTTCTCGCGTCTGTCCCCGCCCGCCCTGGGCGCCCTGGCCCTGGGAGGGGCCCTGTTCGCCGGCTGCACCCCGGCCGATGAGCCGGCGCCCATGCCCGCCATCGGCGAGCACGCCGACGAGATCCGCAACGGCACCCGCGAGCCGCAGGTCATCGAGCTCACCGAGGGCGAGAAGCTGGCCATCGGCTGGCTGCATCAGGCCGGCCAGCCGGGCAACAACTTCTGCACCGGCACCATCGTGCACCCCCGGGTCGTCGCCACCGCCGAGCACTGCATCGACGGCAACGCCGCCAACCGCATGGGCTTCGGCATCGGCCTGCTGCCCACCGACCCCATCGCCACCTTCCAGATCGAGGCCGCCATCGCCCACCCCCGGGTCGACGCGGCGCTGCTCATCCTGGCCGAAGACGCCGTCGCCGCGGTGCCCGAGCTGGAGCCCATCGCGTTCAACCGTCAGGATCTCGACAACTCGCTCGTCGGGCGGGACGTCGAGGCCGGGGGCTACGGCGAGACCTACGATCGCAACCGCTTCGGCCGCTACTTCGCCGTGGTCGAGGTCACCGGCGTGCGCAACAGCGAGGTCGTGGTCAACGGCAACGGCTTGCAGGGCATCTGCTTCGGCGACTCCGGGGGCCCGATCATCTCCAACATGGGCCCCGACGGCGCCCCGGTCGTGCTCGGCGTCGAGTCGTGGGGCGACCCGAGCTGCGTCGGCGAAGACCACCTGACCCGCCTCGACCCGCTCGCCGACTGGATCGACGGCCTCACCCCCGACGACGGCCCGGCCCCCGACCCCGAGCCGGACCCCGAGCCCGAGCCCGAGCCCGAGCCCGGCGCGTGCGACGACCTGGACTACCTCGGCCGGTGCAACGGCGACGTGGCCGAGTGGTGCGGGCAGGGCCAGTTCCAGAGCCGCGACTGCGGGGCTCAGGGTCTGGTCTGCGCCTACATCGATGACGAGATCGGCTACTTCTGCACCGAGGCCGACCCCTGCGAGGGCGTGCCGGCCACCGGCGTCTGCGACGGCGACACCGTCGTGCGCTGCCGCTTCGGCGAGCTGGTCCGCGAGCACTGCGGCGACGCCGGGCAGATGTGCGACACCGACCGCAGCGGCGCCTTCTGCGCCGATCGCCCGGGCGGCGAGGGCGAAGGGGAAGGTGAGGGCGAAGGTGAGGGCGAAGGTGAGGGCGAGGGCGAAGGCGAGGGCGAAGGTGAGGGCGAAGGTGAGGGTGAGGGTGAGGGTGAGGGTGAGGGTGAAGGCGAGGGTGAGGGTGAAGGCGAGGGTGAGGGTGAAGGCGAAGGCGAGGGTGAGGGTGAGGGCGAAGTGCCGCCGGTGAGCGTCGTCGACGCCGGCCCCGGCGGGGACGCCGGCGAGAGCGGCGGTGGCGGTGGCGGGGGCGGCGGCCGCCCCATGTGCAGCGCCACGCCGGGCAGCGGCGGGGACGGCCTGCCGCTGATGGGCCTGCTCGTCGGCTTCGGCTGGCTCTTGCGCCGCCGCCGCGGAGATGGCATCCCGGGGGCATGACCGCACCCGTCACCCAGGACCTCAACGCCTACGGCTTCAGCACGGAGATCCGGGTCCGGCTCTCGGAGACCGATGCCGTCGGCATCGTCTTCTTCGGCAGCTTCGCGGCCTACTTCGACGTCGGCCGCATGGACTACCTGGCCCACCTCGGGCTGCACCGCCTCGACGGCCCGGTGCGCGACCTCGCCCCCGGCGCGGTCGTGGCCCATCAGGTCGACTTCCACAGCCCGGCCCGCTACAACGACACCCTCATCGTGCGGGTCCGGGTGGCCCACCTCGGGCGCAGCAGCTACACCTTCCACTTCTTCGTCAGCGACAAGCGCACCCGGCGCCCGGTCGCCACCGGGCGGATCACGCTGGTGTGGCTCGACGAAGACTTCCAGCCGGTGCCGCTGCCCGACCCCTTCCGCGAGGCGATCCGGAAGTTCGAGGGCGACCTGCTCGACGAGAACTGAGCGGCCCGGCCGGCGTCAATCCCCGATCGGCAGCCGGCGCAGCGCGCCCTCATGCACCGCGCCGCCCACGTCGACGTAGAGCACCCCGCCCGACACCGAGATCGACCAGGTATGGGTCCGCCCCAGGGCCCCGGCGAGCCCGTCGAGCAGCGCCACGTCGAGCGCCCGCACCTCGATGGCCTCGGCCCGGTGCACCCGGCCGTCCCGGATCGCCTCGACCAGCCGCTCGGGTGATCGCCAGCCGTACACCGCCACCCGATCGGCCGCCTTGCTCGCCTTGTGCAGCCGCTCCGGGCCGGGGTGCCCCACCTCGATCCAGCCCTTCAGATCGCCCCGCAGGTCGCGCCGCCACAGCGCCGGGGCGTCGCCGTCCGACAGGCCGGGCCCGAAGTCGACCCCCTCGGCGTGCTCCAGGCAGCGCACCAGCACCCGGGCGATCAGGAAGCGATCGGTCTCCGACGGGTGCTGGGCCACCCGCAGCTCGAGGGCGTCGTAGACCCCGCGGTCGACGTCGGCCAGCTCGATACGGAACGTGCGCACGGTGTGGGGGCGGGCCATCGCGCTACTCCAACGTGAAGCGGGTGATGCCCGGCCCGCCCTCGCCCATCGACTCGCAATTCTCGATGCTGTCCGGCGTGCGGCACATGAACAGCGCGTACAGGTCGGCCTCGCCCCGGGGGTCGGTCAGCTCGGCGACGACGATCACGTCGCCCGCCCGCAGCGGCCGGGTGAGATCCAGCCCGACGTAGACGAAGCCCCCCTCTGCGCCCAGCGAGGCCACCCGCCCGTCGGGCAGCCCCAGCACCGCGGTGGCGTCCAGGTTCAGGTTGCCCTCGAACGGATCGTCGAACAGCGCCCCGAGCACCTCGGCCCCCCGACCGATGCGCACATCGCCCCCGGGGGTGACCTCGATCGCCTGCACCGCGTCGATGTCGGCGCCCGGAGTGGCCGGCGTCTGGCGGGCCGCGCCGCTCACCGTCAGATCCACGATCAGGGCGATGCGGTGGTCGGCCCACCGGTCGGGCGGCGGGGGCGGGGTCGCGTCCGCCGTCGGCAGCCCGTCGTCGGGATCGGGCGCCGGCTCGCCGTCGGGGTAGAACGGGGGCGGCGCCCGCAGGGGCACGCAGCGGCCGTCCTCGAACGCGAAGCCGGCGCCGCAGTCCTCCTCGGCGAGCAGGCAGCCGGAGAGCGCGCAGGCGAGCAGGGCGACGGCGGAGCGCACGATCATGGCCCCGACTGTGGCGCGGCGCCCCCGATCGGTCAAGCGCGCCCCGCCGATCGGACGACGTCTGCTCCACCGGGGGGTGTGACGTCGGGCCACGCCCGGTGTGCCGCCCGGTTCACGCCCCGCTCGGGCCCCGGTCTCCGCGGGCCCGGTGACACCTGATCCCGTCATCGGTTTTGAAGGGCATGCCTCTTGCTGCCTACAATCGGCGAGTCCGCTCTCCAACCGCGAGCCCTCGCCACATCGAGGAGTACATCATGCGCACCGCGCTCCTGCCCTTCGCGCTCGGCACCGCCTTCGTGGCGCTGCTCGGCGGCTGCAACTACAACGACTGCTTCGACTGTCAGTTCGGCGCATACGAATACTGCGACGACGACGCGTGCTACGCCTGCGACGAGTACGGCGAGTGCACCCCGCTGCGCTGTCTCAACGACCGGGACTGTCCGGTCGGCGCCATCTGCGGCGGCGACCAGATCTGCCACCAGCCGGGCGGCGAGCCGTCCCCCGGCATCCCCTGCTTCATCGACCTCGACTGCCCCAACGGCGGGCTGTGCGCCGACGGCTTCTGCGCCGCGCCCCAGCCCGACGAGTGCAACTCGTCCCGCGACTGCGCCGAGGGCCAGGAGTGCAACGCGCTCGGCCGCTGCGTATGGGCCGACGGCGAGGGCATGGACTGCAACACCGACAACGAGTGCATGCCCGGCTGCGTCTGCGAATCGGGCCGTTGCTTTGAGGCCGACCGGTGCCAGAACGACGCCGAGTGCCCCCGGGGCGACGTCTGCATCGCCGGCACCTGCCGCATGGAGTGCCGGCTCGACCCCGACTGCGGCATCGACGGCTACTGCATCGACGGCCGCTGCTGGCCGGCCTGTGAAGACGTCGACGAGCTGCCCCCGGGCTACGTCTGCGAAGACGGCCGCCCGGCGCCCTGGCGCCCCGAGTGCCAGCGCAACGGCGACTGCGGCCAGGGCCAGATCTGCGTCGACGGTCGCTGCCAGGGCGAGCCCGAGCCGCCGGCCCCCGAGTGCGAGGCCGACGCCGAGTGCGGGGTCGGCCGCATCTGCGTCGACGGGGCCTGCGCCGACGACCCCGACGCCGAGTGCCGCATCGACGCCCACTGCCCCGAGGCGCACCGCTGCACCGCGAACGGCCAGTGCGAGCCCGACGGCAGCGCCTCGTGCGACGCCTCGTGCCAGTGCCCCACCGGCCAGATCTGCAACCTCGACACCAACACCTGCGTGCCGCCGCCGCCCGAACCCCAGCCGTGCGAGGTCGTCTGCGACTGCCCGGCGGGTGACGTCTGCGAAGACGGCTTCTGCCGGGTGCCCGAAGACCGCTCGTGCATGGAGAGCGACCAGTGCGCCTCGGGCCTCGTCTGCCTCAGCGGCCGCTGCGTGCCCGAGCCGGCCCCGGGGTGCAACTTCCTCTGCCAGTTCGACAGCCAGTGCGGCGACGACGGGGTCTGCGTCGACGGGCAGTGCCTCTCGGGGTGCAGCGCCCACGCCGACTGCCCGGTGGGCACCGGCTGCGACGCCGCCGCCGGCCGCTGCGACCCCGACGTCGAGCGGGACGTGGAGTGCCAGAACAACAACGACTGCCCCGACGGGGTGTGCATCGACGCGGTGTGCAACGCCCGCTGCGCCGGCGACGCCGACTGCGGGGCCCACGAGGCGTGCATGGGCGGCCTGTGCGCCGCCAACCTGTGCCCCGAGGTCGAGTGCCTGCGAAACCGGGAGTGCGACGACGGCCTGCACTGCGTCGACGGCCAGTGCCGCAACCCGTGCTTCGGCGACGACGACTGCGCCGGCGAGGACGTCTGCTTCGAGCGCTACTGCCAGCCCCCGGTCGAGGTGATGCCCGACTGCCTGCGCAACATCGACTGCGGCGCCGGCTTCGAGTGCGTCAACGGCACCTGCGTCGAGGCGCCCGACCGGTTCGAGAACCCCTGACCGCGCCCCCAGCCCCCTCCGCCGGCTCCTCCCCCCCTCGGCGGAGGGGGCCCCCCCACCGTGACCGGCCACCGCGCCCCGCGAACCGGCGCGAGGCCCTCCCGACCACCGCCCGAACCGGCCCACGGCGCCGGGCCCTCGCGACCACCGCCGGCGGTCGCCTGCACCGCGCGCGGCTGTGCCCGGTGATGACGGGCGCTCGCCTGCGCGCCGCACGCTCGTGGGTCTGCCGCGCGTGGACGGCGGCGGGGTCGACGTCGACTGCGTGCACGTCGGCGAGGAGGCCGACGACCCCGAGCTGGGCCCGGTGGTGCGGGGCTACGCCCGCGCGCCGGTGGCCTCGGTGCCGTTCGAGGCGCCACCGAAGACGAAGTCGTGATAGCTGTTGACCGTGGCCCGCATCTGCATCTGGTCGATGCGCAGGGTCTCGTCCCCCAGCGGGAACCCCCCGTCCGTCATCGGGCCCCAATCGCCCCCGTCTGCGTCCCCCGGCCCGCCCATCTCGGGCACGTCGCAGGCGGTGAGCCCCAGGGCGAGGAGCACGACGCAGAGTCGGCACATTGCGATGGCCTCCTGACATCCCGCCGAGCCGGCTGCGCCCCCGGGGCCCCGTGCCCCGTGGTTTTCGAGCCGTCGGCGGGGGCCATCCTGACAAATCGCGGCGTGTTCCTCAGCGCCGGTCGGCCCGGCCGACAGGTGCGGTCGCTTCGATTCGAAGGGCCCCGAGCGCGCCCGCGCTCAGCCCTTGGGGCGCCCCCGCTCGAACGCCGCCAGCCAGGCGACCAGCGTATCGGCGTAGCTCTCGAACGGCGGGCAGACCACGTCGGCCTCGGCGAGCAGCTCGAGGGCGTTGGAGCAGCTATAGGTGACGTGGGTGGTGAGGTCTTCGAAGAGCGCGACCCGGTGGGGGGCCAGCCGGCGCAGGCCGGTGTAGCGCAGCGCCCGGCCGAGCAGCCCGGTGGCCAGCGGGCCGGCGAAGGGCGCCGGGCGGTTGATACGGGCGGCGAGCAGGTCGAACGCCTTGCGGGCGCTGACCGGGTTGGGGTCGGTCAGGTGGAAGGTGCGCCCGGTGGCCGCCGGGTGCGTCGCCAGGGCCCAGGCCGCGTGCACCACGTAGTCCACCGGCACGATGTTGAACGGCACCCCGCCGGTGCCCGGCAGCAGCATCGGCATCTCGGCCGGCAGCCGCACCATCAGCGACATCAGGTAGGTCGGCCCCTCGTCGACGTCGCCCACCTCGCCGGTGCGCGAGTGGCCGATCATGGCCGACGGGCGCAGCACGGTCACCGGCAGCCGGGGCATCCACGAGCGGGCGAGGCGCTCGACGGCGTACATGCTGCGCTCGAAGGGCGTGCGCAGCCGCTGGCCGACCTCCAGGTCTTCTTCGAGCACCACCCCGCTGCGGTCGCCGCTGACGAAGGCGGTCGAGAACACCGCCACCCGGCGCAGGCGCTTCATCTCGGCGGCGAGCTGCAGGATGGCCTCGAGCCGGCGGGGGTTCTCCGCCGGGCGGGCCCGGTCGGCGGGGGCGTGGCCGGCGTGGAAGACCCGGGTGACGTCGCTCAGCAGGGCCCTGATCTGCGCCCCGGAGAGGCCCAGGTCGACCCGCTCGGGGCCCCCGGGCAGCAGCTCGATCCGCGCGCGGGCGGCGGGCTCGAGCTCGTCGAGGAAGGTCTCGGCCAGCGGCAGGTCGTCGGGCTCGACCAGCAGCCACACCCGGTTGCTCGGGTCGAGGTTGAGCCCCCGCAAGGCGAGCCCCCGGGCCAGCAGCCGGGGGAAGCCGGTGATCAGGGCGACCTCGCCGGGGGCCTTGGTGTCGCTCACCCTGCGGCTCCGGTCAGCGCGGCCCACAGCGCGTCGACCTGGGCGGCGGTCTGTGCCCGGCTGCCGCCGTTGTCGATGACGTGGTCCGCCCGCTTCGCCTTCTCGGCGACCGGCATCTGCGCCGCCAGCCGGGCCTCGGCCGCCGCGGCGTCGAGGCCGTCGCGCGCCATCAGCCGCTGCTTCTGGGTCTCGCGGGGCGCGCTGACGACCACCAGCGGCCGGAAGAGGTCGGATCGCCCGGCCTCGATGAGCAGCGCGGCGTCGTAGACCACCAGCGGCGGCTTCTGCGCGGCGGCGTCGGCGAGCTGGCGCATGCTCTCCCGGGCGATGGCCGGGTGCAGGATGCCTTCGAGCCGCTTGCGGGCCTCGTCGTCGCCGAAGACCCGCTGCCCGAGCGTCGCCCGGTCGAGCGCGCCGTCATCGGTCAGGATCGCTTCGCCGAACGCCTCGACGACCTCGGCCAGCCCCGGGCTGCCGGGCGCGACGACGTCCCGGGCGACCTGGTCGGCGTCGACGACGATGGCCCCCCGCTCGGTGAGCAGGCGGGAGACGAAGGACTTGCCGCAGGCGATGCCGCCGGTGAGGCCGATGAGGGTCGGGGTGCTCATGGGGCCGACGATACAGCGCCCGGCGGCGGGGGGCCAGAGGGCGGCGTCACCGGGCGGGCGGGATCGTCAGCCGCCGATCTGCTGCGTCGTCGAGAAGTGCAGCTTGCCCACCTCGCCCAGCGCGTCGCGGCCGTGGGTGTCGAGGAATCGCCGGCCGGCGGTGAGCACCGGGTTGCCGGCGCCGCCGGGCAGCTTCATCCCGTACTTGCGGCCGAGCGAGGCCAGCCCCCGCAGGTAGGCCGCCCGGGCGATGATCGAGGCGGCGGCGACGGCCGGATCCTCCTCGGCCTTGGGGCGCTGGGCGAACCGGACCTCGCGGGCGAGCGGGCCCAGCGCGCGCTTCATCTGGTGGTCGGGGGCGAAGCGGTCGATCAGGATCCAGTCGGGGCGAGGGTCGGTCTCGGCGGCCAGCAGGTTCTCGATGACCTTGGCGTGGGCCCAGCACATGACCTTGTTCACGTTGCCCATCTTGCCGTGCAGCCGGTTGTAGGTCGGCGGGCTGATGAACATGACCTCGTGGCGGCAGAGGCCGACGATGGCCTTCTCCAGCTCGGGCACCTTGCCGTCGGACACCGCCTTGCTGTCGTCGACGCCCAGCGTGGCCAGGATCTCGAGGTGGGCCGGCTCGCAGACGACCCCGGCGACCACCAGCGGGCCGAAGTAGTCGCCCTTGCCGGTCTCGTCGGTCCCGATCCAGGCGACCGGCGGGGGCTTGGGGTGCTTGGAGAGCGCGCGGTAGTAGGGCCGGGCCTCGGGGGTCTCGTCGCCCATGAGGCCGCGGTAGACGTCGGCCTCCTTGCCTTGCAGCAGCAGCTTGCCCGACAGATAGAACGTGGCGTTGCAGCCGGGGCCCCGGGCCTGCCAGAAGGCGTGCGGCGCGTCGCGGAACTCGAAGCCGTGCTCTTCGAAGAAGCGGCGGGCGGCGGGGGCCTCGATGGGGTCGAGCTTGATGGTGTGGCTGCTCACCGGGGCCTCGCGGGGTCGGTCGGCGTCCGGTAGTTGGCGGCGAGGCGCTCGAGCAGGAAGTCGTGGGCCAGCACGCCGTCGGTCCGGCCGTCGGGGCCGGGCAGCCCCAGCCGGGCGTCGGGGCGGGGGTGCAGGAAGAACGGCATCGAGCGCCGCCCGCCGTCGGCGTCCACCGGGTTGACCACCCGGTGGGTGACCGCCGGCAGCCGACCGCCGCTGAGGAGCTGCATCATGTCCCCGGTGTCGCAGATGAGCGCGCCGGGGGCCGACTCGATGGGCAGCCAGCGGCCGTCGCGGGTCAGCAGCTCGAGCCCGGGGCGGGTGGCGGCGGGCAGGACGGTCAGCAGGTTGATGTCTTCGTGGGCCGCGGCCCGCACCGCGCCCGGCTCGGCGTCGCGCACCTCGGGGTAGTCGATGATGCGCAGCACGCTGTTGCCGTCCCGCACCATGTCCCGCAGCGCCCGGGGGTCGGCGCCGAGGTAGACCGCGAGCGCGTCGAGCATCGCCAGGGCCACCCGCTCCAGCTCGCGGTAGACGGCGCGCATGACCGGGGCGAACAGCGGCCGCTCGGCGGGCCACGGGTTGGGGGGCATCAGGCCCCGCCGCACCAGCGGGTGTTCGGGGGGCAGGTCGCGGCCGACGTGCCAGAACGCCTTGAGGTCGGGGGCCAGCCCGCCGACGGCGCTCTCCCGGCGGAAGGGCACGTAGCCCCGCTGGCGGCCGATGTCGGGGCGCTCGTAGGCCGCGAGCACCGGGGGCGGCAGCGCGAAGAGGTCGGCGGCGGTCTCGAAGCCCCGGGCGAGCAGCGCCGGGTCGACCCCGTGGCCGACGATGGAGACGAACCCGTGCTCGCCGAGCGCGTCGCCGACGGCGCGGATGGTGGCGGCGTCGTACCGCCGCACGTCGATGACCGGGACCCCGGCGTGGGCTGCCATGGCGCACCTCCTGACATCCGGGCCGCCGCGTGCGGCCGCGCGCACCATAGGGACGGGCCCGGTTCGATGCAAGGCGCCGCCGTGGCGGGCGATCTCGGCGGGTCACGGGCGGCAGCTTGTCCCGCCCGAAGGGAAGTGCTATCCGTCGCGGGACGGGACGGCGAGAGGATGACCATCGGTGCACTTGCGAAAGAGGCACACGGGACCGCTCAGCCTGCCCTCGGGTTGGTGTACCTCCCGTTGGCGGCTGAAGTCCGGCCCGACGCTCCGCCTCGAGTCGAACGCCTACGGGCTCGCTGATCAGATCGACCAGACGTGGCCCGATGCCCGACCGGAGGACGCGCCGCACCGGCGGTGGAGTTGGAAGCGTATCTTCACCCGCGCCCGAGTCGGGCTCGTCGGGCTCGAGGCAGAGACCGGCGAGGCGACCTTCGCCGTCGCACTGAAAAGACGATATCGGCTCAAGGGGCCGCCTCCATGCCTGCGGCTCGACTTCATCGAGGTCGCACCACATCGCTGCAACGCAGGTGTGGGCACGCTCGCGCTGGGCCTCGTCGCCGAGTTCGCCTTGCACTCGGAGAGGGAAGGCATGCTCCTGGGCGCGCTCGACGTGCCCTCGACCATAGGCTTCTACCGCGATCTGGGCGGCCAGATAGGAGAGAAGCCATTCGACTGGCTCGCCCCGGAGGGCACGATGCCCGTATATTTCAACCTCGACCGACTCCGCGCCCTCAAAGCCTGGGCCGACGAGCGACGACTGTGATGGCTGACCTCAAATCGATCGACGAAGCGCTCGACCAACTCGCCGGGCAGGGGGCGAGCCCGCTGGCCGGTGCGAGCCTGCCGTCGGTCTTCATGTCCGACGACTGGCCCTACGGCGTGCCGCCGGACGCCATCGAAGTCGAACTCTTCGGAGAGCCGGACGATCACCTGCGGCTCGTGAGCCTCGTCGCCGAAGGCGCTCGCCCCTGGATCGATCGGGACGTCGTCGATTGTTGCCTCGATCCGAAGCGCCCCTGGAAGGAGCGCCGCAGCGCTTTTCAGTATGCGCTCCGGGCCCTGCGCTCTCGCGCCCCACTCTACATCGTCGATCTGGACGCGCTCGAGCCCGATGGCCCCAGCGGTGAGGACCCGCGCGTGCTCGAGTGGGACGATCACACCTTCGTCCGCCAGCGGCGCGAGGTGCTGAGCGACGTGCTGAAGTGGGCACCCGAGGCCGACCATTGGATGTTCCTGCGCCCTGCCCCGAAGCGCAGCCTCTCCGAGCGGATGGTTGCCCTCGGCGTCGACATCGAGTTGCCCGACGACATCCAGGACGTGGTCGACGGGAGCCCCGAGCCGCTGGCGTGGAGGCGGCTCCTGCTCGGGCTCCCCCCCGCGTATCGGCGACTCGCCCTGGCCCGCCAACGGAGGAGGGGCGTCCCGGCCGACGACGGCGACGCCGACGCCGACGCCGACGCCGACGCGCTGTTGCGCAAGAGCTGGGCTCGGGTCAAGCGCGCCCGTATGTCGAGCGGGGCGCGCGTTGTGGGCGCGTTGCGGGGCCGTCAGATGGTCAACGGCGTCTATGGTCCGCTCCGGATCGACGACGTGCGCCGCCCCGACCCCTCGATCGATCGGCTCAGCATCGAGGGACTCACACGGGCCGGGTGGCTGTCCGACGCCGCGACGGCTGAAGGGCACGAGGCTCGGCGCATGCACCGCCCCCTGAGGCAGTTTGTCGACGCCCGATCCGAGGCCGGCGAGCTCGTCGAGCAGGTCCATGCCCACGTGGCCGGCCGGGATCTGGAGCCTCTGCCGCTCGCCGAGAGGCTCGAGGTGCATCACCATGCCATCAAGGCGGGTGACGTCGCTCGAGCGATCGAGACGGTCACATGCTACGTGGGGCACCTGCGGCAGCTCGCGATTCAGCGGAGCCAGGAGCATCGGTTCTCCGACGCGGTGCGCCTCTATCGAGCCGTGCTCACCCATGACGAAGCCGATGCCTATGCCTGGGAGTATCTCGGGTACAACCTGGGCCGGGGTGGGGATGATCCGAAGGCCGCTCGCGATGCGCTCACCCGCGCGTGTCGGCTCGAACCCGACAATCCGCTCTACGAGGGCCGCCTGCTCGGCTTTCTGGCCGAGCAGGGGCAGGACATCGAGCCGCGCTTCGACAGGCGGATGAGTCACTACCGAAGCGGTCAGACGGATTGGACGGCCATCCGCTACTTCGCAGAGCCGGTCCTCAAAGGGGTCGCTCGGGGTGGCCACAACGGGCCGATGCCCGAGAAGAGCGTCGCGATCGGCCGTCGGCTGACCCGACGCTGGGGCTCGACGCTCACCCGCCTCGATCGGCTGCAACCCTTCACCGCGTACCCGTGGTGGCAGAGCGGATGACGACTGCACCTGTACGGGCCATACAGGCCGGCTCTGCCGGCAGGGCGGGGGCGCCGGTTCGACGCGCTGGGCGTGGGTGAGCGGGTCACTGGGGCTTCGGGGCACGATCGCCGTGGCGGGTGATCTCGGCGCCGACTCCGGCTATCCTCCCCGGCGATGAAGAGCCACACCGATCCGTCCCTCGAAGGCAACCCCCTGGTCACCCGCCACGCGCGGCTGCCCTTCGATCGCATCCGCCCCGACCACGTCGAGCCGGCCATCGCCCACCTGCTCGACCGCTCGCGGGCGGCGCTCGAGGCCGTCGCCGAGCAACCCGGGCCGCGCACGTTCGCGAATACGCTGCTGGCCTACGACCGGGCGACCGAGCCGCTGGAGGAGGCCTACGGGCTGGTCAACCACCTCCAGGGGCTGCTCGGCGATCCCGATCTGCGGGCGGCGTACAACGCGGTGCACCCGAAGGTCAGCGGGTTCTTCGCGGCCATCCCCCACGATCCGAAGCTGTGGGCGGCGCTGTCGGCCTACGCCGCGTCCGACGAAGCGCAGGGCCTCGATCCGGTGCGGGCCCGGCTGCTCGACGAGACGCTGGCCGGGTTCCGGCGGCAGGGCGCCGACCTCGAGCCCGAGGCCAAAGCCCGGCTGGAGAAGATCGACGTCGAGCTGGCCGAGCTGACCAACGCCTACGCCCAGGCGGTGGTTGACGCGACCGACGCCTTCGAGTGGGTCGCCGAAGACGAGGCGCAGCTCGCCGGGCTGCCCGAGAGCGCCCGCGCCGCGGCCCGGGCGGCCGCCGAGCGCCGGGGCGTGGCGGGCTGGCGCTTCGGCCTCGACGGGCCGAGCTACACCTCGATCATGACCCACCTCGACGACGCCGCCGTGCGCGAGCGCTTCTGGCGGGCCTACACCACCCGGGCCACCGCGGCGCCCCACGACAACCGGCCGCGGGTCGCCCGCATCCTCGAGCTGCGCCGGGCCCGGGCCGGGCTGCTGGGCTACCCCGACATCGCCGATCTGCTCACCGAGCGGCGCATGGCGAAGTCCGGGGCGGCGGCGGCCGAGTTCATCCGCACGCTGGAGGGCCGCTCGGTCGAGGCGGCGGCGGCCGATCACGCCGCGCTGCTGGCCTTCCGCCGCGAGCTCGAGGGCCCCGATGCGCCGCCCATCGAGCCGTGGTCGCTGGCCTATTACGCCGAGAAGCTGCGCAAGGCCCGCTTCGACCTCGACGACGAGGCCCTGCGCCCGTGGTTCGAGGCCGACCGGGTCATCGAGGGGCTGTACGCCATCGTCGGCAAGCTCTACGGGGTGCGCTTCACCCGCCTGGACGACCACCCGGTGTGGCACGAGGCGGTGCGGGTCTACGCCGTCGAGGAGGGCGACCGCCGGCTGGGCGTGTTCTACGTCGACCTGCACCCCCGGGACGGCAAGCGGGGCGGGGCCTGGATGCGGCCGCTGCGCTTCGGTGATCCGGCGAAGGGCGAGCCGCACGTCGGGGTCATCGCGGCCAACCTGACCCCGCCCGGCCCCGACCGCCCGGCGCTGCTCGAGCCCCGCGAGGTCGAGACCGTCTTCCACGAGTTCGGCCACCTGCTGCACAGCCTGCTGACCACCGTCGAGCTGCGCCCGCTGGCCGGCACGTCGGTGGCGTGGGACTTCGTCGAGCTGCCCAGCCAGATCATGGAGAACTGGTGCCGCCAGCGCCCGGCGCTGAACCTCTTCGCCCGGCACTACGAGACCGGCGCGCCGCTGCCCGATACGCTGCTGGAGAAGATGGAGGCCGCCCGGACCTTCCGCAAGGCGTACCAGATGCTGCGCCAGCTCGGCTTCGCGACGGTCGATCTGGCGCTGCATCGGGATTACGACCCGGCCCGGGACGGGGACGTGATGGCCTACGCCCGGACGGTGCTCGCCCGCTTCACCCCCACCGCGCTGCCCGACGACTACGCGATGATCGCCGCCTTCCCCCACCTGTTCGCCAACCCGGTGGGCTACGCGGCGGGCTACTACAGCTACAAGTGGGCCGAGGTGCTCGACGCCGACGCCTTCACCCGGTTCGCCGGGGACAAGCTCTTCGACCGCGAGGTGGGGCTGGCCTTCCGCCGCGAGATCCTGGCCCGGGGCAACAGCCGCGACCCGGCCGAGTCGTACGCCGCGTTCATGGGCCGGGGCCCCGACATCGAACCGCTCTTCGCCCGGGCCGGCATCGCGCCGCCGGCCCCCGTCGCCGGAGGCCGCTGATGCAGACGCTCGACATCCCCCAGGCCAACGACCTCGACACGGTGCGCTACGTGGCCCACGCCGTGTGGCGCGGCTGCAAGACGCTGGCGGCGATCGAGGACTGGACCCAGTACAGCCGGCGGCATGTGCAGTACCGGCTGCACGCCGCCCGGGTGCTGGGGCTGGTGCACATGGAGGGCGACGAGCCGCGGCTGACCGACATGGGCGAGCGGCTGATGGAGACCACCAAGGGCACCGCCGCCGAGCGTCAGCTCTACGCCCGCATCATCGAGCAGTGCCCGGTGGTGCAGGTCGTCGCGCCCGACCTGCTCGCCCGCAAGGCGCCGGACATCGACGCGCTGACCGAGCGCCTGTTCCGCAACAGCCGCCTGGGCGCCGAGACCGCCCGCCGCCGGGCCTCGGGCCTGCTCGCCTGGCGGCGGCACGTGCTCGGCGAGTCGCTCGAGCGCGCCCCGCGGCACCCCGCCAGCCAGCCTCCGCCCGAGCGCCACGGCGACCAGAAGCCGGCCGGCTCGACGAGCAAGGCGACCCAGCTCGACCTGTTCTGACCCGCCCCTCCCGATCCCCGACCCCGGGGATTTGTGGCACCCGCGACCCGAAGTGACTCCCCCGACACATGGGGGAGGTGAAACGCCCGTGTAAGATCCGCCGCGCGTAGACGTGGGGCAATCTACATGGTGCACTCATTCGCCTTCGCCACAAGCTCGACCGGACTGGGGAGACTACCCATGTATCGTTGGCTGGCCGCTGCCGCGCTGTCGTCCTTCATCGCCTTCATCCCCCTCGACGCCGCCGCTCAATGCGGGGGCACGCCCTTCGCCTGCGCGGTGGACGAGGCCATCGACCGGGGCATCGACTGGATCCGCCAGCAGGAGGCCGGTCGGGGCAACGTACGGCAGGATCGGGAGAGCCCGCTGGCGCTGCTCGCGGTGCTCGAGCAGACCGACGGCATCGGCTGGGAGGGCCGCCGGCTGGGCTTCGAGGGCCTCGAGCCGCTCGACCAGGCGATGACCATCCGCCTGATGGACACCATCATCTCGACCACCCCCGGGCTGACCAACCCCAACCAGAACGCGTCGAGCTACGAGACCGGCGGCGCGCTGATGGCCCTGAGCGCGTGGCAGGCCGGGCTCGGGCCCGACGAGATCGGGGCCGCGGTCACCACCCGCCAGGCCCTCGCCAACGGCGTCGTCGCCCTCCAGCGCAACCAGGAGCAGAACGGGAGCTGGAGCTACGGCGCCCCCCGCAACCCGGGCACCGGGCCGCTGACGACGACGACCTTCGCGGTGGCCGCGCTCGCCGCGTCCGAGGCGTGGGTCGAGGGCGCCGCCGCGCCGCTGCCCAACGTGGTCAACTACCTGATGCAGGACCAGAACCCCGACGGCGGGCTGGCCTACTCGCCGGGCGGCGGCTGGCCGGATTCGGCCTCGACGATGACCGCGTCGGGGGTGTGGTGCCACCGGCTGTCGGGCGTGCCCGCCGGCGACCCCCGGGTGCAGAGCGCGCTGGCCTGGGCCGCCCTGAACTGGCAGACCGACACCGCCATCGGCGGCTTCGGCGACATCGGGGCCTACTACTACTTCTGGGCCGCCGAGAAGGCCCTGGCGGTCTCCGAGGACGACGGCCTCGGCGGCGCGCTGTACCACGACGACTTCGGCGAGCGTGAGCCGGCCGCGCTGGGCTTCCCCGAGGAGCCGACGAGCGCCTACTTCGACTTCGCCTACACCCTCTTGCAGTGGCAGACCCCGGCCGGCGCGTGGGACGACGGCATCGGCCCCGGCGGGTGGTCGCAGGTGTCGAGCCACGCCCTGGCGCTGCTGACGCTCGAGCGCTCGCTGGGCGGCATCTGCGTCGACCTGGACGAGGACGGGCTGTGCGGCATCGAGGACAACTGCCCCGACGTGCCCAACCCCGATCAGGCCGACGAGGACGGGGACGGGGTGGGGGACGCCTGCGACAACTGCCCCAAGGTGATCAACCGCAGCCAGGACGACAGCGACGGGGACGGCATCGGCGACGCCTGCGACCGCTACCTGTGTGTGCCCGACGGCAACCCCGAGGTGTGCGACGCGATCGACAACGACTGCGACGGGCTGACCGACCAGCGGCTCGACGGCGCCCCGGTGATCGAGGCGACGCCGTGCCCCACCGGCCTGCCGGGGGCCTGCGCCGAGGGGGTCCGGGTCTGCTCGGCCCGGGGCGACGTGATCTGCCGGGCGACGGTGGGCGCGATCGCCGAGACCTGCGACGGCACCGACGAGGACTGCGACGGCGAGATCGACGAGACCGTCCGCAACGCCTGCGGGGGCTGCGGCGCGCTGCCGCCCGACCTGTGCAATGGCGTCGACGCCGACTGCGACGGGGTGGTCGACGAAGACGCCGCCTGCCCCGACGGCACCCGCTGCGTCGAGGGCCTGTGCGCCTGGCCCTGCGACCGCGACCGCCGCTGCCCCGACGACATGCAGTGCCTGCGCGACGCCTGCGTGCCCCTGTGCGCCGGCGTCGAGTGCCCCGCCGGCGAGATCTGCCGGGGCGGGGTCTGCTTCGACGCCTGCGCCGACGTCGAGTGCCCCGCCGACGAGGTCTGCGCCGACGGCGCCTGCGGCCCCGACGTCTGCGCCCACACCGGCTGCCCGGCCGGCGAGATGTGCATCGGCGAGGCGTGCGTGCCCGACCCCTGCGCCGGGGTCGACTGCGGTGAGGGCAACTTCTGCCGCGAGGGGCAGTGCGTATTCAGCTGCGCCGCGCTGAGCTGCGCGGCGGGCGAGGCCTGCGTCGACGGCCTGTGCCAGCCGACCGGCTGCACCCCGCCCTGCGTGGCCGGCGAGCTGTGCATCGACCGGCTGTGCGTGGCCGACGGGTGCGACCCCGACGCCTGCCCCGAGGGCGAGACCTGCGTCGACGGGGCCTGCGCGCCCGACCCGTGCCTCGGGGTGCGCTGCCCCGAGCGCCAGCGGTGCGTGGTCGACGCCGGCACCGCCCAGTGCATCGCCGACTGGCAGTCGGCCCGGCCGATGACCGAGGACGAGACGGTGCTCGACGAGCCGCCGGAGGTCGAAGACCCGGTCGACATGGATCTGCCGCCCGACGCCACGGTGGTCGACGCCGGCATCGGCGCCGAGCCCGACGTCCCGGCCGACGGCGGCACCACCGGATGCGCCGTGCCGGGGCGCTCGTCGAGCCCCACCCCGTGGCTCGCGCTGCTCGTGCTCGGCCTGCTGCGGCGCCGGGCGCGCTGAGCGCTCCGCTTCAGGCCGGCGCGATCCCGTACTCGGCGCGCAGCGCATCGAGCGGGCGGTCGGCGGCCGCCCAGAAGTCCCACCCGTCGAAGATGTCCAGCTTCATCCCGTTGCCCCGCATCAGCGCCTCGAAGAACGGCTCGGGCTCGAGCAGCCCGATCTGCGCGTCGACGCCGGCCAGCGGGGCGACCCGCACCCCGAGGTCGAACTGGCACAGCACGAAGATCAGGATGCTCCACGACTGCGCCCGGCGGAACCCGGCGGTGAACGCCGCCACCTGGAACTCGCCCGCGTGGTCGGTCCCGTAGTCGCCCAGCACATGCGCCACGTCGTGCAGGATCATCATCTCGGGCCCGGCGTACTTCTCGCCGGGCAGGGGGAAGCCGTTCGTCCGGTAGTGGTCGAAGAGCGCGCGGCCCAGCGTGCCCTCGGGCATCTCGCCCAGCGCCCGGTACTTCGCCGCCAGCGCCGGATCAGTGCGCAGCCCGGCCGCCCCGCCGATGGTGCGCACGATGCCCCGCACGCCGTCCTCCTCCCAGATGCGGGCCACGCCCTGGCCGATGTACATCCGCCGCAGCACGTCGAACCGCAGCAGCGCCAGGTTGCGCTTCACGTAGCGCCGCAGGGTCCCGACCTCGTCGAGCTGCACGTCGAGCGCGGCGGCGAACGCCTCGATGGCTTCGAGCTGCTCGGGGCCCGCCTCCCCGCTGGCGAAGCTGAGCACGACCATCGCCCCGATGAGCTGGGTCCGCAGCGCGGGGCGGGTGAGCCCCTCGGCCAGCGCCTTCGGCGCGATGGGCTCGAGCGCGTCGAAGTCGAGGTCGGTGCCCAGGATGATGCGCTGGGCGGCGGCGACGAGGCGGGCCTCGGCGGGCCCGATGACGCCGTCGGCGCCGAGCACGGTCTTCATGGCCCGCAGGCAGAGCGGGGCTTCGTGGGCGTCGGGGCGGGTGATGTCCATGATGTTCCTCCTCCGGATGACGCCCCGACTCTAACGCTCGGCGACCGATGGCTCCATGGCATCTCGGGACACCCCCTTGACCGATCGGGCCACGAGGTGGAAAGCACACCTCGGACGACGGAGGCGAGATGACCGAACCCACACTGGCCGCCGGCCTGTTTCGCATGCTGCTCGGCGCCGGCGTCGCCGCGGGGGTGCCCCGGCGCGCCCTGCTCGACGCCGCCGGGCTGACCGAGGCCGAGCTGATCGACCCCGACGCCTCGCTGCCCCTGACCGCCCAGCTCGCCGTCGGCCGGGCGGTGCTCGCCGCGCGGCCGGGCATCAACCTGGGCCTCGTCGCGCTGAAGCACTCCGGGCCGGGCACGCTCGGCGTCCTGGGCTACGCCATCGCCCACTGCCCGCGCCTGCGCGACGCGCTCGGGCTCTTCATCCGCCACCAGGGCCTCGTCACCGACGCCGCCCGCTGGCGGCTCGTCGGCGGCCGGCTGCATGTGGGGGCCCACCCGGCGCTCGCGGCCCTGGGGCATCCCATCGAGCACATGATCGGGCTGTGGGTCGTGCTCGGCCGCCACCTCACCGGGCAGGCGTGGGTCCCGCGGGCGGTGCACTTCACCCACGCGCCGCTGGGCGACCCGGCCGAGCACGCCGCGCTCTTCGGCGTCGCCCCCCGGTTCGAAGCCGACGAGACCCTGCTCGACCTCGGCGACGCGCTCGACCTGCCGGTGCTCGGCGCCCGGGTCGACTTGCAGCCGGGGCTGGTGGCGCTGCTCGAAGCCCGCACGCCGGAGGGCGACGGGATCGGCGAGACCGCCCTGGCCGTCGAGAGCACCCTGCGCGACCTGCTGCCCCGGGGCGTCGCCGACAAGGACGCCGTCGCCCGCAGCCTCGGCGTCAGCGCCCGGACCCTCGCCCGCCGGCTCAAAGCCGAGGGGACCACCTTCCAGCAAGCGCTCGACGACGTGCGGGCCCAGCTCGCCCGCTACTGGCTGGCCGAGGGCTCGCTGGCGATCTACGAGGTGGCGTTCATGCTCGGCTACAGCGAGACGAGCGCCTTCCACCGAGCCTTCCGCCGCTGGACCGGCGAGGCCCCCGCCGCCTGGCGGGCCGACGCCGACGAGGGCTGAGGGCCCGGCTCGACCCGGCCCCGCCGGCGCCTGTCCCGAACTGCCAACCCGCTGGCCCGAACGGTCATCGGCCTCCAGCCGCCCCGCCGCTAACCTCCTGAGTGTGCAGACGATGCACCACACACAACGGGCCGAACGGCCCCATCACACTCGGAGAGACACCATGCGCCACTTCATCAACACCCTCGCCGCCGCCGCCCTCACCGTCACCGCCGCCCAGGCCGCGCCGCTCGTCATCGAGGCCGACACCACGCTGGCCGGGCACCACCAGGGCTCGATCGTGATCGCCGCCGACGGGGTCACCCTCGACTGCGACGGCCACATGGTCCAGGGGGACGACACCGAGGCCATCGGCATCGACGTGCGGGGCCACGACGTCACCCTCGTGCGCTGCACCGTCGACCGGTTCACCGAGAACGGCATCGCCGCCCGGGACGTCGACCGGCTGACGCTGAACCAGGTCGGCGCCTCGCGCACCGACATCGGCGTGCGCATCGACCGGGGCGAGGGCCACGTCATCGACCGGGCCTACGTCACCACCAGCCGCCAGGCGCTGTGGGCGAACGACTTCCGGGACAGCGCATTTCGGGGCATCACCGCCGACACGATGTCGGGCCACGGCATCGTGCTGCACCGGGCGGTCGACAGCGAGCTGTCCGACTCGCTGGTGCTGCGGGCCGGCGGGTGGGGGGTGGTGCTGTGGCAGGGCTTCCGCACCACGCTGCGGGCGGTCGAGGTCAACGAGGGCGCCAACCGGGGCATCTACGTCGGGGCGACGGCGGCGACCCGGATCGAAGACTGCGTGACCCGGTGGAACGGCCACAACGGCATCGGCCTGCACCGCACGACGCTGGCGACGGCGGTGGGCAACCAGAGCTCGGGCAACGGCAAGCGGGGCATCAACGTCTCGCAGTCGACCACCGCCACCCTGGAAGGCAACGCGACCGCCGCCAACGCCGAGGCGGGCTTCGGGGTGTGGCAGTCGGCGGTGGTGCAGGGCGCGGGCAACAACAGCACCGACGAGGCGCCGCTGCACCTGGAGGGCGCGCTGCGGCCCGACCTCGGTGAGCTGGGCGCGGCCGAGTGATGCGCCTCAGCGCAGCGGCACGAGGTACTCCACCTCGAGGTCGATGCGCTCGAACTGCCCCACGCCCCCGCTCACCGTGTCCTCGATGCGCAGGGTGAACGTGCCGTTGGCCGGGCGGCCGGCGAACTCGCGGTGGCGGCGGTCGTCGAAGTCGATGTCGTCGTCGCTGCCGGGCAGGAAGAAGTTGTTCAGCACGTCGTCATCGAGCCGGCCGTCGCGGCCGTTCTCGTCCCCCGCCCGGTTCCACACCACCACCACCGGGTCGTCGTCCCACAGATAGCTCACCACCAGATCGGGCAGGAATGCGTGGCGCACGATCAGATCACGCACCACCAACTCCCGGATGATCGCGCCCGGCGGGGCCTCGATCGGCAGGTTCACCTCCAGCACCCCGCGCTGGCCGTCGGCGGCGTCGGGGATGCCCTCGTCCATCTCGTACTCCACCCGCACGCTGTCGGTCTCGTTGCTGGCCACGAAGACGTTGTAGCGGTTGCGGGCGCCCAGATAGCCGTAGACCCGCAGGGTGTAGGTGCCCGGGGTGAGCTCGATCTCGATCAGCTCGTTGTCGGTGGAGCTGATCGCGTCGGCGATGCGGTCGCCGGCCGGGTCGTACAGCTCGACGTCGATGTCGCCTTCGGCGTGGGGGAAGAGCACCTCGATGCGCACCTCGGTCGCCGCGTCCACGTCGAAGCGGTAGAAGTCGTCGTCGTAGTCGCAGATCTGGCGGGTCTCGTCGACCGGCGGCAGCCGGGTGGCCGACCCCCGGTCGTCGCCGTGCTCGGCGTCGAGGCCCTCGGGGTCGTCGGTGCAGCCCTCGAACACGTTGACCGTCATCGTGTAGCCGCCCTCGGCGCCCTCGTAGCCGTAGACCCGCACCGCGTAGGTGCCCGCCTCGGGGGCCCGCCGCAGGTAGACCGTCTCGCGATCGGTCGTCGAGACGCTGCTGTCGATGGGGGTCGTGCTGCCGTCGGCCTCGACCCGCACCAGCCGCAGGTCGAGGTCGCCCTCGGCGTGCGAGAAGCGGATGTCGACCTCGAGCCCGTCGTCCTGCCCGATCGCGATCACGTACCAGTCGTCGTCCCCCGGGCAGATGCGCAGGTCGCCGTACTGCACCCCGGTGGTGTTGCCGTCCTCGACGCCGAGCGCGTCGCCGACCGCGTCGTTGGGCGCCTGGACGTCGAAGACGTCGTCGTCGCACGCCGCCAGCTCATCGGGGGTCGCGGGGTCGCAGTCGTCGTCGACGCCGTTGCCCACGATCTCCCGGGGGCCGGGCACGGTCGGGTCCTCCGGCGCGCAGTCCTGATCGTCGGGCACCCCGTCGCCGTCCCCGTCGACCGCGTCGGCGTCACACTGCACGTCGCCGCCCCGGCAGTCGTGGTCGACGCCGTCGTCGCACAGGGTCGTCGCGTTCTCCACCACCCCCGGGTTGCGGGCGGGGTCGCTGTCGTCGCAGTCCTCGTCCCGCCCGAAGCCGTCGTCGTCCAGGTCGTCGTCGGGGGTCGTCGGGTCGCAGTCGTCGTCCAGGCCGTTGTAGTTCTCCTCGAGCCCGTCGGGGTTGACCGCCGCCGCCCGGTCGTTGCAGTCGGGCCCGCCCACCTCGGCGGCGGCGAAGCCGTCCCCGTCGGCGTCGTCGTCGGCCGTGCTCGGGTCGCAGTCGTCGTCCAGGCCGTTGTAGTAGACCTCGACCTCGGCGGGGTTCACCCGGGGCCGCTCGTCGTCGCAGTCGATGGGCGAGGGGAAGGTGTCGTTGTCCAGATCGTTGTCCGGCGTGGCCCGGTTGCAGTCGTCGTCCTTGCCGTTGTAGGGCACCTCGAGCGCATCGGGGTTGACCGCCGGATCCTCGTCGTTGCAGTCCCCGTCCAGCTCCGAGAAGCCATCCCCGTCGGCGTCGCCGATGCTCGGCTCGCGGTCCATGCCGTCGCAGTCCTGGTCGATGCCGTCGCCCGCGATCTCCCGGGCGCCGGGGTAGATCTGGGGCGCGCGGTCGTCGCAGTCGTCGCCCCCGGCCTCCTCGGCGATGGACCCGTCGCCGTCGACGTCGTCGTCGCTCGTCTCGGGGTCGCAGTCGTCGTCCTTGCCGTTGTACGGGACCTCGTCGGTGTTCGGGTTGACCTCGGGGTCGCCGTCGTCGCAGTCCCCGCCGCGGTCGGTGACCCCGTCCATGTCCTGATCGCGCTCGCCGCAGCGGGCGTCGGCCCCCGAGCAGTCGTCGTCGACCCCGTCGTCGCAGCGGGTCTGGCCGTTCTCCTCGACGCCGGGGTTGATGTTCGGGTCGCCGTCGTCGCAGTCGATGCCCAGGCAGTCCATGCCGATGCCGTAGCCGTCCTCGTCCCCGTCGACGCAGGCGGCGATCATCGGCAGGCAGCGGTTCTGCTCGGAGCACTGCTCGTTGGGGTCGCAGTCCTCGTCCCGGGCGCACTGCACGTCCTGGCAGGTCTCGTCGATACAGAAGCCGACGGCGCACTCGGCGTCGGCGGTGCAGCCCGGCTCGCTCTCGTCGCTGCACGTGAAGTCGGCCGGATCGCAGGTCTGGCCCATCGGGCAGGTGCGCTCGAGGTTGCACTGCCCGGCCCGGCACTGGCCCATGTTGCAGATCTGGCCCGCGCCGCAGGCGAAGTCCGACTCGCAGCCCTCCATCGGCATGCCCCCGTCGGGCGTCTCCTCCTGCGGATCGGCCGGCGCGTCCTCGCTGCACGCGGTCAGGAGCGGCCCGGCGATCAGAATCACGAAAGCGGCGATATACCGCGACATGCTGTCCTCCCCCGGCGCCCGACTCCCCGGGGGCGCCGCGGGCCAAAGAGAGCGGATCCGGGCCGGTGGGCGCAAGAGGGTCGGTCGGACAAAGCGCCCGCCCGGCCGGCGCGATACCGAAGGCCGCGGTGCAAGTCTTTGCACTGCGGTGCGCCGGACGCGCTTCGCTATGGTGCCGCCCCCCGACCGACGATGGAGGTGTCATGCGCCGCGCCGCCCTGGCCGTCTCGCTCGCCTTTGCCCTGCCCGCCTGTGTGCCCGCCGACGGGGGCTCCGACCCCGACCCGGTGGTCTTCGGCGACGGCGGAGCGGGTGACGTGCTCACCCTCGACCCCGAGTTCGACGCCGACCCCGGTTCGGACGACATGGGCCCCCCCGCGTGGGACGCCGAGCCGGGCGAAGACCCCGACATGGCCCCGCCCCCGGCGACGGCGGGCGGCCTCGACCTGATCGAGTTCGACGACGTCGAGGTCGCCGCGGGCTACACCGAGATGCTCACCCTCGACCTGCCCGACGACGTACAGAGCCTGACGATCGTCGGCATCGGCGACCCGACGGTGTTCTACTCGGTGGTGCACCTCGAAGGCCCCGAGGGGCAGCTCCTCGTCGCCGAGAACCCGCCCGGGGTCCAGATCACCGCCTTCGACCGCCAGCTCTCGCCGTTCCCCGGGGCGTTCAAGAGCCCCAACCGCTCGGCGACCGCCGCCACCGGGCTGGCGACGCTGCTCGCGCCCAACAACCCCGAGGTCGAGGTGAGCCCCGGCGAGTGGCGGTTCCAGATCGCCGGCCTGGGGCAGTTCGGCCCGACGACGACCGCCGTCGACATCCTGGTCTACGTCAAGCGCGGGCCCCGCCCCGAGCGGGGCGTGCTCGACGTGCATATGCACTTCACCGGATCGCGGGGCTGGACGGCGGCCAACGCGCCCGACGACCCCGACTTCCAGGCGGCGCTGAACCGGCTGGCCGAGTTCTACGGCGAGATCGGCATCGAGCTGGGCGAGGTGACCTACACCGACATCCCCGAGCGGTTCCGCGCGGTGGACAGCGGCCCCCAGGGCCCCGGGCCGGCCGCGCTCGACAGCACCCTGCACGAGATGTTCGCCCTCAGCGCCTTCGAGACCGGGCTGTCGTTCTTCTTCGTCGACCGCATCGGCGAGCCCCAGTTCGGCGGCGCCATCGGGGGCATCGCCGGGGGCACCCCCGGGCCGATGCTGCAGCCGGGCACGGTGCGCAGCGGGGTCGCGGTGGCCACCGCGCTCGACCCCAACCCGCTGTCCATCGGGCACATCATGGGCCACGAGGGCGGTCACTTCCTCGGCCTGTACCACACTCAGGAGTTCTTCGGCGGCATCACCGACCAGATCCTCGACACCCCCGAGGGCAACGCCGGCGGCGACAACCTGATGTTCCCCACGGTGACCTCGGCTCCGGCCCACCTGACGGCGGGGCAGGGCTTCGTGATGCACATGAACGCCGCGGTGAACCCGCCGGCTGAGGAGGCGGCCGAATGAAGTCTGCACGCTCTGCCCTCGTGACCGCCGCCGGGCTGGTCGCGCTCGTCCTCTTCGTCGGCTCCACCGCGGCCCAGGTGGTCGGGCCCGACGGGCACGCCCCGAAGGCGCCCGAGGTGGCCGAGGCCGCGGTGCCGCCGACCGTGCGCCTGCTGATCGACGCCATCGACATCCCGCTGACCCCCGACGCCCTGGCCCGGGTCGGGGTGACCGAGGCCCACGCGACCGCCCTGGCCGCCGACCCCGCCGCGAAGCGCTACACCCGGGTCCGGGCGGTGGCCGCGCTGGGCGTGCTCGGCACCGACTCCGCTCGGCGGCTCGTCGAGCTGATGGCGACCGCCGACGCCGACCCCCAGATCCGCATCCAGGCCGTGGTGAGCCTGTCCCGCATCTGGGGCGCCGACGACCGGGCCGAGGTGGTGCGCTTCCTGACCGAGCGGCTCGACGACGCGCCGCCCCGGGTCGACGAGGCCATCACCCGCGAGCTGGCCCGCCTGCATCGCTGAGCCGGCCGGCCTCGTCGAGCCCGACCGCCGGGCGGGCGAGCGACAGCCGCACGAGCGCCCCCCCGTGGGGCGACGGCCCGCCGGTGAGGCTGCCCCCGTGGCCCTCGACCGTCTCCCGGGCCAGCGTCAGCCCCATGCCCTGACCCCGCCACCGACCGACCCCCGCCTCGAAGACGTCCTCCGCCGGCAGCCCGGGGCCGGTGTCGTGCACCTCGAGCAGCACCGCCCGGGCCTCGACCCGGGTGCGCACGATCACCCGCCGGCTGCGCTGCCCGGCCACCGCCCGCAGCGCGTTGTGCATCACCGCGAACAGCGCCTGCTCCAGCGCCGCCCGGTCGACGTCCAGCGGCGGGGTGCGCCCCAGCTCGAGCTGCACCCGCACCCCGTCGTCGGCCGCCTGCCGGCGCAGCAGCGCGGCCACCGCCCGGGCCATCTCGTCCAACGACGTCGGGCTGGCCCCCGTCGGGGGCGCGGTGACCCGACCGGGGGCGGTGCGCACGTCGACCAGGGCCCCCGAGATGCCGTCCAGCGCCGCCCGCAGATCGACCAGCGGCCGCCGGGCGAGGCGGGGCCCCTCGGCGCCGGACTCCAGGACCTCGGCCAGCCGCCGGGCCCGCGCATGGGCGTCGGCCAGGTGCCGGTCGAGGCGGGCGGCGGCCTCGGCGGTGCGCACCGAGGCCGCCCGACGGCGCAGCCGGTGCTCGATGTCGGCCCGGCGGGCGTCGTCCTCCGCCGCCCGAACCCGCTGCTCGGCGGGCCGGGTCCGCAGGTGATCCAGGTGGCGATCGAGGCTGTCGTGGGCCGCCCGCAGCGCCTCGGTGCGGGCCTCGACCGCCTGCTCCACCGCCGTCCGGGAGGCGTGCAGCGGCCCGTGGAACCGATACAGGAGCCCCATCATCGAGCCGAACAGCATCAAGGTCAGCACGCTCATGCCCAGCAGCGAGCGCCAGTCGAGGAAGAGCGGCGCCATCACCTCGCCCTGGCGGAAGATGGGGGCGTAGGGCAGCGCCCCGCCCGCCTCGAGCCCGACCACCGTCGCGTAGCCCGCCACCCACACCGCCGCCAGCGCGACCACCGCCCGCCAGGGCAGGAACCAGGTCGCCAGCGCCGCCAGCAGCACCCCGGTCACCGGCAGGATCGTGCTCTGGCTGCCGCCGATGTAGCAGTGCCCCACCGAGATGAGCATCGCCGCGACCAGCGCCGCGAAGCCCACCCGCTCGAACGCCCGCTGGGGGTCGCCCCCCCGGCGCAGCGCCGCCCGGGACGCCAACCGATGCCCGAACATGAAGGCGATGCCGTCCACCGCCGCGGCGATGTTGAGCCACGCCGACCACCGGGCCGCCTCGAAGGTGAAGAGGTCGGCGCTGCCGAACGGCTCGTAGAGCACGCTCAACAGCACCCCGTAGCTGCCCGAGGCGACGGCGATGACCGTCGCCACGGCGTCGGCCTGGCGGACCAGCTCGGCCCGCTGCGGCAGGGGGGTCGACATGCCGACGAGCATAGCAGGATATCGAAGCAGCAAAAGGCGCAGAGGCCACCGCCATCGGGCGCCGCTTCGATCGGCGTCACCCGCCCGGTCGAAGCGGCGGCGTTCGGCCGGGCGCCCCGGCCCTCAGCGGCGCAGGATGACCCGCCACGAGGAGCCGCGGCGGTCGTAGAGATCGTCCCCGGCCAGGGTCAGCGCGCGATAGCCCGGGCGGGTGACCCGGATGTCGACGTCGATCGGCACCCGGCAGGTCGCCGCCGCCTCGCAGACCACCTCCCCGGTGTCGAGCCGGGTGAAGGTGGCCGGCGGCGGGTCGGGCCGGATCAACACCGTCGGGCGCTGCTCGGGCGTCGGGGCGCCGTTGTGGGCCGCCGGACCCCGGGCGACCGACGGGGCCTCCAGGATGGCCAGCCCCCGGTCGAGCGGCAGCGGCACCTCGCCCAGATCGAGGCGCCGGGGCTCGGCGTCGACCGCCGCGTCCAGCGCCGCGTCGACCGCCGCCGCCGGCTCGACCCCCAGGCCGCCGACCAGCGCGCCGCGCCCGATCCAGACCAACAGCAGCAGGCCGACCACCGCCGCCCCCGCGATGAGCGGGAGCCGGTGCTGCGCGTGCCACGGGCGCCCCTCGACCCGGGCCACCACCACCGACGGGGCCGGGCGATAGGCCCCGGGCCGATCGGGGATGCCGCCCGCCGGATCGGGCGCCGCCTCGGCCGCCGGCGGAGCGGGCGCCGCCTCGGCCGCCGGCGGAGCGGGCGGGGGTGGATCGGGCGGCGGGGCCTCCGCGGCCGCCTCGGGCGCCGGAGGCGACGCTGGCGGCCCCCAGCCCCGCGAGGCCGGCTCGAACGCCAGCTCCAGCCCGGCGTCGCCGCCCTGCTCCAGATCGAGGCCGCCCTCGGGCACGCTCACCCCGGCCATCGAGCCCGCGACCGCCGGCCGCGGGCGATGATCCAGCTCCAGAGCCGGCCCCGTCTCCGAGAGATCACCCCCCGACTCCGGCCCGACCCCCCAGCCATCGGCGCCCGCGCTCACCGGCGCGGGCGTCGGCTCGGGGGCCGCCGCCGCCGCCGGCGGATCGGACGGCGGCACCGGCAGCTCGCCCGTGCTCTGGAACCACGCGTCCAACCCCGGCTCGCCCCGGGCCCCGCCCTCGCCGCCCGGCGGCAGCCCGGGCATCGACCCGCTCGACAGCGGCCCCCGCCCGGCCGCCGCCCCGTCGTCCACCCCCGACAGCTCGCCCCCCGACCAGTCCAGGGACAGCCCCGCCGGCCCCGCCTCGTCCTCCACCGCGGCCCGCAGCCGCTGACCCAGGCGCTTCATCCGGATCTGGAGCGCGTCGGCGCTGCCCGGCCGATCGCCCGGCGACTTCTCCAGGCAGCCGAAGACGATGTCCTCCAGCTCCTCGGGCACCGCCAGCCCCGGGGCCCGCCCGTTCATCGGAGGCGGCGCCGCCCGGACGTGGGCCCGCAGCACCGCGTCCCGATCGCCGCCGAACAGCGGCTTGCCGGTCAGCACCCGGTACATCATCGCGCCGAAGGCGTAGATGTCGGTCGCCGGGGTGATGGCCCCCCCGGTGATCTGCTCCGGCGCCATGTAGCGGGGCGAGCCCTTGAGCCGGGCCCCGGGCCACAGGGTGTCCTCGTCGTCGCCCTCGAGCAGCTTGGCCACCCCGAAGTCGAGCACCTTCACCGCGGTGCGGGCCCCGCCGGCCAGCTTCTGCAAGAACACGTTGCCCGGCTTGAGATCGCGGTGCACCAGCCCCACGGCGTGGGCCTCGGCCAGCGCCTCGAGCACCTCGACCCCGATCTCGATCGCCTCGGCCGGCCCCAGGGGCCCCGCCCGGCGCACCCGGGCCAGCAGATCCTCACCCTCGAGGAACTCGGTGACCATGTACGGATCGCCGTCCTCGGTGAAGCCGAAGTCGGTGACGTGCAGGATCTGGGGCCCGTGCAGCCGGCTGAGCACCCGCACCTCGCGCAGGAACGCCTCCCGCGCCTGGGGGCTCGCCTTGACCTCGCTGCGGATGAGCTTGAGCGCGACCGGGCGATCGAGCGTCGGGTGACGGGCCTTCCAGACCGCGCCCATGCCGCCCTCGCCGATCGGCTGCTCGAGCCGATACGCGCCGATGAACCCCCCGGACTCCATGACCGCACGATGGCACATGCCCGGCGGCAGGAAAAGCACCCCCGCGGTCGCCCCTACCCGCCGCCGACCTCGGCCACGGCGAAGGCGCGCAGATCGTCGAAGACGCCCGCCGTCGCCAGCCCCGCGCGGCGGACCTCGGCGGCGCTCGCCCGCCCCTTGCCGGTCAGGACCAGCGCCCCGGGCATGCCGGCGCCCCGGGCCGCGCGCAGGTCGGACAGCGCGTCGCCCACGAACACCGCGTCCGCCGGCGGCACCTTGAGGTGGGCGCAGAGCGAGACCAGCAGCCCCGGCCGCGGCTTGCGGCAGCGGCAGCCATCGGTCGGCGCGTGCCGGCAGGCGCGCACCGCCGCGAAGCGCGCGCCCCGCTCGGCGGCCTCGGCGATCATGCGGGCGTGCACCGCGTCGAGGTCGGCGTCGGACATCAGCCCCCGCGCTCGTCGACGCCGGCCGGATCCGGTGGTATGGCATGTCGAGCGAGACCGTCGTCGCCGGCCTGCGGGCCGTCGCCGGATCGGACATGGCCATGATCGCCCACAGCCCCGCCGACACCGCCTGCCGCCCGGTGCTCGACGCCGCCGCAGCCGGGGCGCCGGTCCTGATCGAGCAAGCCCTCGCCAGCGGCCACCTCGCCGGCGGCCGCGACCCGTGACCCGCGCCGCCCCCGCCCGGCGCCTCGCCCGGATCACCCTCATCGCCCTGCTCGCCCTCGCCGGAGGACTCCTCGTGCTCACCGCCCTGCAACGCAGCATCCTCTTCCCCATCGGCCACATCCCCCCGCCGCCCGCCGACTGGCCCCGCCCCGCCGGCCTCGTGCGGGTCGACGTGCCCCACGATGGCGGCCACAGCGAAGGCTGGCTGCTGCCGGGCCGCGGACGCAGCCCGGCGTCCCCCGGACCGGTCGTCTTCTTCGCCCACGGCAACGGCGAGCTGATCGACTACGCCGCCCCGGCCCTCGAGCCCTACCGGCAGCGGGGCATCTCGGTGGCGCTGCTCGAATACCGGGGCTACGGCCGCTCCGGCGGATCACCCTCCGAGCAGGCGCTCGTCGCCGACGTCGTCGACTTCTACGACGCCGTCACCGCCCGCCCCGAGGTCGACCCCGATCAGACCCTGGCCCACGGCCGCTCCCTCGGGGGCGGCGTCATGTGCGGCCTCGCCCGCCGGCGCCCCCTGCGGGGCCTGATCCTGGAGTCCACCTTCCGCAGCGTGAAGGTCATCGCCCGCCGGTTCATGCTGCCCGGGGTCTTCGTCGCCGACCCGTTCGACAACGAGGCCGCCGTGCGCGCATTCGAGGGCCCGGCGCTCGTCATCCACGGCACCCGGGACGAGATCATCCCCTTCGAGCACGGCCGGACCCTGGCCCGCCTCGCCCCCGACGCCGCCCTGGTCGAGTTCACCGCCGGCCACAACGACCTGCCCCACGGCGCCCGCTACTGGCAGGCGATCGACGACCTGCTCGCCCGCGCGCTGCGCTGACGGAGCGCCGCACCTGGCGCCATTGAGGTCGACGCCGTCATGTGTCAGGTGACCCGCGCCGAGGGCTCGAAGACCCCGGAGCAAAGGGCCCGGGGGCAGCCGCGCGGGCGGCGGCCCACGATGAGACGGTCAAGGGCCTACCCCCGCGTGAGCGAGGCGGCCAGCCGGCGGCGATCCATCTGTCGCGGGGTCCCGGACCGACCGGGAGGTCCTCGACCCCGGCGCGAGCGGGACCGACGACCGTCGAAAGGGTGCGAGACCCCGACGCGATTCGATCGTACGACCGCCATGAGGTCCTCGACCCCGGCGCGATCCGACCGAACGACCGCCAGAATGATGCGAGACCCCATCGAAATTCGAATGAACGAATCGAAGAGGGTCCGAGACCCCGTCGAAATTCGAATGAACGAATCGAGGTCGGGTCCCAGACCCCGCCCGAATTCGAACCAACGAATCGAGGAGGGTCCGACACCCCGCCGAAATTCGAATGAACGAATCGAGGAGGGTCCGACACCCCGCCGAAATTCGAATGAACGAATCGAGGAGGGTCCGACACCCCGCCAGAATTCGAACGAGCGAATCGAGCCCGGGTCCGGGACCCTTCGAAATTCGAATGACCGGATCGGGAGAGGCCGCGAGACCCCGTCGAAATTCGAATGAACGAATCGAGGGAGGGTCCGGGACCCTGCGAAATTCGAACGATCGAGTCGATGTCGGGCCCGGGACCCGTTCATGATTCGAACGATCGAGCGGCGGCGAGGCTGCGGAGGCCGCCCGATTCGAAGGAGCGGCCGGCGACAGGCTTCGGCAGGCGTCCGGCGGTCGATCGTTCGAATCGGGAGGGGGTCTCGGACCTCGGCCGGGTCGATCGATCAACCCCCCGGAGGCGTCGAGGCGCGGATCGAGGCGCGGTTGCAGGGCGAGGCGCCAGCCCGGCCCCCGGCCCGGCGCCGATGCGCCGTCAGGGGCAGAGGGGCGGGGGCGGGCGGTGGAGGGTGTAGGTCATCGCGTTGTCCTTCGAGCCGGTGCGCCGCAGCACCTGACCGGAGCCACCCCATTCGACCTCTTCGCCCATCTGGCCGTCGCTCCACTGCACCCGCAGCGTCAGGTCGCCGGCCGGCGCGGAGGGCAGCTTGTAGGTGATCGCCTCGCCGTGCTTCTTGCCGCGGGCGAGCTGGCGATCGGCGCCGACCTCATTGGTGTAGCGCTCCGTCGCCTTGCTGCACATCTTGACGGTGTGCGAGTGCGAGCCGGCCCAGTAGACGCAGGTCCGCTCGGTGCTCCGCGACGGGCCGTTGGTGATGTAGAGCTTGTGGCCCTTGTTCCAGCCCGAGCCGGGCCCGCGCGTGTGGGCGTAGCACGGGCCGGTGAACGCGCGGTTCTCGCCGCCGAGCGGCACGGTGATGTGCTGGGGGACCGAGGCGTATCGACTGCCCCGTCGGCAGCGCCGGTTGGGCGGCGAGTGCCCCGGCTTGCACTTGGGGCGCGAGATCCGCACCTCGTCGAGGTCCACGCTGGCGATGGGCGCGGCGCAGGTCTCGAGCGTGCGGCTGCGCTCGACGAGCCGGTGGCCGCTCAGCGTGACGGTCGCGGTGGGCTGGGGCGGCGGGGTCGGCGCCACGCAGCGCCCCGCCCGGCAGGTGCTGCACTGCCCGCCGCAGGCGGCGCCGTCGGGCGCGTTGCGCACCTCGCTGCACACCGGCTGCCCCCCGGGCTTGGAGGTGTCGCAGCGCCAGGTGCCCATGGTGGGGCGGGGCGGTCGAGGCCGGCGAGGACGGCGCGGCGGTCGACGATCATCGACGATGAACTGGACGACGAGGCGCTGGCCGAGGAGGAAGCCCCCGACGCTGCGCCTCATCCCCCGCGGCTGATCGGCCGCCCCGCCCGCGCTCACCCCCGCCCCGGCGGGGTGTCTGTCAGTCATACGGCACCCCGCACACCGCCCACCGACACCCATACTCGGAGATTGCATCGAGCCTCGGGATGGCACCATTCTCCGTACCGCGGCGAGCGGGACCCACGGGAGGCGATGCCATGCAGATCCGACGCACCCGACCCGGCCGGCGGGCCGGGCCCGGCGCCCTGGCCGTCACCTGCCTGCTGCCGGCGCTGCTGACGGGCGGCCTCGGGTGTGACGTCTGCCCCCCCGGCGAGGTCCGGGGCCC
>JAUHYW010000006.1 GCA_030426085.1 bacterium | reverse complement strand
CCGTTCGACCCGATCGAAGGCCGGCTCCGCTCGCTGCTGCCCAACGTCACCGACATGGTGCATCCGCACCTCGCGTACATCGGCGAGGGCGACTCCTGGTTTCACGACAACGCGGCCGCGGTGCAGGTGGCCGCGGACGAGGCGGGGGTGACGCTGTTCTCGGTTCACGCGGTCCCGGGCGACCACGCGTCGTCGCTGGCGCCGGGGCTGGCCGCGTTCATCGAGCGCGCACGGCAGGACACTCCCTGACGCGCTGCAGTAGACTGCAATCGTGGGTGGCGGCGCTCGAGTCCTTGCGCTGATCGGGGTGGCCCTCGCCGTGTGGCTCATCGCCCGCCCAGCCGTCGCCGCCCGCCTGCGCCCGCTCGCCGCCCGGCTGCCCGGGGCCGCCCGCCGCCGGATCGCGCACGGCCTGTGGGCCGCCGCGCCGCTCGACGCCGCCGGGTTCGAGCGCGCCGCCCGCCTGCTGCCCCCCGGACCGACCGCCCGAGCCTGCGCCCGGGCCGCCCGCCGGCTCGGGCAGGGCGACCCCCTCGCCGACGCGCTGCCCGCGGCCGCCGAGATCGGAGGGACCGCCGCCCTCGCCCTGGCCGGCGTAGCCGACCCCGCCGCGCTGACCGCCGCCGCCGACGCCGCCGATCGAGCAGCCCGCGCCCGGTGGATCTTCGCGGTGCGCCTGGCGGGCTGGGGGGCTCTGTTCTTCGTCTCGGTCCGGCTCATCGGGGCCCTGCTCACCGCCGACATCGGCGAGATGGGCGACCTCGAGCGGCTGCTGCCGGGCCTCGACCCCGGCGCGATGGAAGAGCTGATGCGCGAGCTGGAGCTGCCCTGACCCGGGCACCACGGATCCTGCCGCCCGGCTTCTGCTAGAATCCCCCGCACCATGCCCGAAGGGAGCGACTTTCCTATGCAGATTCGAGGTGTTGTCTCATCGCTGGCCGTCGCCTGTCTGGCGCTCGGGCCGCTGGCGTTCGGCTGCGACGACGGCGGCGGTGACGCCGAGCCGCCTCGCTTCGACGCGGCGGTGGTCGACGGCGGATCCGACGGCGGCGGCGGCGCGGGCGGCGGCAGCGGGGAGACCGAGGACCGCTTGCGGCTCTCCTACACCCGGCGGATCCAGGCCCGGGACGGATCACCGGCCGTGGTCGACATGATGGTCTACGACTTCGAGGACAACGAGGAGTACAACCTCACCGGCGGCGAGGGCGTCGTCGACTGCGTCACCAAGATCTGCCGCCTCAACGCCGACATGACCTGGATCGGCTGGCTCGAGCCGGACCCGGCCAGCGGCGGCTTCCAGCTCCGGGTGGCCCCGGTCGACGTCGTGCGCAAGGTGGTGCTCACCGATCAGGTGCGCCAGGTCGACAACGGGGTCAACGACTTCCGCTTCACCACCTATCAGGGCGTCCCCGAGGAGGGCGAGGAGCCGCGGGTCGTCGAGCTGATCGTCTACAGCAAGGGGCAGGCCCAGGACATCGACGACGACATCGACGTGCGGGCCTCGCCGGTGGCCGAGCCCGACGCCGAGGCCTGCGCCGACGGCGCCGGGCTGCCCGACTGCCCGTCGTTCGTGGGCGCGATCAACACCAACGGCGGCTTCCGGGTGACCCAGTTCGGCTCGCTGCTCATCCTCATCGAGACCACGCTGTCCACCATGACGGTGAAGTTCAACAACGTGGCGACCGGGGCCCAGAGCACCATCTTCGTCTTCGGGCAGGCGATGATGACCGGCTCGCAGTTCGACGGCCGCCAGCCCATCGGCTTCGCGCCCGATGCGAGCTACCTCGCCGTCTTCACCCGCGACGAGCTCGTCTGGCGGCTCAACGTGCTCGACGCCCGGCCCAACGCCCCCGAGCCCGAGGTGCACCCGCTCTTCGAACTGGAGAGCAACCCCGACGGGGACTGCTTCCGCCAGATGCCCTACAACTTCAACGAGGTGCGCTTCGACCCGGTGTTCAGCAGCGACTCGGAGTGGATCTACTTCCTCGCCCGGGGCGATTGCAGCCGATCGCAGGCCAACGAGACGCCCACCAACCGGGACGACTTCGACATCCTGCGCATCAACCGCGACCTGGGGGGCCCGGTGGAGAACGTCACCGGCAACCTGCGGGCCAACCACTGGAGCAACCACGAGATCGGCGACTTCGACCTCTCGCCGGACGGCACGAAGCTGGTCTTCACCGCGCCCCGGCCGAACCAGGCCACCGACCGGGCCATCTGGCTGATCGACCCCGAGACCGGGGCCTACGACTGCTCGCGGGGCGAGTCGCTGCCGGTGCTCGATGGGCGGGAGCGGTGCGAGTTCATCGCCAGCGACCTCAACGACGCCGAGGTGGTGCTGCGCGACCTGAACTTCCACACGGTGCAGGTGCCGGTGGACTGAACCGCGGACGGCGACGGCCGCGCGAATCACGAACGCCGGGCCCGAGGGTCCGGCGTTCGTCGCCGGCGTTCCGTTGCGGCGTTTGTTTGGAAGGGGAGGGCCGGGGGGCGCCGGGCGGCGCCGGGCTCACTCGTCGTCGGGCAGGTCGTTGATCGAGGGGAACTTGGCGATCTCGCTGCGGGCAATGCGCCACGCCTTCTGCACGATCCACGAGAGCGAGCGGTCCTGGCGGGCCGCCTCCATCTGGATTTCCTTCAGCATCTCTTCGGGGAAGTACAGGCTCTGCTTGCGCTTGTCCGATCCGGCCATCCTCGGCAGCTCCTCGGGTCTGGTGTGCTGTGATGTGCGCTGTGTGGGTCCGATTGTTGGCGCTGTTCGCCGGACTGTCAAGGTTGATGCGGCGGGATCGCCCCGAGCGCGGCCGGGCGCGGCCGGGCGCAGAGGAGAGGAGGCAGGGGGGGGTGGTCGACCCGGCTACTCGCCGCCCGACGCCTCGCCCGACGTCGCCGGCGGGGTCGCCGGGATCGGGGCGGCCGGGTTGCCCGGCAGCCGCAGGTTGGCCTTCTTGGGGTCGAGCTTGAGCGTCTTGGGGGTGATCGCCGGGCGCATCGAGCGGGGCAGGACCCGGCCGAGCTTCGGATCCATGAACCGGATGCGGCCGAAGCGGTCGAGCGCGTGGAAGTCGCCCACGATCGGAGGGGAGAACGCGGCGGCCTGCTGGCGGCCCTCCTTGGGCGCGTCCCAGCGGAAGAGGTTGATGCGCCAGGTGAACCCGTGGGCCAGGGGGGCCTTGGCCCCGGGCACCTCGGCGACCGGGATCGCCATCTCGACGGTGTAGCCCTTGTCGGTGTCGCCCCGCTCGTTGAGCGTGCCGTCCACCGCCACCGCGGTCTCGAAGCCCTTCATGTTCCACGCCCGGGCCTTGGCCAGATCGGAGCGGTGGCGCTCGAACTTCGCGTCGAAGATCACATTGGCCGGGGTCACCTGAAGCTCGAGGTAGTCCTTCTTGTCGCCGTCCGGGTCGAGGAAGACCTCGATGACCTCCTGCTCCCAGGTGTTGCTGTCCCGCTCGGTGAAGGTGCTCCACACGTCGCTGTCGACCGACTCCACCGCGACGTAGAGCGTGTCGGGGGTCCAGGCGAAGCGGGCGGTGGTCTCGGGGACCGGGCGGTCCTTGCCGTCGGGCGAGGTCCACTTCGCGGTGGCGACGGCCCGGCTCCACACCGGCTCGTCGAGCTTGCCATCGACGGTGATCGACTCGCCTTCGCCCAGCTTCATGGCCCGGGCCATCGGCAGCCGGGGCTTCGCCTTCGGCTTCTCGCCGCCGGCCTTGCCCTCGACCTTCACCGTGGCCAGCACCACCCGGCCCTCCTTGTCGACCTCGACCTTCGGATCGTCGGCGTTGGACACCTTGAGCCGGTAGTTGCCCCGCCACAGGCCCCAGTAGACCTTGGCCGGCCCCCCCGGGAAGTCCTCCCGGATCTTGAACTCCTGGATGTCGTGCACGATGTCGCCCTTCTTGAGCTTGCGCAGCGGCTGGAGGCCCTCGATCGGGTGGTGGTCGAGGTTCATCCACGCCTTGGGGTCGTTCTTGCGGCCCTGGAAGTGCACGAAGATCTTGTTGTCGTCGGGCTTCTCGGCGAGCACCTCGATGTAATACGTCACCTTGACCCGCTCGCCGGGCTTGGCGGTCGTCTTGTCGATGTCGTAGCCGATGAGCCGGACCTGATCCTCGATGACCGCGCCGACCGGGTGCTGGGGGGTCGGCGCCTCGCTGAGCAGGTGGGCCTCGACCTTCTTCTTCTGCCCCGGGGTCAGGGTCGGCTCGGCGTACTCCTGACACCCGGCGAGCAGGGCGAGCAGGGCGAGCAGGGCGATGGCGGCGAGCGGACGAAGCATGGCGCGGGTCTCCTGTCGGCGTCGAATCGGGTGACTCTGGCAAGTTGTGGCCGACGGCGCAAGCGGGCCCGGTCGGCGGATGCATCCGGGGGCGGCGGCGAAGCATCTGTCGAGCCATGTCGCCCCCCGCATCCGCCCCCGAGCCCCCGGCCGACACCCACCCGCTGCGCCGGGCGCTGGGGGTCTTCGCCTACAGCGGCCGGGCCATCCGCCTGGTGTGGGACACCAGCCCCCGGCTGACCATCGCCCTGGCGCTGCTGACCCTGGTGGCGGGCGTCCTGCCGGCGGCGGTGGCCTACGTCGGCAAGCTCATCGTCGACGGGGTGGTGCTCGCGCTCGACACCGGCGCGGCGGCCGACCGCGAGGCGGCCCTGTGGTGGGTCGCCGCCGAGGCGGGGCTGGTGGCGCTGCTCGCCGGGCTGCGCAAGGGCATCGAGGTCTGCACCTCGCTGCTGCGGGCGCAGCTCGGCCACCGGGTCAACGTGCTCATCCTCGAGAAGGCCCTCGACCTCGAGCTGCCCCAGTTCGAGGACTCGACCTTCTACGACAAGCTGACCCAGGCCCGCCGCGAGGCGTCCCGCCGGCCGCTGGCGCTGGTGCAGAAGACCTTCGGGCTGGTGCAGAACGGCGTCTCGCTGATCAGCTACGGGGCGCTGCTGTTGCAGTTCTCGGGCTGGGCGGTGCTGGTGCTGGCCGTCGCCGGGCTGCCGGCCTTCTTCGCCGAGGCGAAGTTCTCCGGGCAGGCGTTCCGGCTGTTCCGCTGGCGCTCGCCCGAGACCCGCAAGCAGTCGTACCTCGAGTGGGTCATGGCCCGGAACGACTTCGCCAAGGAGGTCAAGCTGCTCGGCCTCGGCCCGGTGATGCTCGAGCGCTACCGGGCCATCTTCGAGACGCTCTACCCCGAGGACCGCGACCTGACCCTGCGCCGGGGCGGCTGGGGCTACGTGCTGGGGCTGTTGTCGACGGCGACCTTCTACGGGGCCTACGGCTGGATCGTGTACGAGGCGGTCGCCGGCGCGCTGACCCTGGGCGAGATGACGATGTACGTGCTGCTCTTCAAGCAGGGGCAGGCGGCGTTCTCGGCGATCCTGAGCGCCATCGGCGGCATGTACGACGACAACCTGTACGTCTCGAACCTCTACGCGTTCCTCGAGCTGCCCCGGGCCGGCAGCGCGGGCACCGCGGTCGAGCCGCTGCCCGACCGGCCGGGGGTGCGCTTCGAGGACGTGTGGTTCACCTACCCCGGCGCCGACGAGCCGGCCCTGCGGGGGGTGAGCTTCACCGTCGACCCGGGGCAGAAGCTGGCGCTCGTCGGGCAGAACGGCTCGGGCAAGACCACCCTGATCAAGCTGCTGTGCGGGCTGTACCTGCCCGGCCGGGGGCGGGTGTTCGTCGACGGCCGCGAGCTGCGCGAGTGGGATCCGGCGGCGCTGCGGCGGCGCATCGCGGTCGTCTTTCAGGACTTCATCCAGTACCAGTTCACCGTCGGCGAGAACATCGGGGTGGGCGACGTCGAGCACCTGACCGATACCGAGCGGCAGGCGGCCGCCGCCCGCAAGGGCATGGCGCTGCCGTTCGTCGAGGGCCTGCCCGGCGGGCTGGGCACCCAGCTCGGGCGGTGGTTCGACGACGGGCGCGAGCTGTCGGGCGGGCAGTGGCAGAAGGTCGCGCTGTCCCGGGCCTTCATGCGGCAGGACGCCCGGGTGGTGGTGCTCGACGAGCCGACGTCGGCGATGGACGCCGAGGCCGAGGCCGAGCTGTTCGACCGCATCCGGGAGGTCTCGGGCGATCAAATGGCCATCCTGATCTCGCACCGCTTCTCGACGGTGCGCATGGCCGATCGCATCGTGGTGCTCGACCGGGGGCAGGTGGTCGAGCAGGGCAGCCACGAAGAGCTGATGGAGGAGGGCGGGCGCTACGCCCGGCTGTTCAGCCTCCAGGCGGCGGGCTACGTCTGAGCGCGGCGGGCGCTGGTTGTCCGGCCCCCGGGCCCTCGGCGATACTCGGCCGCGCGAGGGGAGTCGGCATGCGCGGCGCGGGACCACCGACGAGTGCACGGACCATGGTGGCGTGGGGCGTGGCCCTGTGCCTCACGGGCTGCGTCGATCTGTTCGAGCGGCCCACCGCCCGGCCTCCGGTCGACGCGGCGATCGACGGACCCCCGGTCGATCGGGGGCCCGACGCCGAGCCCGACGCGGCGCCGGTCTGCTTGCCGATCACCGAGCGGTGCAACGGCGTCGACGACGACTGCGACGGCGAAACCGACGAGCGGGTCGCGGGCCTCGGGGGGCCATGCACCGCGGGCGACGGGGCCTGCGCGGTCGCCGGGGTGATCGTCTGCGGCGGCGCCGAGGGCCCGATCTGCGACGCCGCGCCCCGGTCCGAGGCCGCCGCCGACGAGCGGTGCAACGGCGTCGACGACGACTGCGATGGCGCGACCGACGAAGACTTCGGCGTGATCTGCTGTGGCCCGGACGACGCCGGCCCCCCGTGCAACGGCTGCCCCGCCGGCAGCCACCGCCCGCCCGCCGGCTGGGTGTGCATCCCGGCCGGCGAGTTCGAGATGGGCCACCTCGACCCCGACAGCGACCTGCACCCCGACGCCCGCCGGCACCACGTCATCCTCTCGGACCCCCTGTGGATGATGGACACCGAGGTGACCCGGGCGGGCTGGGCCGCGGTCGTCGGCGGCGACCCGGCGCACCGCTGGCTCGACGCGCCGTCGTGCCGGGAAGACGCCCGCGACCTGTGCCCGGTGCAGCGGGTGAGCTGGTTCGACGCCGTCTGGTTCGCCCACCGGGCCGCCGAGGCCGCCGGGCTCGCGCCGTGCTACGACGGCGAGGCGTTCGCCGGGTGCGTCGGGGAGCCGGGCGAGGGCTGCCCCGGCGAGCGCCTGGTGTGCGACGGGGGCAGCGGGGCCTTCGACTGCCGCGGCGAGGACGGGGCGCCCCTGCCCGAGGTGGGCGCGGTCGCGCTGCGCTGCCCCGGCCTGCGGCTGCCCACCGAGGCCGAGTGGGAGTACGCCAACCGGGCCGGCGCCGGGTCGCTGTTCTCGAGCGGCGATCACGTCGACGACCTGGGCGCGGTCGCGTGGTACGCCGACAACAGCGGCATGCAGCCCCAGCGGGTCGCCATCGACAAGCGCCAGCCGCCGGCCCACCCCGCCGCGCTCGAGCCGCCGGACGTGCACCGGTGGGGGCTGCACGACATGCACGGCAACGTGGCCGAGTGGGTGCAGGACGGCTACGCCCAGTACCCCGACGGCTCGGTGAGCGACCCGCTGATCGCCGACGTCGAGGCCAAGGTCGTGCGCGGCGGGCACTACGCCAGCGGGCCGACGCGGTGCATGTCCGCCGCCCGGGCCAGCCAGCCCCCCGACTGGCGCGAGGCCAGCATCGGCTTCCGGCTGGTGCGGCCGGTGGTGCCGATGGCCGAGTGATCCCGCCGGTGATACGGCGGTGCAATCGACAGCGCGCCGTCGATCGGGCACCGATGGCCCAGGCGCCCGGGAGGCGCGAGGAGGGACCGATGAGAGGTGTACGGTGGTTGTCGATCCTCAGCGCGGCGGGGCTGCTGGCCCCGGCGTGCGCGCCGCGCCCCGCGTGGTGCCCCCCCGACGTCCCGCTCGCCGACTGCCCGGCGTGTGATCCGGCGCAGGTCGGCCAGCCGTGCTACGACGGCCCGCCGGGCAGCGCGGGTATCGGCCGCTGTGGCGAGGGGCTGCTGGCCTGCATCGAGGAGTCGGGCCGGCTGTACTGCGAGGGCCAGATCCTGCCCGACCTCGAAGATCCGGCGACCCCCGAGGTGGACGACGACTGCGACGGGCGGCTCGACGAGGGCCTGTCGATCACCTGCGGCGACTGCGCCGGCGAGATCTCGATCGCGCTGGCCCGCCTCGCCGAGCGCGGCCCCCGGCACCGGGTGGCGGTGCGGCTGACCCGCTCGCCGCTGCCCCCGGGGGACGCCGTCGCCCGGCGGACCGAGGCGCAGCTTCGGGCGTCGGCGCTCGACGCGCTGCTCGTCGAGCGGGGGCTGCCGGCCCTCGAAGCGGTGCGCCCGCTCTCGTTCTCCGGCTTCACCGCGACCGCCTCGACCGAGGCCCTGGCGCTGCTGATCGACCAGCCGGACGTCGCGGGCATCGTCGCCGACTACACCCTGCCGAGCCAGCTCGTCGAGGGCGCCGACCTCATCGGCGCGCCCGCCGCCCGGCGGCGATCGGGGGTCGACGGGCGCGGGATCCGGGTGGCGATCATCGACTCCGGCCTGGACTACACCCACCCCGCGTTCGGGGGCTGCGCCGCCCCGGCGGCGGCCGGCTGCCGGGTGGTCGACGGGTGGGACGCGCTCGACGGCGACCCCGATCCGATGGACGAGAGCGGGCACGGCACCCACCTGGCGGGCATCGTGGCCGGCGGCCGCGGGGGGCCCGGCGGCCCGGGGATCGCCCCCGGGGCCGAGCTGGTCCCGATCCGGGCCGGCGGGGCGGGCGGAATCGGCTACCTGGCGTTGATCGAGGCGCTCGACGACCTCATCGCCCGCCCCGACCTCGAGGTGCGGGTGGCCCTCGTCGGCGCGGGCAGCGCCGCGACCTACAGCGCGCTGGCCTGCGGGCGACACGACCGGCAGAACGCCGAAGACCAGAACGCGGGGCTGATCCGGGCGGCGGTCGCCGAGCTGCGGGCCCAGGGGGTGCTGGTCGTCTTCCCCGCGGGCAACGGCGGCGACCCCTACGCGATGAGCTACCCCGCCTGCCTGTCGGGCGTCTTCGCGGTCGGCGGGGTCTACGACGCCCACCTCGACGAGCCGGCGACCTACGCCCTCGACGCCGACCCCGGCCAGCCGCCGGGCGCGTGCACCGACCCCGCCCCCCGCCGCGATCAGGTCCCGTGCTTCGCCAACGGCGAGCCGGTCGACCTCGACCTCGTCGCCCCCGCGGCCCCGATCGAGGCGGCGGCGGCCGGCGGCGGCACCCGGATCGCGGCGGGTACTTCGGCGGCGGCGGCCCATGTCGCCGGGGCGGCGGCGCTGCTCTTCGAGGACGACCCCGCCCGCACCCCGGACGACGTGGCGGCGCTCTTCCGGCGCACGGCCGCGCTCAGCCGGGAGCGCCGACCCGACCCGACCCGGCCCCTCTACGAAGACGGCTACGCGGTCTTCCGGCTCAACCTCGCCAACCTGATCGACCGCCGCTGCCTCGACGACGACGACGACGGCCACGGGGTCGCGGGGCCCGACTGCGACGGCCCGCCCGACTGCCGGGACGACGACCCGACCCGCTACCCGGGGGCGGTCGAGCGGTGCGACGGGGTCGACGACGACTGCGACGGCGCGGTCGACGAGGGCTTCGAACTCGGGCAGGCCTGCGACGGCGGGGTCGGGCAGTGCGCGGCCGCGGGCGTCTGGATCTGCGACGGCGACGGCGGGCGCCGCTGCGACGCCGAGGTGGGCGAGCCGGTCGCCGAGGCGTGCAACGGGCTGGACGACGACTGCGACGGGGCCACCGACGAAGACCTCGGCGGCCGCACCGTGACCTCGTTCCGCACCGGCGAAGACTGCTGCGACGCGTGGCAGGACGACGGCGTCTCGGCCGGCGAGCCCCCCCGGGCCGGCGGCTGGTTCGATCTGGCCGAGGGCGAGTCGGTCCGGGTCCGGGTCCGCTTCGCCTCGGACGGGCACGTGGGCTGCGCCCCGTGCGCCGACTGCCCCGACGACTGCGACGACCACGAGATCCGGATCTGCGACGACCCCGACCGCCAGGACGACGAGCGGCTGAAAGTGTGGATCGAAGACGCGAACGGGGGCCGGGTCGGCGGCTGGGAGACCGAGGACGCCAACGGGGGCGGGGGCGGCGACTGGCGCAGCGGCGAGCAGCAATGCCGTCAGCGCACCGAGGCGTTCCCCGAGGTCACGCCCGGCGCCGGCCGGTACCGGCTCATGGTGGGCCACGTCAACGACGACGGCGGCAGCAACAGCGTCAAGCTCCAGACGAGCCGGGTCGAGATCCGCTGCCGGTGAGCCGGTCGGCTCAGCCCCGCCCCCGGGGGTCGGTGTCGGGGTCCCCGGGCAGCCAGCCGTCCAGCGACTCCTCGGGGGGCACCGCCATCGGCCCGCTCGAGGTGTAGGCGGCGAGGAAGCCCGGCCGGCGGAACACCCCCGACGGCGGCCCGTGGGGGTCGCTGGGGGCCCGCTGCACGATCGGGGTCGGCGGCAGCCAGCGGTGCAGCGCGGCGAGCAGGGCCGAGCGGCGCAGGGGCTTGGACAAGAAGTCGTCCATACCCGCCGCCAGGCACTTCTCCCGGTCGCCCTCCATCGCGTTGGCGGTCAGGGCCACGATCGGGCGGTTGTAGCCCGTCGCCCGCAGCGCGCGGGTGGCGTCGTAGCCGTCCATGACCGGCATCTGGCAGTCCATGAGCACCAGATCGAAGTCGCCGCCCATGGTCATCTCGTAGCCCGCGCGCCCGTCGAGCGCGGCCTCGGTCTCGATCTCGGCGGCCCGCAGCAGCTTCTCGACCACCAGCCGGTTGACCGGGTTGTCCTCGACGATGAGCACCCGGGCCCCCTCGAAGACCGTGCGCCCGGCGCGCTCGACCTCCGGCTCGGGCACATGCTCGGCGACAGCCACCGGCAGCACCGCCCGGAACGTCGACCCCTCGCCGGGCACGCTGTGCGCCGTCAGCCAGCCGCCCATGCGCTCGACGAGCTGGCGGCTGATCGCCAACCCCAGGCCGGTGCCCCCGTGCTGGCGGGTCGACGACGCGTCGGCCTGGATGAACGGATCGAAGATGCGCTCGATGTCGGCCGGGTCGACGCCGATGCCGGTGTCGCGCACCGCCACCTCGATCCAGCGGTCGGCGCCCTCGGGCAGCGGCACATCGGGGCTGATCGGGCCCAGGGTCACGGTGACGGTGCCCTCGCGGGTGAACTTGATCGCGTTGCCCACCAGGTTGATGAGCACCTGCCGCAGCCGGAAGCCATCCCCGATCACCCCGTCGGGCGCGTCGGGGTCGAGCACGAACTCCAGGGTCAGCCCCTTGCTGCCCGCGCTGAGGCTGAAGAACTCCACCACCTCGCGGATGGTGCGCTCGAGGCTGAACGGCCGCTGCTCGAGCTCGAGCGCGCCGGCCTCGACCTTGGCCAGATCGACGATGTCGTTGAGCAGGTGCAGCAGCGCCTGAGCCGAGCGGTGGGCCACGTCCACCGAGTGCCGTTGATCGGGGCGCAGCTCGCCGTCGCCGAACACGTCGAGCATGTTGATGACCCCGTTCATCGGGGTCCGGATCTCGTGGCTCATGTTGGCCAGGAACCGGGTCTTGGTCTTGTTGGCCGCCTGGGCCTCGGACCGGGCTCGATCCAGGGCGCCGTGGGTCCGGCTCAGGTCGCGCAGGGCGGCCCGGCCGAGCCAGTCGAAGAGCAGCGCGAGCAGGCCCATCAGGGTCACGACGCCCGCCAGCGACACCAGGAAGCGGCGGGTCTCGGCCGCGGGGTCGGGCTGGATGGGGAACGCGACGCCCTGGGCGTGCAGCACCGCGAGGGCGGCGGGCACCGCGAAGACGGCGAGCGTCCACCCGATGCTCGAGCGCAGCGTACCCAGCAGGATGGCCAGCATCGGCACCGTCGCCAGGGCGAAGGGCGCCGCCAGCCCCACCGCGCCGGTCGCCAGGCTCACGGTGGCCAGCCCGGCGTAGACGATGCCCACCAGCACGTTGCTGCACAGCGCCAGCGGCGCGCCCAGCCGCCGGGCCAGCAGGTTGAGCAGCATCAGCCCCATGCCGCCGACGTAGACCGGCAGCGTATCGCCCAGGGCCGCGGGGCCGATGAGCAGCAGCATGAGGGCGGTGACCCCGAAGACGACCAGGGTCAGGACGACGAACAGACGCGCCCGCCGCCGCTCGTCGGCGGCGGCGACCTTCGGCGGCAGGTACACCGCATCGGCCATCCACCGGCCGTAGCGGGCGAGCGCGGGCGGGTCGTGGGGCTCGTCGTCTCGGGTGTGCACGGGGGGCTCGTCCCAGAACGGGCGACGTCGGGGTCACCCGGCTCCGATTCAAACCCGAGCGCAGGACCGGCGCAAGTCGGGGTGGCGCGGAGGGGCGATCAGAACGCGCCCTTGTTCTTCTCGAAGGCGGCCATGCCCTGCTGGATGGTCTTGATCGGCACGTACATCACGCCCTGAAGCTCGCCGCCCTCGGCCCCCAGGGAGAACGCCAGCCCGCCGTCCGTGGGCACCCCGGCCAGCATCTGGGCCAGGGGGTTCATGCCGCCGAGCTTGAGCTTCGCCGCCAGGGCGAGCGGCTCGAGGTAGGCGAAGAACGACGGGTTGGCCGCCGCCTCGGACAGCGCCACCTCGACCCCCGGCTTCTGGGCGAAGCCGCCCTCCGCCTTGCCCCCGAGGAACATCTCGAGCACCGCCTTGGCCGACGACCCGTAGCCCAGCACACCCAACTCGTCGCCGAAGGCGAGGTGCTGGGTCATCAGATCCTGCATCATGCCCATCATCATCATGGCCTCGGGCGGCGCGTTGGCCATGGTGGTCGTCTGCACCGTCACCGGCGCCCCCTCGACGGTGTAGGCGTTCTCCTGCACGGCGACCTCGACCCCGGTCTTCTCGTACATCGCCACGAAAGCCGGCTCGGTGTTGAGCTTGTTGACCGTGCTCTGGGCCTTGCGCGCCGCCTCGCCGTCCTTCACCCCGTACAGGCCCACCGGGGTCAGCCCGTTGCCGTCCGGGGCGTCGATGACCGCCATCACGAAGGTGCCGGTCGTCGCGGCGATCATGTCGGTCATCGCCTTCATGTAGGGCCCCGCCGCCTCATCGCCCAGGGTCGGGGCGATGAACATGCGGCCCATCATCTCGGTGAGCTTGACCATCGACGCGACCTCGGTGGCGCTCGACGCGCCGACCACCGCGCTCGCCGGGATCTTCGCCAGCAGCGGGTGGGCGGCGCCCTTGGCCAGCTCGAAGATCTGCGCCAGCTCGGTGCCCGCCTTCGGGGCGATGCCCAGGTCGAGCTTGATCGCGTCGTCGGTGGTCGCCAGCGACAGCCGCACGGCGTCGATCTGCTTCGAGCGCGCGCCGAACCACTGCACCATCTGGGACAGCATCTCGGCCTGCCCGCCGGCCCCGGGGGCCATCTGGGCCGACTTCTTCATCTCGGCCTCGACCATCTTCAGGCCCTCGTCGAACTCCTTGTCGTAGATGGCGAGCAGGTGGTCCAGCTCGACCACCGCCGCGCCGTGGGCCGGCATCGGGGCCGCGATGAGCTTCGCGAGGAAGTCCTTGTGCTTGGGGAAGACCTCCGGGTGGCGGGTGAGCACCGCGTGGTCGCCGAGCACGTTGACGAAGACCGGGGCCTTGCTGCCCTGGAACTTGAGGTACGACCAGCCGTTGCCCTGATCACCCTCCTTGCGCTCGAGGTCGGGCAGGGCGGCGACGAGGGCGTCTTTGCCGGTGATGCCCACCAGCAGCGCCGAGGGGTCGCGGCCGTAGGTCTTGGGGTCGGCGAAGGCGAAGCGCACCGGCTTCTTCAGGTCGATGAACTTCGCGTCCTTGAAGCGGAACTCGCCCTGGATGCTGCCGGTGATCATCTGCTCGAACTGCGCCGCCGGCGGCACCTGGGGGGTGACCTTGCCCGCCAGGGCGTGCAGCGCGGCGATCGTCTTCGGGATGTCGCCGCTGCCGGCGTAGCCGACGATGCTCGCCGGGGCCTCGAGGGCCGCCGGGGCCGGGGTCGCGGCGACCGGCTTGTCGGCCTCGCCCGCCGGATCACCCTTCGGGGCGTCGTCTTTCTTGCTGCAACCGAAGAGGCCGACGGCCAGCAGCAGGCCGGCGAGCAGGGCGCGGTGGGGGGCTGCGCAGCGCAGCGGAGAGTCGGACCAGGGCATGGGCATCGCCTCGTGACTGGGGGAGCCGCCGGCGGGGCGGAGTTCGATTCGGGGCCGGGGATTTCGATACTTCGACGGGTCGCTCGCCCGTACCCCGGGAGCCGCGCGGAGCGTACGACCGGCGGTCGACGGCTGTCAACGTCGCCGACCCCCGCGAATCGCCGCCGTGCTTGACTTGTCGCCCGTTTGACTGATATCGCACCGCGGCCGGGCCGATCGCGCCGGCACCGGCCGCACCCCGACCCGTGTGTAAGGAGCCTGCCTTGAGGTCGCATCTCATCGCTCTCGCCGCCCTCGGCGGTCTCGTGTGCGCTGCTCCGGCAAGCGCCCAGATCCGCCCGACCAGCGTCGAGGGCAGCATCTACGGGGGCTACTGGGAGGGGGACGCCACCTTCGAGAACGCCCCCACCTTCGGCGCCCGCCTCGGCTACAACCTGCACCGCATCTTCGGGGTCGAGCTGACCTACGGCTTCGTGCCCACCCGCATCTACGAGCGGCCCGACGAGATCCGCAGCGCGTCGGGCGAGCTGCTCAACCCCGAGGACTTCGAGAACGACCTCAACAACTGGGAGGACCAGACGGTCCACCAGCTCGGGCTCGACGGCATCCTGCACCTCTCGTACACCCGGCTGGTGCCCTACGTCTCGGCCGGGGTCGGGGCGGTCATCGTCGACGACGCCTACTTCGCCCCCAACGTGGCCCTCGGCGCCAAGTACTACTTCACCGACATGCTCGGGGTGCGGGCCGACCTGCGGGGCTGGCTGAGCGGCAGCGCGCCCTCGACCGACACCCTCTTCGCCCACTTCGAGGCCACCATCGGCATCACCGCCCAGCTCGGCGGCGACACCGACATGGACGGCGACGGCATCCCCAACGCCGAAGACGCCTGCCCCGGCGAGGCCGAGGACAAGGACGAGTTCGAAGACCAGAACGGCTGCCCCGACACCGACAACGACAAAGACGGCATCCTCGACGTCGACGACCAGTGCCCGAACGACGCCGAGGACGAGGACGGCGAGGACGACGAGGACGGCTGCCCCGACGTCGACAAGGACGGCGACGGCGTCGGCGACAAGGACGACCTCTGCGTCGACGACCCCGAAGACAAGGACGGCTTCCAGGACGAAGACGGCTGCCCCGACGCCGACAACGACGCCGACGGGGTGCCCGACACCGCCGACAAGTGCGCCGACGAAGCCGAGGACAAGGACGGCTTCCAGGACGACGACGGCTGCCCCGACCCCGACAACGACCAGGACGGCATCGCCGACGCGGACGACCGCTGCCCCATCGCCGGCGAGGACAAGGACGGCTTCGAAGACGAAGACGGCTGCCCCGAGCTCGACAACGACCGGGACGGCGTGCTCGACGCGGCCGACAAGTGCCCCAACGAGAAGGAGACCATCAACGGCAACGAAGACGAGGACGGCTGCCCCGACGAGGGCAAGTCGCTCGTCGCCGTGAGCGTCACCCGCATCGAGATCAGCGACAAGGTCTACTTCGACTTCGACAAGGCCACCATCCAGAAGCGCAGCTTCAACCTGCTCAACCAGGTGGCGCTGATCCTCAAGGCCAACAGCCAGATCACCAAGGTCCGGATCGAGGGGCACACCGACGACAAGGGCGCCGACGACTACAACATGAAGCTGTCCCAGGACCGGGCGGCCGCGGTGCGCAGCTACCTCATCGAAGAGGGCGGCGTCGCCGCCGAGCGGCTGGTGGCCGAGGGCTACGGCGAGACGAAGCCGGCGAAGCCCAACACCAGCAAGCGCAACCGGGACTTCAACCGCCGGGTCGAGTTCACCATCCTCGAGCCGGCGCCCGCCGAGGACGGCGGGGAGCAAGCCGACCCGGGCGAGAAGAAGGCCGCCGAGGACGCCGGCAAGAGCAAGTAGCCGCGCGCGGGCCCGCCCCGCCGCACGCCCGCCGGGCCACCCGGCGGCGCCATCGCCATCACACCAGGAGGCCGGGGGGCGTCCGCGCCGGATGCGGCGATACCTGCCGATTCTGATCGTCGCCCTGCTCGCGCTGCCCCTGGCGCTGGCCCTGCTGGCGTTCGTCCTGCACACCCCCATCGTCGAGCGCGCCACCCGGGCCGGGCTGGCGCGGGTCGCCGAGCGCCTGGGCACCGAGGTCGTCGTCGAGCGGGTCGAGGTCGACGGCCTGGCCGGGGTGCACCTGCACCGCCTGCGCATCGGGCCGCTCGCCGCGCCGCTGCTCACCGTGCGCCACCTCGAAACCCGCCTCGACGTCGACGCCCTGCTCGACCGCCGGGTGCAGCCGACCCTCGTCGAGCTGGAGGGCGTCGCCCTGCACCTGCGCAGCGACGGCACCACCCGGGGCCTGATCGACGCCGCCCGCGACGCCCTGCCCCCCGGCCTGCGCGACCGCCTCGACGGCGCCGCCGACGGCCCCGCGACCGGCGGCGGCCCCGCCCGGCGCCTGCCCGACGTCATCGTGCGCCGGGCCCGGATCATCGACCACGGCGGCGCGCTGCACCTCACCGAAGGCGCGCTGACCCTCTCCGGCGGCCGGGTCGAAGGCCGGGCCCGGGTGCCCACCCCGGCGCTCGACCGGTGCACCGTCGCCGGCACCCTCGAGACCGTCACCGTCGAGTGCGAGGCGCCGCTCGGCCGCGACCTGCCCGGCGGCCTGCGGGTCACCGGGCGCAAGTTGGAGCTGTTCCGCGAGCCGACCCCCGCCGTGCGGCTGCAAGGGGTGCAGCTCGCCGCGACCGACACCGGCGGCGGCATCGGCGCGGTGCTCGGCGGGCTCTCGGCCGACCTGCGGCTCGACCTGCGCCCCGACGACCGGGGCAACCGCGCGCTCGAGACCCGGCTCGTGCTGCCCGGCGGGGGCCACATCGCCGGGCGGGGCACCGTGCACCCCCGGCGCATCGCCGTCTCGGCCCGGGTCGCCGACCTGCACTTCGGGCGGGCCCACGAGTCCATCGGGGGCTCGGTCACCGGGGCCTACCGGCTCGAGATCGACGTCGCCGGCCAGAAGGGCTACCTCGAAGGCCGGGGCCAGATGACCGGCCTCACCGTCGAGCACCCGGCCATCGCCGACGGCCCGGTCGGCCCGTTCGACATGCTGGTCAAGGGCCGCATCGACGCCCGGCTGCTCGACCCCGAGACCCGGGCGGTGGCGGTCGAGATCTCGAAGGGCCGGTTCGAGGTCGGCGGCGTCGGCTTCGACTTCGAAGCGGCGGTCGACACCACCCCCGACGCGTGGACCGTCGACGCCGCGCTCGACACCGGCCGGGTCGACGGCGCCGAGCTGGCCCGGGCCATCCCCAAGGGCCTGCTGCCCAACCTCCAGCCCATCGAGGCCCGGGGGCGGTTCGGCATGAAGGCGAAGCTGGCCATCGACCGCACCAGGCTGGACGAGACCGTGCTCGACGTCGACCTCGACACCCGCCGGCTGAAGGTCACCGCCATCAACGACCGGATCGACTTCGACGCGCTGCGCAGCCTCTTCGAGACCCGGTTCGAAATGCCGCCCGAAGAAGGCGAGGACGAGGGCGAGATCCTGGTGCGCGAGACCGGCCCCGACAGCGAGCGCTGGGTGCCGTTCGAGCAGATCCCGCCGCTGCTGCCGCTGACCGTCACCACCCAGGAGGACGGCGGGTTCTACAAGCACGGGGGGGTCAGCCTGTTCCACCTGCGGGGCTCGCTCATCCGCAACCTCGAGCGGGGCCGCTTCGCCCGGGGCGGCTCGACCATCTCGATGCAGCTCGCCCGCAACCTCTTCCTCAACCGGCGCAAGACGCTGGCCCGCAAGCTGGAGGAGGTCATCCTCACCTGGCTGCTCGAGCAGGAATTCACCAAAGACGAGCTGATGACGCTGTACCTCAACGTCGTCGAGTTCGGCCCCGACATCTTCGGCATCGGCGAGGCGGCGGCCCACTACTTCCACAAGCCGCCGCTGGCGCTGACCGCGCCCGAGATCGCGTGGATCGTGCGGCTGCTGCCCAACCCCCGGGGGCAGTACGAGATGTTCGAAGACAAGAAGCTCACCCGGCAGATGACGGCCTCGATCAACCGGCTGCTGCGGCGGCTGGTGGTCCGGGAGCACATGGCCGAAGAAGACCTGGTCCAGATCGGCCCCGAAGAGCTGTTCCTGCCGCCCGAGCTCCAGCCGGAGGACGCCCCGCTGCCCGCGCCCGGCGACCTGCGCATCCCGCCCGGCATGGCGCCCCCCGGCATGGCGCCCCCCGCCCCCCCGGGCCGGGCCCCGATCCCGCCCGGCCAGCGCCTGGGCGACCCCGACGAGCGGCGGATCCGGGTCCGCCCGTGACCCGCCCCACCGGCCCCCGGATCGTCATCGCCCCCGACGCCTTCAAGGGCTGCCTCAGCAGCGTCGCGGTCAGCGCCGCGCTCGCCGCCGGCCTCGCCCGGGCCCTGCCCGACGCCCGGATCGTGCGCCGCCCGCTGGCCGACGGCGGCGAGGGCACCCTGGCCGCGCTGGCCGCCGCCGAGCGGGGCGTCGAGCGCAGCCGGGGCGTCGTCGGCCCCCAATTCGAAGCGCTGCGAGCCGGCTGGTGGAGCCCCGACCCCGGCCCTGACGGCGCGCCCCGCCCGGCCGTCGTCGAGATGGCCCGCGCCTCGGGCCTGAGCGTCACCCGCCACCGGCGCCCGACCACCGCCACCACGTTCGGTACCGGCCAGCTCATCGAGGCCGCCGCCGCCCGCCACGACACCGTCTGGATCGCGTGCGGCGGCAGCGCCACCTGCGACGGCGGCGCCGGCGCCCTGCGCGCGCTGGGCTTCGAACTGCTCGACGCCGCCGGGCGCCCCATCGAGCCCGGCGGCGCCGCGCTGGCGAAGCTGGCCCGCATCACCCCGCCCGACGCCCCCATCACCGCCCGGCTGATCGTCCTGTGCGACGTGCGCAACCCGCTGACCGGCCCCGACGGCGCCGCCGCGATCTACGGCCCCCAGAAAGGCGCCACCGCCGGCGACATCCGGGCGCTCGACGCCGGCCTCGACCGCTTCGCCGCCGTCTGCGCCGACACCTTCGGCCGCGACCCCCGCGACCTGCCCGGCGCCGGCGCCGCCGGCGGCCTGCCCGCCGGGCTGTGGGCCGCCCTCGGCGCCGAGCCCACCCCCGGCTTCGCCGCCCTCGCCGACCGGATCGGCCTCGACGCCCACCTCGACGACTGCGACCTCGTCGTGACCGGCGAAGGCCGCTTCGACGGCCAGACCGGCCAGGGCAAGACCATCAGCGGCGTCGTCGAGCGCGCCGCCGCCCGCGGCCTGCCGGTGTGGGCCTTCGCCGGCGCCGTCACCCCCGAGGCCGAGGCGTGGTGCCCGCCGCGCGTCGTGCCCTGGCCCGTCGCCGACGGCCCCCGCAGCCTCGACGACAGCGTCGCCGACGCCTGGCGCCTCATCGAGCGCGCCGCCTGGCGCGCCGGCCGCAGCCTCGCGGCCCGGATCGCCTGACGCCTCCCGGCGGCGGTGGACGCGATCGCCGACGGCGCGGGCCCACCTCCCGGGGGTGGTCGGCGCGATTCGAACTCAGCGCGGACCCGTGACCCGAGGCGGTCGGGCGGATCGACGAAGAGCGCCGACCACCTCCGGGAGGCGGTTGGCGGGGCGCGAGATCGGCCGGACCACCTCCGGGAGGCGGTTGGCGGGCGCGAGATCGGCTGAGACCACCTCCGGGAGGTGGTTGGCTGGATGCGCGACGAGCCGGGACCACCTCCGGGCGGCGGTCGAGCGGATCCACGAGAGCCGAAACCACCTCCGGGAGGCGGTTGGCGGGGTGCGAGATCGGCTGAGACCACCTCCGGGAGGTGGTTGGCTGGATGCGCGACGAGCCGGGACCACCTCCGGGAGGTGGTCGAGCGGATCCACGAGAGCCGAAACCACCTCCGGGGGGCGGTTGGCGGGACGCGAGATCCGGTGAGACCACCTCCGGGAGGCGGTTGGCGGATCGCGAGATCGGCTGAGACCACCTCCAGGAGGCGGTTGGCGGGTCGCGAGATCGGGTGAGACCACCTCCGGGAGGCGGTTGGCGGGCGCGAGATCGGCTGAGACCACCTCCGGGAGGTGGTCGGCTGGATGCGCGACGAGCCGGGGCCACCTCCGGGAGGTGGTCGGCTGGATGCGCGACGAGACGGGACCACCTCCGGGAGGTGGTCGAGCGGATCCACGAGAGCCGAAACCACCTCCCGGAGGTGGTTGGCTGGCGGCGAGATCGGCTGAGACCACCTCCGGGAGGCGGTTGGCGGGTCGCGAGATCGGCTGAGACCACCTCCGGGAGGTGGTTGGCGGGGCGCGAGATCGGGTGAGACCACCTCCGGGAGGTGGTTGGCTGGATGGGCGACGAGCCGGGACCATCTCCGGGAGGTGGTCGGCGGCCGCGCCGGGCGCCGGGATGGCCTCGGGCCGGCAGAAAAACCGCAGAAAAACACAGCACCCGGAAACACAACGGGCCGGGGCGCCATATAGCCGGGCAGTCATGGCGAGGCACAGACCCGCTGCCATGAATAGGCTCCGTCAGGAAATCACTCGGGCTGCGGCCGCGATCTCGACCGCCATTCGCCGTTCTCCTCCTCGCCTGCTGCTCGCCGCACCTCTGGTGCGACTGCGTCGCCGGCTGTGGGGGCGCTGGCGACTGGGGGCCGACCTCACGCCCTCGCTGTCCGAGTGATGTCCTTCCGGAGCCAGACCCCGACATCGAGCCACCGCCGACTCATCGTCGGCCACCCATGAACGGAGATATCCGATGCACCCCAGGTCCACCCTGATCGGCGCCGTCTGCGCCGCCGTCGCCCTCGTCGCGCTCGCCACCCCCAGCCACGCCCGGGATCGGGACCCCGCCGCCGAGCGGGCCGGTCGTCACTGCGCCCCGCGGCTCGATCGCGGGCTGCGCCGCGACTTGCAGGCCACCCTCGACGATGCCATCGCCGAGGTCGAGGCGCTCGGCGCGGTGATGGGTGTCTCCGATGGCTGCCGGACGTGGCGGCTGTCGACCGGCGAGGCCTCCCCCGGCGGGCGCCCGGTGCGCCCCGCCGCCCGCATGCGCATCGCCAGCATCACCAAGACCTTCGTCAGCGCGGTGGTGTTGCAGCTCGACGCCGAGGGTGCCATCTCGCTCGACGACCCGGTGAGCGCCTACGGGGACTGGCTGCCGAACGGCGATGACATCACCGTGCGCCACCTGCTCAATCACACCAGCGGTGTCTTCGATTACATCCAGGACCCCGAGGTGCTCGGGTCGATCTTCGCCGGGGACGGCCGGGTGTGGTCGAACGAGGAGCTGGTCGCGATCGCGGTGAGCTACGGCCCGCAGGCGGTGCCGGGGGAGCGCTTCTCGTACACCAACACCGGCTACCTGCTCGTCGACCTGATCATCACCGCCGCCACCGGCCGCACCGCCGGAGAGCTGGTGCGCGAGCGGCTGCTCGACCCGCTGCGGCTGCGGGCGACCTGGTTCGCCTCCGAAGAGGCGGTGCGGGGCCCGCTGACCCCCGGCTGGACCGACATCGGCAACGGCGTGCTCGAAGACGCCACCCATCTCGCCGACCTGAGCGTCGCCGGGGCCGCCGGGGCGATGACCTCCGACACCGCCGATCTGCTCGACTGGACCCGACTGCTGTACTCCGGCGCGCTGCTCGACCGGGACCAGATGGCCGCGCTGCTCGACACCGTCGACACCGGCGTCGAGGGCACCCGCTACGGGCTGGGGGTGACCGTCTACGACTACGACGAGCTGGGCGAATTCCGGGGGCACACCGGCGCCATCTGGGGCTACAGCTCCATCGCCGGCTACCTGCCCGAGCTGGACGTGTCCATCGTCATCATCGGCAACAGCTACCCCATCGACGTCCGGTTCCTGCTCGACCGGGCGGTCGAGACGGTCGCCGAGCACGTCGTCGAGCGCCCGGTGCGCCGCCCCTGGCGGCGGCGGGGCGGGCCCTGGGGCCGACGCCACGGCCTGCACTGAGCGGCGCCGCCGCCTCGACCGACCGCCGCGCCCGCCGGGCGCGTCGGTTTTTCGAAGAGCGGCCGAAACACATGTCCGCCCGGCGCCATAGTGCCCTTCGAGAGCCTGGCAGGAGGCGCCCGTGATCGCAGCGACGCAGATGGCACCGGTCGACGTGGCGGCGTCGGCGGCGCCGGTGGGGATCAGCGACGAACAGCTCATGCGGCGCTATGTCGAGCGGGCGGATGAGGCGGCCTTCGCCGCGCTCTTCTCGCGCTATGCCCATCGGCTGCGGGGGTTCTTCGTCAGGGCGGTGGGGCACGCCGGGCTGGCGGACGACATGACCCAGGCCACGCTGCTCAACGTGCACCGCGCCCGGCGCGACTTCGACCTCGACCGCCCGTTCCGCCCGTGGCTGTTCACCATCGCCCTCAACGTGCGGCGGGAGCACTTCCGCCGCGTCGGGCGGCGGCGGGAGACCCCCTACGACCCGGCCGACGAGGTCGGCCCCGCCGTCGAGCCCCGGGTGACCAGCGCCCGGGATCGGCTCGTGCGCCGAGCCATCGCCGCGCTGCGCGAAGACCAGCGCGAGGTCGTGGTGCTGCACTGGTACGAGGAGTTCACCTTCGCCGAGATCGGCGCCATGCTCGCCATCTCGCCGGGGGCCGCCCGCTTGAGAGCACATCGGGCCTACAACGCGCTGCGCGCAGCGCTCGGTGAAGGAGGCGCGCCATCATGAAGTACGAGAACCCCGCCGACGACATCCCGCTGCTGCGGGACGACATCGACCGCTACGACCGCCGGGGCACGCTCGACGTCGACCGCCTGCTGCGGGCGGTGCGCGAAGAAGAAGCCCGCTCGCCCACCGGCTGGCTCGACCGCCTGAGCACCGGGCAGCGGCGCCTGCTCGCCACCGGGGTGGTCAGCGCCGTCGGCGCGGCGGTGGTCTGGCACATGGGCCTGCGGACCGATCTGGTCGAGCACGGGCTCCGGCTGTCCCTGGCCTTCGCCGCGCTGCTCGGCGTCGTCTTCGCCGCGGTGCGCCTGAGCCTGCGCGATCTCGCCGCGCCGCCCCCCGGCCGGTGGGCCTACGGGCTGGGGCTGGCCGGGCTGGCCATCCTGCTGGCGGCCCCGTGGCTCGGCGAGTGGCTGCCCGGCCGCTCGCTCGCGCTGGGCCCCTTCTGGACCTTGCGCTGCTTCCGCTTCACCCTGCTCATCGGCGGGGTGACCGTCGCCGTCCTGCTCGTCCTGCAGCGGCGCAGCCTCTCGGCGCCGTGGCGTCTGCTCAGCGCGGGCGTCGCCGGGGCTTTGGTCAGCGACTTCTTCCTGATGCTGCACTGCGATCTGACCGACGCGACCCATCAATGGAGCGGCCACACCCTGCCCGGTCTGGTGGTCGTCGCCGTGGCGTTGATCGTCGGCCTGCTCCTGCGCCGCCGCTGAGCCGCCGTCGCGCGGGCGGCGCCCGTGCCCCCGGGGGATGACACGCCGCGTCGGCCGGTCCACACTGCTCCCCATGAAGCCGCCCGACCTCGACGCCCACGCCGCCCTGCTCGACCTCGCGCCCTCGGCCGCGACCCCGATCCTGCTCGAGCTCGCCCGCCGGCAGACCGCCGCCCGGCGCCCGGCCGACGCGCTCGCCCAGCACCGCGACGATCGCTTCGTCGAACCCGCGGCCATCGACCAGCGCACCGCGCATCGCCTCGACGGCCTCGCGCTCGACGCCGCCGCCGACTTCGAAGCGCTGCTGCTCTCGCCGGTGGCCCCGCTCGGCGCCTGCTCGACGGTCGCCCCCACCTCCCAGGACCGCACGCTCAGCACCACTCGGGGCAATGAGGTGGTCTCCGACCCGACCAACGTGCTCGCGCTGGAGTCGGCGCTGCGGCTGCGCCGCGACCCGAAGGCCACCGTCCGGCTGTGCACCGTGCATCAGGTCCTGCGGGCCCAGCCGCTGCCGCCGGAGCCCGGGTTCACCCGCCACTTCCGCATGCTGGCGCTCACGTCGGCCGGTCGGTCCCGGGCCAGCGACGGCTTCGAGGTGCAGGCGTTCGCCGATCACATCCGGGTCTTCGACGACCTGCTCGACCGAGCCGCCGCGGCCGGCTGCCGCTTCGGTCGCCGCTGGCTGACCGTGCGCCATCACCCCGACGCCGAGACGCTGGCCGATCGGGTCGGCGCGGGTCTGCGCGCGGCGCGCCCGGGGATCGAGGTCGAGCGGGAGGCCTTCGACGCGGCCTACTACGACGGCCTGCGGGTGATGACGTGGGTCGAGTCCGCCGAGGGCCGCCCGATCCCGATCGGCGACACCGGCCGCTTCGACTGGCTGGCCCGGCTCAACGGCAACCGCAAGCTGCGCTTCGTGGCCAGCGGCTTCGGGGTGCAGCTCCTGGGGGTGTTGCTCGGGGGGTGAGCGGGGGCGGGCGCTCAGGCCTGCACACCCTCCGCTGTCGGGGGCGCGTCCGCTGGGTCATCTGCGGTCGGGGCGGCGGTGCGCGCTCGGATCCACTCATCGACGAGGGCCCGGATCCGGCTCGATCTCGCTTCGAGGAAGGCCGATGCGTCCCGCTGGGCGAGCGCTCGGAGATCGCCCGGTTCGATGGCGTGGGTTGCGAGGCGCGAGGCCAGCTCGGGGTCCGACCATCGCCCTTCGTACTGAGCGGCGATGCCCTGGAGGAGCGACCAGGGGGAGTTGCCCTGCTCGATGGGGTGGAACATGCGGTTCGCGAGGCGATAGAGGAGGTCGATCGCCGAGTCGTCCGCGTCATCGGGCAGGTAGCGCTTGTCCCGGACGATCTGTCGGAAGGCGCCGGCCCCTTCCTGTTCGAGGAGCGCGCCGATGTCGATGGGCGTGCCATCGCGCAGGTCGACCGGGCCGAGCGAGAGCAGCGCGTTGCATCCCAGCTTCGTCGCAGCCCGGCGGAAGTCGTAGCGGCCGAGGTCGAAGGGCAGGGCGGGCTCGGCGACCTGCGCGAGCAGGCCGTCGATGCTCTCTTCGAGCGAATGATCCGCGATGGCGCCGAGCGCCTGACGGGTCAGCGCGGATGTCCCCTGATGTGCGCCCGACGCGGCGCCTCTCCAGAGCCACAGCGCCAACGACGCTCGCACGTCGAGCGACAGGCTCTGGTCGAGCCCGTGCGCCTTGAAGAACCGCGCCAGCACCGGGAGCGGCATGCGGTAGGGGAGCAAGCTCAGGTGTGCGATGCCGACATCGGCTCGCAGGAACTCGAGGGCCCGCTCGAGGACCGGGCCAGCATCCTCCAGCGCGGCGCGGACGTCATCCTGTTTGCGGAGCTGGTCATCGAGCCGGGACAGGTCGCCGTCCGCGAGCGCCACGACGGTCTTGAGCAGCCAGCCCTCGGGGATCTCGCCGAAGCCTTTGCCCACCAGACCCTCCTGAAGCGTTGTCAGGTCAGCCTCCTTGAAGTCATCCCGCGCGCTGTACAGCGAGCGAAAGATCTCCTCCTTCTTGAGCGGGGTTCCACCATTGTTGGTGCGATCGAAGATGGTACGCACGAGTTCCTCGTCGTAGTGGCTGACGATGTAGACCGGCCACCTGTATTCGCGGATCGCCTTGGTGACCCGGTGGGCGAGGCGGATGTGGGCCCTGCTGTTCGGGCCGGTGGGGTAGGCGTTCTGCCAGTCGAGCACCCGCAGCGAATCACCGAGCACCCAGACCGGCAGCCAGTGCGCGGGCCGCCCCTGGTGGCGTTGCGGGTGCTCGAATGTCTCGCGCTCGAGGTCGAAGTACAGGGCGAAGGGATCGTTCGGATCGGTCGCCTGACCCTGCGCAGCGTGCAGCAGGGTGCCGACGAGGCTCGTGAGCCGCTGCTGCCCGTCGACGATGAACCAGGCATTCTCGAGCTTCGGACCCGGGAGGGTGACGCCGTAGTTTCCGTCTCCGAAGCGGATGGGGCCGGCTTCCACGGCGCGGGTCCACATCAACAAGGTCCCGGCTGGAAACCCTCGTAGGAGGCTGTCGAAGAGGTTCTTGACCTGTTCCTTCTTCCACTTCCACGTTCGCTGAAACGTGGGCAGCCTGAGGCGCCCCTGCTCGGCCATGTTCAGCAGATCTTCAGTCGACTTGGTCAGAGCCTCCAGCGGCTGCTGGGAGGACATGATGCCGCTCACAGATACTCCTCGATCCGGTCGAGCACTCGCCGTAGCTCGTCGCCCACATGTGCGTCCAACTCGTGGGCGTCCAGCGGTGTCGAGCCGTCTTGGGCGGGCCGACAGCCCTTGAGCGCGGCCCGGCACCACGTCTTGCCGAGGTGACGCTTCATGTCTTCGCGCCCCAGGTCGTCGCCCGTCATGGCATCGAGCCGTTCGAGCACCCCGATCAGCGTCGTGCTGCGCCCGGCGCGTCGCCGCAGATAGGGCAGGGGCAGGTAGCTCTCGATGTTGCGCCGCTCCCAGACATGAAAGGGGACCTCCGGCGTGCGGGCCGCGCACGTCGCTTCGAGCCTCGCGTGATCGCCGACGCGGACCGGGTCGTCGGTCGCGTCCCGATCGACGATCGCGAAGCACCGATCGAGCCGGCCCGCCTCCTCGATCCGGCGGCGGACTTCACCGTGCCCGCCCTTGCCCTCGCACGCGAGCCATGGGTCGCTGCGGTGGACGGCGTCGAGGATGGGGCGCCGCGCATAGGCCGCAGCGGCGCCGAGCAGGAGCGCTGCGTCCCGGTCGTTCTCGATATAGACGACGAGGCGCCGACCGACCCACGCCGCGGCGTCGGCCGGGGTCAACGACCAGAGGCAGGGTCCTCGGGCTTCGCCGGGCCGGGCTCGAACCTCGACGTGCAAGGTCTCCGGCCGGGCATGGGCGAGCGGATCGACGGCTCGGTTCAATTGCAGGTTCTCGTAGAGAAGCCGCTCGGTCATCTCGCGGAGCTGCCCCTGCGCTCGAAGAGAGAGGCCCGCGCCGAAGAAATCCGAGTCGAGGAACGCCCCGATATCGACGATGACGAGCGCGTGCCGGCCCTGGCGGACGGCCTGGAAGATCGCCTCGAGATCGTCGAACGACGCCGGGTCGGCGAAGACGGCGTCGTCGTCGAAGAAGAGCTTCATCGCCGCCCGTCGCGCCGGGCCAGCGCGTCGACGATCCGCCGGAACTCGGTGGCGGGTTCGGCGAACAACCCGCGAGGCCACCACCCGGGCGTGCCGCGGTCGTCGAGCGGGATCTCGCGGACCCGGCTGCCGACATCGGGGTGCGGCTCGACGACGTACAGCTTGACCTGCTGCGGCTGCAATCGCTCTTCGGCGAGCGCCGCGCGGACGCGGAGCAGCAGGGGGTCCGAATGGGTCTCGACGAGCAGCCGCGGCCCGCCCTCTGCCGTCGCGGCCTCGATCAGCAGCTCGGCGACGTCGGGGTGAACCGCCGGGTGCAGCTCTGCTTCCGGCTGTTCGATCGCCCACAGGTCCGGCCGGGCCTCCTCGGATCCCAGGGTGAGCGCCGCGATGACGGGCATGATCTGCCCGATGCCCGAGCCGCAGCCGGCGAGTGGCACCCACGGCTCGGTCCCCCGGCGCACGAAGATCACGATCCGGCCGTCCTCCATCTGCCGCGCCTCGGCCTGCGCACCGTCCGCCAGCTTCGCGAGCCAGCGGTCGAAAGCCCGCCGCCGAGACGGGGATGAACGCTTCGCCGAGAGCATCGACTCCGGCAGCCCCTCGCCCCGAGGCCCGAGCCGGGTTCGCCCCCCGTGGGCCTCGGTCCCCCGGCGGCGCGCGCCCCGGCTCGCGGTCATCAAGGCGATGCGCTCATGGACCTGCGCCAGATCCCCCCGCCGCGCGATGCGGTCGCGCAGCGGGGCCCACTCCAGCTCCCGGCCTGTGGCGAGTGGTTCTTCGTGCGTCCCTTCGATGCGCAGGCGGTCGAGGAACGGGGTCGTCGCGTGGCCCGTCTGCGCGGCCTGATAGGCGACCTCGCGGGTCGAGCCGCCGGAGAACCGAAGCGTGGCCTGGAAGAAGCTGGCGTCGCCGTAGCACACCTCGGTGAGCTGCTCGCCCCATGGCAGGCCGTCCAACCCGAGGTCGAAGGGGGCTTCTGCTCGGGGTGACAGGATGTGGCTCACGAACCGGGGCGCCCGCAGGAGGCTGGTCTTGCCCATGTTGTTGCGCCCCAGGACGAAGGTCAGGGGCGCCAGCGATATGCGCGCCGGCTCGGCGAACGCCCGGTAGTTGACCAGCTCCATCTCTTCGAGGCGCGGCTCCGACATGGCGACACTCTATGTCGCACCCGGCCGCTCGACAACCACCGGCAGGGTACAGCGCCGCCGGTCAGATGCCGGGCGTGGCGCTCTCCCGGATCAGCCGGGCCATCGCCCGCCCGCTGCGCCACGCCGACTCGACCCGAGGCCCGACGCACCAGTCGCCGCAGGCGCCGAGGCCCGAGGGGTCGAGGTGGGCGTCGACCCCCGGCGGGCCGGAGCGGGCGTCGAGCAGGCCGTAGCGCCAGCGGTGGGCGATGGCCTCGACCGGGGCGAAGCCGCCCAGGCGATCGTCGACCGCCTTCACCAGCGCCGCGGCGACGTCGTCGAAGGTGTCGTCGACGTGGGCCTCGGCCCAGCTCGCCCGGGCCAGCAGGACCCAGCACTCGGGGCCGTCGCGGCCCGGCTTGCTCGAGTTGCGGGCCAGCCAGGCGACCGGGCCCGGCTGCACGTCCACCGCGTCGAACGGCAGCCGCACCGGCTCGGCGAAGCGGGCCATCACCGCCCACGAGGGGCGCATCTTCGCCGCCGCGGCCAGCGCGGCCAGCTTCGGCGCGGCGGCGAGCAGCGGCGCGGCCTGGGGGGCGGGGGTGGCCACGACGACCCGGTCGAAGGCGCCCGTCGACGCGCCGCCCTCGGTCGTCAGCCGCCAGCGGTCGCCGTCGCGGGCGACGCGCTCGATGCGGGTCTTCGGCTTCACGTCGAGGCCCGCGCTCAGCCGGCGGGTGATCGCGCTCATGCGGGGCACGCCGACCCAGCGGGTGAGCGGCGGCGTCTCGGCGACGTAGTGGCTCTCGCCGACGAGGCGGCCGAAGCGGCCGGTCCAGGGGGCGATCATGCCCGCGGCGGCCCAGTCCTGCGCCACCGGGCCGAAGGCCGGGTCGCGCACGGTGAAGAACTGCGCCCCGTGGTCGAAGGCGGCGCCGTCCCGCCGGCGGGTCGAGATGCGCCCCCCGGGGCCCCGCGACTTCTCGAAGACGGTCACCGCGCAGCCGGCGGCGGCGAGCGCCCGGGCGCAGGTCAGGCCGGCGATGCCGGCGCCGATGATCGCGATGTGCATGGTGGGACGTCTCCGTTCTGCCGGACCCGAGGGGGTGAGATGCCCCCGAGTGAACCGATGTCACCGCACTTCGGGCCCGATCTTCCAGTTGAACCACCCCCGGGCCACCACGTCGCCCCCCGCGTCGTACAGCTCGACCGGCAGCACCAGCGGGCCTTCGAAGTCGGCGGCGGGCGGCACGACGTCGGCCGCGGCGGTGACGGCGCCCCGGGCCTTCTTGAGGTAGTCCACCTCGACCCGCACCACGATGCCCCGTCGCCCGGCGGGCAGCCCGGCGAGCATGGCCAGCCCGCTGGCGAACTCGGCGAGGTTCGCCAGGGCCAGGGCGTGCACGCTGCGCAGGTGGTTGCGCACGGCGGGGCGGTCGGCCATCTCGACCCGGCTGTGGCCCGGCCCCAGCTCGACGACCCGGGCCCCGATACTGGCCGAGTAGGGGGCCTGACGGGCGGCGAAGGCGCTGAAGACGGCCTTGCCCCCGGGCACTTTGCAGGCCGCCTGCCACAGCCGGCCGATGGAGTCGGCGTTGGGGCGCATCCGGCGCAGGGGGCGGTTGAGCGAGTCGAGCATGGCGTCCTCTCGTGGTGCACCGCGGGGGTGATCCGAACGGCGCATCATAGTACAAGGGGGGGCTCTGCGCCCGGCCCCCCGGAGGATTCATGGCCAACTTCTTCAAGGACAACGCCGATCTGCGCTACTACTTCGAGCGCGGCGTCGAATGGGAGCCGATCGTCCGGCTCGTCGAGCGGGACTTCGGTGATCCCGATGGCTTCTCCACCGTCGATGAGGCGGTCGAGTTCTACGTCGAGGTCGCCTCGAACATCGGCGAGTTCGTGGCCAACGAGGTCGCCCCCCGGGCGGCGCAGATCGACCGCGAAGGGCTCATCTACGAGGACGGCGAGGTCCTCTTTCCCCCGGCGCTGACGACGATCTTCAAGAAGATCAAGCGCATGGGCCTCAGCGCGATGGCCGTGCCCCGCGAGCTGGGCGGGCTGAACGTGCCGGGCATCGTCTACCAGATCACCAACGGCCTGTTCGCCCGGGGCGACGTCTCGGTCTGCGCCCACAACGGGTTCCACGGCGGCATGGCCATGATCGCGCTGCTGTACTCGATCCACGAGGGCACCACCGAGGTCGACCGGGCCACCGGGCGCATCGTCTCGACCCGCTTCCAGGAGATGATCGACGACATCGTCGCCGGCGAGGCGTGGGGCTCGATGGATCTGACCGAGGCCAACGCCGGCAGCGACCTCGGCGCGCTGCGCACCCGGGGCGTGCTCGGCGACGACGGCGTCTGGCGGGTGACGGGGGAGAAGATCTTCATCACCTCGGGCCACGCCAAGTACCACTTCGTGCTCGCCCGCACCGAGCCGGCGAGCGGGGACGGGCCGGGGGCCGGGCTCGACGGGCTGTCGCTGTTTCTGGTCAAGGCCTACGACGAGAAGGGTCGGGGCCGGAAGAAGCAGAAGACGTGGCACGCCCGGGTCGAGCGCATCGAGGAGAAGCTGGGGCACCACGGCTCGGCCACCGCCGCGATCACGTTCGACGAGACCGTCGGCGAGCTGATCGGGGAGCGGGGCGAGGGCTTCGGGCTGATGCTCTTCCTCATGAACAACGCCCGCATCGGCGTCGGCTTCGAGAGCCTGGGGGTGATGGAGGCCGCGTGGCGCATGGCCCGGGACTACGCCGCCGAGCGCCCGTCGATGGGCAAGACCATCGATAAGCACGAGATGATCGCCGACTACCTCGACGAGATGGAGAGCGACATCCAGGGCCTGCGGGCGATGGTGATGCGGGCCGCGTGGCACGAGGAGATCAACCAGCGCAGCCGCATGGCCCGCGATCACTACGCCGAGCCCGACAGCGATGAGTGGCGCGGCTTCGACGCCGACCACCGCAAGCACAAGGCCCTCGCCCGCCGGCTGACCCCGCTGCTCAAGTACTTCGGCGCCGAGAAGGCGGTCGATATGGCCCGCCGCTGCGTGCAGATCCACGGCGGCGTGGGCTACACGAAGGAGTACGGCGCCGAGAAGCTGCTGCGCGACGCGATGGTGCTGCCGATCTATGAGGGCACCAGTCAGATCCAGGCGCTGATGGCGATGAAGGACGCCCTCGTCGGCATCATCAAGAACCCCCAGGCGTTCGTCGCCCGCATGGGCCGGGCCCGCTGGCGCAGCCTCTCGGCCCGCGACCCGCTCGAGCGGCGGGTGGCCCGGCTCGAGCTGCTCGAGCTGTCGGCGCAGCAGCACCTGATGCAGAAGACGGCGACCGGCAAGCTCAAGAGCCTCAGCGGCCGGCCCATCGCCGAGTGGCCCGAGCGCTTCTTGCAGAACTGGGACCCCAAGCGGGACTTCGCCTACGCGATGCTGCACGCCGAGCGGCTGTGCCAGCTCATGTGCGACGTCGCGATCTGCAAGTCGCTGTGGCATCAGGCCCGGCGCCACGCCGACCGCCGGGACGTGCTCGACCGCTACCTGGGGCGGGCCGAGCCCCGGGGGCGCTACCTGCACGACGTGATCACGACGACCGGCGCCCGCATCATCGCCGAGCTGGGGGGCGAGGTCGACGCCGAGGCGGCCGGCTGACGGGGCCCTGGCAGGCGCCTGCCGGCCCCGTATCCCCGTGATCTTCGAAAACGGGGAACCCCGCGGCTCGTGATCCCGTAGAATCGGGCAGACCTCGATCCGGAGCCGCCCATGTCCCGCACGTCCACCGCCCTGCCCGCCCTGCTCACCCTCCTCGCCCTGCTCGGCTGCGCCACGCTCGACGGCGGCGCCGACCGGCTGACGGCCCACCCGCCCGACGAGGCCACGGCGTCGTCGACGTCAGCTCATGGGCCGGCGGTCCGCGGCCCCGACGGCTGGGTGGTCAGCGTGACCCCCCAAGAGCTGGCGGCGCTCGGCCTCGGCCAGCAGATGGAGCTCGACATCCAGGCCCCGGGCGTCGTCTACATCGTCGACTATCAGCGCCTCGGCCAGCTCGACAACGTCTTCGCCCGCACCGCGTTCGGCCTGCTGCCGCTGCGGGCGCTGCTCGAGAAGCACTACGCCGCCGGGCGGGTCGTCCTGCGCACCGCGCCCGATGATCAGCCCACGTCTCAGCCGGCGGTCGAGACGTCGGGCGACTGCGACGCCTGAGCCCGCCCGCGGGCCGATTCCCGAAAAAAGTCCACGGGCCTGTCGATCGGCGGCCGCTTCACCCGTCGAGAGGGTGAACGCGCCCGACGGCGCCCGACCCGTGGAGGATCCCATGACCATCCCGCTGTGGACTCTCGTCTTCGCCACCGTCCTGCCCTATCTGCTCTTCGGCCTCGCCGCGCCCCAGCGGGTGAAGCAGTTCGGCAACCTCGACAGCAACCACCCCCGCCAGCAGGTCGCCCGCCTCGAGGGCCTCGGCGCCCGGCTCGTCGCGGCCCAGAACAACGGCTTCGAGGCGCTGGCGGTCTACGCCCCGGCGGTGATCGTGGCCCACGTGCTCGGCGCCGATCCGGGCCACGCTACGATCCTGGCCCTGGTCTTCGTCGGCGCCCGTATTCTGCACGCGGTCTTCTACGCGCTCGACAAGGCGACCCCCCGCACGCTGGTCTTCGGGCTCGGTCTGCTCGCCAGCCTCGGGTTCTATGTCATCGCCGCGATGGCGTGAGGGCGGCGCCCGGCCGTGGGCGTCGAGGCTTTGGCTTGTCGCCGGTGATCGCCGACGATACGGTGGCCGCTCAGCGGTCGGCGGAGTTCACGGGTCATGATCACCAGCGTGCACATCAGCGAACTGGGCCCGCTCGGCGTGCTCGACTGGTCGCCCAGCCCGGGGGTCAACGTCGTCATCGGCCACAACGCCAGCGGCAAGACCCTGCTGCTCAAGGCCCTCTGGGCCATGGTCCGGAGCCGTGAGAACTGGCAGCTCAACGATGATCCGCGGTCGTATCGCGAGGTCGTGGAGGAGACCCTCTATTGGACGTTCCAGGTCCCTCGGCTGGGCCAGCTCGTGCGGCGCGGTCGGGACGCGCTCGTGGTGCGGGTGGCCGAGGGCGACGGTCAGGCCTGCACGACGTCGGCGTTTCGACTGGGTACCCGCGCCGAGAGGCGCGTCCGCAGCATCGAAGAGCCGGCGCACCCGTCGAGCGCGACCGCCGTGTTCGTGCCGGCCAAGGAGGTACTGTCGGTCGCGGCCCAGGTCAAGCAGGCTCGGCTCGAGCGCCAGTTCGGCTTCGACGAGCCGACCTATGACCTCGTGCGCTTGCTCGAGCGGGAGATGACCCAGGGCGCGCCGCTCTTCGGGCCGGCCCGCCGCCAGTTGGAAGAACTCGTCGGGGCGCGGCTCGACTACAGTGATGGTCAGTGGCTCATCCGTCAGGGTCGGTGGTCGGTCCCGGTCTCCATCGCGGCCGAGGGACACAAGAAGATCGCGATCTTCGATCGACTCATCCTCAACCGCACGCTGCGCCGCGATTCAGTCGTCTTCGTCGATGAGCCCGAGGCGTTCCTCCACCCCGAGGCGCTCCTGCGGTTCTTGCGTATCCTTCTGCGGATGGCGCAGGACGGGGTCCAGCTCTTTCTGGCGACCCACTCCCTGGTGGTGCTCAACGCTCTGCGGCTCTACGCCGAATCGAGGGAAGAGCCTGTCAGCGTGCTCAGCCTCGAACGCGACGGCGAGCATGTGAAGCATCAGACCCACGACCTGCGCGACGGCATGCCGGCGAATGCCATCGTCGACGCGTCGATCCGGCTCTACGAGATGGAGATGATGGGTCGCTTCGATGGATGAGAGCGGCGATCTCCTCGTCAAGGTCGAGTCGGGGTTTCGGGTCGAGCTGCCCGCCGAGCGGGCGATCGACGCCGACGGTTGGTTGGCACCGCTCGCCGGGTTCGGTGTGAAGTCGGTGGACTTTCTCTGCTTCTCGCTCGATCACGGTGGCCTGCTCTCCTTCATCGAGTTCAAGACCTCGATGCCCGCCCCCGATGGGATGACGCAGACACGGGGCGCGCTCTCGGAGAGCTGTCGAGCCATCGTCGAGAAGGTCGAGCGCACCGCTGGCGTGATTCTGGCCCGGCGCGCAGGCCGGATGCTCGGGGTCGGGATCGAGGTGCCGGGCTGGATGACGCCCGAGGTGTGCCGTGGCCGCTGGCAGGTGATCCTGGTCGTGACCGGGGCCCGGCATGAATGGCTCGAGCCGGTTCGCAATCAGCTGCGCGAGACGCTGCGCCCGCTGGCTCGGAGCGTCGGCCTCGAAGTCGAGCCCAAGGTCCTCAACAGCGCTCTGGCCGAGAGGTTCGGGCTCGGCCGGGTGCCCGTCGACGCCGAGGCGTGACGCTCACAGCTTGTCGGCGTAGGCCTGCCACATCTCTTCGGTGATGCCGCCCTCGATGATGCGTTGGTACAGCAGCGCGCTGGGGCGCGGGGTGCGGGCGAAGTCATTCGTGTAGTCCACCGCGAACAGCCCGAAGCGGGGGCCGAAGCCTTCGGCCCACTCGAAGTTGTCCATGTGCGACCAGTGGAAGTAGCCGTCGATGTCGACCCCGTGGGCGTTCATGGCATGCCACACTTCGCGCAGGTGGCTGACGAGGAAGAGCTGCCGCCGCTCGTCGCCGTCCCGGGCGTCGGCGAGGCCGTTCTCCAGGATCTGGATCGGCTTGCCATAGCGCCGGTGGGCTTCGAGCAATACATCGCTCAGCCCGATGGGGTGGATGGCCCAGTCGAGGTCGCTCTCCAGCTCGTCGGGGTCGCTGGGGTCGTGGCTGTGGATGATGGGGCCGGCGGCCATGTCGCCGAGGTCCATCTGCACGTAGAACCGGCCGTAGTAGTTGATGCCGACGTAGTCCTGGGTGCCCTTCAAGCCCTCGATGTCGGCCCGGTAGTCGGTGTCGGTCATGGCATAGGTGCCCGACTCGATGGCATCCAGCATGTCCCAGATGAACGCCTGCTGCACGAAGCCGGCCGCCACCCGGTCGAGCGGGGCCCAGGTGCGCCAGGGGTCGAAGGCCCGGGTGTGCTGGGTGAGGCCGACCCGGACGGTGTCGCCCCGGGCTTTCGCGGCGGCGTGCAGCTTGTGATAGGCGATGGCGTGGGCTTCGAGCAGCCGGTGCACGACCGGGGCGACGGCCGGGGGGCCGGCCCGCTGCTCGAGCGGGGGGAAGAGGCCTTCGAGGTAGCCGTTGTAGACGAAGACCATCGGCTCGTTGAGCGTGCACCAGTCCGCGACCTCGGGGCCGATGGCTTCGATGGCCGCGTCGACGAACTGCGACCAGCGCTGCATGGCGTCCGGGCGCTCCCAGCCGCGCTGGCCGTCGACCTCGTCCCAGAACCAGGCCGGCGAGCTGAAGTGGAACAGGGTGACGTGCGGCGTGAGGCCGTGGATCTTCAAGGCGCCGACGACCTGGCGGTAGAAGTCGACCCCGGCCGGGTCGGGCGCGGTCATGCCGGGGCGGGGGAAGAGCCGGGACCACGAGATGCTGAACCGGTAGTGGCTGATGCTCAGCGCGGCCAATTCGGCGAAGTCGTCGGGGAAGCGGCGGTCGAAGTCGACCTTCTTCCGGCGGATCTCGGCCGGGTAGCGGTCGAGGTGGTGGATGTGGCCCGGCTTCGCCTGCCCCGGCTTGTCGCCGGTGCCGGTCAGGCCCTCGGCCAGCGCGCGGTTCTCGAAGGCGGTCCAGTCGCTGGGCTGCTGGTGCTCGATCTGCTGGGCGGCGGTGGCGACGCCGAAGGCGAAGTCGTCGGGGAAGGTGAGCGGGTAGGGGGCCTCGACGGCGCTCACCCGCTGGGTCCGGCGCTCGACGCCGAAGAACCACGGGGTGAAGAGCGCCGCCGCGATCACGACGAGCAGGCCGAGCGCGGCGAGCAGCAGCGGCTTGCGGGATCGGGGGGTGTCGGCGGTCATCGGCGGCCTCCGGGGCGATCTGCCGGCATCATGCCGCGGGCGTGATCACGGGGCCAGGAGGTGCCGCGGTCAGTCCCAGGTGCGCTCGAGGTTGCGCTGGTTCTTGGCCCGGAAGGCGGCTTCGAGGTCGATGTCGAGCCGGTTGGCGATGGCCAGCAGGTAGTTGAGCACGTCGACGATCTCTTCGCCGACGTGGGCCACCCGGTCGGCGGCCTGCCCCGGGGGGCCCTTGTCGGGCTCGTCGAACAGCCGCTGCACCTTGCGGATCGCCTTGAACAGCTCGCCGACCTCTTCCCCCATCAGGAAGCAGTTGTGCACGAGGTCGACGTCGAGCCAGCCGTGGAAGGCTTCGAGGCCGTGCACGTAGCGCTGGAAGTCGGCCATCGTCGGCCGCTGGGGCAGGGTCGGGCGGGGCTCGGCCATCAGAAGCGGCCGCCGAGGCCCAGGATCGGGCCCTCGGGGGTCAGCGCGGCGCTCGGCGCCACCGGGGGGTCGTCGAGCAGGTCGACGATGATCAGGGTGGCCCCCGCGCCGAGCAGGCCGGCGCCCAGGCTCAGGCCGGCGATGCCGGCGCCCTTGGTGTTGTAGACGGTGGGGCACTCCCGGATGCCGAGGCCGTCGGCGCAGGTGACGTCGCCGTCGAGCAGGATGGCGACGATGCCCCCCGCGGTGAGCAGGGCCCCCCCGATGAGCATGCCGGCGCCGGTGTAGATGTAGCCGCTGTCGTCGGCCGCGTCGTCGGCCGCCGGGGTGACGGCGGGCGGCGCAGCCACCGGCGGGGTCGGGATCGGTGTCGGGGCGGGCGTCGGGGTCGGGGTCGGGGTCGGCGCGGCAGAGGCCGGTTCGGGCACCAGCGGGATGGACAGCTTCACCGTCTGCTGCTCGAGGGTGACCGCGCGCTCGACCGGCTTCATGCCGTCTTTGCTGATCCGCACGACATGCGCCCCGGGCGCGGCGCGCAGCACGATGGGGCTCTGGCCTTTCACCTCACCGTCGAGCGCGACGTCGGCCCCTTCGGGGTCGGTGGTCACCTCGATGGCGACCCGGGTGGCCGGCGGGGGGGCGGCCAGGGCCGGGCGCAGCTTGGTGAACGCGACCGAGATCGTGCGGTCGACCTCTTCGGCGGCGCACAGCTCACAGAGGCCCTCGGCGGACTGCCGCTTCTTCTGCACCCGGTCGTACAGCACCAGCTCGACCTTGTAGATCTCGTCGGTGTTGTCGACGGCCCCCAGCAGCACGAACCGGGCCCCGGCGGCGCCGCCGATGCCGTCGGCGCAGGCGTCGCTGGTGCAGCCGGGGGCCGCGCCGGAGGTGGCCAGGGCGCTCTGCACCGCGCCGCCGTCGAGCACGGCCGCCGCGCCTTCGGCCACCGACCGCAGGTGGCTGCGGAAGCCCTCGGCGATGGCCGGCGGGATGTCCCCGCTGGTGCTCAGCGGTACGATGACCAGCTTCTCGGCGGCCCCGGCCGCCCCGGCGACGAGCAGGGCCCCGGCGAGGGCCGCGAATACGGATTTTCTCATGACACCTCGGCGGCCACGTCGGCCACCACCGCGGTCACGTTGTCCAGACCGCCGGCGAACAGCGCGGCTTCGATGAGACCCGCGGCGATCGTATCGGGATCGCCCGAGCGTTCCAATGCGCCCGCGATGGCCTCGTCGTCGACCAGGTCGGTCAGCCCGTCGGAGCACAGCAGGTAGCGGTCGCCGACCTGGGGCTGGTCCTGCCCCACGTCGACCTCGACCGTCGGCGAGAGGCCCAGCGCCCGCACGATGATGTTCTTGTAGGGGAACCGGGACGCGTTCTCGGCCTTGATCACGCCCAGCCGCAGGTACTCGTTGAGCAGCGAGTGGTCTTCGGTGAGCTGCTCCAGCTCGCCGCCCCGCAGGCGGTAGAGCCGGCTGTCGCCGACGTGGGCGTGGTAGAGCACCCCGTCGTCGAGGCAGGCGGCGACGACGGTGGTGCCCATGCCCTTGCACTCCGGGCGGCGGCGGGCGGTGTCGAGCACGGTGCGGTTGGCCCGGCGGATGGCGTCGGCCAGCCGGTCGCGCACGGTCTGCTTGCGCTTGAAGATGCTCCACCGGCCGCTGGGGGTGTACTCGTCGTCGGTGACGGCGAACGCCTCGGCGATGGTCTGCACCGTCATCTTCGAGGCAACGTCCCCCGCCTTGTGGCCGCCCATGCCGTCGGCGACGACCACCAGCCCGCCCTCGGTGAACAGCGCGTCTTCGTTGTGGGTGCGCACCTTGCCCGGGTCGGAGCCCGAGCCGATCCGCAGTCGCAGCCGGCTGCTCATTCGCCCAGCCTCTCGCCGAGCGCGGCGACCCGCGGATCGTCGGGGGCCAGCGCCCGCAGCCGGGCGAGGTGCCCGGTGGCGACCCGGCCCAGGCCCTGGTCCCAGAGCTGGTCGGCCAGCGCCAGCCGGGCCTCGACGACGCCCTTCGGGTCGCGCTCGGCGGCCTCTTCGGCGGCGCTCAGCGCGATGAGCCGCTCGACGGCCGCCGCCAGGGTCACCCGGCGCACCGGCTTGGTCAGGTAGTGGTCGGCCTCGACGAGCTGCGCCCGGCGCACGCTCTCGGCGTCGTCGAGCGCGGTCAGGATCATGACCGGCAGGTAGCCCGGGTAGCGCACCTTGAGGAAGCGGGTCGTCTCGAAGCCGTCGAGGTGCGGCATCATGACGTCCATCACCACCAGCATCGGCAGGTTGTTCTGGGTGACCAGGATGGCTTCCTGCCCGTTGACCGCCCGCTTGACGGTGTGCCCCATCGACTGGAGCATGCGCCCGATGAGCGTCGCGGTGTCGTCGTCGTCCTCGACGACGAGGATGCAGCGCTCCAGCTCGCCGGCCCGCTCGATGGGCGGGCTGTCGGTGTGATTCTCTCTGCGCTCGTCGCTCACGCTCACCTCATTCGGTCGTCGAACCGGGCGCCGACGCCTTCGCCGCCCAGGGGGGCGGCAGCACCGGCGGCTTCTCCTTCTCGCGCTGCGTGCGCTGCAGCTCGATCTCGCGGAACAGCGCCGCCGGGGCCACCGCCGAGACCGGGACGTAGCCGCTCTCGGCGCCGCAGTAGCCGTTGAACACCCCGACCTCGGTGCTGGTGGCCATGATCTTGGAGACCGCGGTCAGCGGGGTGCCCACCATCTCGACCCCCCGCACGAGGGTCTCCTCGCCGGTCTCGGCGTCCACCCGATACACCATGCGGGGGGTGCCCTTGAACGCCTGGTAGCCGTAGTTGCTGGTGTTCGTCGAGCCGCCGGTGATGTCGCGGATGATCAGGCCGTAGGGCTTGCCCTGGGCCTTGACCTCTTCGATGAGCATCGCCTTGAGCTTCGCCCGCGAGACGGGGGCCTCGCCCTCGATGATGAGGTTGCCCATCCGGGCCATCGGCCGCCGCACGCCCTGCGCCCGGCCGTGGCCGTTGCTGCGGGGCGCGCCTTCGATCGGGGTGCGGCTGGTCAGGAAGCTGCGCAGCACGCCGCCCTCGACGAGCACGGTGTCTTCGGCCGGCACCCCCTGGTCGTCGTGGCGGTAGTGCCCGTTGAGCGAGACGCCGTCGTAGGTCTTCCGGCTGGGGTCGTCGCGCACGGTGATGAAGTCGGGCAGGATCGCCTGGCCGATCTGGCCCTTGAACGTCTGCCCCTCGTTCTCATCGTTCTGCCGCTCGCCCTCGAGCCGATGCCCCACCGTCTCGTGGAAGAAGACCCCGGTCGCCTCGGGCTCGAGGATCGCCGGCCCGTTGAACGGGTCGGCCACCGGCGCCGCCCGCAGCGCCCGCAGGTCGGCCATGCTCTGGTCGATCATGTCGGCGAGGGCCGCCTCGTCGGGCAGCTCGGCGAAGCTGCGGCCGTAGAGCGTGCGCCCCTGGTCGAGCAGCAGCCCGTCGGGGGCCCGGGTCACCGCGTCGAAGGCGATGGAGTAGATCACGATCTCCCGGATGAGCCGGGTGCCCTCGCTGGTGACGAGGAAGACCCGCTCGTGGTCGGCCGAGACGCGCACCGCGCCTTCGAGCAGCTCGGGCATGGCCTTGAACCGGGCCGAGAGCCGGCGGGCGAGCGCGGCCCACTTCGGCCGCTCGACGGTGGGGCTCAGCGGGGGCTCGACGTCGGTGACCGGGGTCTCCTTGGAGAAGCTGTCGACCTGCTCGTCCTTCTGCACCTCGGTGACCTTGCGGGCCTTCTTGCGCAGGTAGGTCGACAGGGCTTCTTTGTAGGCGGCGTCGGTCAGCAGCCACAGGGTCGTGCGCAGGGCGGCGGCGTCGTCGTCGACCGGGGCCTCGTGCGGCGGGCGGAAGGTGGCCGGCTCCATGAAGATGATGTCGTCCGGCTCGGGGCTCGAGTCGAAGGCGTAGTCGCCGACCCGCACGTCGACGGCGGCGACGCGGTCGCGGTCGCGGCCGTCGGAGACCACCGCCCCGAAGCGGGCTTCGACCCCGGCCTGATCGCGCTCGGTGACCCGGTAGCTGAGGAAGTAGGGGGCGTCGTAGTCGTCGACCTTCAGCGCTTTGGCGTTGCGGTCGAGCTCGGCCTTCATGGCGTCGAGCAGCCCGGCGCGGGGGTCGGCCGCCTGCCCGCAGGCGAGCGTGGGCAGGGCCAGGGTGAGGCACAGGGCGAGGGCGGACGTGGGGCGCATGCGGTCTCCGGCGGCGACGGGTCAAACTAGCGTGGATCGGCCCCGGGGACAATTTCGGGCGGCGGGGGTTCTCGGCGGCTCAGGGTTGCAGCCGCACGGCGATGTCGAACGCCTGCCACGGGCGCTCGGTGGCGTGGTCGACGGGGGCGTCGGCGCCGGGGCGCCCGACGAGCAGGCGCAGGGTCACGGCGCGGGCCGGGCCATCGTCGATCAGCCCCAGCGCCCGGCCGGTGCCGGCGATCCGCACCGCGCCGTCGGGCGAGATCTCGGTGGGGGCTTTCCACGGGCGCACCGCGCCGTCGGGCTCGACGACGAAGCCGACCACCACCACCTCGCCCTCCACCGGCACGGCGGGGGTCAGGACGATGTCGAGGCGGTCGTCGGGGCCCAGGGTGGGGGTCTCGGCGGCGCCCGCGCCGCGCACGATGTGCTGCCCGCCGGAGACCGAGGCCGTGAAGTCGGGCAGGGGCGGGGGCGCCGGGCGCACGAGGAAGAAGACCGCCGCGGCGGCCGCGGCCAGCGCGACGCCGAGCCCGACGAAGACGGCCCGCCGGGGGAAGGCCAGCACCCGGGCGCCGCCCCGCTCGGGCGTCACGGGCTCGGAGGGCCCGGCAGGTTCTGGGGACTCGGCGGGCGGCGCCGTCAGCGCCGCGCGCGCCGCCTCGGCGAAGCGATCCACCGGCGCCGGCCCGGCCAGTCGATCGAGGAGCGCCGCCGCCTCGGGATCCTCGGCCAGCAGCGCCTCGAACGCCGCCCGGTCGGCCGGATCGTGCTCGCCGCCGGCCAGCGCCTCCAGGTCGGCCAGCGCCGGACCTTCGGCCGCCTGCTCGCGGGCCAGCGCGCCGAGCGCCTCGAGCAGCGCGTCGTCGGCCGGGGCCTCGTCGCGGTCGATCTCGCTCATCGCGCGCCCTCCAACGGCTCGGCCAGCAGGCTCTCCCGCAGCGCGCGGGCCTGCTTCGCCAGCCGGCTGCGCCAGGCGTAGACCGCCGACGACGTCATCCCCGTCTCTTCGCAGATCGCGGCCACCGGGCGCTGCTCGATCATCAGCAGTTCGAAGAGCCGCAGCCCCTTGGGCGACAGCTCGGCCCGCATGCGGTCGAGCACGGCCGCCAGCAGGCTGCGCTGGTCCAGCCGCCGCTCGGGGCTCGCGTCGCCGACCTTCGCCCCCAGATCCACCGGCGCGGTGGGGTCCTCGGACCACGGGCTCTGGCGTCGGCTGCGCAGGGTGCTGTGGGTCCGCCGCTCGGCGACCAGCCCGACGAAGTTGGCCAGCGACAGCCCGCCGTCGGGGGACCAACTCCGCAGGACGCGGCCGTCGCGCTCGAACAGCGCGACGAAGGCGTCCTGGGCGAGATCGTCGAGCTCCTGGGACACGTCACGCCCCCGGGCGGCGGCGCCCCGCCGCAGGAGGATGCGGGCCACCCGGGCCCGGACGACGGGGGTGACCCGCTCGACCAGCGCCCGGATCGCGTCGGGGGCGCCGCTCAGCGCGCGCTCGACCAGCGCGGCGTCGTCCGTCGGGGGGCTCATCGGGGCAGGGCTCTTCGGGGTGGGGGTCGGCGCATCGGCCGGCAGCTTGCCGGAGCCGGGCCGCGGTTGTCCAGCGCCCGCGTCGGCGCTCCCGGGGTGCTGGGAGGCCGCGCCTCACGGCTTGATCGTCACGACCGACACGTCGATCGAGGCCTTGCCCCACTGGGTCACCTCCATCACCAGCGACAGCGCGCCCTTGTCGATCAGATCCTGGGCGCTGCTCTTCTTCTGGGGGTGCTCGATGGGGATGTCGGTGACGGTGAACGACGCGCCCGGGGCCCACGAAGCGCCCCCGGGCAGCGGGATCCAGCTCTCGTAGCCGTCGGGCCAGTTGATCACCAGATGCGGCTCGCCGAGGGTCGGCGTGGGCGACCAGTCGTCGGCCAGGGTCACATGCAGGTCGCCCTTGGCGTCCCTGGGGTCGATGACGGCGTAGCACTCCGGGCAGCCGGTGGTCAGCGGCTGGGGGCCCGCGGCGCCGCTCGAGGCCCGGTCGAGCCCGCTCAAGAAGGCGGGGCACGCCGCGGCGACGGCGCTCCGGGGCGCCGCGCCTTTGATCCAGCGGCCCAGCGTGCGCATGCACTGCACGCGATCCCGGCCGGTGATCGGCGCCGCCGAGGCCCCGCTGATGGTGCGGCCCGGCGCGCTGTACAGCGGCGCGCCGGCGGCGTGGGCCCCGGGGAACGCCAACCGCTTGGGGGTGAACCGGCTGCGCACATGGGGCAGCGCGACCGCTCGTCCGAGGAGCACCGCCGCCGCGTCCGCGCCGCTGCCGCCGCCGGCCATCTCGAGCGCGAGGGCCGCCGAGGCGTAGGCCGCCGAGACCGAGCTGCCGCTCCACCGCTCGCCGGCCATGCGCACCCCGACCCCCGGCGCGACGAGCAGGGGCGTCATCTCCTGGCTCGACAGCGGCGAGCGCTGGTCGCGGTGGTCGGTGGCGCCGACCGCGGTCATGCGGGGGCGCACGTTCAGCGTCGAGCCGCCCAGGTTCAGGCAGGTCCGCCGCCGGGCCCACTGCGCCGGGTAGAACAGGCCGTCCCCCGACGGCTGGGCGCAGTCGCCGCTCAGCGGGCTCGTATCGACCGCGAAGTGCGCCGCGTAGTACGGGGTCACGTCCTGCCCGAACAGCTCGGGGCGGTTGCCGGCCGCCATGGACACCGCCGTCGGGCCCTCCAGGCCCTCGTCGCCCGGACCCCCGGTGAGCAGGCCCGCGTCGCGGAGCTGGGCCATCGCCAGCGCATAGCGCACCGCCTCGCCCGCCGGATCCTCCAGCTCGGCGCAGCCGTCGACCGCCCGCCGCCGCTCGAGCTCGGGGGGCCAGCCCAGGCTGAGGTTGATCACGATGGGGCCCCGGGCGGCGAAGACCGCCGCGTCGATGGCCGCCGCGACCTCGGCCAGCGGGGCCCGGCCGTCGTGATCCAGGACCCGGTAGTCGAGCAGCGCGGGGGTCGTCGCGCTGGCCGTGAGCTGCTGGATGACCCCCTCGATCATCGCCCCGTGGGGGTGGGGGGTGCCGGTGGCGCCCGGCGCGGTCCAGTCGGGGCTCGCCTTGAAGCCGCTGTCGACGATCGCGACCGGCGCCGGCACACCCCGGATCGGGCCGGGCACGCCCATCACCTCGAGCGGCCAGTCCGCCGCGCCGGGATCGGCCAGCGCGCCGGCCACGCACTCCCGGCCGATGTAGACCGGGGCCCCGGCCAGCGCCGACGCCTTCGTCCGCAGGGCGCCCAGCCAGCCGCACAGCTCGCCCGGCGGGATGTCCTCGCTGGTCTTCACCGTCCAGAACCGGCGGTGCCCGTCGGCCCGCTGGGCGATCGTCGGGCGCGGATCGAGGACCGGCGCGACGTCGACGGCGACCCCGGCCAGGCCGCCGACGCCGGAGACATGGCCCGCCATCGCCGCCTTCAGGTCGTTGCGGAAGCTGGCCGGCAGGCTGGCCGGCGAGGCCCAGGTGGGCACATGCACGAAGAACTGATCGCTCAGGCACACCGGCGGCGGCCCGGCGTCGTTGTCGTCGTTGTCGGGCTGGACCACCCGGCGGTCGGGCTGCGGCGCCCGCCGGTCGCGCCGCCGCTGGGCGTCGGCCGGCCACGCGACGGACAGCGCCAGCAGCGCGAGGCAGAGTCGGACGGCGTTCGGTCGGATCGGGGTCATGCTCTCCTCCGGGGCACTTCGGGATGCAGTCTACGATCCGGACTTCGCCCGGCCGGGGTCCGATCTGACAGCGCGCGCGGAATTTTCCGGGGCGGCGGTCAGCGGGCTCCGCGCAGGTGGAAGGCGTCCCACAGCGGGTCGCCCGCCGCCTTCGCCGCCAGGGCCGCCGCCCGCAGCGCCTCGGCCGGGCGCGCCGCGCCGCCCGCGTCGTGGAATCGGGTCATCCAGCCGAGCGCCCCGGCGTCGGGCACGGGGCGCTCGGCGGCCACGACCGAGGCGGCCCCCGCGGCGACGAACGCGTCGGCCAGGCTCAGCCCGATGGCCGACGCCAGCGGCGCCCGGGCGCCGGTCTCGCAGCTGCTCAGCACCACCAGCCGGGGCGCCACCCGGGCCATCAGGACGTCCTCGGTCGTCAGCCGCTCCCCGCCGGCCAGCCGCAGGTGCGCGTCCCATGGCGAGTCGGGTTGCAGGACCCCGTGCCCGGCGAAGTGCAGCGTCGAGGCCCGGCGCAGCGCCGACAGCATCGCCTCCCGATCGACCGCCGCGCCCGCCAGGTGCTCGGCCCCCAGCCGCCCGGCGAGCACCTGCGCCTCACGCCGGGCGCCGGCCAGCGTCTGGTCGGGGTCGCCCACCACGATCACCGGCCCGGTCGCCGTCGGCGCCGCCCGGATGGCCCCGGCGTGGGTCCACAGCGCGGTCGAGACCCGATCCCACAGCGGAGGGATCGCCGCCGCTGGGGCACCGACCAGCATCAGGTGCTTCACGGTCGGCGGCAGCCGGTCCGGATCGGGGATCGGGCGATCGGCCGCGTGCTGGGTCATCCCGGTCGGCGTGACCAGGAAGCCGTGCCACCGCCCGCCCTGGCGGTGGGCCAGCCACAGCGCCTCGTCCGCCGCCAGCCGGCGCTGCACCTCGGCCACCGAGGCCCCGCCGGCGCTCACCGGCGCCGCCCGATCGAGCCAGTCGTGGGCCCCGTCGAACGCCGCCTGGAGCGCCGCCCGCTGCCGCCGCCGCTCGACCCGCCACGCCGCCCGGCGGTCGGCGGCCATCAGCGCCCCGTCGTCCTGGCTGCGCTCGTAAGTCGCCCGCAGCGCCAGGTAGCGCTCGATGCGCGTATTCCACTGCGCCCGGGCCTCGGGGTCGAGCCGGGCCAGCCGGCCGCTGATCTCGAGGTCGCGCACGACCCGGGAGCGGGCGGCGTCGGCCACCGAGAAGGCGACGTCCGGCGCGCCCTCGGCCAGCGCCGCGGCGAACGCCTCGTCGAACAGCGCGCCCCGATCGGCGAAGAACAGCGCCCGCTGCCCCTGCAACGCGGTGCGGGCCGCCGCCCGCTGCACGACCGCCAGCGCCGCCCGGTAGTCGGCCAGCGCGCCGGCCCCGTCGCCCAGCCGCCGCCGGGCGCGGGCCTGCCCCAGCTTCGCCTGCCACAGATAGGCCCCGACCGGATCGTCCACCCGCGCCCGCTGCCGCCGCTCGACCTCGGCGAAGCGGGCCAGCGCGGTCTCGCCGTCGCCGTCGAGCAGCGCCCGGTGCCCGTCGAGCAGCCCCACGAAGAGCCCCGGGGCGTCGCGCCGCTCGGGGTCGAGCCGGTCGTGGGCCGCGATGTGGCGATCGAGCGCCGCCCGGTCGCCGACCCGCCGGGCCAGCGCGGCGAGGTTGGCGTGCTGGTTGGCCTGCTCGTCGGGGCGGCCCTCGGCGGCGGCCAGGGCGGTGGAGAAGGCCGCTTCGACCTCGGCCGGCTCCACGTCCAGCGCGCCCGCGCGCCAGCCGCCGAGCAGGATCCAGCCCCGGTTGCCGTGCACCACGATCCGCAGGTCGGGCGGCGCGCCCTCGGCCTCGATGTGCGCGGCCAGCGCGTCGAGGCGGGCCCGAGCGTCTTCGTGGCGCCCCAGCTCGCCGGCCAGCCCCGCGGCCAGCGCCTCGCCGTAGATCGCCAGCGCCGGCCGCCGCGCCTGCCGGGCCAGGGTCACCGTGCGCCGGGCCTCGGCCTCGGCCCGCGCCGGCTCGCCGACCATATGGGCCAGCCCCGCCCGGGCGTAGGCCCCGTAGGCCCGCCCGGCCGCGCTGCCCGCCGCCCGGTCCAGCGCGGTGGCCTCGGCGATGCGCGCGCCCGCCGCGCCGACCTCGCCCCGCTGCCGCAGCCGGTGGGCCGCGATGCGCAGCGCCCGAGCGGCCTCGGTCGGGCGGTCGAGCCACCGGTTCAGCGCCGCCAGCGCCCGCCAGCCGTCGACCTCGACCGCCCACCCCCGGCGCCCCGCGGCCCGGATGAGCCCCTCGACGGCGGCCAGCGGGCCGTCGGTCGGCGGCCCCCACCACACGGTCCACCGGGCCAGCGCCCGCCCGTCGGCGATCACCGCCAGCCGGGTCGGCCCGTCCGCCGGCGGCGTCTCCGGGGCATCGCCCACCAGGAAGATCTGTTCGCCCGCCCGCTCCACCCGGGTGGGCAGCGTCGCCCCGCCGAGGCGCAGCGTCCACGGGCCGGGGGCGCCGTCCACCCGCACGGCCGGCGGCGCGTCGGGGCCGAAGTGGCGCAGCGGCGCGCCGTCGATCAGCCGGATGGCCCGCTCGCCCACCGGCTGCATCGGCGGCGTCGGCGGGGGATCGGCCGCGCAGCCGATCAGGAGCAGGGTGAGCAGCAGACGGGGCAGCATCAGTCCTCGCGCGCGAGAGGGCCGAGCGCACCAGACCCGCCGGGCGGCGTCAAGCCGGGCTCGCCGTCGGGCCCCGCAGAAAAATCGGAGAAAATGTGTGTCGGCTTGTCAGACCCGGCCGGGCCCCGGCGAAGACCCATACGAACCCGGCGACGCGAAGCCATCAATCGAAGCCATCAGAGACCGTCATCGGCGTCGTGGGGACGCCGTGACATCGCGCCGCCCACATCGGGGATGCCATCCCCAGGGAGTCATGCCATGCGTATCCGCACCGCCCTCGCCACCGCCGCCCTCGCCGTCACCGCCGTCGCCTGCGGGCCGGTCGACGACGCCCCCGAGACCGCCAGCCGGTCGGTCGAGCTGACCGATCACAGCGGGGAGAACCGGGTCACCGTCGTCTTCACCGGCGCCGACGAGGCCGCGCTCGATCAGATCGACCTCACCGGGCTGATGCTCACCGTCGGGGCCGAGGGGCTGGATGGCATCGACGCCCTCGAGCAGCTCGCCGGGGACGCCGATGAGATGCCCCACTCGGGCCTCACCGTCGAGGTGGTCGACGAGCAGCTCGCCGCGGGGGTCGACGCGCTCGACATCGTCGAGACCCGGGCGCCGGCCTGGCGGGCGCCGTTCGCCTGGCGCTACCGCTACAGCGAGCTGGACTGCACCGACGTGACCCGCACCTCGTTCTGGCACAAGGTCTACGTCAGCATCTGGTCCAAGGCGGACTCGGGCTCGAGCTGGTCGTCGATGGTGCTCAACCGCAAGCTGAGCAACAACGAGACCCTGCACCGCTGCGCCAACGGCAGCTACAAGCTCAAGGTCGGCGTCGAGGCCCGCAACATCAGCCACTACAACGTCTCGTTCGACGAGTGAGCGTTCGCCGGGCGACCCCGGTCGCCCGGGTCGCAGAGCCATCGATGGCAGACATCGATGGCTCTGCGACCCGCCCCGAGGGAGAGCCATGCGTCTCGTGCTGATCTCATGCCTGCTCGCGCTCGGCGCGCACGCCGCCCCGATCGGCAGCCGTCACGCAGCCATCATCGACGGCGACGCCGCCGCGGGCCCGGCCGCCGCCGTCGGCGCGCTGCTCGCCACCGCCGACGACGGCCGCAGCCACGAGGGGGCTTTCATGTGCTCGGCCGTCCTGGTGGCGCCCACCGTCGCCCTCACCGCGGCCCACTGCGTCGCGCTCGTCGAGGCCGACGCCGCCGAGGAGGGCTGGCAGCTCGACTGGTGGCTGACCTTCGCCGACGACGTGCGCCGCTTCGACGGCCCCGACCCCACGCTGCCCCCGCGGACCGTCGCCGTGCGGCAGGCGGTCGTGCACCCCGGCTTCGACGCCGGGCGGCCCATCCGATCCCATACGCTGGACGCGGCCCACGACCTCGCGGTGCTGCTGCTCGCCGAGCCGGCCCCGGTCGCCGCGGTGCCCATGGCGCGGACGCCACCCGAGGCGGCGCCGGTGCTCATCGGGGGCTATGGCATGCGCGCGGATGACCCGGACGCGCCCGGCGCCGCGCCCGGGCTGCGCCTCGCCGGCCCCAGCCGGCTGTTCTCGGTGGGATCACACGAGCTGCGGGTGGGTCGGCGCCTCGGCCTCGGGGCGTCCATCCCGCCCGGCCTCGCCGAGAAGTGTGGGGGTGACTCCGGCGGCCCCACCTTCGCCGAGACCGCCGCCGGCTGGCGGGTGGTGGGCCTCACCAGCCGGGGCCACGCCGACGACCCGGGGTGCGCCATCGCCGGCATCGACACCCGGGTCGATGTCTACGCCGTATGGGTCGACGCGGTCCGCGTGGCGGCCGACCCCTCCCTCGCCGCCGACCCGCCGACGTGCGTCGCGGCGCCGGGCCACCGCCGACCTCATGGCATCGCGCCGGCGCTGTTGATGCTCGGGTGGCTCAGCGCCAGACGCCGCGGTCGATGGCATCCCGGATGGCGTCGGTGAGCGGGGTGTAGGCCCCGTCGCTCAGCACCCAGGTGGGATCATCACTCTGCAAGCCCTCGGCCCGCAGCCGGGCCCGCTGCACCTTCTGGGTCGCGGTGTGGGCGATGGCTTCGACCTGCCGCACGAACCGCGGCCGGGCGTAGGATGGCAGGGCCCGCCCCCGGCGAGCGATGGCGTCCAGGTCGGGCGCCTCGGCCACCGCCAGCATGCCCGCCCGCCCCTCGCGGTGGGGCAGCGCCACCCCGTAGACCGCAAACGGCGCGCCCAGCGCCGGGGCCAGCGCCTCGGCGACCGCCTGGGTGCTCACGTTGTGCCCCTTCCAGCGGAAGGTGTCGCCCACCCGGTCGACGAAGAACCAGTCCCCGTCGGCATCCCGCCGCAGCAGGTCGCCGGTGCGGAACCAGCGGTCGCCCCGGCGGCGCACGTCGGTCACGACCTTGGCCGCGGTGGCCGCCGGGTCGCGGTAGCCGTCGAACCGCCGGATCGGGTTGAGGGTCGTGATGCGCACCAGCAGCTCGCCCGGCTCGTCGACCTCGGCCTCGATGCACCGCCCCCGGCCGTCGCGCAGCAGCGCGTCCCGCTCGACGTCGTACCGGGCCAGGCACAGGTCGGGCCGCGGGCGCTCGCCGAAGCGGGGCCGCCCCAGCGCGGGCACGACCGGCCGCCCCACGCTGCCCACCTTGTCGGTGGCGTTGATGAGCAGCGTATTGCCCTCGGTGGCGCCGTAGAACTCGACGATGTGATCCACGCCCGAGATGGCGCGCAGCCGGGGCCAGACGTCGGCCGCCAGGCCGTTGCCCAGCAGGGTGTGCATCGCATGCCGCCGGGCGTCGGGGTCGGGCGGGGCGTCGGCCAGATAGCGCCCGATCTCGCCGACGTACAGCCCCACGGTGGCCCCCAGGGTGATGGCGTCCCGCCAGTAGCGCCGGGTCGAGAACTTCGGGGTGAAGGCGAAGCAGGCCCCCGACCACAGCGCCGCGGCCAGCCCGGCGAGCTGGGCCGAGGCGTGGGACAGCGGCAGCGGGGTGTAGACGACGTCCTCCGGGCCGAGGTGGGCCCCCAGCGCGTGGAACGCCAGCCCGGCCATCAGCACCCGCCGGTGGGGCAGCCGGGCCGCCTTGGGTCGCCCGGTCGTGCCGCTGGTGGCCAGCAGGAGGCAGGTGTCCTCCGACGGCAATATGGGATCGGAGATGGCAAGCCCTGGGGCGTCGGCGGTCACGTCGGGCCAGGACTCGATGGCTTCGGCCCGGGGCGGATCGCTCAGGCTGTCGAGCGCGGCCCGGCCGGTGGCGTCGGTCACGATCCAGCGGGGCGCGACAGCGTCGATGACATGGGCCAGCGGCGGCCCCCGGCGGTCGGGGCCCACCGGCGCGGCGACGGCCCCCAGCCGGGTCAGCGCGAGCTGGTGCACCACGCCCTCGAGGCGGTTGCCCATGACCAGCGCCACCGCGTCGCCCGGCGCCGCGCCCCGGGATCGCCAGTGGCGGGCGACCCCGTCGACGGCGGCGTCCAGCTCGGCCCAGGTGAGGCGGCGCAGCGTCTCGTCGTCCAGCGCGCGCACGGCGGGGCGGTCGGGCCAGCGGGCGGCGGCCCGGCGCAGCAGGCCGGTGACCCCCCGCGCGGCCGCCCGGGGCACGGCCGGCGCGACCCGACCCAGATCCCGCGCGCTGCGGGCGGCCTGGAGCAGCCGGGCGAGGCGCTGGCTCTTCACGGCGCGGTGGGTCTGGTCGGCAGCGAGAAACAGTCGAACGGCACCCCGCTCAGGTCGACCCCGCAGCCGTCGAGGCGATCGGGCAGCGCCCGCAGGCGGGCGAAGCTGTAGATCGGGCGGCTGACCCGGGCGGTGTAGCCGTCGCGCGCGCCCGGCCCGCGGGTCGCATACAGCGGCGCGCCGCCCCCGCCGAGCACCAGATACGGCAGCCCGGAGGCATCCACCCCCCGCTCGTAGTAGTGGTCGTGCCCGCTGATCACGAGGCTCAGCCCCAGCGCCCGCAGCTCGGGCAGCAGCGCCCGCAGCCCCAGGTTGCCGCTGCGCCCGGGGTGGCCGCTGTAGGGCCCCTTGTGCACCACCGCGACGACGTGGGCGATGGCTGGATCCTGCCCAGCGGCCTTCAGCGCGTCGCGGATCCAGGCCTGCTGCGCGGCGTCGGGCGCGCCTTCGCCGTCGGTGACGTGCACCTCGGAGTCCAGCATCAGGAATCGGACGTGGCACCAGGTGAAGGCGAAATACGGGCGGTCATCGGGCAGCGCGAAGTGGGCCAGCAGCGGCGCCGGGTCGGAGCCGTCCAGGTCGTGGTTGCCGAGCACCGGCGCGAAGGCCGCCCGCCGCAGGACGGGCCGGGCCGCGTCGAAGAAGGCGCCCCACTCGTGGTCCCGCGCGCCCCGGGTGACCAGATCGCCGGTGTGCAGCGCGAGGTCGGGGTCGGCCGCCGCGATGTGCCCCGCGAGCCCGGCGTGCACCCGGTGGTCGAGGCGGCTGTCGCCGTAGGCCACGAAGGTGAACGGCGCGCCGGCCGGCGGCGGGGTGTGGAACCGGCCCTCGATCGGGCCCATCGGGGTGTCGATCCGGTAGCGATAGCGGGTGGCCGGCTTCAGGCCGTCGAGCGGCAGGACGACCCGGCCCCGGGCGTCGGGCGCCGGCGGCTCGATCGACCGCTCGCCCCCCGGCCCGATGAGCACCAGCCGGCGGGCGTCGGGCCCGCGCCACGTCAGCGTCACCCGGTCGGGCGCCGCCGGCATCACGACCGGCCCCCGCTCGACGGCGAGCGCCAGCGACGGGGCGAGCAGCAGCAGGAGCAGGGCGCGCATCGGCCCCATCGGTAGCACAGCGCTCCTCGGGGGGACAGCGGTCAGAACACCGCGAACCGGGCGCCCAGCCGCACGAACATCGCGTCCACCGCGGTGAAGGCCAGCCACGTGGGCTCGCGCGACGGCGGGACCCCGCTCGGGTCGGAGAGCCGGACCAGCCCGACGCCGTGCACCAGCTCCAGCGCCAGCCACCGGCTCACCGGCAGCCGGTGGGCCACCCCCAGCCCCAGGCCGTAGCCGTGGCGGGTGTCGTCGCCCGACCCGCCGAGCGCGGCGAAGACGTAGCTCACCTCGGGCTGGACGTGCAGCGCGTAGCCCGGCCCGCCGAGCGGCACCGCCACGTCCAGCCGCAGCGGGGCCCGCACGAAGGTCGCCGGCACGCCGGCGCGCGACGCCCAGGCGTCGACCTCGACCCCCGGCTCGACCCGCAGGCCGTCGAGCAGCGGCAGCCCGACGGCCAGCGCGCCCCCCGGCCGGCCGTGGCTGTCGACGCCGAGCAGGACGCTCTTGTACGCCACCGACAGCGTGACCGCGTCCGACCACCGGGCCCGCTCCACCGCGCCCGGGTCGGGCCGTCGGATCCGGGCTGCGCGGCGCTCGAGGTCCCCCCGCCCATAGGCCGCCGCCCGGGGGTCGCCCATGGCCGCCCGCGAGTCGGACCCCGCCTGCTCGCCGGCCAGGATCATCGTCATCCCGCCGGCCATGCTGATCAGGGCCGGCACGGTGAAGAGCAGCACCGGCTCCGGCGCGGGGCCCTCGGCGTACTCGCCCTGATAGCTCAGCCAGCTCACGGCGCCCGCCGCGGCGTACTCCAAGAGGCCCAGCGTCATCAGGGTGGCTCCACCGACGATCAGGCCGTCGCCGGGGTGGTCGACCTCGATGATCGTGCGTCGGGGGATCCGATCCAGCGCTGCGGCCGGGGGCAGGCGGCCGCGGGTGTCGGCGGTCCGGTCGACGATCACGGCCTGTCGGTCGCCGCCGACGATCACCCCCTCGACCGGGGGCGCGCCCCGGCGCGCGATCGTGGCCCGCTGGCCGCAGCCGGCGAGCATCAGGGCCACGAGCAGGCCGCTCCAGAGGGCGCGGTTCATCGTCTAGCCTCCCGGCTGGGGGTAGCAGCGCCAGTGGGCCCCGGGCCGCCCGGCGCAGCGCAGGCCGTCGCCGCAGGTGCCCTGGCAGGTGGGCCACGCGGGGCACTGGTCGCCGCGGGCGACGATGCTCTCGAGCGGGACACACGGCTCGCCGCGCCCGCCGGGCAGCGGGAAGCACAGCGTGCCCGGCTCGTCCTCGTCGATCGACGGCAGGCACAGCCCGCCCGGCTCGCAGCTCCGCTCGCTGGGAGGAGGCTCGCACGGGGGCAGCGGCGCGGTCGAGGCGTCGATGTCCGCCGGGGGCTCGAACGCGTCGACGATCGGCCCGACGTCGGGGCGATCCCCCGGCGTCGGCTCGTCCTCGGCGCCGCACGCGAACCCCATGTAGGGGCTCGGCTCACAGCCCCTCTCGCCGCAGTCGACCGCCCGGATCTGGTAGGTGTCGCCCAGCCGGTTGCCGAGCAGCTCGCAGATGTACAGCACGTCGCCCGCGCACCAGCGGCCCTCGTCCGCGCACCGCGCGGTGAGGTCCGTACACCCGCCGCCCAGCGCGAGGAGCAGCGCCCACGCGATGGGCTGCCGGCGCGCGCTGCGGTGGGGCGGGGGGTCCATGCCACCGGGGTCAGCAAGCCGCGTGCCCCGCCTGCGCCCGGTGTTTCCGGGGCGGCCGGTCACCGCCCGGTGCCGCGCCTGCCCGCGGGCCCGCCCCCCCGCGTCACCGTTCGGTGCCCGCCGCCCCGGGGGCTGGTATCCGCCGGCGAATTGGCCCATCCTCTCGCCCCTGAGGCCGGCGGCGGACGCCGGACGGAGGAGGTCGCGCATGGCAGCGGACGCCGGCTGGGGCGGCATCACGATCGGCGAGGACATCGTCTGCGTCACCGGCGCGTCGGGCTTCGTCGGCAGCCACATCGTCGATCGGCTGCTCGAGAAGGGCCACCGGGTGCGGGCCACCGTGCGCGACCCGGACGACGCGGCGAAGACGGCCCACCTGCGGGCCATGGCCGAGCGTCACCCCGGCGCGCTCGAGCTGTATCGGGCCGATCTCTTCGAGCTGGGCAGCTTCGACGCGGCGGTCGACGGCAGCGTGGGCCTGATCCACACCGCGGCGGTGGCCCGCTTCTCGTCCAAGGACCCCCAGCGGGAGATCGTCGCCCCCTCGGTGGACGGGGTGAACAACGTGCTGTCGTCGGTGCGCAAGGCGGGCAGCGTGCGGCGCATCGTGCAGACCTCGTCGGGGGCGGCGGTCTACAGCCAGCCGGAGAAGGGGCGGGTCTACACCGAGGCCGATTGGAACGACGGGGCAACGATCCGCACCGACCCCTACGGGCTGGCCAAGACCCGGGCCGAGCGCTCGGTGTGGTCCTTCGTCGAGGCGCTCGACGACGTCACCGCGGTCTCGATCAACCCGGTGCTGGTGCTCGGCCCGGCGTTCACCGAGGCCCACGTGCGCACCAGCCTGAGCGTGTACCGCGACGTGCTCGTCGGCACCTTCCCCGCCGTGCCCCGGTTCTACTTCAACATCGTCGACGCCCGCGACGTGGCCGAGGCCCACGTCCGGGCGGTCGAAGACCCGGCGATCGACGGCCGCTTCATCCTCAGCGCGGACGGGCGCTGGATGCAGGACATGGCCCGGGACACCGCCCGGCTGTTCCCCGAGTACCGCATCAAGACCGCCCGCCTGCCCGACGTCGCGATGTACCTCGCCGCGCTCTTCGACCCCCGGGTGACCTTCGCCACGCTCAAGCAGCTCCTCGGTCGCGAGGCCCCGGTGGACAACCGCCGCTCGCGGGAGGTGCTCGGCATCGACTACCGCCCGATCGACGAGACCTTCCGGGCGACGGTCGAGAGCCTCGTCTCCCAGGGCTTCGCCCACCCCACGCGGCGATAGACGGGCCCCGGGCCGTGGCGGATGGCCCCCGCGGGGCATCTGGTAGAGTACCGGCGGCTGAATGAACCGGCGCCCTCCGCCGACCCGGCCCCGGCCGGCGCCCCGACCCCCGGCCCGAGGAGACGATGATGAGACCCGCCCGACTCGCCCGCCTGCTGCCCCTCGCCGCGCTGCTCACCGCCGGGCCGGCCCTCGCCGCGCCCGGCTGGTCGGTGACCTTCGACGGTCGAGCCACCCCCGCGCTGAAGTGGATGGAGGCCAACGGCTGGGAGGAGCAGCGGGGGGACGCCGACCGCTGGCGCCTCGCCGACGGCGCCCTGCACACCCTCCAGGACGATGACTCGACCACCATCGGCACCAAGCGCGGGTTCCCCATCGACCCCAACGCCGCGCCCCGCCTGAAGCTCCGGTTCAAGGTCACCGCGTGGCCGAAGAAGGGCGACCTGCGGCGCAAGGACACCGAGGACGCCGCCCTGCGGGTCTTCGTGATCTTCGACCGGGGCGGCGGCCTGATCTCCCCGCCCGACACCCTGGGCTACGCCTTCGCCTCGACGAACCCCGTCGGGCGTATCGTCACCTCGCAGCGCTTCGACAACGTGAAGTTCATCCCGGTGGCCGGTCCCGCGGGCTACGACGGCGGCTGGATCGAGGTCGAACGGGACCTCGTCGCCGACTACAAGGCCGCCTTCGGCAAGGCCCCGCCCCGCATCCAGGCCATCGGCATCAAGTCCGACACCAACAACACCGACGGCCGCGCGGCGGCGGTCGTCGACTCCATCCGGATCCTTCCCCGCTGAACGCGGGCGAGACAGCGGGCGCCCCGCGCGATAGGATGCGCCCATGCCCGCTGCCCCCCTGCGCGCCCTCGCCCCATGGCTCTTCGCGTCGCTGGTCGCCCTGACCGGCCTCGGCTGCACCGAGTGCGAAGACGACTACGATTGCGGGGGGACTCTCATCTGCGAGGAGGGGGTGTGCGAGGCGTTCGTCTGCCAGCGGGACGAGGACTGTCCGCCGGGCCACACCTGCGCCGAGAACGCCTGCCGGGAGAACCCGGCTCAGCCGGCGCCCGACCCGCCCGACGCGGTGGTGATCCGGCCCGGCGAGTGAGGGCGGGACGTCAGCCGGCCCGACCGGCGGCCTGCACCGCCATGCGCTTGGCCTGATACAGCGCCTGATCGGCCGACTGCACCAGATACTGCGCCGGGCCGCCCTCGTAGAGCGCCACCCCGATGTTGATGTTGATCGACCCGCCGCGGCACTCGACCTCGCGGCTGGCGTCGAGCAGCCGCTCGGCGATGGCGCTGGCCTCGTCGACGTCGGCGTTGGGCATCAGCACGGTGAACTCGGAGTCGCCGAAGCGGCCGAAGACGTCGAACGGGCGGGCGGCGTGGGTGGTCATCTCGGCCAGGGCCTTGAGCATCGCCTCGCCCTCGGACGAGCCGGCCACCGCCGCGTACTCCTCGACGTCGAACAGCATCAGCGCGAGCGGCTCGTCGAAGACCTCCGACCGGACGCAGGCCCGCTCGAGCACCTCGCCGAAGCCCCGCCGGTTGTAGGCCCCGGTCACCTCGTCCTTCTGGGCGCACAGCCGCAGCACCTCGATCGAGGCCGCGTTGGCCACCGCCCGCCCCAGGGGCGGGACCAGGGCGCCGAGCAGGCGGCGGATGCGGGGCGAGAGCAGCCAGTCGGTGAAGCCGAAGAGGGCCACGATGCCCACCACCTGCCCGTCGGCCTCCATCTCCTGGGACCAGAAGCGGTACATGTAGTCGTCGCGCACCGGGCTGTGCAGGGGCATCAGCTCCGGCCCCCGCCGCAGCCGCAGCGCCTCGCCGGGCAGGTGGGCGAAGTCCAGCTCGCCGAGCAGCAGCGCGCACTCGTCGCGGATGCTGCGCTCGGCGAGCGGCAGCACCGGCTGGCGCCCGAAGATGTGCAGCATCGGCTCCAGATCCTCCCGCTCCGGGGGCAGGATCAACGTCACCACGTCGGCCTGGGCCCACTTGTGCAGCAGCGCGCTCGTCCGGGTGAGCAGCTGGTCGAAATCGAGCGGATCGGCGCAGGCCTCGGCGAAGGCGAGCTTGCGCTGCATGTCCTCGATCTCGTCGTGGATGTTGGCGTTCTGGAGCATCTGACCCCTCCGTAGCGTCGGCGAGGCCCCATTGTTCAACCCCCGTGCCAGGACGAAGACGCGGCGCCCTCACGATAGTAAACCCCTGAAATCATTGGCTCGAAGACCCTGCTGCCCCGCCGCGCCATCGGCCGTCGATGAGGCGAGCGCCAGCGTTTCGCCCGTCGCCGTCAGCCGCTTGACGATCAACCGCCGCCCGCCCCGTGCGGCCCCCGGGCGCCCCCCGCGCGGTCCGATCCGACCGTGGATTATCGCGGCGGGCTTCTCTGCGGATTACCGGGGCGCGCTTCTCCGCGGGTTATGTCTGCCGCATTCCCCGGGTGTTATCGCCGATGACTTCTCGTCCCATTACCGGTGCGTTGTTCCCAACGTGGGCATATGCCACCCCCGGGCGCTCAAGACCGGCCGGTGACGGACGATGAACCGGGTGTAACCAGACAGCGCCGGAGCCGGGACGGTCAGGACGACCGACGGCCCCACACGGACCGGCCGATGGCACCGAAGGATGGGTGCGTCGGTGGCAGCGTCCGGCAGTGTCTGCATGATGTGATCGGCAAGGATGCCGTCGCCGGTGGTGCACCCACCGGGCGTTCTCACGGAGAGAAGTCATGGGCTTGTTCGTCAACACCAACGTCGCCTCGCTGAACGCACAGCGCAACCTGCTCGACAGCAGCAGGAAGCTGTCCACCTCGTATCAGCGGCTGTCCTCGGGCCTGCGCATCAACAGCGCGAAGGACGACGCGGCGGGCCTCGCCATCTCGACCCGCTTCACCAGCCAGATCCGCGGGCTGACCCAGGCGGTGCGCAACACCAACGATGGCATCAGCATGGCCCAGACGGTGGAAGGCGCCCTCCAGGAGAGCACCAACATCCTCCAGCGCATCCGCCAGCTCGCCGTGCAGGCGGCCAACGACATCAACACCACCGCCGACCGCGAGGCCCTCAACGAGGAGGTCGACCAGCTCGTCGCCGAGCTCAACCGGATCGGCGACACCACCCGGTTCAACGACCAGAACGTGCTCAACGGCGACTTCGTGCAGAACTTCTTCCACGTCGGGGCCAACGCGTTCGAGCAGATCGGGGTGACCGTCAAGGACGCTCGGGCCAGCGCGCTCGGCCGGGCGGCGATCACCACCAGCGACGAGGTCACCGCCGAGGCGTTCGACAAGGCGGCCAACTCGCTGCTCGTCAACGGGGTGACCGTGCGCACGACCGTCGCCGTCGACGACACCGTCTCGACGACGCTCAACGCCGCCTCGGCCATCGCCAAGGCCCAGGCCATCAACGACGTCCGCGACATCACCGGGGTCGGCGCCCGGGTGCTGGCCACGGTGGACGACGCCAACGACGACATCACCGCCGGCGTGCTCGACGAGGACGACTACATCCAGATCAACGGCCAGATCATCACCGGCTTCGAGGTCCAGGCGGACGACGCCGACGGCGAGCTGGTGGCCCAGATCAACGCCGTGAGCGACGAGACCGGCGTCGTGGCGACCCTCGACGCCGACTACCGGCTGGTGCTGACCGCCGTGGACGGGCGCAACATCGACGTCGTCACCGAGAACAACGGCGCGGTCATCGCCGGGCTCGACGAAGAGGTCACCCTCGGCCGGATCGAGTTCTCGAGCGCCGACCAGTTCTTCGTCAACGAGGTCGGCGCCGGCCTGGCCCGGGTGGGCTTCGGCAACCCCCAGCTCGTCGGGGTCAACTCCGTCAACTCGGTCGACACCGTCACCGTGCTCGACCGGGAGCAGGCCAACCGCACCATCGAGGTCGTCGACCGGGCCCTGGCCCAGATCTCGCGCGACCGCTCGCGGCTCGGCGCCCTGCAGAACCGGCTCGAGAGCACGATCAACAACCTGACCACGGTCACGGAGAACCTCTCGGCCTCGCGCAGCCGCATCCTGGACGCCGACTTCGCGAGCACCAGCGCCGACCTGGCCCGCAACCAGATCCTCCAGCAGGCCGGGACGACGATCCTGGCTCAGGCCAACCAGGCGACCCAGGCCGCCCTGACCCTGCTGCAGTAAGCGACACGCGCAGCGACGCGCCCGAAGACTCTCGAGCCCCGAGGCACCCCGGTGCCATCGGGCCGGCGGCCCGCCGCCACACTGAATCGACCGCCGATGCCATCGGCCCGGAGCCCGACATGACACGTTGGCATACGAGGCCCCTCCGCGGTCCGCCGCCGGTCTCCGGGCGCCGCCCGCCGGGTGGCTCATCGCAGCCCGCGATCGGATCGTCGGGCCTGCGGCGCCGGCGGCCGGTGGTCCATCGCCCCGCGCGCCACGGCGGGCGGGGCGGCGACCCGGACGCGCCGAGGCGCGGGGGCTCGACGCCATGAACGACGGCATCGCGCATGCTATGCGTGTGCGATGCGACACATATGGGTCCGCGAACGCAGAGGGTGTCACGCGCCGATCATGGGGCCCGTGCGCCCGGGTCGCCTCCGAGGGGTCGGAGGTGGCTCGTCGGGGGGTGACACCCTCTGCGTCGGACGGTGCCCGCCGTCGGCTCGAGCCGGCGCGGGCCCCGGACCGGTGAGATCGACCGGGGGCCGCCCCGCCGATCCCATACACGCAGGTTCTTGATCCGGGAGAGCATGGGACGCACCACGCCATGGTGGCACGGGCGCCCCGACCGGTCGTCGGGCTCTCCCTCGTGATCGCAGGTGCGATCACGTCCCAACGGTCGAGTCACGCCCGAGGCGGCGGACCGACCTCGACACAGGGGCACGGAAGCCCCGACCGCACCCTGCCCATCGCGGGGCGTGGTCCATCTCATGGAGAGAAACGATGGGTCTGTTCATCAACACCAACATCGCGTCGCTGAACGCGCAGCGCAACCTCAGCCGGAGCACCTCCCAGCTCGGGCGGTCGTTCCAGCGCCTGTCGACCGGCAAGCGCATCAACTCCGCGGCGGACGACGCCGCCGGGCTGTCGATCTCGACCCGGTTCACCGCCCAGATCCGGGGGCTGAACCAGGCGGTGCGCAACACCAACGACGGCATCAGCATGGCCCAGACGGTGGAGAGCGCGCTGCAGGAGAGCACCAACATCCTCCAGCGCATGCGCGAGCTGGCGGTGCAGGCGGCCAACGACATCAACACCCTCGAGGACCGGGAGTCGCTCAACGCCGAGGTCGACCAGCTCATCAGCGAGCTCAACCGCATCGGCGACACCACGACCTTCAACAGCCAGAAGGTCATCAACGGCGACTTCGTGCAGTCCTTCTTCCACGTCGGGGCCAACGCCCGCGAGACGCTGGCCATCCGGGTCCGCGACGCCCGGGCGACCGCCCTCGGCCTCGCGGCGGTGGTCACCGCCGACGCGGTCAGCGACGCCGCCCTCGACCGCCTCGGCAACAACGAGGCGGTCCAGATCAACGGCATCACGATCCGCTCGACCAACGTCACCGACGACACCCTGTCGACGACGCAGCAGGCCGCCTCGGCGATCGCCAAGGCCGCGGCGATCAACGACATGACCGAGTTCCACGATGTCACCGCCCGGGCGCTCGAGACCGAGCTGTCCACCGGCGAGAACATCACCGCCGGCACCCTGAACTCGACCGACTACTTCGTGCTGAACGGTGAGATCATCACCGGCTTCGACGTGGTCGTCGACGACGCCAACAACGAGCTGGTCGACCAGATCAACCTGGTGAGCAACCGCACCGGGGTGACCGCCTCGCTCGACGACAACCAGCAGCTCGTGCTGACCGCGGTCGATGGGCGCAACATCCAGGTCGAGACCTTCGGGGACGCCGACACCATCACCGGGCTGGCCGACGGCGAGACCGTCACCCGGGCGGGGTTGGAGTTCGTCTCCGAGGAAGACTTCAGCATCGAAGACATCGACGGGGGGCTGGCCGCGCTCGGCTTCGCCGACGACCAGCTCGTGGGGGTCACCCGGCAGAACTCGGTGGCCACCGTCAGCGTGCTCGACCGGACCGAGGCCAACCGCACGATCGAGGTGATCGACCGGGCGCTGGCCCAGATCTCCGAGGATCGCTCCGACCTCGGCGCGGTGCAGAACCGGCTCGAGAGCACGGTGCGCAACCTGACCACCGTCAGCGAGAACCTCTCGGCCTCCCGCAGCCGCATCGAGGACGCCGACTTCGCCCAGGAGGCGGCCGAGCTCGCCCGCAACCAGATCCTGCAGCAGGCCGGGACCTCGATCCTGGCGCAGGCCAACCAGGCGGGGCAGATCGCGCTGTCCCTGCTGAGCTGAGCGGAGGCCGCCCGATGCTGCACCGCAACCGACCGCGTCGCGGCCCGCCGCCGCACGCTCGAGGCCGCCCGCCCCGACCCCGGGCGACGGCCCGCGATCCAGCGCCCCCCGACCGGGCTCCTCGGTCGCCGGGGTGGATCCATCCGGCCGGTACCCCACGGCCACCGGATCGCGAGAGCGTCGCTCCGGCCGCGCATCATCGCCACCCGGCGCGTCGAGCGACGTCGGCGTCCCGTATCGACCTGCTTCGCCCCGGCGAGGCCCGGTCGACGGCGCACGCACCACGCCCGCGGCCGCCCGATCACCCGTGGGCCGGAGTCCGCGAGGTGCACCCCACCGGCCCGCCGCCCGACGTCGGCCGCGATCCCTCCGGGGGTGGCGGGCGGCGGCGGCCGCGCGCCGGACCGTCGGCCCGCGCCCTGTGGCGCCGGACCCGGCGGGGCGTCACCGCGATCGATCGTGGCTCGGGGCCGGGTACGGCCTCGACCCGGTCGAGCGCCGGGCCGCCCGATCGCGGATCGGGGCCCGGTCGCCCGGCGCTGTGGAGCGCGGCGACCGGGCCGCCCGATCGCGGATCGGGGCCCGGTCGCCGAGCGCCCGGTGAAGACACACGACGACGAGGTGAGCGGCCGCCCGCGCGGTGGGCCGTCACCGGACAGATTCACATGCCTCCCGGCGCGGCTGCGTCGGGGACGATCCGGTCGGGGACCGCCAGAGACGGTCCCCCGCGAGCCAGAGGAGACCAGATGAAGCAAGGGCGCGCTCGGGGCTGGGCCCCGGCGCGCGCAGCACACCCTCGATCGGATCGGGGGGAGGCATGGGTGACGGGCAGGCCCCGTCACCGATCGGCGGCGTCGGCTCGCCGCCAATACAAGGCGGTCAGGGTCGACCGCCTCCGGGAGGTCGCGTGCGATCTCCGCACCTTCATGGAGTGAAGCAATGGGTCTTTTCATCAACACGAACATCGCTGCGCTCAACGCGCAGCGGAACCTGACGCACAGCACCACCAAGCTGGGGCGCTCGTTCCAGCGGTTGTCCTCCGGCCTGCGCATCAACAGCGCGAAGGACGACGCCGCCGGGCTGGCGATCACCACCCGCATGACCTCGCAGGTGCGCGGTCTCAACCAGGCGGTGCGCAACACCAACGACGGCATCTCGCTGGCGCAGACCGCCGAGGGCGCGCTGCACGAGACGACCAGCATCCTCCAGCGCATGCGCGAGCTGGCGGTGCAGGCGGCCAACGACACCAACACCGAGCGCGACCGGGAGTCCATCCAGGCCGAGATCAGCCAGCTCATCGCGGAGGTGGACCGCATCGCGGAGACCACCACCTTCAACAACCAGAACGTGCTCGACGGCTCGTTCTCCGGGGCGCAGTTCCACGTCGGGGCCAACTCCCGGGAGACGATCGGGGTCACCACCACCGACACCCGCTCCGAGATCCTGGGCCGTCAGGCGCGCTACGACGGCATCGAGATCACCGGGGGCGCGTTCGGCGCGGCGGCCGACGGCGCGGCGGGGGACGTCCTCGTCAACGGGGTGACCATCCGGGCCACCGTCGATGTCGACGACACCGTCAGCACGACCGCCAACTCGGGGTCGGCCATCGCCAAGGCGGCGGCCATCAACGACTCGACCGAGTTCACCGACGTGCGGGCGATCATCGGCGAGAGCCGGGGGGTCGGCCAGGCGGGCATCACGGCGGCCACGTTGGACAGCGACAGCAACATCACGATCAACGGTGAGCTGATCACCGGGTTCGTGGTGCAGCAGGGCGACGCCGACGACGCGCTGGTCAACGCGATCAACACCGTGTCGGACACCACCGGGGTGGTCGCCTCGCTCGGCGCCCGCCAGGAGCTGGTGCTGACCGCGAGCGACGGGCGCAACATCGAAGTGCTCTTCTCCGACGCCGCGACGGCGACCGCGCTGATGGGCGACGCCGCCTTGCGGCAGGAGTTCTTCGGCACCCTCACGTTGCAGTCGGAGACCCAGATCCGGCTGAACTTCGAGAACGACGCCGCGATCAACGCGCTGGGACACGGCACGTTGGGCGAGACGTTCGAGCTGCTGGGCATCAACAGCGCGTTCGCGGTGGACACGGTGGACGTGACGTCGCGGCTGGGGGCCAACGAGGCGATCGAGATCCTCGACGTCGCGTTGAGCCAGGTGTCGAGCATCCGCTCGGATCTGGGTGCGATCCAGAACCGGTTGGAGTCGACGATCAGCAACCTGACGGCGACGTCGGAGAACATCTCCGCCTCGCGCAGCCGGATCCTGGACGCGGACTTCGCCGACGAGACCGCGCAGCTCGCCCGCAACCAGATCATCCAGCAGGCGGGCGTCTCGATCCTGTCCCAGGCCAACCAGCAGAGCCAGGTGGTGCTCTCGCTGCTCGGCTGATCCCGCCCCGGGGCCGGTGGCGCCCGCCGCCGGCCCGCCTCCCTCCTCTCTTCACCCATCCCCCGCGCCGGTCGGCGGCGATCGATCCCGATCGTGGCCGACCGGGCGTCCCCGATCCGCCGCTCGACCCGGCTCGAGCCCTCGAGCGTCTGCATCGGCTCGATCGCCGCCTTCTCCGGGTGGCGGGCGCGCCCGATGTTCGGCCCCCCGAAAAAAAGATGGCCCGCAACCCCCCGAAAACAGGGGCTTTATGGAAAAGTTCAGGCCGATCGCATTTTTTTCCTCAAGTTTCCTCGGGCCCCGCCGATGACAGGAGTGGAGGCCATCCGCCTTCAGCAAACATGGAGGCCGGGGGGCCTCGCCGGACATCGAGGAGGAAGACAGCCGCGGCGTGCGGTCGACCGGCACCAGGGGTGGTGCATCAACGGTCGCCCGGCGGCGCAACCCGAACCGTTACAACTGCGCAGTCTGCGCAACCCAACGACCGACGTAGGGGTACGGCGGTCGACGGTCAGCACCCCCACCGAAAGGCGCCCATGGATGGGTCGGCGCCAGGGGGTCGGGCACGCCAGGGTCGGTGTGCCCGTGCACGGCAAGAACGCCGTGTGGCCAGATATTCAAGGAGCGAAACACCATGGGTCTTTTCGTCAACAGCAACGTTGCCTCGCTCAACGCGCAGCGCAACCTCAACAATGCCACCAACTCGCTGGGGCGCAGCTTCCAGCGACTGTCGTCGGGTCTGCGCATCAACAGCGCCAAGGACGACGCCGCCGGTCTGGCCATCAGCGACCGCTTCACCAGCCAGATCCGCGGGCTGAACCAGGCGGTGCGCAACACCACCGACGGCATCTCGCTGTCGCAGACCGCCGAGGGTGCCCTCCAGGAGAGCACCAACATCGTGCAGCGCATCCGTGAGCTGTCGGTGCAGTCGGCCAACGACACCAACACCGCGTCCGACCGGGAGTCGCTGCAGGCCGAGGTGGATCAGCTCATCAGCGAGCTGGACCGCATCGCCGAGACGACCACCTTCAACAGCAACAAGATCCTCGACGGCAGCTTCCGCGGGGCCAAGTTCCACGTCGGCGCCAACAGCCGCGAGACCATCACGGTCAACGTGGACGACGCCCGGGCCAGCTCGCTGGGCCGGCAGGTGCGGGTGTCGAGTTCGGCGGACGTGACCACCGGAACCGACGAGAACATCGAGGCGGGTGAACTGTCGATCAACGGCACGTCGATCCGCGCCTCGGTGCAGGCCGACGATACACTGTCGACCACTCAGAACAGCACCTCGGCGATCGCCAAGGCCGCTGCGATCAATGACTCTACCGAGTTCACCAACGTCCGGGCGATCGTCGAATCGACCGCCGTCACGGGAACCGCGGGCATCACCGGCGGTACGCTGGACTCGAACAACTTCATCACCGTCAACGGCCAAGCCATCACGGGGATCGTGGTCCAGGACAACGACGCCGACGACTCGCTGGTGAACGCGATCAACGCGGTCTCTGCGGAGACTGGTGTGGTGGCCTCGCTCAATGAGGCGAACCAGTTGGTCTTGACCGCCGAAGACGGTCGAAACATCCAGGTCGAGAACGTGGTCAACGGCGCCGTCGTGGCTGCGGGGGGCGGCGCCAACGCCGTCGCGGGACTGGAGACCGGCGTCACCGGTGGCCGAATCACGTTGCAGTCGGAGCAGCAGATCGAGCTGGCCGAGAACGGGGGGTCGGATGCCCTCGCCAAGCTGGGCGATGTCGGCGCTGACGGCGCGACCCTCTTCGGCGTCAACAGCGACGCGGCGGTGTCCACCATCGACATCACCACCCGCGAGGGCGCCAACCGGGCCATCGAGATCGCCGACGTGGCCATCGGCCAGATCTCGTCGGTGCGCGCCGACCTGGGTGCGGTGCAGAACCGCCTCGAGTCGACGGTGAGCAACCTGACCACCAGCGCCGAGAACCTCTCGGCCTCGCGCAGCCGGATCCTGGACGCGGACTTCGCCGACGAGACGGCCAAGTTCTCGCGCAACCAGATCCTGCAGCAGGCCGGCGTCTCGGTGCTGGCCCAGGCCAACCAGCAGCCGCAGGTGGCGCTGTCGCTGCTGGCGTAAGGTGAAGTGAAGCGGGGGTCGGCGGCGCGCCGCCGGCCCTCACGCGAGGTGATACGATGGCCATCAATGTCAATCAGGCGTTCGCGGCTCAGTCGATCCGCACGCCTGCGGCCGGCGAATCGCTCGCCAATCAGCGGGGCAGCCCGCAGAAGGCGGCATCGGCGCCGGTGGCCGAGGTGGAGTCCTCCGCCGAGGCCCGCAGGGCGGCCGAGCCCACGGAAGGCACGCCCGAGAACGGGCTGTCGGCTGCGCTGACCCGCGAGGCGGAGCAGGTCGATCTGACCCGCGCCGTCGAGCAGGCCAACGCGCTGGCAGAGACCGCGCTGCGGGCGACCAACCGGTCGGTCATGTTCGAGCAGGACGACACCTCCGGACGGGTGAAGATCACCATCAAGGAGGAGGTCGACGGCGAAGAGGTGACCCGGCAGATCCCGCCGAGTCAGTTCCTCAAGGTCGTGGAGCGCCTGCGGGCGCTGCAGGACAGGGAGACGCCCCCTCGGGGCGCCTTGATCAGCGTCGACGGTTGATCCTTCTCCGGGGCTTCGGCTCCGGCGCGGCCGCCCGGTCGGGCGACCGTGACACCCGGGATCCGCGCCGCTGCCGGCGTCGGTCCCCGGGCGAGGCTGCAGCGCCGATGCGTTGCGGCCTCGTCGTGTTTCCGGCTCGCGGGTCGACCGCGGGCCCCATCGGTTGGCATGGCGCGTGCTCGTCTTCGCTGCCAGCCCGAGGAGGTAGGCCATGGGGATCGCGATCTCCGGCATCGCCAGCGGAATCGACTCCGATTCGATCATCAATCAGCTGCTGTCGATCGAGACCAGCCGGATCATCGGCATCCAGCGCAAGATCGTCGTCGAGCAGCAGCGCAAGGACGCGTTCAACGCCCTCAGCGGGCAGCTCGAGTCGCTGCGCAACGCCGCCCGCAAGCTGGGTGAGGCCAGCCTCTATTCGCAGGTGAGCGCCAGCAGCAGCGACACCGGGGTGCTGACCGTCAGCGCGACGGGGGACGCGCCGGTCGGCAACTACAGCGTCGAGGTGTTGCAGGTGGCGACGCGCCACCGCGTCGCGGCCCAGGGCTTCGTGGACCAGTCGGGCACCGGGATCGCGGCCGCGGCGGGCACGTTCTCGTTCCAGGTGGGCGACGGCGACGCGGTCGAGATCGACGTGGACGACTCCACCTCGTTGCAGGATCTGGCGCGGGCCATCAACGAATCCGACGCGGGCGTGCGGGCCGACATCGTCAACGATGGCAGCGGCCTCAACCCGTTCCGGCTGGTGCTGACCGCCGAGGAGACCGGGTCGGACGGCCTGGTGACGGTGGTCGAGAACGACACCACCCTCGACTTCGAGAACACCTCGATCGAAGCCGCCCAGGCGGCGGACGGCAACAGCGCCGACTACGCCGGCGCGGTGAGCTCGGGCGGGGCCTACACCGGCACCGACAACACCACCTTCATCGTCGAGATCATCACCGATGGTGCGGCGGACGGGACCGCCAAGTATCAGGTCTCGACCGACGGCGGCTTGACGTTCGACGACAACGGCGGCGCGGGCTACGACGTGACCAGCGCCGGCCCGATCGCCCTGGCCGATGGGGTGACGATCGAGTTCGAGGACGACGGCACGCTGCGCGCGGGCGATACGTTCACCGTCGATGTCTTCAGCCCCGAGCTGGCGACCCCCAAAGACGCCATCATCAACGTCAACGGCATCGACATCCGCAAGTCGTCGAACACCATCGACGATGTGTTCGACGGCATCACCTTCCAGCTCCAGTCGGCCAGCGTGGGGCAGACGGTCAACATCGGCGTCAGCCGGGAGACGGGGGACATCTCGCAGGCGATGAGCGGCCTGCTCGGGGCCTACAACGGCGTCGTCGGCTTCCTCAACGCCCAGTTCTCCTACGACCCCGAGTCGGGGCAGGCCGCGCCGCCCCTCAACGGCGACTCCACCGCCCGGCAGGTCGCCCGGCAGGTGCAGCAGTTCATGACCGGGCGCATCCCCGGCCTGGGCGACGACACGATCAGCTCGCTGTCCGAGCTGGGCTTCGAGTCGAACCCCGAGACCGGGCTGATGAGCTTCAACTCGGGCAAGCTCGACGAGGCGCTGCGGGACGACCCCGACTCGGTGGCCCGGGTGCTCAGCCGCTACGGCGAGCGGCTGTCGGGCGACTTCGAGTTCGTCCGCCGCTCGCAGAATTCGAAGCCGGGCACCTACCGGGTCGAGGTCACCCAGGCCCGGACCCGGGCCGCGGTGGCCGGAGGCGCGGCGGCCGAGGTGCTCGCCGCCGACGAGCAGATCACGATCGGGCTGAACCGCCGGGCCCAGGACGACGACGGGGGCGACTTCGTCGAGACGACCGTCGATCTGGCGGCGGGCGATACGGTCGCCGAGCAGGTCGCCAAGCTGAACACCGGCTTCGAGGACGCCGGCTTCGCGCTGACGGCCTACGTCGACGCCGACGGGGCGATCGCGATCCGGTCGGACGAGTACGGCGGGGACTACGCGGTGCAGGTGGTCTCGGACGTCGCGGCCGGGGCCGGCACGAGCAACCTGGGCAACGCGCAGCTCGAGGATCAGGGCAGCGATCTGGAGGGCCGCATCGGCGGGCGGCCGGCGCGGGTGCTGGAAGGGGACGTGCTCAAGGGCGGGGACGGCTACGACACCGAGGACATCGAGCTGCGCATCCCCAACGACACCAGCGGGGTGCTCGGCGAGGTGCGCATCGCCGACGGCGTCAGCCAGGCCCTGCCCAGCCTGATCGACAACTTCACCGGCGTCGGCGGGCTGCTGCGCAGCAAGACCTCGGGCATCGACAGCCGGATCAGCTCGTACGAAGAGGACATCCTCGCCCAGGAGCGCCGGGCGCAGCAGGTCGAGGAGCGGCTGCGGCGTCAGTTCGCCAACCTCGAGGTGACGCTGGGGCGCACTCAGGCGCTCGGGGATTACGTCACCCAGCAGCTCGCGTCGCTGCCCAAGGTGAGCTCCAACAAGTGATCGGGTCTGGCGGGCGCTGCGCGGGGGGTCAGCCCTGGCCCCGGCGGGTGCCCCGGCGGCCGCCCTCGAGGGACGAGCGGTAGGCCCCGATCGAGCGGCGGCCATTGGTGATGCGCCCCAGCCGCTTGCGGGTCTCGTGGTGCACCTCACCCAGCGCCGCTTCGAGGCGGCGGCGCAGCGCATCCAGCTCTTGCAGGCGGTGGCGGCAGCGCTCGGCGAGCGGGCCGTCGGGGTCGACGGGGCCCAGGGCGGTCAGCGAGGAGAAGCGGGATTCGAGCGCGGCGTCGAACGCCTCCAGGTCGGGGGCGCGGCCGGCTTCGAGCGCGGCGAGGGTGTCTCGCAGCAGCGTGGTGAGGGGGTCGATGCAGGCGAGGTGGGCGGCGCTCACCCCCGGCGGCTCCCCGGCGGGCGCGTGCGGGTCGACAGGCCGCCCTGGGGGCGGTTGTCGGTCGGGCCCTTGGGGCGGTTGCCGGGCCCGCCGCGGCCGGCGATGACCACCGGGCGCCCCGGGCGGGCCGAGACGACGCCCTCCGGCGCAGCCTCGGCGGCGTCACCGGCCGGGCTCGCGGCCGCGCTCGCGGCGGGCGGCGCGCCGGGGCGGCGGAACTGCTTGGGGCTCCGGGCGGTCGCCTCGCGGCCCGCGGTGGGGTCGCTCGGCAGGCTGGTCAGCGCCTCGTTCCAGCCCTCGCGCAGCGTCTTGAGCAGCCGCACGACGGTGTCGAGCGCCTGGGTGTCGAGGTTGAGGTTGGCCTCGGTGAGCTGCTCCATCATGTAGATGTAGAGCTGCTCGAGCTGCGCGCACAGCTCGGGGGCGATCGAGAAGTCGAGGCTGCTCATCAGCTCGCTGATGATCGCCTGGACCTTGCCGATGTAGGTGCCCTTGGCCGCGAAGTCCTTCTCGTCGATCTTCTTGCGGGCGATCAGGGCGAACCGGATCGCGCCGTCGTAGAGCATGATCAGGATCTGGGCCGGCGAGGCGGTCTGGATCTTGACCGCGCGGTAGCGCTGGAAGCTGCTCTGGGCGTAGCCGTTCTTTGCGTACATCGGTTCTCCGTCCCGCGTCTTCCGTGCTCTGGCGCCGGGCCCCTCGACGAGGGGATCCGGTGGCGCCGCTCTCTCTGCTCATCGACGGCCGACGGGCGATCTTGAGAGAAATCCTCTCGCGTCGGCGGATTTTTTTCCAGGGTCGTCCCGATATGCGGCCCTCGGGGCGCCGCGACGCGGGCGATCCGGAGGCGGTGGTCCGGGCGCTCGCGTCACCCGCGCCGCCGCGATCGGGGCTCACCCGCTGTCGATCCGGCCGCCGATCGGATGGATCGGCCACCCGGCCGGGCCCGATCCACCCCGCGGGGCTCACAGCTTCCACCGCATGACGGGCCGCTCGTAGGGCTTGGGCCGGGCCTTGCGCCGGGCGTCGTCCTTCTCGAGCCGGCGCTTCTCGGCGTCGAGGCGGGCCTGTTCGTCGGCCGACAGCGGCGGGGGCGGGGGCGCCGGCGGTGGGGGCTCGACGTAGCGGGCCACGTCCCCCGCCATGACCGCCGGCAGGTCGATGCGGCTGCTGGCCGGGCCCATGATCGCGGCCTCCACCGGCAGGCGGGCCGGGCCGTCGACGCCGTCCTCGATCACCCGGGCCACCACGACCTCGCCTCGAACGGCGGTGACCTCGAGCCGGCCGACGGGGGTCGGCGCGGTGTGGGTCGGCAGCGGCTCGGGGCCGGGGCGGGTGACCGCGGGCGCCGGCACCGGGGAGACCGGGGCCTCCGGGGCCGGCTGGGGCGGGCGGGTGCTCGGATCCGGGGCGGCCGTCGCCGGCTGGCTGGCCGGCGACGGCGGGGGCACCGCGGCCGGCACCGGCACCTCGCGGATGACCTCCAGCGTGCGCCCGATCAGGATCGACAGCGGGCCCTCGGGCACCCCGATCGATTGCAGGTAGACCTCCCGGGGCTCGACGACGGTGCGGCCCTCGAGGTCGAGCGGGCGGTAGACGCCGACGACGAGCAGATCGTAGCGGGTGCCGTCGGCCTCGGACGCGGCCGGGACCGAGGCCGGGTCGGCGGCCGGTCGGGCGAGGGCGGCGGCGGGCCAGATGAGCGCTGCGGCGAGGGCGGCGGCGGACAGGTCGGCTCTCATCGGCTCCCCCTCGAGAAGCTGCGCGGGCTGAGCATCACCGCCGGGCGGCCGTCGCGGATGGCCTTCAGGCCCCGGGCGAGGTGCCGCTCGTACAGGTCGATCAGCCGCAGGTGCTTGACCACGCCCCGCTCGCGGGCGGCGCCGGTCGCGTCGCCGAAGCGCACCGACGAGGCCTCGATGAACAGGTCGAACTGCGCGTAGCGGCCCCGGTCGGCGATCATCGCCTCGAGCAGCTCGATCACGAACCGGCGCCCCTGCTCGCGGGGGTCGAACTTGCGGCCGTCGTACTCGATGTGCACCCCGTCCCGCCCGCTGGACAGGTGGCCCCGCAAGAACAGCTCGGGGTGCGACGAGCGGGGCTCGGCGAGCCGGCTGATCAGGCGCACGGTGTCCTCCCGGAGCTGCACGTCCTCGCCGAGCGAGCCGCCGTCCCGCATCTCGAAGACCCGCAGGACCCGGCGCAGGGTGCGGGTGTCGCGGACCCGGTTGCGCAGGCGGTGGATGATGCGCCGCACGAGCCGCTGCAGCAGCGGGTCGAGCTGGCGCAGCGCGCAGCTCCGGGCGTAGATCCGGCCGACCTCGTCGCAGATGAGGATCTGGCCTCGCCCGTCGACCTGCCGCCAGCCGACGCAGATCTCGGCGGTGGGGTCGGTCCGCTGGCGCTCGACGAGGGCCCGCACTTCGCCGAGGCTGGGCGAGAGGCGGTCGATGGTGAGCTGCTGGTCGTCCTCGCCCACCGCCCCGAGGATGCGCGCGCCGCCCCGCAGGCTGCGCACGCTGCTGACCCGCACCCCCCGCTCGTCGCGCACGAGCGCCTGGAACCGCCCCCCGACCTCGTACATGAACGCCCGCCGCCCGGCGCGCCCGGTGCTCACGATGCGGTCGGCGCCGCGCAGGATCTGGCGCAGGCGGTTGCGGGCGGCCCGGGTCGAGCCGCCGTGGGGCACGAGCACCTCGGGGGTGATCTCGAACGGCGTGGCGGGGTCGAAGGCGCCGTAGATCGCGCGCAGGGCGGCCATCAGCGCCTGGGGGCCGCGGAAGCGGCGGCAGTGGGTCGCGTCCCAGGTGTCGAGGCTGACCACCGAGACGTCCCGCAGGCGGCTGACCCGGTCGGGGCCGTAGTTGAGGATGTCCCAGTTCTCGGGCAGCACCTTGATCGTCGATTGCTCCCGCTGCTCGGCGGCGTGCCCGTCGAACGAGGCGACGATGGCCGCCCGGCGGATGCGGCGCGGCTCGCGGAACCACGGCCCGGAGCGGGCCACCGGGTCGGGGCGGCCGACGACGTAGCGCAGCCGGTCGAAGACGTCCCGCAGGTCGGCGGCGGTGCCCGCCGGGCCCACCGGGCGGACCGCGGTGCCGTCGTCGAAGACCCCGTTGACCACCGCCCACGCCGCCGCGCCGGCCAGGGTCTCGCCGGTCCACATCGGGTCTTCGCCGTCCTGGGGGTCCCGCGACACTTCGGCCTCGGCGGCGACGACGTGGCGGTGCACGGCCCACCGGGTGCGTCGGGGGCCGTCGGGCTGCTCGAGCAGGACGAGGTGGTCTTCGGGGCGGCCCTCGCCGATGAGGGAGTTGAAGTGCGAGCGCACCCGGCCGGGCTCGATGCCGATGAGGGCCAGCATGCGCCGCCCGAGCGCGGCGACCGAGCCCTGATCGAAGCGCTCGGGCGAGCGGCGGGCGGCCTCGGTCAGCGCCGAATACAGCCCGAGCAGCAGCGTGCGGGTCGCCTTGTCGAACGCCTCGACCCGGCCCCGCGGCCAGCCCACGAGCCCGTCGAGCAGGTCGAAGAGCGCCCGCGAGTAGCCCCAGCGGACGACGCACGGGCCGGCGAGCCCGTGGAAGCGGTCGAGGAAGGTCGCCCCGTGGGTCGTCGTGCGGGCCAGGTACAGCCCGATCTTGAGCCACGCCAGCCGGCGCAGCGTCTCGACCCGCTCCGGCTCGCCCCGGGCGGCGAACGCCTCGGTGACCTCGTCGACGACTTGCAGCACCGGGTCGAGGATGGGCGGCTCGCCGCCTTCGATGGCTCGCTTGAGCCGCTCGCTGGCCGGCTCGCCGAGCCCGTCGAGGCTCAGCACCAGCCGGGCGAAGTCGAGCACGAAGGGCAGGGGGCGCCGGCCGCCGTGATCCAGGGCTTCGACCGCCGCCCGGATGCGCACCGGTTCGGGCAGCGTGGGCACCGGGCCCAGGTCGAAGAAGTCCAGCCCGCCGACCCCTCGCTCGATGGACGGGGCCATGCGCCGGTGCTGCTCGGCCGAGGTGCCCCCCGGCAGACACCACCAGACCGGGAGCTGGCCGGCGAGGTAGATCGCGGTGCGGTAGAAGTCGTCCAGCGCCTGCCGGCTGCGGGCCGGGGCGTTGCGCAGGCTGCCGAACTCGCCGCCGAGCACCCGCTCGGGTGCCAGGAAGACGAACTCCAGCCCCAGGCCGAAGCCGGCGGCCCACTGGGCGATGCCCACCCCGCGGGTCTGCATCGCCGACAGCGCGCCGGCGCCGAGGGCCTCGAGGTCGAGGACCACCAGCACCGTCAGCAACGGTTCGCCGCCCTCGAGCAGGGTGCCCGGCTCACCCTGGATCCAGATCGAGCGGATCGGCGGCTTGTGGCGCGAGAGTGAGCGGCGGGTGACGTCCAGGTCGAAGAGCGTCGCCACCGCCTCCCGCAAGATCGGGTTCGGCTCGAAGCCTTGCAGGCCGGACAGCGGGCGGCGGTCGCGCACATGACCCGGCACGCCGGCGGTGTTGACATCGAGCAGGTAGGGCAGGGCCGAGACCACCCGCCGCTCGTGGGGCTCGAGCCCCTGATAGGCGGCCGCCAGCCGGGCTCGGTGGAAGTCGAGGTGGCGCAGCACCCGGTGGCCGATCATGCGCCCGCCCCGCGCGTCGCCGTCGAGCAGCTCGCGGGCCAGGCGGGTGACCTCCTTGTGCCATGGCGCGGCGAGGCGCTCGCCTTCCGACAGGCGGGACACGTCGCCGAGCGCGGCGCTCGGATCCGGATGGGGCTCGTTCATGGGGCGGCCCCGGCGCTCAGCGCAGCGAGATCGACTTGGGCTCGACCCCCGACCGGGGCGGCTTCGAGGCGCCCTTGCCGTCGAAGACCCGATACTTCACCGGGAAGCGCCGGTCGGTCATCACGAGCTGCATGCCCTTGCGGTTGCCCATGTTGAAGATCAGGGGCGCGAGCAGGTTGGCGGTCATGTCCCGGGGGTCCTGGGGCACGGTCATGATCACCGAGACCACCAGATCGTCCTCCTGCACCGGGCCGATGACCGACAGCTCCCCCCGGCGCGCCCGCACATGATAGTCGGGCTTGAAGTACAGCGGGTCGGTCAGGATGAACGCCAGGTTGCCGTCGTCGACGCTCTGGAGCCACTTGAACGGGCTGTCGTCGCGGTGATCGACGATCACGAAGCGCTTCTGCCGGGCGAAGCCGAGCAGGCCCATGGGGAACTCGAACAGCGACTCCTCGTCGACCTCGATGGGCCCGAAGCGGGCGGTGTCGATGCTGATCATCCCTGGCCCTCCTCCGGGCCGCCCGGCTTGGCGCCGAACAGCCCGCTGATCGAGTCGAGGATGTTCACCTCGGTGGCCGTGGCCCCGACGTTGGCTCGATGAATCTTGAGATACAGCTCTTCGCGGCATACGTAGACGTCCCTGGGCGCGATGATGCCGAGGCGCACCTGCTTGCCCTTGATCTCCTTGACGACGACTTTGATGTCGTCGCCGATGCACACCGACTCCCCGATCTTCCGGGTCAACGTCAGCAAGACCACCCTCCTGGCAGGTCAGCGGGCTCCGGTGGAGCCCTGTGTCACGACCGCGGATCCCCGACCCGGGGTGGCGGTCGACACCTCGCGGATCACCTCAAGTAATCGAGCAGCGACGTCGAGCTCATCAGCCGACTGCTCGCTGCGAGTGTAGCCTCCAGCGCGTTGTCCACCAGAGTCAGTTCGGCGATCGCCTCGGGAAAGTCGGTGTCGCGCTGCTCGGAGAGCGCCGCCGGCAGGCGCTCCTGCATGTAGGCGTTGACCGACTCGGCGGCCTCGAGCCGGTTCATCTGCACGCCCACGTTCGACCGGGCGATGATCACCTGCTCGATGGACGTCTCGAGGATCTCGAGCTCGTCCTGGGTCAGCGGCTCGTCCCCCGCCCGGATGTTGGCCTCGAGGTTCACCAGGTTCTGGAAGACGTCGACGTTGCCCGGGTTGCCGTCCCCGAACACCACCGTGCCCGGCTGGGTGGCCTGCACGAACTGGAACTCGCCCACCTCGAGCCGGGTGACGTTGTCGTCGCCCTGATAGGCGTAGGCCGCGTCGTAGGGCGGCGTGTCGGTCAGGAACCCCGAGAAGATGTAGCGGTTGTTCGTGCGGGTGTTGGCCAGCGAGCGCAGGTGCTCGGTCATCTGGGCCACCTCGTCGGCGATGAAGCCCCGGTCGACCGGGGTCAGGGCCGAGCTGAGGCTCTGGATGGTCAGCTCCTTGATCCGATAGAGCGTATTCGCCGACTCGGCGAGCACCCCATCGGCGACGTTGACGAGGTGGCGCACGGTGTCGATGTTGCGCTCGTGCTGCTCGGCCCGCACGAGCTGGGTGGTGTAGGTGCTGACCTTCAGCGAGCCGAGCGGATCGTCCGACGGCCGGTTGATGCGCAGCCCGCTCGAGATCTGCTGGTTGGCGTCGAGCTGCCGCCGCCGCAGGTTGGCGATACGGAACTGCGGCGAGTCGAAGCGCACCCGCTCGGTGACCCGGATGACCATCGTCAGCTCCTAGCGGATGATCTGGAGCAGCGTGTCCAGCAGCCGCTCGACGGTGTTGATGACCTTGCTGTTGGCCTCGAAGTGCTTCTGATAGCGGGTCAGCTCGATCATCTCGTCGTCGATGCTGACCCCCTCCACCGACTCCCGCAGCCCCTCGGACTGCTCGGCCCGCACCGCGTGGAACGTCGCTCGGTCGCGGTTGGTGGCCGACTCGGTGCCCACCTGGTGCAGCAGCTCGGCGTAGTACCGGTTGAAGCCGACGTCGCCCAGCACCCCGTGGGTGGCGTATTGCAGATCGGCGAGCGCCTGGAGGTTGCGGGCGTCGCCGGGCACCGCCGCCGGATCGGTCGCCGCGGCGATGAGGTTGGCGTCGGCCGCGATCGCCGGGTCGACCTGCACGTTGGCCGCGGCGAACTGCACCCCCGCCGGGGGCACGAACAGATCCCGCCCGCCGACGCCGTCGAGCCCGAAGCCGGCCTGATGGATGGCGTTGACCTCGTTGACGAAGGTGAACGCGAGCTGGTCGAGCTGATCGAGCTGCTCGGCGATGATGCGGTCGCGCACGTCGAGGAAGCCGCCGATGGCGCCCTCGTCGAGCCGGGCGGTGATGTCCAGCCGCTGGCCGGTCGCGCCGACGTACTCCACCGCGAGCAGGCCGTTGTTGGCCGGATCGGGCACCCCCTCGAGCGTCGCGGCGAAGTCCTCCTGCACCAGGTTGTAGCGCCCGGCGATCTCGACGCTGACCGTGCCGTTCCTCTGGGGCAGCACGTTGACGTCCACCAGCGCGCTCAGCTCGCGGATGGCCAGATCGCGCTGGTCGCGGAAGTCGTTGGCCTGCTCGCCGCCCACCTCGCCGGAGACGATGCGGGCGTTCATCTCGGCGATCTTGCGCCCGAGCCGGTTGACCTGCTCGAGGTGCCCCGCCAGGTCGTCGTCGATGCCGGCCTGCACCACCTGGGCGTCGGTGGCCAGCGTGCGGAAGGTGCGGGCGACGCCGTCGACCGCGTTGGCGAAGGCGGTGCGGGAGCCGAAGCTGCTCGGATCCTGGCTCAGCTCGCGGGCGGCGTTGAAGAAGTCGTCGATCGAGTCCCCCAGGGTCGGGGTCGATCCTTCGGCGTAGAGCCGCTCGAAGATGGCCAGGGTCTCGTCGCGGCCGTTGTAGAAGCCCGACAGCGTGCGGTCGCGCATGACCTGCAGCTCGAGGAACTGCGCGTCGGCCCGGGTGATGTTGTCGACGTCGACGCCCTGGCCGACGTAGCCCACCGCGCCGAAGCGGATGGCGTCCCGGGCCGAGGTCTCGACCCGCTGGCGGCTGTAGCCCACGGTGTCGGCGTTGGCGATGTTGTGGCTGACCGTCGCCAGGGCGGTCTGGCTGGTGCGCAGACCGCTGAGGCTGGTGACGAACGCCGCGCGCAGGCCCATCATCTCACGCCCTCCGATCGACGCGGGCCCGGCGCTCGCCGGCCTGGATGCGCCCGCCCTTGCCGTAGGTCGCCGAGGCGCCGGCCGCCCGCCCCCGCATCACCCGCAGCGTGCCCTCGACCAGCGCCTTGCCGGTCTCGGCGAACGTGTGATTCCAGGCGTTCTTGTGGGCGGCGGCGTCGAGCAGGCCGGCGAGCTCGAGCCGGCGGGCGTCGAGCGCGTCCCGATCGGCCGGATCGAGCCGGGCGGCCAGCGCGCCGAGCGTGTCGCAGTCGGGGTCGACGGCGTGCAGCCGGGCGAGCCGATCGCGGGCGATGTGGGTGTGGGCTTCGGCCGCGGCCGCCTTCGCCCGACCCGCCGCGAGCAGATCGTCCAGCGCGAGCTGTCGCAGGGCCTGCGCCTCGTCGTCCAGCGCGGCGCCGAGCGCGATCAGGTGATCCCGCTCGGCGTCGAGGTGGGCGAACAGCGCGATCAGGGCGTTCTCGCCGGTCATGTGTCACCTCCGTGGCCGCACCCGGGGTGGGTGCTCGACCTCGACAGACGACCGGAGGATGGGGCGCGCGAATCGGCGCGGAGAAGGGAGGGGGACCGGGCTCAGCGCCCGTCGAACGCGAGCGCCTCGGCGATGATGCGCTCGGCGACGACCCGCAGGTCGGCGGTGTACTCGCCGCTGGCGATCTTCGCCCGCAGCTCGGCCACCTTCGCCTCGTCCACGCCGCTCACCTCGGTGGAGCGCACCGTCTGAACGGCCTGCTCCTTACCCGACAGCGCGACGCTGTCCCCGCGGCTGGCCGCGGCCTCGCCGCCGCCCTCCGCCTTCTGCTTCTCCGTTGGCCGACTCGTCGGTCGACCCGCGTCCCTCTGCGGAACGGGACCCGTGATCCGAACAGTCATGGCGTCCTCACTTTGGCTCCCGACTCTGCATTCCTGGGAGCCTCACCCTCTCTATCGGCCGCATTCCTCCGGACTTGAGGAGAAATTTCGCGGCTTTTCGATCGGGCCATCAAACGCCGGACATCGTCCCGTCCCGCTGTCCTCCAGTCAAGGTCGCGCCCCCATGGCGCGACGTTTCTCAATCTGCGATCCGCAACGCGGCCGCCGGATCCACCGGCTCGCCGTCGCGTCGGATCTCGAAATGCAGGTGGGGGCCGGTGCTGCGACCGGTGCTGCCCACCGTGGCGATCGGGGCCCCCGCGCGCACCCGATCGCCCGCCGCGACGTCGAGCGCGGCGGCGTGGGCGTAGAGGGTGCTCAGGCCCGATCCGTGGTCGATCTCGACCGTGTTGCCGTAGCCCCCGCGGCGGCCGGCGAAGGTCACCGTGCCGCCCCGGGCCGCCCGGATCGGGGTCCCGGTGGGGGCGGCGATGTCCAGCCCATGGTGCGGCCGGGCGTGGTCCTCGTGGGCCAGCTTGCGCGGGCCGAAGCGGCTCGAGACGCGGCCCTCGACCGGTCGGATCCACGCCCCTTCGGCCGGATCGCCGGGCATCGCGGCCCGCTGGGCGGCGTAGGTCCGGGCCGCCGCCGCCCGCATGCCGAGGGTGGCCGCCGGGCGGATGGTCTCGGTGCGGGGGGCGCCGAGCTGCTCGGCGATGATCCCGGCGAGCCCCACCTGGCCGTTGCGGCTGGCCAGATCGGCGTACTCCTGGTCGAGCATGTCGGTGAAGACCTGCCCCCCGAAGCCGGTGTCGAGCAGCCCCCCCTCGGGCACCGTGGCGCGCATCGTCTTGAAGACCTGATGCATGAAGACCGATTCGAACTGCCGGGCCGCCTCGCGGATCGCCTCCGGGTCCTCGCCGGAGGGCGTTGTCGGCGCTTTCGGCTCGAGGGCCTGGCGGGCCAGGGCCTGCTGCGCCGCCGGGTTGCCGGCGCCGATGTCGACCCGCCCGGCCATCACATCACCTCCACGTCGGCCCGCAGGGCGCCGGCCTGCTTGATGGCCTGGAGGATCGTGATCAGATCGCGGGGTGAGGTGCCCAGCCGGTTGAGACCCTCGACGACGTCGGAGAGCTTCGCCCCCTGGAGCTCGATGAGGTTCTGCTTCTCCTCGACGACCTGGAGTTCGGTGTTCTGCTCGACGACGGTGTCGCCGGGGGTCAGCGGCGCGGCCGGCACCGCGGCCTCGGTGCGCTTGATGCTGACGGTGATGTTGCCGTGGGCCACCGCCACCGGGGCGATGCGCACGTCCTGGCCGATGATGATCGTGCCGGTGCGCTCGTTGACGACGACCTTGGCCCGGCTGTCGGGGGTCACCTCGAGCCGCTCGACCAGCGCGAGGAACTCGACCATCTTCTCCCGGTAGGGCGGGGGCACGTCGACGACGATGGTGCCGCTGTCGAGGGCCCGGCCGAACTTGCCGCCGAGGTTCATGTTGATGACCTTGGCCATGCGGGCGGCGGTGGTGAAGTCGGCCTCCCGGAGCTGGAGGGTCACCGTGCTCTGCCCGGCCAACTCGACCGGCACCTCGCGCTCGACGAGCGCCCCGTCGGGGATCCGGGCCACCGTGGGGTGGTTCTTGATCTCGCCCTGGCCGCCCTCGCCCACCGAGAAGCCGCCGACGGTCAGCGGCCCCTGGGCCACCGCGTAGATGTTGCCGTCGTGACCCTTGAGCGGGGCGACGATGAGCGTGCCGCCGACGAGGCTCTTGGCGTCGCCGATGCTCGAGACCGTCACGTCGATCTGATTGCCCGCCCGGGCGAAGGGCGGCAGCTCGGCGGTGATCATCACCGCGGCGACGTTCTTGAGCTTGAGCCCGGCCGCGGGCACCCGCACGTTGTTGCGGGCCAGCATCGCGACGACCGACTGGATGGTGAACGTGGTCTTGTCGCTGTCCCCGGTGCCGTTGAGCCCGACGACGATGCCGTAGCCCACGAGCTGGTTGGCGCGCACCCCGCGCACGTCGGCCAGATCCTTGACCCGCTCGGCGTGGGCCGTCGGGAGCGCGAGCCCCAGGGCCAGGGCGGCGAGCAGCAGCGATCGCATCACACCCCCCATCAGAACGGCCAGATCACGTCGAGCACCCGCGAGGCCCAGCCCTTCGACGAGCCGGAGCTGATGTCGCCCCGCCCGGTGAACTCGATCTGGGCGTCGGCCATGCGGCTGGAGTTGATCTGCCCCTGGCCGTCGATGTCCTCCGGGCGGATGACCCCGCTGATGTAGAAGTGGTGCTCCTCTTTGTTGACCAGCACCACCCGGTGGCCCTCGATGAAGAGCGTGCCGTTGGGCAGCACCTGGCGCACCATCGCGGGCACCGTCGCCTGCAAGCGGTCGCTGCGGCTGGTCGAGCCGGCGCCCTGGAAGCTGTGCTCGCTGACCACGCCCAGCGCGTTGGCCCCGCTGAAGCTGGGGTACTCGTCTTCGAGCTTCGCGATCACGTTGAGGAAGCTGGTGAGCTGGGCGGTCTGCTCGTCGGCCCGGTTGGTCGCCGTCGCGGTGTCCCGCTGGGCGGTCGCCTGCTCGTCGATGACCACGATCACGACGTCGTTGACCGCCTGGGCCCGGGCGTCGGTGGTCAGCCGCAGGCCGACCCCGTTGGGATCGAAGAGCGAGCCGGTCTGCCGCCCCGCGTCGTAGGCCGCGTGGGGCACCGGGAGCTGGTACTGCCGCCGCTTGGGCTCGTAGGGCTCGATGTGCTTGACGCAGCCGGAGAGGGCCAGGGCCCCCAGCCCCGCCGCGACGACCGCGATGTGCGCGCGCCGGACCATCTCAGAACTCCATCTCGATCTCGCCGGGGCCCACGACCCGGCCGCTCACGATCTTGCGGCTGTCGAGGTTGCGCACCCGGATGTAGGCCCCCCGGGCGCCGTCGCTCAGCGCCTCGCCCCGGGCGGTCATGCGCAGCGCGCCGCGCACCGCGACCATGCGGATGCGGTCGCCCCGGTTCACCAGCGGCGGCACCTGCAACCACGCCTCGCGGATGGGCTCGCCCGGCTTGACCGTGCGCCGCAGCATCGCCCCTTCGATGAGGGCCGGCTCGACGATCGCGTCCCGGGCCAGCGTCGTGTGGGGCACCCGCAGCTCGACCAGATCGGCCGTCGTCAGCCGGCGGCCCCGGCGCAGCGGCTCGGCGACCCCGAACACCCGCTGGAAGACGTCGACCCGGGCCGAGATGCGCCGGGTGCGCATCGTCTCGCCGCCGTCGCGCACCACCAGCTCGGCCACCACCGGCCCCCGGAAGCCCTCGTCGTCGGCGAACTCGACCCGCAGGCGGGCGCCGTCGGGCACCTTCAGATCGGCCAGGGCCGGCACGTCGATCGCCGCCACGTCGGCCGGGGCGTGGGGCATGCGCTTGTGGATCGCCGCCCGCACCATCTGCCGCAGCTCTTCGCCGGGCATCGTGCGGGCCTTGCGCTTGATCTCGACCCGCCGGGGGATGCGCAGCCGCACCGCCGCCGGCATGCCGCCGTCCCGGATGCGGGCCTCGAGGTAGGCCCGGGGCATGAACTGCCCCAGCCCGACCGCCGGCGCCCGGCCCAGCTCGATCGCGGCGTAGGTCTTCGCCGCGTCGGCGTCGAAGCCCCTCAGCCGGGCGATGTCGCCCAGCCGCACGACCGGATCGGTGACCGCGGCCGACGGGCGCACGATGACCGTCGGCTGGCCGGCGAGGGCCGGCGCGGCGACGGCGAGCGCGGCGATGATCAGGAGCGCGCGCATCGCATCACCTCAACTGGCCCAGCTCGCGCAACATCTGGTCGCTGGCCTGCACCGCCTTGCTGTTGAACTCGAAGGCCCGCTGGGCGCTGATCAGGTTGATCATCTCCTCGACGACCTTGACGTTGGCCATCTCGAGGAAGCCCGAGCGCAGCACGCCGAAGCCGTTCTCCGAGGGGTTGCCCACCACCGGCGGCCCGCTGGAGCCGCTCTCCAGGAACAGGTTGCCCCCGTCGGCGATGAGCCCCGCCGGGTTGATGAACGTCGCCGTCTGGATCTGCCCGAGCTGCACCGGCTCGGCCTGGGCGTCGAGCTGGGCGGTGACCGTGCCGTCCTCGCCGATGCTGACGAAGATCGCCTCGTTGGGCACCACGATGTTCGGCTCGAGCAGGAACCCGTTGGCGTTGACCAGGCTGCCGTTCTCGTCGGTGTGGAACGCGCCGTCCCGGGTGTAGCCGATCGTGCCGTCGGGCATGGTGATCTGGAGGAAGCCGTCCCCCTCGATCGCCACGTCGAGCGGGTTGTTGGTGTGCTTCAGCGAGCCGATGGAGAACTCCTTCTGGGTGCTCGCCGTCTTGACCCCGATGCCCACCTGGATGCCGCTCGGCGCCTCGGTGCCGGCGCTCGTCGCCAGCCCCGGGGCCCGGTGCACCTGGTAGATCAGATCCTGGAAGTTGGCCCGGACCTTCTTGAAGCCGGTCGTATTGACGTTCGCCAGGTTGTTGCTGGTCACGTCGATGTAGTTCTGCTGGGCTTCCATGCCCGTCGCGGCCGAGTGCAGCGCACGCAGCATCGCTCACCTCCTTGGCGTCTCGCTCACCGTCACGTCACCCGGCCCACGTCGCGGCTGGCCTGATCGTCCATCGCCTTGTAGGCCTGGATGGCGCGGGTGTTCAGCTCGAAGATCCGGTTGGTCTTGATCAGCTCGACCATCGTGCGGATGGGGTCGACGTTGGCCGACTCGACGTGGGCCTGATGCACGTTCGGCGCGGCGACCGGCTCGGGCTCGAGCCCCGCCGGGGCCTGCCAGTTGCTGTCGCCGGCCCGCTGGAGCGCTTGCAGATCGGCGAAGCGCACGATGTTCAGCCGGCCCGCGGCCTGGTCGTCGATGAACAGCTCGCCCGCCCGGCTGACCCGCAGGCGCCCCTGGGTGTCGGGCATCGCGATCGGCTTGCCGTCGGCCCCGAGCACCGGCAGCCCGGTGTGGGTGACCAGCAGGCCCTCGCGGCTCATCGTGAACGTGCCGTTGCGGGTGTAGAGCGGCCCCTCGGGCCCCTGCACGGTGAAGAAGCCCTCGCCGTCGAGGGCCATGTCCAGGTCGTTGCCCGAGAAGCGGAGCGCGCCCTGTTCGAACTGGGTGTAGCGCTCCTCGAGGTGCACCGGCAGGCGGTCTTCGGGCAGGAACCGCACCGGGTGATGCAGCCCCATCGCTTGCTTGGGGTCGCCCATCTTCGAGACGTCGTTGTGCACCTGGCGGTAGATCGCCGCCTGGCGCTTGAAGCCCGGCGTCTGGGCGTTGGCCAGATCGTGGGACAGGGTGTCGAGCCGGTGCTCCTGCACCCGGGCCCCCTGCATGGCGATGTAGATCCCGTTGGCCATCCGGCCCCCTCTGCTGGACGCCGCGCGGCGCCCCGTCCTCCGGCGGCCTCGACGGAGACCGGCCGCTGCTCCGGGTGTGCAGCGCCCGTGCCAGACCCCGCGGCCCGCGCCCGGCCGGTGGGCGCGCCGCAGGCCGCCCGGGGCGGGCGTCATCGGGCTGACGATGGGCGGGGGGATCTCTGACGGTGCATCCCGAGTCACCCGACTTGACCGGCGACGGCCAACCGCGATTGACTCGGAGCACCGCCCACCGCTCCGAAGGGACCCATGGCCGCCGACGGCCCGACCGATCCCGAGCCGCCTCCGTCGGAGCCCGACCCCCGGGCGACCACCGACGCGCTGCCCGAGGTGCGCCCGCCGGAGACGACCGACCCCCCGAGCGTGGCCTTCGCCGACACCATGGCCGGCGACTCGGAGCGCATCGCCCGGGCCCTGGCCGACGACTCGGGCGCGCTGGCGGCGACCCTGGGCAGCGGCGACTTCGGCCCGGCGACGGTGCAGGGGCTCAAGGCGCTCAACTACGGGGTCGGCGAGGTCATCTCGGGGCGCTACGAGGTGGGCGGGGTGCTGGGGCAGGGCGGCTTCGCGGTGGTCTACGAGGCCCGGGACCGGGTGGTCGACCGGCAGGTGGCGATCAAGGTGCTCAACACCTTCGCCGACGCGGTGGACGAGACCAACACCCAGCGGGCGGTGGAGCGCTTCGAGCGCGAGGCCCGGGCGGCGGCGATGATCACCCACCCCAACGTGGTGACCATCTTCGACCTCGGCGTCGCCGACCGCTTCGGGCGCCCGTTCATCGTCATGGAGCTGCTGAACGGGCACGACCTGTCGGAGGAGCTCAAGACCCGGGGCGCCCTGCCGCCCGAGCGGGCGCTGCGGCTCTTCACCGGGGCGCTCGCCGGCCTCGCCGCGGGGCACGAGCGGGGCATCGTGCACAAAGATCTCAAGCCGGCGAACCTCTTCTTGACCAACCCCGATACGCCCGACGAGAAGCTGTGCCTGTTCGACTTCGGCATCGCCCGGCTCGGCGCGGGCACTTCGGGGCTGACCAAGACCGGAGAGATGTTCGGCACGCCCCAGTACATGGCCCCCGAGTACATCGGCGCCGGCATGGTCTCGCCGGCGCTCGACGTCTATCAGATGGGGCTGATCCTGGTGGAGATGTTCACCGGGCGGAAGGTCATCGAGGCCGACGTGGCCATCACCGCGGCCATCGCCCACGGCAAGGGCGCGCTGCCGCTGCCGGTCGAGCTGCTCGAAGGCCCGCTGGGCGACGTGCTGCTCGGCGCGCTGGCCCACGACCCCGACGTGCGCTTCGCCGACGCGGGGGTCTTCCTCGAGGCGCTCACCGCGGCGGTCGAGGGGCTCGAGCTCGACGGCCTCGCCCCCAACCTCAGCGGCACGACCCGGCTGCTCAGCGAGGCGGCCGATCCGACCACCGGCAAGCTGCGGCCGGCGACCGTCGAGACGCTGCCCCCGATCGAGGCCACCCCCACCGACCGCCGGCGGCTGGCGGTCGTCGGCGCGCTGCTCGTCGCGCTCGTCATCGGGGGCTGGTGGTTGGCCACCGCCGGCGACCGCAGGCCGCTGCCGCCGCCGCCGATCGAGACCGCGATGGTCGCCCCGCCCCGGGACCGCGACGCGGCGCCGATCGTCGACGTGGATCCGGCGGACGCCGCCCCGATCGTCGACAGCGCGCCCGATCGGACCCCCGACGCCCGCCCGCCGGTGAGCGTGCGCCTCGCGGTCTCGCCCGACGGGGCCCGGATCACGGCCGACGGCGAGCCGCTCGTCGACGACACCCTGCGCTTCGCCGACGAGGACGCGCCCGGTCAGCGGATCACGGTCAGCAAGGCGGGCTACGTCACCGCCACCCGCGAGATCACGCCCGCCGACGCCCCGGCGCTCGAGCTGCGGCTGGAGCGGGCGCCCGCCGGCCGGGGCGACGACCCGTCGCCCCGGGTCGAGGCGCCGCCGCAGGTGACCGTCATCCCGCCGCCCGACGCCGCGCCGCCTCCGCCGCCGCCCGAGCCCGCGCCCGACCCGGAGCCGTCGGGCGCGGTCATCCTGGACTGAGATCGGGCGCGACCCGCCGCACCAGCGCCCGGATCGCCCGCCGCAGCCCGCGCATCGCCGGGCGCACGCCGCCCGCCACCTCCGACCACGGTCGGCCCTCGATCACCCGCGCTTCGATCACGGCCCGGGCGTCCGGCGGCAGCTCGGCCAGCGCCGCCCGGTGGGCCTCGACGAAGCGCAGGACGGGCAGCGCCGCGGTCTCGAACGGCCGGGGCCCGAAGGCGTAGGTCGCCACGACCGCGTCCCGGGTCGCCGGATCGAGCGGCGTCGCTCGGGGCAGCCCGACCAGCGCCGCCGCCTCCAGCGCCGGGTCGAGGGTCTGATCGGCCGCCATCAGCGCGAGCTGGCGGGGCAGATCGCGGGCGAGGTGCCCTTGCAGGTCAGCGACGAGCGCCCGAGCCGCCGCCGAGCGGGGCCGGATCATCACCGCCGCCGGCTCGCCGGCCCGCCGGCCGCCCGATACGCCCAGCCGCGCGAGCCGATAGCCCAGGCTGCGGCGGAAGGCGAGCAGGGCCGGGGTCGCCCCGAACAGCGTGCCGAACAGATCGGGCGCGAACGCGGCGTGCACCGCCTCGGTGAGCCGGCGGGCGAGCCCCATCCGGCGCAGGGCGGGGTGGGTCGCGATGCGCACGCTGCGCAGCATCGACAGAGCGGCGGCGTCGGGGCGGGCGGCGTCGGCGGCCAGCGTCTCGGGCAGCGCCTGACCCCGGACGCGGGCGGCGCCCCGGGCCAGCCCCCGGGCGACGTCCGGCGGCAGGCGGCCCTCCTCGACGAGCAGGTTCACCGCTCCGATCCGGGGCGTGGGGCCGGCGGTCTCCAGCGCGAAGAGGTGCACCCCCGGGGCGTCGAGCAGCAGCGCCAGATCACGGGGCGTCGTGCGGTAGTGGGCGTGCACCAGCAGCCCGAACACCGCCCGCAGCCGGGCTTCGTCGGCGGCCAGCGCGCCCCGGTCGAGCCGGACCGCGCGCAGCGGGCCGGGGTCGCCCTCGGCGAAGGCGCTCGGCGTCGCGTCGAGCAGAAGCGCGTCGAAGACGAAGCGCTCCACCGGATCGCCCGCCGCCCAGCGGATGGGGGCCCGCAGCGTCAGGTGGCGCACCGGCATGGCCCGCTCGAGCCAGGCGAGGAACCGCAGCACGAAGCCCCGCCCGGTGCCCTCGTAGCCCCGGGCGGTGGTGGCGAACGCGAAGCGGGCCTGCGGGTGGCGCTCGACGAGGCGGCGCAGCGCGGGCACCGGGATCTGAGCCGCTTCGTCCACCGCGATGACGGCCGGGCGGCGGTCGCCCCGCAGCAGATCGGTCAGCGGGGTGAAGTCGAGCCCGGGGGCGAAGCGGCGGGCCTCGGCGACCGCCGCCGGGGCCGGGCCGGTCAGCGCTGCGTCGGGCCGCCCGGCGAGCGCCAGTCCCAGCGCCGCCGACTTGCCCCGGCCGCGGTCGGCGAGCAGGGCCACCGCCGCGCCCCGCGGGCCGGTGAAGAGCGCGGCGAGGGCCTCGACCACGGCCGCCTGCTCGGCGGTGCCCCCCAGGCGGTCGATGACGGGCGTCAGCGGGGCGGGTGATCCGCCGCCGGCCCGGTCGATCGCGGCGTCGAGCCGGGCCCGCCAGCGGTTCGACACCCCGGGTGAGAGCCGGATCACCAGCGCGCCGCCCCCCCGCACGCAGCCGTGGGCCCGCCCGAGCGCCTCGGCGTCGGGATCGAGCAGCGCCACCCCGTCGAACGCCCGCCCCAGGTGCCGCCGCAGGTCGCGGGGGTCGGCGGCCGTGAAGCCCGGCGGCGGATCGGCCTCGGGGTCGATCCACAGGCCATCCCGGGCGGCGGCGAGCAGGCCCCGGGCGGCGGCGGCGGTCGCGGAGGGCGCGCCGCGCAGCACGGACAGGCGGCGATGGCGGAGGTCGGACATCGGCCGGTGGTCGCACGGCTCCGGCGGCGGGCGCAACCGGGGGTCGAACGGGCGCCGGTGAGTTGACTTCGGCCCGATCGGCGGCTTACGGTCGCCCGGCGGTGGGGATGGCCCCGCCGCAGGATAAGAGGAGTACGCGGAGACGTGATGAGGGCGCATCGGACGGGGCTGTGGTGGGTGCCGCTGGCGGTACTCGCGAGCGTGGGGCAGGCTTGGGCTTTTGGCGGGCTGGTCACCCCCGAGGGCAGCGGCACGATCAGCGCCTCGCGGGCGATGATCGTGCGCGGGGCCGACGACGTCACCCTCAACATCCAGGCGCGCTACGTGGGCACGCCGGCCAGCGCGGTGTGGCTCGTGCCGCTGCCGAACTTCACCGACCCCCCCGAAGACGGGGTGCGCTCGGGCGTGCTGCCCCAGGCGGCGCTCGACACGCTGGCCATGGAGACCTGGCCGGTCTTCACCGGCGAGTGCGACGGCATGCCCACCGGCGCCCGCCAGCCCATCCCCCAGATCGAGCAGTACGGCCCGGCCAACCAGATGGCCCTGCCGACCCGCTTCTTCACGGTCACCGAGATCGTGATGGGGGACCTCGACAACTACCTCGACGGGCTGGGCATCACCCTCGACATGGCGATGGCCGACGGGGTCACCCGGGTCATCGACGAGAACTACATGCTCGCCGCGGTGCGCATCGACACCGCCGATCTGGGCGTCAACCGCATCGACCCCATCGTCAGCATCCGCTACCCGATGGAGGCCGCCGACGAGATCAAGCTCGGCCTGCGCCTGCTCGCGCCGTCGGCCGGCATGAGCCCGGCGGACATGGTCCTGTGGGTCTTCGACGACGCCCGGGCCCGGGCCAACTTCCCGACCGACGAGCTGGATTACGGCCGCATCCGCTTCATCTCGCCCACCGAGACCGATTACGTGCCGTCCTTCGACATGCAGGTCGGCGCTCAGCAGAGCCAGCGCTTCATCATCGAGAGCGCCCGCCCGGTCGCCGGCGACACCTTCGCCGACCCCGACCTCGCGGCGGCGGCCGGGGCCGGGTTCTTGACCCGGCTGCGGGCCCGGGCCCTGCCGGCGGCGCTGCGCAACAACATGGCCTTCATCGTGCTGCGCGACGCGGGCAGCGGCGAGGTCGTCCGCGAGCACGCCGTCGAGGGCTACATGTGCGGCGGGCCGATCGAGCCCGACATGGGCCCCGACCCCGAGCCCGACATGGGCCCCGACCCCGAGCCCGACATGGACCCCACCGGGTCGATGGACGGCGGCCCGCTGACCGCCGACGGCGGCGAGGACGGCGACGGCGACGGGGGCGGCGGGTCGAGCGGCTGCGTGGCCGCCCCCGGCCTCGGCGGCGCCGGCTGGCCCCTGTGGCTGCTGCTCTCCCTGTGCCTGTGCCTGCCCGGCATCCGCCGGCGCGGCTGATCCTCCACCCACGGACCAGGATCCCATGAAAGAACACGACGACGGCCCTCTGCCCGAAGCGTCGGCCGAAGAGATCGAGATCGAGGCCGGTGAGGCCACCGAGGCCAGCGAGGCGATCGAAGCCGGCGAGGCCACCGAGGTCAGCGAGGCGACCGAAGCCGGCGAGGCCACCGCGGCCGGTGAGGCGACCGAAGCCGGCGAGGCCACCGAGGCCGGTGAGGCGACCGAAGCCGGCGAGGCCACCGAGGCCGGTGAGGCGATCGAAGCCGGCGAGGCCACCGAGGCCGGTGAGGCGATCGAAGCCGGCGAGGCCACCGAGGTCGAGCAGGAAGAGGCGCCCCCGATCGAGGAGTCGCCGCTGCTGCCCCTCGGGGCGTGGCAGCCTGAAGTCTACACCGCGCTGCTGGCGCTGATCGACCGCTATGGGGTGCACAGCCCCGACTACGACCCCGAGCGCCCGCCGCTGGCGATCTTCGACTGCGACGGCACCCTCATCCACCACGACGTGGGCGAGGCGATGATGCGCTACATGATCACCCGGCGGAAGCTGAACACCGACCGCGGCTTCTGGCAGCACCTCGTGCCCGACCGCCTGGGGCGGGACGCGCTCAACGCGGCCTACAAGGCGGTCGCCGGGCGCCACGACAACGAGGTGCACGACACCGCCGCCTACCGCCGCTACCGGGCGGGCATGATGGGGGCCTACCACACCCTGCTCGAGACCGAGGGCCACGACGTGGCCTACTCGTTCGCCGTGCGCATGCTGCGCGGCCAGCACGAGCGCACCGTCGCCGATCTGTGCGAAGAGGTGCTGGAGTACGAGCTCGGCCGGCCGCTGGGCCAGGAGGACATCCCCTACGGCCCCCCCTTCGCCGGGCTGGTGGTGCCCACCGGCATCCGGGTCTACATCGAGATGGTCGAGCTGATCGGGGCGCTCGAGAACCAGGGCTTCCAGACCTGGATCGTCAGCGCGTCGAACGCCTACATCGTCAAGGCGCTCGCCCGGCGCATCGGCTTCCCCGAGGAGCGGGTGCTCGCGGTCGAGCTGCAGACTCAGGGCGGGCGCTACACCGACCGCATCGTCGAGCCGTCGCCGGTGGGGGAGGGCAAGCTCGAGATGTTCCTCGACATCGTCGGCCGCAGCCCGGTGTTCGTGGCCGGCGACTCGATGAACGACCTCGAGCTGATGGAGAACTGCGACGACACCTGCCTGGTGATCGACAAGGGCGGCGACGACGAGATCCTCAAGATCGGCGAGGAGAGCGGCTGGTTGATCCAGCCCCCGCTGTCGGTCTGACGCCCGCCCCGAGCCCGCTCCGGGCCCTCAGACCAGCCCCTTCAGCGCCGTCATCTCGGGCGGCGTGATCGCCCCCACGTCGGCCACCAGCCGCTCGGCGCGTTTGCGCTCCTGCCGGGGGTCGCGCCCCTGCCGGCCCCGGATCGCCGCCAGCAGCGCCCGCACCAGCGCCAGCACGATCGGATGGTCGGGGCGGGCGTCGGACCGGGTGAGCCGGTCGATGCGCATCGCCGCGGTCGGCAGATCGTCGGCCACCAGCGCCTCGAACGCCGCCACCAGCTCGGGCCACGTCCGGGGCGGCGGCTCGAGGCGCTCCAGCTCCAGCCGGGAGTCGGCCAGCGGATCGGGCGCCACCCGCCCCCGGGCCAGCCCCTGCAACGCCCGGGTCAGCCGGGCCCGGGCCCGCAGGATCGCCTGCTCGGCCATCGGCCCCCGCCGCCCGCTCAGGCGGTGGGCCGCCACCGCCCGCAGATCGATCAGCGCGGTGTCCGCCTCGCCCTGATACAGCCGCCGCCGGGCCCGCAGCAGCCCCAGGCCCAGGCTGACGCGGTCGTCGCCCGGCGCGGGGGTCGCCTCCAGCTCGGCGACGACCCGATCGGCGGCCCGGATCTCCCCCGCCTCGAGGTGCAGCCGGGCCTGCAACAGCCGCAGCGCGCCCGAGCGGGCCCCGGATCCGTTGTTCAGCGGGCGCAGCGCCATGCGGGCCGCCTTGAGCTGCCCCCGCTCCAGATCCAGCCGGGCCCGGGCCAGCATCAACTCGGCGCGCACCGGGTCGTGGGTCGGCATGCGGTGCAGCAGCAGGACCCCGGCCTCCTCGACGACCTCCTGCGCCTCGCCCAGCCAGCCCCGGGCCTCGAACACCGCCACCCGGGCCAGGGCGTAGGCCGCCCGCCGCGCGGCGTCGCCGTGGCGCCCCTCGTCGCGGTGCAGATCGAGCAGCGCCTCGGCCTCCTCCACGTCGGCCAGCCCCGGGCGGCCGGCCAGCAGCCGGGCCCGGATCACGTCCGCCCGGGGCCCCGACGCCTCGCCCAGCGTCGCCTCGGCCCGCAGCGGATCGATGCCCGCCAGCAGCGCCGCCAGCGGGGGGCGGGCGGCCTCGGGCAGCCCGTCGGCCAGCGCGTCGAAGCCCGACACGTCGCCGGCGAGCAGCAGCAGTTGAGCCCGCCGCGGCCGCCAGCGCCGCCCCTCCGCCGGGTGCTCGTCGGCCAGCCGGGACAGCGCCTCGGCCGCCTCGGCGAAGCGCCCCGCGCGGGCCCGGCTGTCGGACAGATCGAGCAGGAGCTGCGCCCGGCGGTCGGCGTCGGTCTCCCCGTGCAGCGCCATCTCGAGCAGGGCCACCGCCCGGGGGGCCTCGTCGGTGTGCCGGGCCCGGCTCGCGGTGCGGCTGGCGAAGTGCACCGCCTGCCCCGGCTGCCCGGCCGCGGTCCAGTGGTGCTCGACCTCCCGGGCGTCGCCCGCCGACTGGTGGGCCCGGGCCAGATCGGCGTGCCGCGCCTGGCGGGCCTCGGGGTCGAGCCCCTGGCGCACCAGATCCATCAGCAGCCGGTGGCGGGGCACCAGCATCACCGCGCCATCGGGCGTGCTCTCGACGTGGGCCAGCCCCGAGGTCGACAGCCGGCGCATCGCCTGATGCACCCCCTCGACGTCGAGGCCGGTCGCCGCTTGCAGCACCCCCGCCGACGGCGGGCGCCGGCTGACCGCCAGCAGCTCGACCAGCGCCAGCCCGTGCCCGTCGAGCGTCGCCAGCCGCCGGGCCACCGAGTCGGCCAGCGTCGGCGGGGCCGCGTCGGGATCGCGGCGCAGGGCGTCGACCATCTCGGCCACGAAGAGCGGCACCCCCCGGGTCTGGGCGTGGATGTGATCGGCCAGCCACGACGGCGCCGCGTCGAGCTGATCTTCGAGGAGCTGCCGGGTCTCGGCCAGGGTGAACGGGGCCAGGGTCACCCGGCGGGTCGAGGGCAGATCGGCCACGAAGTCGAGGAGCTGCGCCACCCGCCCGTCGGGGGCCACCCCGTCCGGCTGCACCGTGACGATCAGCAGCACCGGCGGCGGCTGCCCGCCCCCTTGCAGGGCCTCGATCACCTCGCAGACGCTCTCGTCGGCCAGGTGCACCTGCTCCAGCGCCAGCACCAGCAGCCGCTTGCCGGCCAGGCTCGTCAGCAACCCGCTCAGCGACTCCGCGAGGCTGTGGGTCCCGTCCGGCTCGCCGTGCTCCCGGGCCGGCAGCAGCTCGCCGAGGAAGGTCAGCCCCGCGATGAGCGGCGCCCGCATCGCCCGCGGCTGGCGGCGCAGCACCCGGGCCGTCTGCCGGCGATAGGCCTCGGCGATGCGCTCGACCACCGTGTCGAGGCCGCGCAGGGGCACGTGATCGCGCACCACGCAGTCCCCGGTGAACAGCGCCGCGCCATACAGCCGGGCCTCGCGGCCGAACTCCTCGATCAGCGCCGACTTGCCGATGCCCGCCGGCCCCTCGACCACCACCAGCCGCCCCTGCCCCCCGCGCACGTCGGACAGCGCCTGATGCAGCACCTTGCGGGCCGGGCGGCGGCCGACGAACTCGGTGGCCGCCACCACCGGCTCCACCTCGGCCTTGAGCATCTCGAGGGCCTCGACCGCCGACGGGCGATCGGTGGGCGCCTTCTTGAGCAGCTCCATGCACACCAGCGCCAGATCGGGCGGCACGCCGGGCACCCGCTGCACCAGAGACGGCGGGGGCTGCTCGCGGTGCATCACCGCCACCTCGGCGCTCTCGCCCTCGAACGGCGGGGTGCCGGCCAGCAGCTCGTAGAGCACCACCCCCGCGGCGTACAGATCGGTCGCCGCCGTCACCTGCGAGCCGAGGGACTGCTCGGGGCTGAAGTAGGTCGAGGTGCCGAACACCTGGGACAGGCTCTGCCCCAGGCCGCCGGGCAAGAGCTCTTTGACGATGCCGAAGTCGACCAGCTTGAGCACCCCCGACTTGTCGACCAGCACGTTGCTCGGCTTGATGTCGCGGTGGATGCGCCCGTGGGCGTGCAGATAGGCCAGCCCCCGCAGGAGCTGCACGAAGTCCGCCCGCAGCCGGGCGACGCGGTCGACGCGGGTCAGGGTCGGGGCGTGGGTCACCACCCGGTTGTGCCCGTTGACGTGGATGTAGAGGTCGGTGCCCTCCACGATCTCCATCGTGTAGAAGTACTGCCCGTCGGCGTAGTGCAGGTCGTAGAGGCCCACCAGGTTGGGGTGGCTCAGGGCCGCCACCGCCCGGAACTCCCGCTTGAAGTAGTGCAGCGCCCGGGGATAGGTGAACTTGAGCACCTTGAGGGCCAGCTCGCGCCCGGTGACCGGGTCGAACACCCGGTAGACATCGCCCATGCCGCCGCCGCCCAGGTTGCCCCGCACCTCGTAGCGGCCGATCTGATCGGGCCGACCCCGTCGGCTGCGCATGCTGGCTCCTCGAATTGCTCCACCTCCGAGGAGAACCCAGCCGGCCGACGGTTGCAACTCACACTCGATCCCGCTCGCCCGCGATGGCATGCTGCCCGCCGAATCCACACGCCCCGGGGGGAGCGATGACCCGCATCGACCAGTTCGAGAGCGTCTTCCGCGCGGCGAGCAAGCCGCGCTATGCCCCCGGCGACGTGCGGCTCGACCGCATCCTGGTGGTCACCGACCTCGACGGCGAGGCCGGCCGGCGCTACACCGCCCGGATCATGGCCTTCCTCGGGGGGGTCGCCGGCATCGACAGCGCCGAGTGGACCGAGCTGCACGGCGAGGCCGAGACCGTCGGCGCGCTGCTCGAGGCGGTGCAGAACCACCGCCCCGACCTCGTGTGCACCTACCGCAACCTGCACAGCGGCTCGTTCCGCTGGCCGTACACCCTCGGGGACCACGCCGCGGTGCTGACCCAGGTCACCGACGCCCCGGTGCTGCTGCTGCCCCGGCCGGACGACGACGCGCTCGACGAGGCCCTGAAGAACACCGACCGGGTCATGGCCATCACCGACCACCTCGCCGGCGACGCCCGGCTGGTCGACCACGCGCTGGCCTTCACCCGCCCCGGGGGCACGCTGACCCTGGCCCACGTCGAGGACGACGGCGTCTTCGAACGCTACCTCGACGTCATCGGCAAGATCCCCGAGATCGACACCGACACCGCCCGGGAGCTCATCGCCGCCCGGCTGCTCAAAGAGCCCCGGGACTACGTCGACAGCATCCGCAGCGCGCTGACCGACGCGGGGGTGACCGTGACCGACGAGGTGATCATGGGCCACCAGCTCTCGGCCTACCGGGCGCTCGTCGACAAGCAGGGCATCGACCTGCTCGTGCTCAACACCAAAGACGACGACCAGCTCGCGATGCACGGGCTGGCCTACCCGCTCGCGGTCGAGCTGCGCCGCGTGCCGATGCTGATGCTGTGACGCGAGGCGACCGATGACCCCCACGACTCTGGCCGCCGGCGCCGCCGCCGCCGCCGCATCCAGCCCGCCCGAGGTGCCGCTGGGCACCACCCTGGTCTTCGCCGGCCTGCTCGTCGGGCTCGTGCTGTGCCTGGCCTTCGAAGAGAAGATCCACGCCAAGAAGAGCCTCATCGCGGGCGTCTTCGCGGTGGTCTCGCTCTTCCTCGGCGACGCGCTGGGGCTGCTGCCCGTCGGCGACGTCGTCAACATCTGGGGCCAGCACCTGCACCTGCCCGTCTGGCTGCAAGGCGTCGACTGGCCGGTGATCGGGATCATCCTCGGCTCGTCGCTCTTCGTCGACGTCACCAGCGGGTCCGGCCTCTTCACCTGGATCGCGGTCAAGCTCACCAAGGCCAGCGGCGGCGACCCCTACAAGCTGCTGTGGTCCTACGGGGTGATGACGGTCGTCTTCTCGGCCGTGCTCAACAACGTCACCGCGATGATCATCGTCGGCTCGCTGACCGCGGTCAGCCTCGACAAGCTCGACCGGCGGGACAAGCTGCTCGGGTTCCTGCTCACCGAGGGCCTGCTGACCAACGTCGGCGGCCTGCTGACGCTCATCAGCTCGGTGCCCAACATCATCGTGGGCACCACCGCCGGCATCAGCTTCATGCGGTTCTTCTACGTCGCCGCGCCGTTCGTGGTGGTCGCGACCGTGGTGACCATCCTGATCGCGGCGAAGCAGTTCGGCATCCGCCGGCTGGGCGACGACGCCGAGAAGGCCGCCGCCCGCGCGCTGGTGGAGGGCTTCGACGAGAACGAGGGCCTGACCAGCAAGGCGTTCTTCACCTTCTCGGCGGTGATGACCCTGACCTTCATCGTGTGCATCGCCGGGGCCTCGGCGCTGCCGGTGCTCTCCGACCTGGGCATGGCGTTCGTCGCCTGCGCCTTCGCGGTGATCATGCTCGTGCGCTACAAGAGCGAGGTCGACCGCTTCTACCGGGCCGTCGACTGGGACCTGCTCGGCTTCTTCGTCGGCCTCTTCATCGTCATCAACGTCATGGAGCACGCCCAGGTCCTCGCCCTCATCGGCGCCGGGCTGCAGCATGTGCTCGCGCTCGGCGACCTGCTCGGCAGCGGGGTGCTGCTCGTCGCCTCGGCCGGGTTCAGCTCGGTGACCGACAACATCCCGCTCGCCGCGATGCTGGCCAAGATCCTCGGCGGCCTGGGCACCCCCGGCGACAGCCCCTTCTGGTGGTCGGTGATCTTCGGGGCCAACCTCGGCGGCAACATCACCCCCATCGGCAGCGCCTCGACGCTGGTGGCGGTCACCATCATCCACAAGAACAAGCTGCCGATGACCTTCGCCGGCTTCGTCAAGGTCGCGGTGCCCTACGCCCTGGTGCAGCTCGCGCTGGCGACGGTCTACGTGCTGGTCTTCCTGCGCTGACGTCGAGCCCTGTCCGCGACGCGCTCCGGGGGTACGCGCGCGGGCGCGATGTCGCCGCTGCACGAGGTGATCGGGCCTGTCGCGGCCACGGCCACTCGACGACCCGGATCATCGACAGGTCGAGCCGCCGGCTGGTCAGGATCGCCGGCGAGTGGGTGCTGATGAGCAGTTGAGGGGTCGGGGGCGCTGAGCAGGGCGTCGAAGAGCAGCCGGGTGATGCGGGCCATGGGCTCCTCGGATTCCGCCACTCGCCCCGTGGTACACCGGGCCCGCCCCGAAAACCAGCCCGCGGGCGGCGGCCGGGCGACGCGGCGCGTCATCGCGTGATCGGGGCGCGCCGCCGTGGTACACCGGCTCGATGAATCGCACCTTCGCCGCCGTCGACCTCGGATCCAACAGCTTCCACCTGCTCATCGCCCGGGACACCGACGGGCGGCTGGCCATCGTCGACAAGCTCAAGGAGCGGGTGCGGCTGGCCGCCGGGCTGGACGCCGAGCGGCAGCTCTCGGACGAGGCCTGCGGGCGGGCGCTGGAGTGCCTGGAGCTGTTCGGCCACCGGCTGGTGCACGTCCCGCCGGACCATGTGCGGGCGGTGGGCACCAATACGCTGCGCAAGATGGCCGATCCGGCGACCTTCCTGGCCCAGGCCGAGGCGGCGCTGGGGCATCGCATCGAGGTGATCTCGGGCGCCGAGGAGGCCCGGCTGGTGTACCGCGGCGTGGCCCACGACCTCGCCGACGACGGCGAGCGGCGGCTGGTGGTCGACATCGGCGGGGGCAGCACCGAGTGCATCGTGGGCGCGGGCAGCGACATCCTGCGGGCCGACTCGCTGTACATGGGCTGCGTCGAGTTCACGAACCGCTACTTCGACGACGGGCGGCTGTCGGCGGAGAACTTCGACCGGGCGGTGGTCGCCGCCCGCCTCGAGCTGGGATCGGTGCACCGGCCGTTCAAGCGGCTGGGCTGGAGCCGGGCCCTGGGCTCGTCGGGCACGATCAACGCGGTGCAGACCGTCCTGTCGGTCAATGGCATCACCGACCACTGCATCACCACGCCCGGCCTGGAGTGGCTCATCGCCCAGATGCAGTCGGCCCGCAAGGTGCGCAAGCTGTCCCTCGACGGGCTCAAGGACGAGCGGGCCCAGGTGTTCGCCGGGGGGGTCGCCATCCTGCTGGCGCTGTTCCGCAGCCTGCGCATCGAGCGGATGGTGGCCTCGTCGGCGGCGCTGCGGGAGGGCGTCATCCACGAGCTGGTGGGCCGGGACGCGCAGCACGACGTGCGCGACGAGACGGTCGAGCGCCTGCGGGACCGCTTCGGGGCCGATCCGGTGCACGCGGCCCGGGTGGCCGAGCTGGCCCTGCGGCTCTTCGATCAGGCGGCGGTGGGCTGGCAGCTCGACCGCGAGGAGGGGCGCCGGCTGCTGCGCTGGGCGGCGACGCTGCACGAGATCGGCAAGGCGGTGTCGTACGCCGGCTATCACCGCCACGGGGCATATCTGGTGGCCCACGGCGACCTGCCGGGCTTCAGCCGGGGCGAGCAGGCGATGGTCGCGGCGCTGCTCCAGGGTCAGCGGCGCAAGCTGCTGCCCGATCGGGTGCGCGAGCTGGCCGGCCGGCGCACCGACGAGGCGCTGCGCCTGATCGTGCTCCTGCGGCTGGCCACCCGCCTGAGCCGCACCCGCAGCCCCAACCCCCGGCCGCCCATCGCGCTGTCGGTCGAGGGGCCGACGATCTCGCTGACCTTCCCCGATGGCTGGCTGACCGAGCGGCCGCTGACCCTGGCCGATCTGGAGATGGAGGCGGGGCGGGTGGCCCAGGCGGGCTTCGAACTGCGCTGGCGCTGAGCCGGGCGCGCCGGGCTACTGCATGCGCAGGGTCCAGGTGTACTTGACCACCGAGGTGCCGCCGGCGGGCTTGGGGAACTGCCACTTCATCGACTGGCTCTTGACGCAGCGCCCCACCGCGGCGTCCCCCAGCGTATCGCGGGCCACCGCGGCCATGGTCGGCTTGCCGTCGGCCCCCAGCGTCCAGCGCATGGTGAGCTGGCCGCCCACCTCGGGCTTGCTCTCGGCGACCCGGGCGTAGCAGTCGATGACCTGATTCTGGTTCTTGCGGATGGTGCCCATGATCGACACCCGCCCCGGCGGCGGCTTCGGCTTGGGGTTCTTGGCGCCGCTGCCGCCGTTGCCGCTGCCGGGCGGGGGGCCGAGCTTGATGATGGTGGTGCTGCCCACCAGGACCTGGGCGTCGGTGCTGGCGTCGGGCGGGGCGGCGTCGGCCGGGCCGGCGTCGGGCGGGGTCTCGACGATGGTCGGGCGCAGCCGGGCGTCGGGGGCTGCGTCGGGGGCGGCGGGGGTCTCGTCCTTGCAGCCGCCGAGGGCCAGCGCGGCCAGGGCCAGCGCGGCGAGTCGCAGCGGGGTCGGGGTCATCGGATCTCCTCGCGCGCGGCGGCCGGGGGCCAGGCGAAGGCCCGAGTCTGCGCATGTCGGGTATACCACGTCAGGATGCTGCGCGCGGTGGGGTCGGAGCCCGGCTGGCGGGCGGCCTCGAGGATGGCCCCGACCACCCGATCGACGTTGGGGTCGATGAACGCCGGCCCCACCCGGAACCCGGGCCACGGGCCGTCCTCGGCGTCGCGATCCTGCACCAGCCGGCTGAAGCTCTCCACCCGATGCCAGTAGGCCGCGCAGCGGCCGGCGAACCCGATCACCGCCGGCTCGTCCTCATCGGGGTCGCCGTCGGGGATGAGCCCCACCGCGACGTGCAGCACCGGCACGCCCCGCGCCCGCCAGGGGGCCTCGATCCGCCTCGCCTCGGCGCTGCCCTTGACCACCGCGCTGCACAGCAGCACCCCGTCGGCCTCGAGGTCGCCGGGGTCGAGGTCGTCGGGGGTCACCTGCGGCAGCTCGAGCAGCTCGGCCGCGGCCCGCACGACCGGGCGGTGGTGCACCCCGTCGCCGGCGACGCCCGCGAAGCGCCAGCCCCGCTGCCCGATCAGGGTCGTCAGCCGGCGCAGGGTGAGCGCGACGTGGCGCGCGGTGAGCAGCAGGTAGCGGTGGCCGGTGGGCCGCAAGCCGCCGTCGCCCAGGGTGCCCAGCAGCAGGGTGCGCCCGAAGAGGTAGCGGGTGGTGCGCATGTCGTCGAGCCGCTCGCCCTGGAACTCGCGGTAGCGGGGCAGCGCGGCGAGGAGCTGGCGCCCGGCGGGGTCGTGGCTCTCGTCGAGCACCTCGCCCGCCTCGTCGTAGCGGGACAGCGCCAGCAGCATGCGCCCCAGGTTCACCCGCACCGAGGGGTCGCCGTCGTCGAGCACCGCCCGGTAGTCGGCCAGCGCCTCGTCGTAGCGCCGCAGCCGGCCGTAGACATAGGCCCGCCACTCCCGGATCTGGCCGTCTTCGCTGCGCTCGGCGGCCCGATCGAGCAGGCTCAGCGCCGTCTGGAACTGGCCCCGCATCGCTTGCAGCCGGCCCAGGGCGAGGTAGGGATCGGGGCTCTCCGGCTCGAGGGCCACCGCCTTCTCGTAGCACTCGATGGCCTCGTCGTGCTTCTCCTGGAGTTCGAAGCGGCGTCCGCGCTCGAAGTGCTTGAGGGCCAGGCGCTCGATCATCATGGCCGCCGTTTCGCCGGTGCGTCGTCGGCCGCCTCTTCGCGCGGGCGCTGGCCGAGCGGGCGGGCCTCGGTGGCCGGGGCGGCGACCCCCGCGGGCACGGCGACCCGCAGCCGCCAGCGGCCGAACAGATCACCGTCGAAGCCCCGGGTGGCCCCCGGGCGCAGGTAGATCGGGAGCATCATCGCCACCAGCAGCGAGCGGCCGAGCGCGGTGCGCAGGGCGGCGCCCATCGACTCGGCCCGGCCGGTGGCGAAGACCAGCGGCGCGCCCCGGGGCGGGGGCGGGGCGGCGGCGACGACGTCCCCCGGCTCGAGCGCGCGCCCGTCGGCCAGCAGCCGCCGCACCAGCGCCACCGGCCGCTCGCCGAAGATCGCGCCGCCGTCGAGCCCCAGCCGGCCGGGGTCGGGGCCGCGGCCGGGCGCGGCGAGCACCAGCATCGGGCCCGGCCGCAAGAACCCGTCGGCCGCCCGGGCGGTGCGCCGCAGCTGGTTCGCCGCGGCGGGCAGGCTCTCGGCGAGGAAGAGGTACTCGCCCATCGACAGCTCGGCGACCGGGGCGTAGGCCGCGATGGCCCGCCGGATCGCGGCGTCGTCGTCGGCCGCGTCGGGGGTCAGCCGGGCCCCGATCACCAGCGCCAGCGTGCTGCGCAGCTCGGTGAGCAGCGGCACGTCCAGGCCGAGCATCTCCAGCGCGCCGGCCACGACGCCCCGGGCGGCCCAGGGGACCTTCTGCCGGGCTTCGAAGCGGGCCAGATCGGCCCGGTCGGGCAGCAGCGTCGGGCCGCCGGGCGCGCCGATGGCCCGGGGCTCGCGGCGCTCGATCGCCTCGGCCCCGACCGACCACCAGCCGATGGGGGCGGCGCCCCGGGTCGGCGTGATCGGGGGCAGCAGGCGGTCGATGGGGATCGTGCGCAGGCAGGCCGGGCGGGCGGCCCAGGCGGCTCGCGCCGCCCACAGGCGGTCGATCCGGCCCCGATCGGCGAGCAGCGCGGCGGTGCCCTCGTCTCCACCGACGGGCAGCGCGGTCACCTCGCCGGGGCCGACGGCGTGCACCAGACCCCAGCGGGCGGCGTCGGGGGCGGGGTCTTCGGGGGCGGGGTCTTCGGGGGCCGGGTCTTCGGGGGGCGCGCCGGCCAGGGCCCGGCAGGCGGCGCTGGGCGGCGGGCCGCGGAAGCGCACGACCCGGGGGGGGCCGTAGCGGGCGGCGTGGGGGGCGAGCAGCGCGTCGAGGGGCACCGCGTCCAGCGCGGCGGCCTTCAGCGCGGCGGCGAGCCGGGGCAGGCCGTCGGCCGCGGGGCAGGCGCCCCGGTCGCCGGCGGGCAGGGCGACGATGTCCCCGTCGGTGAGCCGGTCGAGCAGCGCGGGCAGGGCCGGGGCGAAGTCGGGGCCGCCCGGGGCCCGCAGGCTCCACAAGACGATCGGGCGCTCGGCGGCGCGGGCGGCGGAGAGGGTCGCCCGATCGGCCGAGGGCGGGCGCCACGCCCGCAGGGGCGGCGCCTCGATCCCGTGGGCCGTCAGGTGGGCCCGCACGGCCCGGGTGATCTCGGCGAGCCCCTGGCGGAAGGCGACGGGATCCTGCCAGTCGGCGGGCAGCGCCCGGGGCGCGAGGCCGAGGCCGTGGCCGTCGGTGTCGATGCGGGCCAGGGTCGCCTTCAGCGCCGGCCCCTCGGCCGCGTCGAGCGCCGCCGGGTCGACCATCACCGTCAGCGCCAGCCCGTGCTCGGCGGCCACCGCCAGCAGCCGATCGGTGCACGGCCCGGGGCCGGGCACGGTCAGCGCGACCCGCCCCCGCCCGCCGGGGCTGGGGGCCCCCCGCAGGTACACGTCGTGGAAGACGTCGTCGATCAGCGGGCGCGGCGTGGGCCCGGCGCCGCATCCGAGCGCGAGGACCGCGACCAGCACCAGGAGGAGACGGAGCGACATACGCCCGCCACGCTACGGGCCACTCCGAGGCGGCGCAAGAGGGCTGCGCGGGCGAGGGGATGCGCGGCGGTTCTTTTCCCCCCGGAGAGGCTGGGCTAATGTAACGCCATGGTGGACGTCGACGCGCTGATCGATCGCCTCCGGCGGCGGGGCCTTCTCTCGGAGCAGACCACGCTCAAGGTGGACGCGGCCCTGCGCGACGGGCGCCACGCGCCAGACGAGATCCTGCTGCAAGCCGGGCTGAGCCTCGATCAGGTGCGGGCGCTGCTCGACCGATCGGAGGACGACGCGCCCGACCACACCGTCGCCGAAGAGACCACCACCGTCACCACGGTCACCGACGAGCCCAGCGTCGACGACCTCATCGCCCGGCTGGTCAACATGACCCCCCGGTTCCAGCTCCAGGGCGAGATCGCCCGGGGCGCGATGGGGCGCATCCTCGCCGCGTGGGATCTGCACCTCGGGCGGCCGGTGGCGATCAAGATCCTGCGCAAAGCCTCGGCCCGCGACCTCGATCGGGCCCGGTTCCTCGAAGAGGCCCAGGTCACCGGCCAGCTCCAGCACCCGAGCATCATGCCGGTCTACGAGCTGGGGCGGCTGCGGGACCAGGTGGCCTTCGTGATGCGCCGCATCGAGGGCCGCAGCCTCAAGGACGTCATCTCGGGCCTGCGCCGGGGCGACCCCGAGACCGAGCGCAGCTACGGCCGCATGCGGCTGCTCAACATCTTCCACCAGCTCTGCCTGGCGGTGGCCTACGCCCACACCCGGCAGGTCGTGCACCGCGACCTCAAGCCGAGCAACGTCATGCTCGGCGACTTCGGCGAGGTGGTGCTGCTCGACTGGGGCCTGTGCAAGATCATCGGCGCGGCGACCCGCTCGACCCGCTCGACGAGCGAGCGGTGGAAGACGGTGCACGGCCAGATCATCGGCACCCCGGCCTACATGGCGCCCGAGCAGGCGATGGGGCTCATCGATCAGGTCGACCAGCGCACCGACGTCTACGGCCTCGGGGCCATCCTGTACCACCTGCTGACCCTGCGCCCGCCGTTCAGCGGCAAGAGCAACCGCGAGATCGTCAACCGGGTGCTCAAGGAGCGGGTCCGCCCGCCGAGCGAGCGGGCGCCGGACCGCGACATCCCCGGCGACCTCGAAGAGATCTGCCTGCGCTGCCTCGCCCAGAAGCAGGCCCAGCGCTACCCCAACGCCCGGGCGCTCGCCGAGGCCATCCGGCGGGTGCTCGACGCGCCGGGCACCGGCACGGCGGCCATCAGCCGGGTCGACAACCTCGTGCGGCGGGGGGTGGCGGCGATGACCCGCCAGGACAGCCTGCTCGAGGACGCGGCCCTCATCACCGACGAGCTGAACACCGCCCGGGCGACCCTCGACCCCGACGATCAGCTCGGCTCGAAGGCCGCCGCCTGGGAGGCGGTGGCCCGGCTCGAAGAGGTGCAGGCCGAGACGGCCGACGTCATCGCCCAGGCGATGCACGCGCTGGGGGCCGCGGTGGCCATCGACCCCGACCACCATCAGGCGCGCAAGCTGCTGTGCGACCTGTACGTCGCCCGCCACGAGTTCCACCTCGCCCGGGGCGACGAGGGCGGCATGGCCTTCTTCCGGCGGCTGCTCGCCGAGCACGACACCGGGCGCTACGCCCAGCTCGTCGCCGGCGAGGGCAGCCTGCACGTCGAGATCAGCCCCGCCGGGGCCCACCTGTGGCTGTGGCGCTTCGACCGGCAGCAGCAGCGCCTCGTCGCCGGCCACCGCCAGGAGCTCGGCCCGGCGCCGGTCAAGGTGGAGCAGATGCCGGCCGGCATCTATCAGCTCGCCGCCCAGGCCGCCGGGCGCGAGACGCTGACCACCACCGTCGTCGTCGAGCCCGGCCGCTGCGCCCGGCTGCGGCTGCGCATGCTGCGGGCGGGCGCGGTGCCCGAGGGCTACGTGCACATCCCAGCGGGTACGTTCCGCTTCGGCAGCCCCCGCCACCCGTTCCTCGGGCCCACCGAGCAGGCGCTGCCCGACGTGCTCGTCGGGAGCCACCCGGTCACCGCCGGCCAGTACCTCGAGTTCATCCGGACCCTGGCCGCCGCCCGCCCCGAGGAGGCCGCCGGCCGCCTGCCGCGGACCCACGACGGCCGGGGCTGGCTGTGGGGGGTCGACGCCCAGGGCTACTATCAGCTGCCCGAGCACGCCGGCTGGACCCCCGACATGCCCATCGTGGGCATCACCGCCGACGACGCGGTGGCCTACTGCCGCTGGCGCAGCGACGCCGAGGGGGCCACCGTGCGGCTGCCCACCGAAGAGGAGTGGGAGAAGGCCGCCCGGGGCACCGAGGGGCGCAGCTTCCCCTGGGGGCCCGGCTGGGAGCCGGCCTACGCCGCCTGCCCCGCGACCTGGCCCGGCCCCTGGCCGCCGCCGGTGGGCTACGCCGGCTACGACTGCTCGCCGTTCGGGGTGTGCGATCTGGCCGGCGGGGTCCGGGAGTGGACCGCCACCGCCGCGCCCGGCCGCACCCCGCGCCAGATCGTGCGCGGGGGGTCGTTTCTGACCGGCGACGAAGAGGGGCGCCCGCTGTGGACCCGGGAGCTGGTCCGGGCCGACTTCGCCGCGCCCGACATCGGCTTCCGGGTGGCCCGCGACCCGCTGCCCTGAGCCGCGCGGCCCTGCGCCTCGCCGCGGGCTTCAGCCGGCGCCCGCGACCCTGCCCGACCCCCCCCCCAGAAGACCCACTGCAACCCGTCGAGTCGCCCTGCCCGACCCCCCCCCCAGAAGACCCACTGCAACCCGTCGAGTGGCGCTGCCCGACCCCCCGGGAGGCCTACTGCAACCCGTCGAGTTGCCCTGCCCGACCCCCCGGGAGACCCACTGCAACCCGTCGAGTTGCTCTGCCCGACCCCCCGGGAGACCCACTGCAACCCGTCGAGTGGCCCTGCCCGACCCCCCGGGAACCCCACTGAAACTGTCGAGCCGCCCTGCCCGACCCCACGGGAACCCACTGCAATCCATCAAGTGATCCTGCCTGACCCCCGAGACATAGACTGCAACAGCCGCAGTGGATGTCCGCCGGCCCGGGTAGGCCGACTCGACGCGCGCAGTCGCCGTCCCCGCGCCGTCGATACCCGTTGCAATCTGTCGAGTATGCGTCCGGCCGCGTGGGATCGAGCAGTCGACGGCTCGACCGGCTGATCCGGCGCTGCGGCACGCCGGGTCGAGCCGTCGAGCGCGGCTGCCGACGCGCCGGATGGCTCATATCCGCCGTCGAGCAGCGCTGCTCGACCGGGCGGAGGCCCGTATCTCCGGTCGAGTCGTATTGGAGGGTGCCCCACGGGCTCGATACTCGAGCGAGGGGTGGCGCAGGCGCTCGGCGATGCCGACCGTCGCCGGGGTGGCTGCGGGGGTGGGTCGAGCCCCACGGGCTGCGCCGGGCGACGTCGTCCTGCGCCGCCTGCCGGCCCGGATCCAGCCGAGGCTGGATCGTCCCGCCTTTCGAATGTACGGGTCTGGTGGGTGGGCCGTCAGCCCGGCGCGCGGTCAGCCCGGCGCGTGGTCAGCCCGGCGCGCGGCGTCAGCCCAGCGCGGCGTGGCAGCTCCAGCAGGTCGCGAAGTTGGCGGGGTTCGTCTCGCCGCAGCTCGGGCAGACCACCGTCTCGTCCGCCTTCTGCGCCATCTCGGCCAGCACCCGCCGGCCCCGGGCCAGATCGCGGGGCTTGATCCACAGCTCGACCTGGCTCGGCGGCTCGGGGAACTCGCTGGCGGGCAGCGTCTCGTGGCGCAGGCGGGTGGCGATGCCCGACTCGGCCAGCGCGTCGTGGGCGATGTGGGCCTCGATCATCGTCATGCGGCCCACCAGCTTGACCGCGTCGTCGAAGGCGCCCCGCTCGTGCAGCTCGTGCAGGCGGGTCTCGATGACGTCGGCCAGCGCCTGCCCCTCCTCCTCGCCGATGCGGGGGAACCACCCGTCGAGCACCTTGCGCACCGCCTCGATGGCCGCGTCGTCGGCCCCGGCCAGATCCAGCCCTCGCAGCACGCCGAAGGCCAGGGCCTCCAGCGGGTGATCGAGCTCGCGGGCGTCGGCCAGGGTCTGCTCGTAGTCCATCTGCACCTCCGTTCGACTGTCGAGCCCCGAGACGGTCGCACTCCGCCGGGTGGCGCGCAAGCGTGACGGCGACCGCGGTCGACGACTCTCCCTCCCGTCGGCGCGCCGGATCGGACATGATGGCGCCCCGGACTTCTCCGCAGACCGCATGGAGACCGCGTGACCCCCGAACTCGCGCCCATCGCCCGCCGCATCGAGACCCTCTACCGGGAGGCCGTCGACCCCGTCGGCGAGCGCTTCGCCTTCCCCCGCGCGCCGCACGCCGGCGAGATCAGCGGCCCGCCGATGGTGCTCGTCATCGGCAACCACTCGTCGGGCAAGTCGAGCTTCATCAACCACCTGCTCGGCGAGTCGATCCAGACCACCGGCCTCGCGCCCACCGACGACGCGTTCACCGTGCTGGCCCACGGCGAGCCCGGCGAGCGCGACGGCCGGGCGGTGGTCAGCGACCCCGACCTGCCGCTGGAGGGGCTGAGCCACTTCGGCCCGACCTTCCTCTCGCACCTGCGCCGCCGCACCCGCCCGATCGAGCTGCTGCGCACGGTCAACCTCGTCGACACCCCGGGCATGATCGACAGCGCCCGCGAGGATTCGGGGCGGGGCTACGACTTCACCGCCGCGGTGCGCTGGTTCGCCGAGCGGGCCGAGCTGGTGCTGATGTTCTTCGACCCCGACAAGCCGGGCACCACCGGCGAGACGCTCGAGGTGTTCAACACCGCGCTCGGCGACCTGAGTCACAAGCTGCGGGTGGTGATGAACAAGGTCGATATGTTCCGCAGCATGGAGGACTTCGCCCGGGCCTACGGCGCGCTGTGCTGGAACCTGGCCAAGGTCATGGCCCGCAAGGATCTGCCGCTCGTCTACACCACCTACACCCCCATCCCCGACGCGGCCCAGGGCAAGCTGCCGCTCGACGACTTCGACAAGGCCCGGCAGCAGCTCGTCGACGAGATCCGGGAGACGCCCCAGCGGCGGGCCGACACCATGATCACCCGCCTCGCCGAGCACGGCGCCCGGCTCGACCTGCACGCCCGCATCGTCGACGCCGCGGTGCACGACGCCCGCGCCGCCCGCCGGGGAGCCTACGGCTGGGTGGCGGTCGCCGCGCTGTTCGCGTTCGGCGGGGCCAGCCTGACGCTGCTCGGCGAGGGCCCGATCGACTGGCAGCGCACGGCGCTGGCCTACGCCGGGGCCGCGGCGCTCGTCGGGCTGGCGCTGGTGCTCGCCCGGGGGGTCATCCGCCGCCGGGTCGACGCCATCGTGGCCGGGGTCGACGCGCTGTTCACCCGGCTCTACGGCCGCGATCTGCTCGTCCGGGAGCACGCCGAGGACCTGCGCCAGCTCTGGGCCGAGATCCGCAAGCGCACCGCCCGCACGCTCAAGAGCCTGGGGCCGCTGAGCTTCCCCCGCCTGCGCCGCAAGTCGCGCAAGCGGCTGCGCCATGTGATCGAGGAGGACGTGCCCGCGCTGCGCCGCACGCTGCGGGGGGACCCGCCGAGCGAAGAGAAGCGCTGAGCCCGTCGCTCAGAACTGGAAGTAGATGAAGGGCGGCGGCGTCTCGGGGGCCATGAGCATGCAGGCGTAGAAGACCACCGCCAGGGCCACGAAGCGCAGGGCCGGCGGGGCCCTCCAGAAGACGTCGACCACCCGCTTGCCGTCCACCGGCCACAGGTTGTGCGCCAGCACCAGCAGCAGCGCGACCCCCAGCACGACCTTCAGGTACAGCGCCTCGCCCGAGACGGCGACCTCGGACAGCCACAGCTCCAGATCCCAGGCCGATACGTTCAGCAGGCCCTCGAAGAGCACCGCGCAGTCGGCCAGCGACTCGGCCCGGAAGAGCGCCCAGCCGAGGCAGACGAGGTGGAAGAAGACCAGCCGGCGCAGCACCAGGACCCCGCCCCGGACGGCGGCCGGCAAGGTGGCGATCCAGGCCAGCGCCGCTTGGAAGATACGGGCCCGGAAGACGATCAGCAGCGCCCCGTGCCAGAAGCCCCACAGCACGAAGTTCCACGCCGCGCCGTGCCACAGGCCGCCGAGCAGCATCGTCAGCATCAGGTTGCGCCGCACGTAGAACCAGCCGCCGCGGTTGCCGCCCAGCGGGATGTAGAGGTAGTCCCGCAGCCAGCTCGACAGCGAGATGTGCCATCGGCGCCAGAACTCCGACGGCCCGGCGGCGGCGTAGGGCGCGGCGAAGTTGGAGACGATGTCGAGGCCCAGCAGCCGCCCCAGGCCCACCGCGATGTCGCTGTAGCCCGAGAAGTCGCAGTAGATCTGGACCGCAAACGCGTAGGTGCCCAGCCACAGCGCCGGGCCGTAGGTCGCCGACGGGTCGGAATAGGTCAGCTCGACCACCGCCGCGATGTGATCGGCGACCACCGCCTTCTTGAAGCAGCCGAGGGCGATGAGGCCGAAGCCGCTCAGCCGGGGCGAGAGCGCGGGCAGCTTCGCGATCTGGGGCAGCAGGTGGCTCGCCCGCTCGATGGGCCCGGCGACGAGCTGGGGGAAGAACGCCACGTACAAGGCGAAGTCGAGCAGCGAATCGCTCGGCGTCTGGCGGCGGCGCCAGATGTCGATCGTGTAGCTCATCGTCTGGAACGTGTAGAAGCTGATGCCCACCGGCAGCACGATCTCGAGCACCGCGGGCGACGCCTCGACCCCCACCGCGCCGAGCAGCGCCACGAACGAGTCGATGAAGAAGTTGCAGTACTTGAAGAAGGCCAGCGCGCCGAGGTTGACCCCGCACGAGACCCACAAGAGCCGGTTGCGCCGCCGGGGGTCTTCGGCGACGTGCAGCGCCCGGCCGACGTAGAAGTCGACCAGCGTCGAGCCGACGATGAGCAGCAGGAACGCGGCGTTCCAGCTCCCGTAGAAGACGTAGCTCGCCGTCAGCAGCCACCACTTGCGCCCGACGCCCCGCAGGCTGAAGTGCACCGCGAAGAAGAGCGCGAAGAAGAGGACGAAGGCCGGGGTGGTGAAGATCATCGGCCGCCCGGTGCCTCGTCCGGTGGGGCTCCCCGGGGCGGCGGCCAGCCCGCGGCCTTCATCCGCCGCTCGAAGAGCCGCTGCTGGCGGGGCATCGCCCGTCGATGCAGGTGGATGGCGTCCCGGAAGTCGGCGGCGTCGGTCACCCCGTCGGTCACCAGATCGATCAGCGTGACGTGGGGCCGCTCGGCGGCCAGCGCATCGTGCAGCGCCCGGTGGGCCGCCCACCGCGCCCGGTGCGCCGGGTCGTCGAGCCCGGCGGTCGGATCGGGCAGCAAGATGAGGAACACCTGCTCTGCGATGACCCCCAGATCATCGAGCAGCGCCCCGCTCACCGCCGCCTTGAACGCCACGTCCGCCGGCCGATAGCGGCAGCTCGCGGTCTTGCTCTTGCCCGGGAGCGCCCGCCGGGCCCAGCGGTGGGTCCGCCCCCGCTTCGGCTTGCCGTAGACGTCCTCCGCCAGGAACCGCTGCACCGCCGCCGTATCGCCGTAGGCCCCCGACAGCGTCATGCCGATGTAGCGCCCCATGTAGTTCAGCGGCTGCGCGGCGTGGGCATACAGCCCGAAGAGCCGGGGCGCGTCGGCGGCGGGCAGCATGATCTGCTGCTGCAAGACCCGCTTGCTGTGGGTCTCTTCGCACATCTGGAACAGGTTGGTGCCGAAGAACGCCACCTCGAACCGCCGCTGGCGCTGCATCATCTTGCGCACCTCGGCCCAGGTGCAGCCCTGGTGGCAGCCGTTGATGTGCGCGTCGAGCACGTCGCCGAGCTTCGCCCCGGTGACCTCGGCCGCCAGGGTGCGGGGGAGCCAGTCCTTGGAGGTGCTCGATCCGAAGATCGCCACCTTCGCCTTCGAGCGCCGATGCCAGCGGTGCATCGAGTTGCGGACGGAGTTGCGCTCCCACCCGGCGTAGCGGTCCATGCTCGCCGAGTTGTCGAACATCCACAGCGCGCACAGCGTGGGGATGATGTAGAGCAGGTGGCGCATCGCTGCGGTCTATCAGGGGCCGGGGGCGGGGGCAACTCCGGTGCGCGGGGCGTCCTCGTTGACCGGTCGGGGGACGGGGGGCATGATCGGCGGCATGGACAAGGCCACCAAGAAGCAGCTCATCTGGGCCTGCAAGCCGGACGACCCCATCCCCCCGTCGGATCCACGACATGTGGACTTCGACGCGCACGGGCTGCGCGGCCGGCCATGGCGGGAGCGGGTGGCGGAAGTCATCGAGTTCGCCAGCGAACCGACGGCTCAGGGCGTCACCGGGCTCCGGGGCAGCGGCAAGACGACCGAGCTCAAGCAGCTCGCGGCAGAGATGCAGCGCCAGGGCTACACCATCGTGCTCGCCGACGCCGGGGCCTGGGTTCGGGACGACGCGCCGATCGATGTCGAGACGATCTGGTTGGCGCTGGTGCTCTCGCTGTATCCCGAGGGCGGCCCCGACTCGAAGGTGGCGTGGCTGGCCGAGTACGCTCGGCGGGTCTGGTCCTTCTTGTCCACCGAGGTGGATGTGACACAGATCAGCGCCAAGGTCGGCGCGCTCACCGCCAAGGCGACGCTCACGACCGACGATACGCTCTTCCAACGGGTCGCGAAGCATCTGGCGTCGTCGACGGGCCTCCGGGATCAAGTCTTCGACCTGTTGGACTTCGCCGCCCGGTCGGCCGAGAGGGCCGGCGCGCCCCTCGTCATCCTGCTCGATGGCATCGAGAAGCGCGCCACGGGTGATCTGCACGGCCCCGAGGAGCGAGAGAAGTATCGGAGTCATTGGTTCAGCGCCTTCCTCACCCGGGCCCCCGATCTCAAGCCCCCGGTGCATGTGGTCTATACGCTGCCCTCTTTCATGATCCGACGCGCGGCCGAGTTCGGGGAGGCTTTCGGGCAGGAGATGGAGTTCCTGCCGATGGTGAGGGTCTGGGGGCGGGTGCGAGGCGAGCACGGCCCCGCGGTCGATCGGCTCGGCGTGCACGCCATGCGGGAGGCCCTGTTCCTGCGCATCCCTCGGCATCACTTCGAGGATCCCCGGATCGCCGACTGGCTGATCCTGCACAGCGGCGGCTTCATGCGTGATCTGCTGCGCATGGCGACCCAGTGCGTGTATGCGTGCCGCCCGCCCGAGGACCGCATCACGCGGACCATGGCCGACGAGGCGGTCGCAAGGGTCAGGCAGACCTATCTCGAAGGGCTCTACATCGAGCACGAGACGCTGTTGCGCGAGGTGCAGAAGACCCGCGACTATCCGCTCAACCAGGATCTGGGTCCGCTCATGGATCGGCTCCTCCAGAGCCACGCCATGATGCGATATCACAACTCTCATTGGTGGTACGGCGCGCATCCGCTCTTGTGGAGCCGCCTGGAGGTCGATGGGGTCGATTGGGACCGCCACGTCGCGACGTGAGCGCCCTCGACTGGCTCGCCCTCGGCGAGAATCGGCGTGAGTGGAGCCGGCTCATCGACGGGGTGGGGCTGGCCGACTTCTTTCAACTCTGGGTGGTCCATATCCCATCGAGTGCGCTCGAGGATGCGTTCGCTGCGTCCTTCGGGGCGACGCTGCGAGCCGCGTCGCCCCGCTGGCTCCAGGCGGATGTCTCCGGTTTCCTGCGCGACCGGCCGTTCGCCTCCGAAGCCTCGACCGAACTCCGAAGGGCCGGGGGCTGGCTGCTGCGGGCCGGCGACGCGTCGCCGACGGAGGTCGCCCGAGCGGCGGCGGTCCTGAATCAGAAGCGAGATGTCTTGCGGGGCATGCTGAAGGGCCCGTTCGTCCTGGCGCTCCACCCCTTGGACTGGCGCAACGCCCGGGAGGAGGCCACCGACCTGTGGAGCGTGCACATCGATGTCATCCGCTTCTCCGAGCGCCCCCTCTCCGATCCACCGGGCTTCCCGCTGCGAGAGCCGCTGAGTCTCACTCAACTCAGCCGTCTGGCCGAGGCGCCCGAGGCTTCCAGGACATCCTCCGAGGAGCGCCGCGGGCTCTATCCTGAGCCATTGCATCCCCGTCTCGAGGATCTCGAGGAACTCGTTCGCGCGGCACTCAAGGCGGGTCTCGTGGGCCCCGAGACCCGCCGGATGCTCTTCTATGGGTTGCCGGTGTGGTATATCGCCAGGCTACCGCGAGCCAGCCGTCCCATCGATCAACTGCGGTCCGATCTCATGGAGTTGGAGCGCACGCCACGACTCGACGGGCTCGCTGAGCCACCCCTCGCCGTCTGGCTCGCCAACGCTGCCCGGCTCACGAGTCCGCGGCCACCGAGCATGGTCTTCGAGCGCTGGCGTCGAGCATTGATGGGAGAAGGCGAACCCATCCGGTCGGCAGAGTCGGGGGCCTACGAGCTGCCCCCGTCCTTGACTACAGCCCTCGGACGTCTGCCCGCCGAGCCGGGCCCGGCTGTGCTGCACCTGAAGCGGGCGTATGCGCGGACCGGATCCCCCGGCGCGAAGGCATGCTTTGCCATCGATCGGGCGGTGGCTTCGGCAGCGGCAGGGCTATCACCCTCAGAGATGAGGTCTGCGTTGCAGATCGCTCGCTCCGCCGCGGAGGGCCTGGGTGATCTGCCGCTGCTCGGGCACCATCACGCCCGGGCGGCGTGGATCCAGGGGCATCTGGGCGATCGACGCTCCGGACTCGCCGAAGTGGCCGATGGGCGGCGGATTCGCGCGCTCCTCGGGCGGGCGGGCACAGGCCGGTTGGGCAGCGAACTCGACACGGTCGAGCATTGGCTGAAGACGGCGGAGCACGAGGCTCCGCCGGAGTAGAGGATGGCTCAGCCGAGCAGGGCCGGGATCGCGATCGTCTGCTCGGCGCAGTCGTCGAGCAGGTCGGCCCGGCACTCGGGCACCCGCAGGTCGCTGTCGGCGAAGGGCACGCCGACCTCGTCGAAGAGGCTCTGGATGACGTGCTCCGGGCGGATGACCTCGCCCTCGGGGTCCAGCGCGCCGGTGTGCAGGTCGACCGCCTGGGGCGCCATGCCGACGTCGCTGCTCGCGCCGATGACCCGGCCGCCCTTGACGCTGCCGCCGAGCAGGAAGCAGGAGTTGGTCAGGTGGTGGTCCCGGCCGCCGCGGGTGTTGATCAGCGGGGTCCGGCTGAACTCGCTGAAGCCGACGATGGTGGTCCGGTCGAGCCAGCTCTCGCCGGTGTTGCCGTAGGGCAGCCGCTCGAGCATGTCGGCCATGCGGGCGATGCAGTCGAAGCCCCGCCGCTGGTCGGGGCCCTGGTCGGTCTCCCAGTCCTGGAAGTGGGTGTCGAGGCTGGGGGTCACCGTGATGTTCACCACCCGGCTGATGCCGGTCGTGATCGCCTGCACCGCCAGCGCGGCCCGGGCCTCGGGCACGTTGAGCTGGTTGCGGTTGGTGATGCCGTAGTGGTCCCGCAGCTCGTTCATCAGCGGGTTGAGCGCCCGGAAGTCGAACGCGTCCGCGTAGCCCCCGGTGACCATCTCCCGGGCCTTGACCCGCCCGCCCTCGGCGCTCTGCCACAGCGGCGACGGCTCGGCCCGCAGGCAGCGGGCCTGCTCGGCGAGCGTGGCCGACATCTGGCGGGCGATGCGCCAGTCGAAGGTCGGGTCGGCCGGGCGCAGGGCCCGCAGCAGGTCGTCGACGCTGTTGACCGCCAGCGCGGTGGCGTAGTCGGGCAGCTTCGTATTGTAGGCCTCGACCTGCACCGAGAGCTGAGGGATGGGCTCCTTGCCCCCGAAGTGCCCCGCCAGCCAGGTGCCGGCCGAGCTGCCCCGGGCTTGCAGGCCGCTGGGCGGCTTGCCGGTCAGGAAGCGCCGCCGGCCGACCTCGTGGGTCAGGGTGTCCATCGACATGCCGCGGATGACCGCCAGCCGGTCGACGTGCCGGGTCAGCTCGCCGATGTAGGGGCCGAAGACCATCTCCGGGCCGGCCGCGGTGGGCACCCGCACGAGGTCGGCGGCGTCCAGCTCGACCAGCTCGTAGCCCGGCTGGATGCGGGTGGTGCGCAGGTTGCCGTTGGTGAACGTGCGCGGGTCCCGGGGGTCGAGCCCCAGCAGCACGTCCCACGCCCCGGGGAAGTACGCGAAGATGTAGTACCGGTCGGGCGCGTCGGGGTTGTCGACCTGCGCGTTGGCCAGCCGGGTCAGGGTGTGGACCCCGCCGCCGAGCGCGGCGAGTCCGCCGCCGGCGACGAGGGCCCCGCGGAGGAAGCCGCGGCGCGAGATGCGAGTGCGGGCCATCGGTGCCTCCTCAGTAGCTGTAGAAGTCGGGGTGGGTGAAGAGCGTGGCGCAGATCGCCTGCCAGGCGGTGACCTCGTCCCCGACGAACGTCGAGGTGTCGTACAGCCAGCGCCAGTGCATCAGATCGGGCGAGTCGAGCGACAGGTCCCGATTGTGGAACCGCAGCAGCAGCCCTTGCAGGTGCCGGTCGACGTCCATCTCTCCGGCCTCGTCGGCCACCGGCAGCAGGATGGGCGTAGCACCCCGGGCCTGATCGGCCTCGATCATGCGGGCGCACACCTGCCGGGCGGCGTCGTCGAGGAACTTCTGGAACAGCGCCGAGGGCTCGAGGCTCTCGTTGGTGATCTGGATGTAGTCCGGCTTGCCGAGGGTCGCCGAGAGCTCTTCGAAGAGGTTGACCTCGCGGTTGCCCCGGGTCTCGGTCCAGCCGATGCCCCCGCTGGTGCGGCGGAAGGCGGCGTCGAGCTGGTCGATGTTCATGCGCCGCCGGGCGCGGGCCGGGGCCTGCCACGGCTCGGGGGCCGGGGCGAGCTCGGCCGGCCGGTCGCCGACGGTGTCGACGTCGACCGGTGCGGGCACCGGGCGGGTCTCCTCGGGGGCCTCGGGCCGCTCCGGCGTCTCGGGCTGCTCGGGCTGCTCAGGCTCGGGCTGCTCGGGCTCGGGCTGCTCGGGCTGCTCCGGGGCCGGGGTCGGCGTCGGGGCGGTGTCGGGGTCACACGCCGCCAGCGAGGCGGCGAGCAGCGCGCAGAGCGCGACGGTTGCGCGGTTCATCGGACCCTCCAGTAGCGGGGATTCGACACGATGCGCTTGACCAGCGCCCGGAAGCTGTAGCCGTCCTGCACGAAGTCGCGGGCGAGGCTGTCGATCCACTTCTCGTCGCCGTCCTGGTCCAGCGCGCGGCCGAGCAGCCACTCGCCGGTGCGCTTCGCGACGCAGGTGGGCATGCGGTTGTCGGCGACGCCGGTCAGCGCGAGGTAGCGCGGGCCCTGCTCGACGTTGACGACGTGGTCGTCGCGCCGGAAGTAGTAGGCGTTGAGCTGCCCGAGGAACTGCTCCTCCTCGGGGGCGAGGGCCTGGGTGACGTAGAAGTTGCGGCACTCGCCGCTGCACCCCTGGCCCCGCAGCGCGCAGGCCTCGCAGTCGGCCCGGGTCTGGGGGAAGCCGGCCGGGTCGAGGTAGCCGATGCCCTGCTCGGTCCACCGGCCCCAGTGCGAGGCGGCCGGCTCGAGCAGCGCGTGGCAGTACTTGCAGCCCGCCCGGAGCTGGAGGTCGGGGTTGCGGGCGCTCTCCTCGTCGGCCACCGGCAGCCCCCCGTCGGGCGGGTTGAACGGCTGGCAGAGGAAGGCATCGTAGAACCGGTTCGCCCGGGCCCGGTTGGTCTGGAACCGCAGCAGGAACGCCGGCCGGGTCAGCACCCCGGCGTGGTGCGAGGGCAGCTCGATCTCGACCCAGGTGTCCCGCTCGGCCCACTGCATCTCGGGCAGCGTCTCGAGCGCGACCGGCTTGGGCTCGAAGACCAGCCCCGGGCCGCGCAGCGTCTGGTGGTACCAGAAGTACGACAGCGGGCCGTTGACGAAGGCTTTGCGGCTGGTGAACAGCTCGGTGTAGGGCGCATCCCGGCGGAAGATGTCGAACATCAGCCGGTCGAGCGCCTCGCCCATCGAGTCGACGGTGGCCGCCTGCGCGTTGCGCCCGTTGCACCACCGCAGGTTGGGGCCGCAGCCGCACTCGGGGTCGTTGTTGCCCGCCGCGGTCTTGCACTCGGTGCCGCTGGGGCTGAACTCGACGTCCTGGGCGTCGAAGGCGCAGACCCGCACCGTGCCGGCCGGATCCCAGTAAGGCACCACGTCGACGTAGCCCTCGCGGCGGGCGGTGCGCCCGTCGGCCTGGACCTCTTCGGTGGTGAGGATGGCCCCGGTCTCGGGGTCGTACTCCGCCGGCCGGTTGAAGCAGGCCACCGTCGCGCCGCGGTACATGATGCCCCGGTTGCGGCGCCACATCGGCTGGTTGGTGCCGTTGCCGCCCAGCCCCGAGGAGGCGTTGAAGATCCGGGCGTTGCCGACATTGTTCCACAGCAGCGACCGGTGGTGACGCACCGCCTGCTGGGCGAAGTCGTCGCCCTCCAGCCAGCGGTCGACCATCGCCTCGGGCACCTCGCCCAGCTCGCGGACGCGGTCGACCTCCTCGGCGGAGGGCACGGTGCCCCGCAGGTCGAGGCTCAGCGCGCGCAGGTAGCGCACCGGCTCGATGTCCACCGAGTCGGGCTCGCAGCGCAGCGCGGCGCCGGGGTCGTCTTCGATACCGCCGTTGATCTGGGCCGCCGCGCTCGTCGCGAGCAGCAGCGTGCCCAGGGCCAGCCAGCGGGCCGGGCGGGTTCTCCTCATGGCCAGCTCCTCAGGTAGCCGGTTTCGCCCCACGCCCGGATCAGCTCGAGCTGCTCGGGGGTGACCGGGGGGTTGGGGGGCAGCGGCATTCGATTGCCGACGATGGCGTCGATGATCTGGTCGAACTCCTCGACCCAGACCGCCATCGTCTCCATGCGGTGAGCATAACCCCGTTCGCCGTGACATGCATCGCAGTGCTCGAAGAAGATCGGCGAGATGTCGCCCTCCCAGGTGGGCGGGCCCTGCACCGTGAAGCGCACCTCGGCCACGATCTGCTCGCCGTCCTCGTAGTCGGCGGTCACCGTGAGGGTGTGGGCCCCCTCGGGGATCGGGCCCGGCTCGAGGTCGAAGGCGAACGGCGGGCCCTCGAGGGCCACCGAGGCCTCGTCGTCGAGCCGCATCGTGAGCTGGATCACGTCGTCGGGCGCGGTCACCGAGACGGTGACCGGGGTCAGCCGGTCGACGATGGCGCCCTCTTCGATGCCGTCGAGGCTGACGAAGCGCCCCGGGCGCACCCGCTGCAAGCCGATGTCGCCCCACAAGAGCACCGATCCGTCCAGCTCGCCCTGCATCCCGGAGAAGGCCGACACGCCCTCGATCGGGCGGATCCGACCGTCGCGGAGCTGCCACAGCGTATCGTCGCCGACCAGCCAGACGTCGGGCGCGGCGGGGTGGGCCGCGAGGGCCTCGACCGTGAACGGCAGCACGAGGTCGGTCCAGGCGCCGTCGTCGGCGAGGTGGCTGACCGCGCCGCCGGCGGCGATCCACAGGCCGCCCATGTCGTTGACCGCGACCCCGTCCACCGTCGCCTCGGGGGCGAGCTCCCACGCGCGCAGGCCCTCGTCGCCGAAGCCCACCGCGTACAGCGCCTCGTCGCCGACGACCCACAGCGCGGGGGTGTCGCCCCAGGCCCCGACCGCGGTCATCGCGCCGGCCCCCATCGGACCCGGGTCGACGCCGCTCAGCCGGCCCTCGCGGTAGACGTGCAGCCCGCCCCCGTCGAGGATCCACAGCGCGCCGTCGGCGGTGGTGTGCAGGGCGGTGATCCCGTCGAGCAGGTCGCCGAGCGGGGAGGGCATCAGCGCGCCGTCCACGTCGGCGAAGAGGCCGGTCGAGGTCGAGACGAGGAGCTGCCCGTCGACCAGCCCGGCCGCCGAGAGGTCTCCGCTCTCGGCGCCGAGGTCGCGGGCGCCTTCGGGCGCGATCAGGGCGATGTGGGTCGGGGTCTGGGCCACCACCCGGCCGTCGGGCAGGGGCACCGCGAGCGGCACCGCGCCCTCGACGAGCGCCTCCGGCTCCACCGCGCGGGCCGGATCGACCGGCGTCGGCTCGGGCTCGGGATCGGGCTCCGGTTCGGGATCGGGGTCCGGCTCCGGCTCGCCCTCCGGCTCGGGATCGGGCTGCGGCTCGGGCTCGGCGGCGTCCGGCGTGGCCGGCGCGGGCGTCCCGCTGTCGTCGCAGCCGGCGACCGCCATCGACAGACAGATCCCGGCCAGCAGGTACAAGTGCTTGCGCGACATCGACATTCGGAGGAACTCCCTGGGGATCCAGCGTCACCGGAGTTTAACGGAAACGGAATGGTCCATGGGAGTAACATTTACGCTACAGGTGGAAACCGACACCGAGAGCGGGGGAGTACGGAGATGTTCAATCGACACGGGCCGGGGCCCGTCGCCGGCGCCGGGCTGGTGTTCTCGATCCTGATCGGGGCGTGGGGTTGCCAGGAGGCGACCGACCTCGAGCCGGACGCCGAGGTGACGGTCGACGGCGCCATCGACGGGGCGCCCGATCCCGATCTGGCGCCCGATCCCGAGCCGGACATGGCTCCGACCCCGGACCTGGGCCCGGACGCCGCGCCCGATCCCGAGCCGGACATGGCGCCCGACCCCGAGCCGGACGCGATGGTGGGCCCCGGGCCGTGCATCCCCGAGCTTCAGGTCGAGGCCGATCCGACCGCCGCCCGCCCGTTCGATCTGGTGACCGTGCGGGGCATCGGCGGCACCGGGGCCTACCGCTACGCCTTCGCCGAGAACGCCTCCGACGCGCTGCTCAACGGGTTCACCGGGGCCTACCTCGCCGGGGACGCGCCGGGCGCGGTCGACCGGATCGTGGTGACCGACGACGGCTGCCTGGGCGAAGCGGAGATCGAGATCCGGGTCGTCTCGCCGATGGACGTGGCGCCCCTGGGGGTCCAGATCCGGGTCGACCAGCGCTTCACCTTCGAGATCGGCGGCGGCTCGGGCGAGTTCGCCTTCCAGATGGTGATGGATCTGTCGGGCGGCGAGGTGGCCCCCGACGGCACCTACACCGCCGGATCCGACCCCGGGCAGGACATCGTGCGGGTCATCGACGTGGGCACCGCCGAGACGGTCGACGTCACCGTGCAGGTGGTCGACGAAGAGCTGACCCTCGTGCCCCGCCCCCGCCGGCTGTACCTGCCGGTGGGCGCCCGCATGCCGCTGCGCATCGACGGGGGCAGCGGGGCCTTCGCCGTCGAGGGCGGCGGCGAGACGGTGGCCTTCGTCGACGACCACTTCGAAGGCCTCGTGCCCGGGCGGGCCAGCCTCACGATCACCGACCGGTTCCTCGACCTCGAGACCACCGTGCGGGTCGACGTCGTCGCCAGCCTGCGGGCCGACATGGCGCCGTTCAACGTCACCGACGCCACCGAGATGCTGCACGCGCCGGGCGACCTCGACGGCGACGGCATCGCCGATCTGATCGTCTCCGGGCCCCAGCACAACGACGGGTCCGGGCGCGGGGGGTCGGTGCACGTCTTCCACTCCGAGGGCGGCGCCTTCGAGGCCCCGGTGCAGACCCTGGCCGCCGACACCCGGGTCGACTACTTCGGGCACGACGTCACCTCGGCCGACCTCGACGGCGACGGCTTCGTCGACCTCGTGGTGGGCGCCCGCCTGATGGACGTGGGGGTCAACGACAGCGGGGCGGTGCTCGTGTACCGGGGGCGGCCCGACGGCACCTTCGAAGAGGCCCCGGACTACGTGCTCGGCGGGGTGCGCGGCGGCGACCACCTGGGGTGGACCGTCGCGGTGTGCGACTTCAACGGCGACGGCCTGCTCGACATCGCCGGCGGGGCCCCGCTCTACGAAGACCGCAACGTCGACACGGTCGCCGGCCAGCAGGGCGGGGTCTTCATCTGGCTGGGCTACCCCGACGGGTACCTGGCCAACCCCGACGTCATCGTCGTCGGCCAGCGCCTCACCGACGAGGGGCGCTGGCTCTACGACAACAACCAGCAGCTCGGCCAGGCCCTCGGCGCGGGCGACGTGGACGGCGACGGCTACTGCGATCTGGTCGCCGGGACCCAGGTCTATCGCGACCGCAACGGCGGCCGGAACCGGGCCAACTCGGGCGCGGCCTTCGTCTACCGCGGCCTGCCGCCGAACGACCTCGGGCCGGGCGGCGTCGGCCCGCGCCCGTCGTGGATCCTGGCCGAGCAGAGCGACTCGAACCAGCCCCGCTTCGCCCGCAAGCTGCGGGTGGGCGACCTCGACGGAGACGGCCTCGCCGACATCGCGGTGGGGTCGTACCTGCACGACCCGCGGACCATCAACGCCGGCGACAACAACGGCGGCGGCCTCTTCGTGTGGCGCGGGCGCGATCTGCCCCCCGAAGCCACCACGGTCACCTCGCACGCCGAGGCCGACTGGACCGCCGTCGGCGGGTCGTCCCAGGACCAGTTCGGCTTCGCGGTGACCATCGGCGACGCCACCGGCGACGGCCTGCCCGACCTGCTGACCGGGGCCTGGGTCGACGACTTCCCCGGGCGGGGCGACGCCGGCGCGATCTACATCTACCCCGGCCAGCCGGAGGGCCTGCCCGCCGCCGAGCCGGCCATCGTGCTCGCCGGCCCCGAGGGCAACGCGCTGCTCGGCCAGGAGCTGGCGGTGGTCGGAGACGTCGACGGGGACGGCATCCCCGACGTCGCCGGGCACGCCGACCGCAGCGACACCGTCAACCGGGATGTGGGCGACGTCTTCCTGTTCTCGGGCGGCCCCGCCCGCGAGGTCGAGCCGCCCGAGGGCGGTGAGCCGGCCCTCGAAGCGTTCCGCGACCCGCTCGCCCGGCTCGACATGCCCACCCCGGTCGGCAACAGCTGGTTCGGCCAGGGGGTGGGGCTCATCGGCGACGTGGACGGCGACGGCTTCGGCGACGCCGCGGTGGGCGCGCCGTTCGGCATGTCGACCGGCAACGGCATGCGCAGCGGCGCCGGCTGGCTCTACCGGGGCACCGCCGACGGCATCGGGCTCGACCCCGAGACCGAGATCGGGACCTGGACCGGCCACACCCCGTTCGACTTCGGCATGCAGGACATGGGGCCCGCCGGCGACGTGGACGGCGACGGCCTCGACGACTGGTTCGTGCTCATCCGGGACGACGAGCGCTTCAACCTGGGCGACGCCACCCTGTGGGTGCCCGACGAATGCAAGAACGGCAACAACAACCGCTACCGCTTTCGGGGTCAGGACGACCGGGCGCTCAACAGCCGCAGCAACTCGGGCGGGCTGTGGATCTTCCGCGGGCGGGACGACGGCACGGTGGCCACCACCCCGAGCTGGATCTTCTGGCCCGACGAGGCCAACAACCAGCCCGAGGTCGCCGCCGGCGGCTTCGACATGAACGGCGACGGCCTGCACGACCTGATCGTGGGTGGCTTCCGGGCCAACCCGCCCGACCCCGACGGGGGCACCTTCGGCGACGGCGGCGCGGTCGAGGTGGCCTATGGCCGCCCGGCGGATCCCGAGGGCCGGGTGCGGGTGCTCTGCGACCGGTCGTTCAAGGCCTACGGCGACAGCGCCAGCGAGCAGCTCGGGCGGGCGGTGACCGGCATCGGCGACCTCGACGGCGACGGCTGCGACGAGTTCGGCTACGGCGCGATCAACTACGACGAGGGCGCCAACAACCAGGGCGCCGCGTGGATCGTCGGCGGCTTCGGCCCCGAGTGCGGCGCGGCCGAGCCGCGTATCCTCAAGCTGACCTCGGGGCTGGCCAACAGTCAGGCCGGCTGGTCGATGGCCGCCGGCGATCTGACCGGCGACGGGCTCGACGAGGTGGCCATCGGCGCGGTGAGCCACCGGGTCGAGAACCAGAGCCGGGGCGGGGCGTGGGTCCTGCGCGGCGACTGGCTGCGGGACCAGCTCCTCGCCGCGACGCCCGACCCCCAGCGGTACACCGAGGACGACCCCCCGCGCCCGATCCCGTTCCGCAGCCCCGAGGGCACCCCGCTGCCGCTCAACCCCGACGGCGCCGACTGGCTCGTCGAGGGCCAGTTCAACGGCGAGCGCCTCGGCAGCTCGGTGGCCATCGCCGACGGCAAGGTGGCGGTCGGCGGCCCGTTCGGCGACGAGGCCGGCGTGCCCCGGGTGGGCGTCGTGCGGCTCTACGTCGCCAACGGCGCCGGCACCCGCCTCCAGGCGAACCCGTGGGCGGTCTTCGTCGGCGAGACCTGGCGCCCCGAGGGCCGGGCCGGCGAGAAGATGCGCGGCGGCCGCTTCGGCCAGCGGGCGGGCTTGATCATCGGCGCCTACCAGGGCCAGGGCACCGGCCGGGACAACGGCTCGGTGTACGTGATCGACGTGGATTGAGATTGCTATGGCTCGTAAAGCTCAAAGAGATCGGACAGTGGCTGCGAAGGTTTTCCTCAGCTTCAGCGGCTCACATGAGTTCTTGGCTCGACAACTCCATCAACGACTGGAGAGTGAGCATATACCCGCATACCTCGATCACGCTCACATTCGAGTAGGGGACGACATTTGGAGGGAACTTGCATGGTCCATCTCTCAATGCAGCCACCTCGTCCTCCTGTGGTCACGAGCTGCAAATCGATCCGAATGGGTCCAACGTGAGTTGGCCTTCGCTCTGAAGTGCGAGCGTAAAGGGGGAACGCCCAGGATTCTACCGTTGATCTGCGACGAATGTCCCTTGCCGACGGGTTTGCAGGGTCGGCGGTACCTCGACTCGAGTCAGGGTCTGGATGGAGTATGGGACGAGCTATTGGGCCGATTGACACGCGACATCTTCGGAATCACCGCCTCGCGAGCCAGTGATGCCGATTGGACCCGGGGGCTCCACGGACGGGCACAGAGAGGGCATCGTAGGCTTGCTTCGGCTCATGTCCTGATAGTTAATGACTATCCGGAGACCATGCATTTGACAACGGCCGTTCTCCGACGACATGGCGTCAGTATCTCGGAAACTACGACCACCGATGAGGCGCTTCGAATACTCCGGAAGCAAGACGTCGATGTCGTGATATCAGATATGCGTCGAGGCGGCATCCCGGATGAGGGCCAACGCTTTCTGGTGAGAGCCATCAGGGAGGGATTGCATCGGCCGACCATTTTCTCGGTCTATCGCTTCGAACCGGAGCGTGGTGTTCCACCCTATGCGTTCGGCATAGCCGACAACCACCAGGAAATTGTGCATCTATGCATTGACGTTCTCGAGCGCCCGCGATACTGGCGCACATTCCGCTGACCGAGCCCCTCGCGACTCGTCGATCCAAGGCGGTTTCCGAGCCCGGGCCCATCAGCAGCTCAGTTCGTCCCATCCCGTGCCGCAAGGCCCGTCGCCTGTGCCCGTGTGCTGCGTGTGTCCAGGCGCTCCTTCGGCCATTCGGCCTTGACCCCCACGCCCGCGACGGGCGAAGACGGATCGCCACCGAGGAGGTCCGATGAAGCTCGCCGTCCTGTCCCGCAACCCCGAACTCTACTCGACGAAGCGGCTCATCGAAGCCGGGCGCAAGCGGGGCCACGCCATCGAGATCGTGGACTTCCTGCGGTGCCGGATGACCATCGCGTCGTCCGAGCCCGACGTGGTCTACCAGGGGCGGCCGATGGGCGACATCCAGGCGATCATCCCCCGTATCGGCGTGTCGGCGACGTTCTACGGCTGCGCGGTGGTGCGGCAGTTCGAGATGATGGGCACCTACTCGGTCAACCCGGCCCAGGCCATCACCCGGTCCCGGGACAAGCTGCGGGCGCTGCAGATCCTGGCCCGCAAGGGGGTCGGGCTGCCGGTGACCGGCATGGCCCACAGCGTCAAGGACATCGACGGCCTCATCGCGTCGGTGGGCGGCACGCCGCTGGTGGTCAAGCTGCTCGAGGGCACCCAGGGCATCGGCATCGTGCTGTGTGAGACCGATGGGGCGGCCCGGTCGGTGATCGAGGCGTTCCGCGGGCTGGACGCCAACATCCTGGTGCAGCAGTTCGTCGCCGAGTCGAAGGGCAGCGACATCCGGGCGTTCGTGGTGGGCGACCGGGTGGTGGCCAGCATGAAGCGGCAGGGGGCCCCGGGGGAGTTCCGCTCGAACCTGCACCGCGGGGGGCACGCCCAGGCCGAGGATCTGAGCGTCGACGAGCGCAAGACGGCGCTGGCGGCGGCCGAGGCGATGGGGCTGCGGGTGGCCGGGGTCGACATGCTGCGCAGCAACGACGGGCCGGTGGTGATGGAGGTCAACTCGTCGCCGGGGCTCGAGGGCATCGAGACCTACACCGGGGCCGACGTGGCCGGCGCGATCATCGACTTCGTGGTGGCCAACGCGTCCCGGGGCAGCTCTGATGACCTCCTCCGTCACTGAGGGCGCGCCGCCGGCGCTGACGATCGGCGAGCGCGCCGTGCCGGCGGGCAGCCGCCTCGAGTTCAGCGTGCTGGTGGCCCGTTCGCCGATCCAGAGTCCGATCGAGCTGCCGATCACGGTGGTGCACGGAGCCCGCCCCGGGCCGCGGGTCTTCCTGACGGCGGCGGTGCACGGCGACGAGCTGAACGGGCTGCCGATCATCTGGCGCACGATGCGCCGCTTGCAGCCGGCGACGCTGCGGGGGTCGGTGGTGGCCGCGCCGGTGGCCAATGGCTTCGCGGTGGCGGCGCAGTCGCGCTATCTGCCCGACCGCCGTGATCTGAACCGGGCCTTCCCCGGCTCGGCCCGGGGGTCGCTGGCCGGGCGGCTGGCGAACATGCTCATGGAGACCGTCATCCGGGGGTCGGACGTGGGCGTCGACCTGCACACCGGCTCGCTGATGCGCAGCAACCTGCCCCAGGTGCGGGCCAACCTGGACGACCCCGAGACCCGGGCGCTGGCCGAGGCGTTCGCCGCGCCGGTCTCGCTGCACGGCACCGAGCGCCAGGGTTCGCTGCGCCGGGCGGCGACCGCGGCCGGGGTCCGCTGCCTGCTCTACGAGGGCGGCGAGGGTCTGCGCTTCGATTCGAAGGCGGTGCGGGTGGGGGTCGAGGGTGTCCAGCGGCTGCTGGGGCACCTGGGCATGATCCCGCCGCCGGCGCCGGGGTCGCCGACCCGCCGGCTGGGCAAGTCGAGCTGGGTCCGGGCGCCGCGCTCGGGCATGGTCGAACTGGACGTCGAGGCCGGCGACGAGGTGGTGGGCAAGGCCCGTATCGGGCGCATCGTCGATGTCTTCGGGCGGGTGGTGGCCAGGCTCAAGGCGCCGTTCGACGGGGTGGTGATCGGCCGGGCGAACAACCCGGTGGTGCACCGGGGGGACGCGCTGGTCCACATCGGGCGGTCGCTGGCCTCGGGCGACGACGAGGCGGCGGTCGAGGCCCCGCGTTGACCGCCCCCGGGCCCCGGTGATACTCCGGCGGGCATGATTGCCCCCGACACCCGCCCGTGACCCGACTCTTCGAGGCCCTGCGGCCCTTCTTCACCGTGCGATTCCTCAAGTTCTGCGCCGTGGGCGCGAGCGGGGTGCTGGTCAACCTCGGGGTGCTCGCCGCGCTCACCGCGGGCGGGGTGCGCTCGAGCTACGCCTCGGCGTGGGCGATCGAGATCTCGATCCTGAGCAACTTCGTCATCAACGAGTGGTGGACCTTCGGCGACCGGGGCGAGGGCAGCGTGCTCGGCCGGGCGGTGCGCTTCCAGCTCGTATCGCTGATCGGGGGCGTGTTGCAGTGGCTCGTCTTCCTCGGGGGCATCGTGGCGCTGCTGCGGCTGATGGAGGGGCCCGAGGCCATCGAGCTGTACTTCGAGGGTGAGGGGCCGTTCTTCCAGCATTACGTGCAGCGGCTGGTGCGCGACCCGCCCGACGTGGGGGCCGGGGTGTATCCGGCGCAGCTCCTGGGCATCGCGGCGGCGACCGGCTGGAATTATCTGGCGAACTTCTACTGGACCTGGCGCGGGCGGGACTGATACCGGCGCGCTGGACGGCGCCCCGCCGGTGGCGGTATGCCGAAGGAGCACCCTCAGGAGTCGGCCATGTCTCGCATGCCCTCGGGCCTCCTCGCATCGCTCTTCACCCTCACCCTCATCGGCTGCGCCGGGGGATCGCTCGACCCGACCGACGGCGGGCCGGCCGACGCCGCCCGGCTGGACTTCGGCTTCGACCCGCCGAGTGGGCAGGGCGGGGCCGGAGGCAGCGGGGGCGTGGTCACCCCGGTCGACATGAAGGTGCCGCCGCCGGTGGACATGACGCCGGGCGGCATGGGCGGCGACCCCGGCATGGGCGGCATGGGCGGCGGCGCGGGCGGGATGGGCGGCGACCCCGGCGCGGGCGGCATGGGCGGGGGCGCGGGCGGGGTCGGCGGCGAGCCGGGCGGGCTGCCGGCGGGCGCGCCGTGCGAGGACGAGACCGACTGCGCCGGCGACGACTGCGTCGACTTCGCCACCGGGCAGGGCACCATCTGCGTCGAGTTCTGCCGGCCCAACGGGACCTGCCCCGACGGTTTCATGTGCCACGTCTCGAACTATTGCGTGCCCGATGGCGGGGGCGAGGGCGAGGGCGAGGGCGAGGGTGAAGGAGAGGGCGAGGGCGAAGGGGAGGGCGAGGGCGAAGGAGAGGGTGAGCCGGGCTTGGACTGCCCCGCGCTCGACACCTGCATCGTGGGCTGCGGCAATGACTTCGGCTGCGCCGCCGACTGCCAGACCCAGGCCGATCCGGCCGCGCGGGCGACCCACGACGCCTATCGGGACTGCGCGTCGTTCGAAGGGTGCCCGGCCGGTGATCGGACCTGCGCGCTGTTCGAGTGCGCCGCCGAGCACGACGCCTGCTTCGGCCCCCGCCCGGCGGCCGACCTGACCTGCGATCAGTTCAACACCTGCCTCGGCGAGTGCCCCGCGGGCGACAACGCCTGCCCCCGCGACTGCGCCCTGAATACGCCGGCGGCGGCCCTCGAAGAGTTCGATCAGGTCCTCGAGTGCATCGCCGAGAACGACTGCGGCAATTACGGCCCCTGCCAGCGGGCGTATTGCGGGGCCGAGCTCGACGGCTGCCTCGGCGACATCCCCTACCCCCAGGGCAACTCGAGCTGCCAGCAACTCAACAACTGCCTCAACGACTGCAACAACAACGACCAGCCGTGCATCGACGCCTGCTTCGAGCAGGCGTCGGCCCTGGGTTACCTCCAGTGGTACGCGCTGTCGGACTGCGCCGTCGCCACCGGCTGCATCCCGGCTCAGGTCTGCGATCAGACCTGCCCCCAGGAGTGGAACACCTGCTTCCCCTGACAGGAGCCCGTCAGCCGAGCGGCCCGCTCCGGGCCTCGTCCATCTGCGCCCGCAGGGCTTTCAGCGCGCGGCGCAGCGCCTCGATGGTCTCGTATTGCTCCCGCACCAGCTCGCTGAGGGTCTCCAGCGTGGCGTCCTGGTGGCTGTAGCGGATCTCCAACTCGACGATGCGGGCCTCGAGGGCGGCGACTTCGGGGCTCATGGCGGGCTCCACGGCGGGCTCGATGGTGCGGGGGGCGCGACCGGGGGCGTGATGCGCCGGACGTCACGGTGGTCGCAGCGGTAGCATCGGACTGAGCGTACATGGTCGAATCGAGGGGCCGCGCAGGCGGCTCCGCACCAGAACTCGGGGAGGGGGAGATATGCCCGTCACACGTCTCGGCGCCTGGCCACTCTTGCTGGCGATCGCGCTCTTCGGCTGCAACATCGACACCGGCGGCGACGACGAAGACGCCGGCTCACCCACTGTCGACGGCAGCATGGGCGGTGAAGGAGAAGGGGAAGGCGAAGGAGAGGGCGAGGGCGAAGGAGAGGGCGAAGGAGAGGGCGAAGGAGAGGGCGAGGGCGAAGGAGAGGGCGAGGGCGAAGGAGAGGGCGAGGGCGAAGGCGAAGGAGAGGGCGAGGGCGAGGGCGAAGGCGAAGGCGAAGGAGAGGGCGAGGGCGAAGGCGAAGGGGAAGGCGAGGGCGAAGGGGAAGGCGAGGGCGAGTGCCGCGCCGCCGACGATTGCGCCCAGCCGGACGACCCCGACTGCCGGGCCCTCTGCGTCGAGGGCGCCTGCCGGGTCGAGTGCCGCCCCGCCGCGTGCGAGGCCGACGCCGACTGCGCCGAGGGCGAGCGCTGCGTCGAGGGCCGCTGCCGGCCCCGGGCCTGTGACTGTCCCGATGTCTTCATGCCGGTCTGCGGGGCCGACGGGATGACCTACGGCAACGCCTGCCAGGCCCGCTGCGCGGGGGTCGACGTGGCCTCCGAGGGCGAGTGCGAGCCGGGTGAGTGCGAGGAGCTCCTCTGCGATCTGGCCTGTGAGTTCGGCTTCCGCACCGACGACCGGGGCTGCGCGATCTGCGAGTGCCAGCCGCGCCCCGAGGACTGCCCCGATCCGAACGCGCCCGGGGTGCGCTACCTCGGCGACAGCCCCGAGCAGTGCGCCCGCATCCGCTTCGCCTGCGAGCCGGGTGAGCAGGCCTTCTTCAGCGAGTGCGGCTGCGGCTGCATGCCCGCCGAGCCCTGCATCTGCCCCGAGAACTTCGACCCGGTGTGCGGGGCCGACGGCGAGACCTACCCCAACGCCTGCTTCGCCGAGTGCGCCGGGGTCGACGTCGTCGGCGAGGGCCGCTGCGAGGCGCCGGTGTGCGAGGCCGACGCCGACTGCCCCCAGCCGGGCGCGGCCAACTGCGAGGCGGCCTGCGTCGAGGGCCAGTGCCGGCTGCGCTGCCTGTGCCGGGACGACGGGATGTGCGCCGAGGGCGAGCGCTGTGTCGACGGCGCCTGCGTGCCCGACGAGCCGGTCTGCGAGCCGGTGCTGTGCGAGCTGTTCTGCGAGTTCGGGTTCCGCACCGACGAGCGGGGCTGCGAGATCTGCGCCTGCAACCCGGCCCCCGAGTGCCCCGATCCGGACGACCCCCGGGTGAGCTACATCAGCCGTGATCCGCTGGAGTGCGCGGTCATCGACTTCGGCTGCGACCAGGGCGAGCGGGGCTTCTCGAACGCCTGCGGCTGCGGCTGCATCGCCCAGGAGGGGCCCCGGCCCTGCGAGGCGGACGCCGACTGCGGCGAGGCCCAGCGCTGCGTCGAGGGGGTCTGCATGGACGTCGTCGAGCCCGCCGAGTGCGGCCCCGAGCGCCCCTGCCCCCGCGATCAGATCTGCGTCGAGGGCGTGTGCCGGCCCGACGAGGGCTGCATCTGCCCCGACGTCTATGCCCCGGTCTGCGGGTCGGACGGGCGGACCTACGGCAACCGCTGCGAGGCGGAGTGCGCCGGGGTGCGCATCGTGGCCGAAGGCGAGTGTCCGGCGGTGCCCTGCCGGGACGACGCCGACTGCGGCGAGGGCCTGGCGTGCATCGACGAGGTGTGCCGCCCGATCGAAGAGCCGCCGGCCTGCGGGCCCGACGCGCCGTGCGCCCGGGGTGAGCGGTGCATCGAGGGGGCCTGCGTGCCCATCGAGGGCTGCGTCTGCCCCGCGATCTACGCGCCGGTGTGCGGGGCCGACGGGCGGACCTACGGCAACGCCTGCGAGGCGGCCTGCGCCGGGGTGATGATCGTCGACGAGGGCGAGTGCCCCGACGCGCCGGCCGACTGCGACGACCAGCGGCCGTGCCCCGTGGGTCAGCGCTGCGCGCTCGGGGTCTGCGTGCCCGACGAGGGCTGCTTCTGCCCCCAGATCTACGATCCGGTGTGCGGGGCCGACGGACGGACCTACGGCAACGCCTGCGAGGCCGGCTGCGCCGGGGTGGCGATCGCCGGTGAGGGGGAGTGCCCCGACGCGCCCGTCGGCTGCGGCCCCGACCGCCCCTGCGCCGACGGCGAGCAGTGCATCGACGGCCGGTGCCAGCCGGCGGTGATGTGCCCGCCGGCCGACGACCCCCGGGTGGACTACATGGGCGACGATCCCGCCGAGTGCGCCGCGATCCTGTTCCAGTGCCCCGAGGGCGCCGAGATGTTCTCCAACCGCTGCGGATGTGGGTGCATCCTCGCCGAGCAGCCGTGCCCCGACCCCGACGACCCGGCGGTGCGCTACGTCAGCGACGACCCGGCGCAGTGCGCGGTCATCCGCTTCGCCTGCGAAGAGGGCGGTGAGGCGTTCTCCAACCGCTGCGGTTGTGGCTGCATCGGCGAGCAGCGGCCGATGATGTGCCCCGAGGGCCAGATCTGGAGCGGCGAGGCCTGCGAGCGGCTGTGCCGGGGCCCGCAGGAGTGCGCGCCCGACCAGCGGTGCAACGCGGCCGACGTCTGCATGCAGGATCCGACCTGCCCGGCGTGCGACGTGTGCGCCGGCTGGTGCGTGGGCGGCGGCGAGGGCTGCATCTGCCCCCAGATCTACGCCCCGGTGTGCGGCGAGGACGGCCGGACCTACGGCAACCGCTGCGAGGCGGACTGCGCCGGGGTGCCCATCGACTACGAGGGCGAGTGCCGCGACCGGCAGTGACCCCCACCGAGCGGCGGGCCCGCGTCACGCGCTGACCGGCGTCAGGTCAGCCGCTCGCCCCGCCAGTCCCAGAGCTGCATTCGGGCCGCCAGCGGCCCGTACCACGGCTGGGCCCGGGCCCGCGTCGGATCGAGCGCGGTCATCCGGTTGACGTCGTCCGCCGCCCAGCCGGCGGCCCGCATGGCGGCGTCCCCCGCCGGGCCGTAGCCTTTCAGATCACCCTCCACCTCGAACCCCGCCTTGGCCCCCACCCGCCCGCTGGCCGCGTTGGCGGTGTCGAAGCCGCACTGCACCCGGCGACAGCCGAAGTGCTCGACGGCCAGCACCACGATCATGCGCGCCGCCCGGGTGCAGATCCCGCGGCCGGCGTGGTTGGTGCGCACCCAATACCCCAACTCGAGCGCCCGGCGGTTCATCGCCCGCCGGTGCAGCCCCATGCAGCCCAGGATGACCCCCGGGCGGTCGGGGTGGGCGATGTGCCAGATGTAGTCCTCGCCCTTCCAGTAGGCCGCCACGACATCCGCCAGCCGGGCGTACTGCACGTCGACCGTCTGGGGCAGGTGGGACCAGGGCATGAACGCCCGCAGCGCCGGCAGGCTGGCCTGGATCGCGTCGACCAGCGCCGGGGCGTCCTGCACGGTGGGCGCCCGCAGCATCAGGGGGCCCTGGGGGTCGACGAGCCGCGCGGGTGGGCGGGTCTGGCTGATGGTCGCGTTCATGGTGCACCTCCCGGGGGCGATGGTGCGCCGGGACGCGCCCGGTGACAACCCGCGCGACCACCCGGCGAGAAACCCCCTTGTTTCGCGCGTACATGTAGGTGTATTGACTTCAGTGTACGAGAAACGCGCCGCCCCGCGCCCCGAGGAGAGCCCCATGAGCGACACCCGACTCGATCTGCCCCCCGCCGCGGCCGCCCCGTCGGCCCTGCCCAAGCCGCACCTGGCGGTCTACGTGCTGCTCGGCGTCTCGCTGCTGCTCAACATCGTGCTCATCACCCGAGGGGACGGGGTCGAGGCCCCCGAGCCGACGGTGGCGGTCGAGGCGGCCCCGGTCGAGGCCCCCGCCGCGGCGACGCCCGCCGCCGAGTCGGCTCCGTCGGTCCCGGCCGAGGCCGCGTTCGCCGCCCGCGCCGCCGCCGAGCCCGACCCGGCCGCCGCCCCCGCCGCGGCGGCCCCCGGCGAGTGGATGGCCACCCGGGCCGACGTGAAGCACTCCATCGCCCGCACCTTCCAGCTCGCGCTCGGTGAGGACGGCCCGGCGGTCGCCGCCGAGTTCGCCCGCCTCTTCGTGTGGGATCTGGACATGAAGCGCGACCTGCTGCGGGGCGACGCGCTGGCCGCGGTGTGGCGCAAGACCGGCGAGGGCGAGGCCGCCGAGTACGCCATCGCCGCCGCCCGGCTGCGCTCGGGCAAGAAGGGCGACCTGCGGGCCTACGCCTACACCGCGCCCGGCGACAGCCACCCCAGCTTCTGGCGGGCCGACGGCCGCGAGGTGCCCGCCCGGCTGAAGGGCGCGCCCATCGACACCTACGAGCAGATCACCGCGCTGCTCAAGGATCGCCCCTCGCACGCCGGCATGGACTTCAAGGTCGCCGTGGGCACCCCGCTCAAGGCGCCCAGGGGGGGCAAGGTGCTGCGCACCGACTGGAACTGGCGCTACAACGGCAACAGCATCGAGATGCGCCTCGACGATGGGGTGGTGGCCAAGTTCCTGCACCTGAGCCACACCGGGGTGAAGCCGGGGCAGCGGGTCAGCGCGGGGCAGGTCATCGGCAAGACAGGCAACACCGGCCGCAGCACCGCGCCGCACCTGCACTATCAGCTCGAGCGCGGCCCCAAGGTCATCGACCCGCTCGACTACCACGAGACCTTCCACCGCCGGCTGCCGGCCGGCGTCATGCCCGCCTTCGAGGCCGAGGTCGCCCGCCTCGATCGGCTGCTGGACGCCCGCGACGACGGGTGAGCCGCCTCGCGGGCGGTGACCGCGGGCGACGCCGGGCGGGCGTCGTGCCAGAGCTTTCGAGGGCGGTCTGATCGAGGGTCGTCCGTCGAGCGCAGCCGGGCGGGCGCCCGCGCAGGCCGTTCAGCGCAGCAGGGCCCACATCACGATCATGCCGATGACCACCCCCAGCACCACGCTCAGGCCGGTGCGGGCGACGCCGGGCGGCGCCGGGGTCGGCGGGTTCACCGGCTCGGTCGAGCCCGGGCGGCCGCCGAAGCGCCACTCGTCGCTGGCTTCGATCTCGGGGCTCGGCTCGGGCGCGTCGGGCGGATCGGATTCGGGGCTGTCGACCGACGCCGGCTCGTCGCTCGGCGGATCGACCGGGGGCTGGCTGACCCGCACCGTGCGGGCCGCCGTCGCCTCGTCCTCGCCCTCGGGGCCCGGCTCGGCCGTCACCGACGACGCCGCGTTCGGCGGCTGGGACGGAGGCCGCCGCTCGGGCGCCACCGACGAGATCACGTCTTCGTCGTCCTCGTCGTCGAACGGGGCGTCGCTCGCCCGGGGCGGCTGCCGGGGCGGCGGATCGGAGGTGACCATCATCGCCGGCGACATATAGGCCGCCGTGCCCGAGGGCATCATGTCCTCGCTGCCCGGCACCTCGACCGCCGGCTCGTCGGCCGGCGCGGCCTCGCTGCGGTCGGAGCGGTCGTAGCCCGACGACAGCTCGGGGGACAGCTCCCGGCGCAGGGCGTAGAGCGGATCGATCAGCTCCCCGGCCGCCGGCGGCCGGTCGTCGGGGCGCTTCCGGATCATGTTCATGATCAGATCGGCCAGCCCCGGGTGAACCCCCGGCTTGGCCTTGGACAGCGGCGTCGGGTTGCCCCGCAGGTGAGCCTCGAGCACGTCCATCGGCGGGCTGTTGTGGGTGATGCCGTCGAACGGCAGCCGCCCCGAGAGCAGCTCGTAGGCCACGCAGCCCAGCGAGTACAGATCGGTGCGCGCGTCGAGCTGCACCCCGTCCTTCATCTGCTCGGGCGCGATATAGCCCATCGTGCCCAGCACCCCCACCGTGCCGTTGCCCGGCCCGCCGATGGCCCGGGCGATGCCGAAGTCGATCACCTTGACGAACGACGGCAGCCCCGCGTGGTGCAGCAGCATGATGTTGTTGGGCTTGATGTCGCGGTGCACGACGCCCCGGCTGTGGGCCTCGGCGAGGCTGCACGCCGTCTGGAGCAGCACGTGGGCCACGAACGGATCGCTCTGGCCCTCGCGGCGCAGGTAGCGGGTCAGATCGGTGCCCGGCAGGTACTCCATCACCAGGAAGAACAGGTCGTCGTCCGAGCCGAAGTCGAGGATGCGGACCGTGTTGGGGTGGGACAGGGACGCGGTGGTCTCCGCCTCGTAGCGGAACCGCTTGACGGTGGCGGCGTCGTGATCCCAGGCGTCCATGATCTTGATGGCCACCCGCCCGCCGGTGCTGAGCTGCACCCCGCGGTAGACCCGACCCATACCGCCGTCACCGATCACTTTGACCAGCTCGTAGCGCCCGGCGAGCACCTTGCCGGCGAGCTGGCTGATCTTGCGCTCCGTCACCGAGTCCTCTCCGCGGGGGTGATGGTGTCCGGGCGCGCCCGAGCGCCCCGAACGCGTCCTCGCCCACAGGGTACACCACAGACCCGCCCGTTGGGAGAACGCGCGGACGGATCCGCGCAACCCCCGGAGTTATCAGCCGTTGTCGGCCGTCGTCGACCGCCGCCGAGCGACCCGACGGCGCCCTTTCAGCGCCCGGGCGGTGCCCAGGTACGGCTTGCGGGTGCCCATGAGGTGATCGAACCACGGCCGGGTCACGCACCAGTTGGCGTTCTGGTCGGGGCCCATGTGGTGATCGTAGTGCCACGGCAGGTGTTCCCGGGCGAACTCGGGGTCGAGGTGAGCCCGCTTGTGCACCCTGTAGTACCGTGCGCAGCAGTACCACAAGGTGGCCGTGAAGAAGGGCGCGACCGGGAAGAGCGGCGCCACCGCCGCGGACGCCGCGGTCAGGGCGACGGCCTCTCGCCGCTGGCCCCGTGCGGCCCACCACGGACGCCGGTAATCCTCGTCCCGATGACCGTCCCTTCTCGAATTGCGGTGATGATCGTGCCAGTGAAAGGCCCAGAACGACGATTTGTCGCGGCCCCGGCCGTGGAGGATGTGCTTGTGGATGGCCCATTCGGCGGCGTTGCCGACCGCGAGACCGAGGGGGATGCCGATCATGTCGTGCGCCTCTCTATCGTCTGACTCGATGGTCTGTATTCGACACGAAAACTCGGGGTTGCGTCAAACCGAAAGCTGACCGCATATTCCCGCCATGCTCGACTCAGACAACCGAAGCGAACAGGATTCCGGCGGCAAGCCGGAGGGCAAGCGGGCCCGAAACCGCCGACGCCGGCTCAAGCAGCTCCGCGATGCGGCGCTGCCTCTCTTCGTCGAGAGCGGCATCGAGCGGGTGACCATCGACGACATCGTGCAAGGGGCAGGGGTCGCCAAAGGCAGCTTCTACCGCTACTACAACGACAAAGAAGATCTGGTGGACGCCTTGTTCGCCCCCATCTCCGAGCAGCTCATCGCGGCGCTCGACCGGGGGCGGGAGGCGTTGGCCAGGGCCCAGACGTGGCCCGAGACGATGGGCGCCTTCCGTCAGGTGGCCTTCGAACTCGCGCCGATCGTGATCCAGAAGCGGCAGATCGTGCTGCTCTACCTCCAGGAGAACCGGGCCCCGGCGGTCGGCGCCCGGCGCCCGGTGCGGCGGCTGGCCAAGGCCGTCACCGAGCGGGCCCTGGGCATGACCCACGCCGCCCGGACCCACGGCGACTTCCACGACATCGACCCCGCGGTGAGCACCTTGGCGGTGATCGGCGCCGTCGAGCGGCTGGCCTTCGACTTCCTCAGCGACGAGGGCCTCGTCGAAGACCCGGCCGCGGCGGCCAGCGCGCTGGTGCTGCTCATCCTCGACGGGCTCCGCCGCCGCTGAGCGCGGTGGTCGGGGCCCGCGGCGCACCCCGGGGGAGCCCATGACCGACGGCGGGTCCGTGCGACTGCCCGGCGCGCTCGGCGAGCGCTTCGCGGTGACGGCGGTGCTCGCCGTCTCGCCCGGCGTCGAGCGCTTCGCGGTGATCGACGACCGGGACGCCCCGCTCATCCTCGAGCTGGCCACCCGGGCCACGCTCTTCGACGATCCGCTGTCGGCGTTCCACGGCGCGGCCGCCCTGTGCTTCGGCGCGGGCACCCCGCCGACCCCGATCGCCGCCGCCGCCCGGGCCCTGCATCGGTTCCACCACCCGGCCATCCCCCGGCCCGAAGGGGTCGGCACCGTCGATCTGCGGCCGTGGATCGTGACCCGCCGCCCGGCGGGGGCCCCGGTCGCCCTGCACGCGCTGCCGTGGCACGGGGCCGAGGTGCTGCCGCTCGCCGAGGCGCTGCTCGAGGCGCTGAGCCACGCCCACGCCCGGGGGGTGGTGCACCGGGCGCCGACCCCGACCAACCTCTTCTGGGGCCCCGGCGGCCTGGGGCTCGTCGGCTGGACCGCGGCCGCGGTCGAGGGCCAGCCGCCGCCCGAGTTGACGGTGGACGCCCGCATCCGGGCCCCCGAGTCGTGGCTCGGCGCCCCGCCCGACCCCCGGGTCGACCTGTACGCCGTGGGGGTCCTGCTCTACGGCCTGCTCGCCGGCCGCGCGCCCTTCGAGCCGGGGCCCGACATCGCGTGGCACCATGTGCACACCGAGCCCGCCCGGCTGGCCGCCGGCCCATCCCCCGCGCTGCTCGACCTCGTGCACCGGCTGCTGGCCAAGGATCCCGACCACCGCCCGGCCAACGCCCGCGACGCGCTGACCCTGCTGCGCACCGCGCCCCCGCCGGCCCGGCGCTCGGTCACCGGCCCCGCGTTCTCCCGGCCGCCCGGCCGCCGCCGCCCGGGGCTGGCGCTCGCCGCGCTCGGCTGGACCCGCAGCGACGAACCCGAGCCGCCCGCACCCGAGCCCGAGCCGGCCCCCGCGTTCGAGCCGGAGCCCGCCGACGGCGAAGCGCTGCCCGCCACCATGGAGATCCCGGCCCCCGAGGCGTGGCCGGTCCCCGACAGCCCGCTCGACGCCGCCCGGCACTACCTCGCCTGCGGGCGGGGGGCCGACGCCCTGCGCCGCTCGGTCGACGCCGAGGGCGCCCGCCGCCTCGACGTCGAGCAGCGCAACGCCCTGCGGGTGCTCGCCGGGCGGGCGCTGTTGGCCGAGGGCGAGCCGCTCAAGGCCTTCGAAGCCTTCGACCTCGCGGTGCACGCCGGCCCCGGCCCCACCTTCGCCGGGCTGGCCGAGATCGCCGACGCCGCGGTGGACGCCGACCGCATCGAGGTCGCCGTCGACGCCGGCCTGCGGGCCATGATCAAAGATCGCGCCGCCGGCCTGCCCCTGCTCGCCCGCATCGTCGGCCGCACCCTGCTGCGCCGGGCCGAACCCCCCCGGGCGACGCAGATGCTGCCGCTGACGGTGGCCTGCACCCACCTCGCCTTCGCCGCGCTCGAAGACGACGAGGCCGGGGGGCCCTGGTTCCAGCGGGGGCGCGAGGTCGGGCAGGCGGGGCTGATGGCGCTCGAGGGCCCGGTCGCCGCGGTCTTCCCCCTGCACCTCGCCCTGTGCGCCTGGGGCACCGGCGACACCCGCGCCGCTCGGGGCGCGGTGAAGCTGGCCCTCGACAGCGGGCTCAAGGTGCCCCGCACCGTCGAGCGGGTGGGGGCCGAGGTCTGCCTGCGCCTCGCGCTGCTCGTCACTCACCAGAAGGACCGGGCCAAGGCCCCCTCGGCGGCGCTGCTCGGCTGGGCCGACGCCGTCGACCCCGGCTGAAGCACGCCGACTTGGACGCCGGCCGACCTCCGGGCGTATCCTGACGCCCGCGTGAAGACCTCCCCCAAAACCAGCCTGCGGTTCGAACTCGACGGCGACCCGTCGGCCGCGACCCTGCGCCTCGCCGGCCCGGTGCGGCGGGACGTCGTCGCCGAGCTGAACACCCTGCTCGAGCGCCACGCGCCCGGATCGGGGGCCACGCTGACCCTCGACCTCGCCGACGTCGAGGCCATGGACAGCGCCGCCGTCGCCGCGATGGTCACCGCCTTCCGCCGGGCCCGGGACGCCGGCGGCCGCCTCGTCACCGACCCGCTCAGCGAGCAGGCCCGGCGGGCGCTGGCCACCTTCCGCCTCGGCCCCGACCCCCAGCCCAAGCCCGCGCCGCCGGGCCTGCTCGAGAGCACCGGGGGCACCGTCATCGGCGGCTTCCAGGGCTTCGTCGACTTCCTGCAGCTCGCCGCCGACGCCACCTTCGCCATCTTCGACGCCCTGCGCGCGCCGCGCCGCATGCGGTGGGGCGCGCTCGCCGAGCAGTCGATCGACATCGGCTCCCGGGCGCTGGGCATCGTCGGCCTGATCACGTTCCTCGTGGGGTTGACCGTCGCCTTCCAGTCGGCCCACCAGCTCCGGCAGTTCGGGGCGGCCATCTTCGTCGCCGACCTCACCGCCGTCTCGATGGTGCGCGAGATGGGCCCGCTGATGACCGCCATCCTCGTCGCCGGCCGGTCGGGCTCGTCCATCGCCGCCGAGATCGCGACGATGAAGGTCAGCGAGGAGGTCGACGCGCTCACCGTCATGGGCATGGAGCCCACCCGCTATCTGGCCGTGCCCCGCCTGCTGGCCATCATCATGATGGTGCCGCTGCTGACCGTGCTCGCCGACCTGCTCGGCTGCCTCGGCGGCTTCCTGGTGGGGGTGGGCTATCTCGACATCGCGTGGAACGCCTTCCTCAACAAGATGCTCGAGGCGATCGCCCCCTGGGATCTGATCTCGGGGCTCATCAAGAGCGTCGCGTTCGCCTATGGCATCGGCTTGATCGGGCTGTTCTACGGCTTCCGGGTGCGGGGCGGGGCCAGCGAGGTCGGCCGCACGACGACCGCCTCGGTGGTGGCCTCGATCTTCTACATCATCGTGGCCGACTGCCTGTTCAGCGTGCTCTTCTACATCGTGTTGTGAGCGCGCGCCGAGACCGCCGGGGGAGTCGGCTACTCTTGTACACCGTGCGCCGAGGGGGAGAGAGCGGTTGCCCGAGATCGCGCTGAGCGTCCGGGGCCTCAAAGCAGGCTACGGCGAAAAGGTCATCCTCAAAGACGTCGACCTGACCGTCGAGACCGGCGAGATCCGGGTCATCCTCGGCGGCTCGGGCTGCGGCAAGTCGACCCTGCTCAAGTGCTGCATCGGGCTGCTGCGGCCCATGGACGGCGAGATCGAGATGCTCGGCCAGCGCCTCGACCAGCTCGACGGCGCCGAGCGCACCGCGCTGCTGACCCGCATCGGGGTGCTGTTCCAATACGGGGCGCTGCTCGGCTCCATCACCATCGGGGAGAACGTGGCCCTGCCCATGCGCGAGCACACCGACCTGCCGGAGTCGGTCATCAACGAGATGGTGCGGCTCAAGCTCGCCGCCGTCGAGCTGACCCACGCCGAGCACCTGCTGCCCTCCGAGCTGTCGGGCGGCATGCGCAAGCGGGCCGCGCTCGCCCGGGCGCTGGCCCTCGACCCCGAGCTGCTCTTCTGCGACGAGCCCGGGGCCGGCCTCGACCCGCTCACCAGCGCCGAGCTCGACGAGCTGCTCATGCGCCTGCGCGACCGCTTCGGCATGGCGGTGGTGGTGGTGACCCACGAGCTGCTGTCCATCGAGCGCATCAGCGACAAGCTGATCTATCTGGCCGAAGGGGTGCCCATCGCCGACGGCACCCTCGACGATCTCAAGTACAGCGGTGAAGACGAGGTCCGCGCCTTCTTCGCCCGGCAGGCCGCCGGCGAGATGCGGGGGCCCCAGACGGCGCTCGAAGCGCTGGCGGCGGGGGGTTAGCGGTGGCCGCGACCCGCGCGCAGAAAGTGCGGCTCGGGGCCTTCGTCGGCCTGGGGCTGCTGGTGATGGTCGGGGGCTTGATCGCGCTCGCCGGCGCCCGGCTGGGCGAGGAGCGCGATGAATACACCATCCGCTATTCCGAGGGCGCCGTCTCGCTGTCGGGCCTCGAGGTCGGCTCGCCGGTGAAGTACTCCGGCATCCGGGTCGGGCGGGTCGAGTTCATCCGCATCGCGCCCGACGACATGTCGGTCATCGAGGTCGGGGTCAGCCTCACCGCCGACACCCCCGTCGCCAAGGACTCCCAGGCCAACCTCGGCTCGATGGGCATCACCGGGCTCAAGTACATCGAGCTGACCCGGGGCACCCGCGCGTCCGGCCTGCGGGAACCCGGCGGCCGCATCCCGCCCGGATCGTCGGGCATCGACGAGCTGACCAACCGGGCCGGCGAGATCGCCGACAAGGTCTCGACCACCGTCGACCGGGTCAACGACCTGCTCTCGCCCGAGATGAAGGACCGGCTGGCCTCGATCCTCGACCGCACCGACCGCCTGCTCGAGACCCTCGACTCCACCGTCACCGAGAACCGGGTCGCCATGCGGGGGCTGGTCGCCGAGGCCGAGCGGCTCACCGGCGAGGTGGCCGACATCGCCGAGACCACCAACGGCCTGCTCGCCCGGGCCGCCCCCGGCATCGACCGCAGCCTGCAGGCGCTCACCCGGCTGCTCAGCCGGCTCGATGGCACCCGAGAGAACCTCGACGCGACCCTGGCCTCGGCCGACGCGATGATGATGAGCGCCAACGACGCGCTGGTCGGCGCCCTGCCCCTGATCGACCACACCGGCCTGCTGGTGCGCCAGAGCCGTGAAGATCTGGTCGAGGCGTTCGGCTTCCTGCGCGAGACCGCCGAGAACCTCAGCGACTTCTCCCGCCGGGTGCGCGAGGACCCGTCGCTGCTGCTGCTCGGCGACGGGGAGAGCCCATGATGCGCCCGATCCTGCTGCTGCTCGGGGCGGCCTGCGGGCTGGTCCTGTGGGGCTGCAACGGCCCGGCGACCCGCAGCTACTACACCCTGACCTACCCCGCCGACCAGGGGCGCTTCGAAGAGCCCCGCCCGGCCACCATCCGGGTCCGGGAGGTCGACCTGCGGGAGAGCTACCGCCGCTCGGAGATCGTGCTGCGGCCCGACACCCACGAGCTGCGCTACGACCGCGCCCGGCGGTGGAGCGAGCGCCCCCAGAAGATGATCACCGCCCTGATCATCGACCACCTGCGGGCCTCGAACCTCGTCAAGCAGGTCGACGAAGAGGTCTCCCAGATCCCGGCCGACTACACCCTCAGCGCCGAGGTCGAGGCCATCGAGCAGGTGCAGGCCGGCGACCAGGCGCTGGCCCGGCTCTCGATGAGCTTCCGGCTGGTGCGGTTCAAGGACGACGCGCTCGTCTGGACCTACCAGTTCGACGCCCGGCGCCCGGTGGGCGAGGTCGGGGAGGGCAGCACCCGCTCGACGGTGCGCGCGCTCAGCGAGATGCTGCAAGCGCAGTTCGACCTCGCGCTCGACGACCTCGCGCAGTACCTCGACGCCCCCGAGACCCCCCGGCTCGCCCGCATGGAGGAGCCCGAAGAGGCCCCCGCGCCGGCCGAGCCCGGCGCCATCCGCTGGCGCCCCGAAGACCCGCTCAACGACCTGCCCGGGGTGCACGCCGACCCCACCCCGATGGGCGTCGGCTTCGGCGCGATCTACGTGCCCGCGCTCTCCGCCACCCGCCAGGAGCCGCCGGTCGCGGTCTACGACGCCGAGAGCGGCGACGCCGTCGCCGAGGGCCGCCCGGGGGCCCGCATCGTGCTGCGGCCCGGCACCTACGACGTGCGCTTCGGCACCGGCACCCTCGCCCAGCAGATCAGGACCCGGGTGCAGGTCGACGACGGCCGCACCGCCATCGTGCCGCCCACCTGGGCCACCCTCCAGATCGACGTCGTCGACGAGCAGTTCGTGCCCTTCCGGGGCACCTACGAGCTGATCCGCATGGACAACCGGGAGGACTACGGCATCGGCTTCGGGGCCGACGAGCAGCAGGGCGAGAAGGTGCGGGTGTGGGTGCTGCCGCCCGGCCTGTACAAGATCATCCGCTCGGGCGGCACCTACCGCGACCGCACCGACTTCGCCACCGTGCGCCTCGTGCCCGGCGAGGCCAGCCGCTTCACCCTCGTGCTCGACGGCGACACCGGCGAGTTCCTCGGGGCCGGCGAGGTCGACCCCAGCCAGACCGTCGACCGGGATCAGACCTGGACCCTGCGGGGCGTTGTCGGCGGCAGCGTCGTCTTCAACGACACCGATCAGGCCGAGCAGCAGCAGGGCACCAGCTACGGGGCCAGCGTCTTCTTCGACGGATCGCTCACCTACCGTGAGGACGCCCACCTGTGGCACACCCGGCTCGAGCTCGAAGAAGAGCAGACCCGGGCCCCCGAGGACGACTACTTCACCAACGACGCCGACCGGCTCTTCGCCCACACCATCTACACCTACGTCGTCGTGCCCTGGTTCGGCCCCTACGCCCGGGCCGGCGCCGAGACCAGCCTGCTCACCCGGCATCAGGCCATCGCCAACCCGGCCTACGTCTGCCCCCCCGGCCCCGACGGCGGCCTCGCCGCGCCCTGCTCGACCCGGGTCGTCGACGGCCCCGACGGCCCCCAGACGCTCATCGACGTCGACCGGGACGCCGCCGAAGAGGTCGACCGCCTCGAGCTCGGCGGCTCATTCGCCCCGCTCCAGCTCCGCCAGGGGTCGGGCGGCAACTTCCGGGTGCTGCGCAAGCGCACCATCGAGCTCGACCTGCGCCTCGGCCTCGGCGCCCGCCAGACCCTGGCCAACGGCCTGCGCACCTACGGCGCCCGCCAGAGCCGCCCCGACCCCACCGCCGACGACCCCGACCGGGTGCTCGCCGTCTACGCCTACGAGCTCGTCGAGGACAGCTACGTCACCGGCGTCGAGGGCACCATCGTCGGCTTCGCCCGCCCGCTGCCGTGGGTCACCGTCAGCACCGAGTTCGACGGCCTGCTCGCCTTCGACCAGGAGAACTCCAGCTTCACCTGGCGCAACCAGATCAGCCTGCGTCTGGCCAGCTTCGCGTCGCTGAACTACCGCTACAACCTCACCCTCGACCCGGCGATCATCGACGAGACGCAGACCGAGCACGACGTGCAGCTCCGCTTCTCGTATACGCTTTTCTAGGTGCCGTGCTCGTTCGGCCGCCCTGCGGGCGGGCGCTGCGCAGCGTCGTCGGGCTGCGCCCTCCTCCTCGCTCCGGCCCGGGCCCCTCGCGGGCCCGGCCTCCCTGCGCGCGGCGGCTCGCTTCGCTCGCGTGCTCGGGCTTCGCCCTCACGGCCTGCCCCATCGGATGCGCTCATCGTGGGCCCGGCCTCCCTGCGCGCGGCGGCTCGCTCCGCTCGCGTGCTCGTCACAGGGCTGCGCGACTCACGGTCTCCCGGTCCCATCTACCCCCTGAGCCTCACCCCGCCCCGAGCCAGCGCCGGGCGTAGGCCAGCCCCGCCTCGGCGGCGGCCTTCATCTGCGGGATGACCCCCTCAGCCAGCCCCGGCGGCATGTCGCACCCGGCCGCGTCGACCCCCATGAAGCGCGCGGCGAACGCGTCCAGATCGAGCGGGGGCAGCTTCGGCAGGCACTCGGCGGTCGCCGCGCCCACCACGCCCTTGGCCGCGCACAGGCGCATCGCCACCCGGGCCTCTTCGATCTGGCCGATGCACTCGAACGGCGTGTGCGCGCCCAGACCCACCATCTGGCGGAAGGCGACCCGGTTCTCGGGCAGATCGAACAGGTTCTCCCCGAAGATGGCCTCCACCGCCGCCGGATCGAGCCACGCCATGTAGTTCATCCACACGTAGGCGCACTTCGGGCAGCGCTTGCACCACGGCTTGGCCACGTTGCACGAGTGGGTCGCGTCGAGGGCCGCCGCGTCCCGGCGCAGCAGGTTGAAGATCACCGCGTCGTGGATCGGCTGGAGCAGGCTGAAGTAGCGGGCGTCGGCCACCACCGCCGCTTGCAGGTAGCCGTTGAGCAGGCGCTCGGCCTCCAGCGACTTGCCCCACTGGTGGTTGACCATCTCGCCGGTGCGATCCCACACGAGGTTGCCCACGTTGGCGCTCGCCTCGTGCCCCAGGGCCAGCCGGCGGTAGCCGTGGGCCAGCATCACCGGCACCGCCGCGAACAGCGCGCTGGGCGTCTCGCCGGCGCACAGCGTCTTCGTGCCCAGCTCGGGGCACAGCTCGATGATCGGGGCGTCGAGGGTGTCGTCGTAGCTCCACATCCGGTGGCGGGTCTGCGGGGTGCAGCGGTCGAGCAGCCGCCCGATGAGCGCGTGCTGCGGGGCCGCCCGGCCGTAGACCGAGTGGGCGTACACGAACGAGCCGTAGTCGACGCCCGCCCGCTGGAGCAGCCCGTTCATCACGAGGCTGTCCTTGCCCCCGCCGCAGAACGCCAGCACGTCCGGCCGGCCGTCGGTCGGCGGGCCGATGCGCAGGGGGCCGATGCCGTCCGGCTCGTCGGCGACCGGCAGGGGCGGCGTCTCGTAGTCGGGCAGGTCGTTCTCGTAGCGCCACTGGGCGAAGATGCGGTGGGTGACGGTGCGCCACAGCGCGGCGAGCGCGGGGGTCACGAAGCGCCGCCAGGGGCCGAGGTCGATCGCGTCGGGGCGCAGGCTGACGAGCTTGTTGAGGTCGAACAGGGCGACGTGCAGGTAGATGCGCTGCATCACCTCGACCCCGTGGCGGGCCTCGAGCGCTGGCAGGTCGACGTCGTCGTACCAGAACGTCGTGTGGAAGCTCAGGTCGCCGATGCCGTAGCGCAGCGCGAGCTGGCGCCGGCTGCGGTGGATGCCGTCGAGGGACAGGACGCGGGGATCCGATGGGTGCATGGCGCGCTCGCGGGTCGGGGGTGATGCTCGGCGTCGAACGGTACACCATCGCCGCTCCGGGCCCCACCGCCGCGCGCCGCGCCCGGCTCAGCGCCGCTTGCGCTTCTTCTTCTTCTTGCGGCTCTTCTTGCCCGATCCGGATCGACCGCGGCCGGACGGCGGGGGAGCGGGCGTCGACTTCGGCTCGGGCTTCGGCGGGGGCTCGGGCGCCGGCTTCGGCTCGGGCTTCGGCCCGGGCGCGCCCCCGGCCGGCTGGAGGGGGAGCTGCGGCTGCTCCTCGACCACGTCGGCCTCGGAGCCGTCGCCGCTCAGCACCTCGCGCACTACCCGGTCGGTCACCTCGGACAGATAGGCCCGCAGCGTCTTGTCGATCTCCTGGTACTCGGGCCACAGCGTCTCGTCGACGAAGCGCCGCGAGACCCGGGCCATCACCGTCGTGCGCCGCTGGCGGGGGTAGCGATAGGGCCGGATCTCGTAGCGCCGCAGCAGCGCCAGGAAGACCCGCCGGGACCACACGTCGCCCAGCGAGAAGCGGTACTCCACCGGCGGGTCGAGGGCCTCGACCTCGCGCAGCCGGGCCAGGATGCGCTCCCGGGCCAGCCCCGCGGCCACCCGCTCGCCGTCGGTCGTCGCGCCGGCGTACAGCGCCTCGATGCGGGCCAGCTTCTCGAACAGGCGGGCTTCGTCCATCTCGGGCCTCCATATCGGGGGCGCCGATTGAACCAGAAGCTGCGGCGGGCAGACGCCCGTCGGCGGATGCCCGTCGGCGGATCCGACCGCACGAACCCCGCACACTGTCCGACAGACCCGGTGACGGAGGGGGCTCATACGGTGGGTCGGTTGCTCGCGTCGGCCATTGCGCCGCTGCCCGGCGGACGGGCGGTGGTGGGGGATGTGCGGCCGGATGACGACGGCCTGCGGATCGGCGCGCCGGTCCCCACCGCCGCGGTGCCCCCGTGGGCCGGCGACGGCGCCGCGGCGGGGGACAGGCTTTTCAGGCTGTGCTTGGCGGCGGCGCTGGAGGAGCGGGCTTCGGCGGCGCCGAGCCGTGAGACCCATGGGCGCGCGGCGGGTCCGACCCACCTGTGCTTTCGTCGTCGCAGCCCGAGCGGGCCAACAGCGTCACAGCAAGGTCCGCAGCCGTCCATGTCGTATATGCAATTGATGTCTGCGGGAGCGCGTGATGGCACGATCCCCGGCCATTCCTCGAGCTGAACCTGCTCGACATCACTGAAGGGACGGTCGCCGAGGTCAAGGGCCTGCCCAAGTCGACGTTCGACGTGGATGACGAGGACAAGACCCCGATCGGGTCGCTGGACGATATTTATCAGTACGCCGAGCGGATCAAGGCCACGGCCTCCTTCTACGACGACTGATCGGGCGGCTCGGCCCCATCTCCGAGCAGCGCTCGGGCCCGGGACAGCGCGGAGGATATCAGGCCAGCAGGCACCGCGACGATGCTCAAGCCCAGCATCAGCATCACGAACGTGAAGATCTTGCCCCCGACGGTGATGGGCACCACATCCCCGTAGCCGACGGTCGTCAGGCTGGCGACTGCCCACCACATGCCGTCGAAGACGCTCACGAACACGTCCGGCTGGGCGGCGCTCTCGAAGTGGAAGATGCCCACCGCGCAGAGGTAGAGCATCAGCAGTGTAGACGTCAGGTAGAGGATCAGCTCCTCGCGGGCGAGCTGCAGCGCCAGGCGGAAGCGCCGGACTGCGTCGTTGTAGCGGACGAGCTTGAAGATGCGGAACAGCCGCAGAAGACGCAGCACCCGCACCGAGCGAAGGTCGACGGTCAATCGCAGGTAGAACGGCAGGATCGCCAGCAGATCGATGATCCCGAAGAAGCTGAAGACGAATCGCCACCGGCGCTCGGCGACCCAGAGCCGTAGCAGATACTCGATGGTGAAGACGGACACGAAGCCGATCTCGGCCAAGCGCAGTCCCCATCGGGTGGATGGGCTCAGATCGGGGAGCGTCTCGACCGCGAAGGTCACGAGGCTGGCGATGATCAAGAGCTGGATGACGACGGCGAAGAGCCGCCCGGCCGTCCCCTCACCGTCTTCGATGATGGGCCGCAAGCGGACCCGCAGGGCGTCTGCCATGTCTCCTCCCACGCTGGGGGGTAGCTAACTCATGCCGCTGGCGGCGTCGAGGGATTCGTCCGGGCGACCAACTCGCGCCCCACCACACCCGCTGTGACCTCAGCCCGGAGGCGCCCCGGCGGGCCTGCTCATCCCCCTCACCCTGCCCGCCGTCTGAGCCCTCACGGCGCTGGTGGCCGCCCTGCGCGCTACAGCTTCCCAGCCGCGGCCCTCGCTGGCGCAGTGATGATCGCCTGCCTCATGCCGCCCAGATGGCGGCTCCCTGGCCATCGCCCTGGTGTGGCTGCCTCTCGCGGCTCTCGAGAACCGAAGCATCGGCTGAAGGCGTGCGCCGGCTGCGGGCAGGGTCGGTGGACGGGGCGCGAGCTTCATGCTGCTCCTCGCGCTCCGTCCGCCTGGCACCCGACCCACTGCCCGCGGCGGTCGGCCGGACCGCCCGGCTATGGCCCCCGGCCTCGCGGTCCAAAACCCGTCATTCGGACACTTCGCCGCCCTCGTCCCCTATTCCCACCATGAACACCCCCCACGACGCGCTTTACAAGGCGACGTTCTCCGACCCCCGGCTGGCGGCCGAGGCCCTGCGCCGGGCGCTGCCCGCCGCCGCCGTCGCCCGCATCGACTGGGACACCCTCGAGCAGGTGCCCAACGACTACATCGGCGACGACCTCACCGACCGCCGGGCCGATCTGGTCTTCCGGGCCCGGCTGGATGGCGAGCCGGTGTTCCTCTTCCTGCTCTTCGAGCACCAGTCCACGATCGACCCGCTGATGCCCTTCCGGGCGCAGGTCTACGTGGTGCGCATCCAGCGCGCGTGGCTCCGCGAGAACCCGGGCGCGCGGCGCTTGCCGGCGGTGCTGCCGGTGGTGCTGTACCACGGGCAGCAGCCGTGGACGTCGCCGGCCGGGCTGCTGGACGTGCTCGACCTGCCCGACCCGCTCAAGGGCCACCTCGCGCCGCACCTGCCGTCGTATCGGCTGTTGATCGACGACCTGACCCGCTCGACCGAGGCCGAGATCGAGGCGTCGACCCGGATCTCGCTGGCGACCGCGGCCCTGCTCGCGCTGCGGAGCGCGCACCGACTGCGGGAGGGCGCCGTCTCGCAGCGGCTGCTCGAGCACCTGAACATCGCGCTGCGCACCGAGGAGACGGCGGAGGGTGTCGTGCAGGCCCTGAACTACATCTATAGTGTAGGCGACGTACCGCCGGGGTCCATCGAGGCGCGCATCTCGGAGGGCGTCTCGGACGAGAAGCGGGAGGCGATCATGTCCACTGCCGAGCGATTGCGAAACGAGGGCCGGGCCGAGGGCTGGGCCGAAGGCCGGGTCGAGATGCTGCTGAGATACATCGAGGCGCGGGCAGGCTGCGTTCCGGCGGCGAGCCGGGCGCGGATCGAAGCAGCCGACGAGCAGACGCTCGACCGGTGGACCACGCGCCTCTTCGCCCGGGCCGCGCTGGCCCCCGAGGATCTGCCCGACCTGCTCGCCTGAGACCCGCCGCCGCCGCCGACATGTGGCCCCGGCGGTATCTCGACCACGCACGCTACGTCCTGACGCTCGACGCCGCCCGCCGCCACGAATGGCTTCGCTCGACGACCCCGATGGGTATCCGAGCAGGCGTCACGGGTGGCGGTATGCCGGGCGGCTCAGGGATCGGGCCGGGCCTCGGCGAGCGCGGCGGCGAAGGCGGCGGGGTCGTCGAGGCGCAGCGCGATCGCAGTGCCCCGGCGCTCGACGCCGAAGAGGCCCCGGACGGCGGCCTCGTGGTTCAGGTGCAGCGTGATGTTGGGCGCCTCGCTGGCTGTGACCGGCACGAGGTGGTCCGGCCAGCGCTCGCCGACGAGGCGGTCGGGCGGGTCCAGCTCGCGGGCTTCGACGCGGTCGATGGCCGACCACGGGATGTGGGCCCGGCCGCGCAGGCCCAGCTCGATGTCGACGCCCGCGGCGGTGGCCCGGTGGCCGGTCTCGGTCATCAGGCGCAGGTCGCCCAGCAGCCAGAGCACGCCCCAGATGTGGAGCAGCGCCAGGATCCCGTGCAGGGCGGGGTGGGTGACGTCGAAGGCGGACAGGATGACGTGCAGGGCGACGCCCTCGGCGACGGTGACCAGCGTCAGGGCGATGGCGATGGCCCGCCAGGTCGCGCCGGCGGCCGGGTGGGTGCCGGGCGGGCGGCGGACGGGGCGCAGGGTCAGCGTGCGCAGAGCGGCGCCGACGACGCGGGCTTCGCCGACGGCAGCGGCGGCCAGGGTCGGGCCGAGGCGGATGGCGAGGGCCTGCTCGATGCGGGCCCAGCCGGCGCCGGTGCCCGACCGCCAGCCGCGGTAGACGGCGCGCCACACGGTGACGGCGACGAGGGCTTCGACGAGCAGGAGCGGGGCGAGCATCCAGCCGGCGAGCGGGGCCCCGGAGAGGCGGGCGGCGAGGCCGAGCAGGGCCAGCGCGATGACGGCGCCCCGGGTGACCCGCAGCCAGTCGATGCCGAGCGCGGCGAGGCCGCCGCGGGATCGGGCGATCCACCACAGGGCGCCGCCGCCGAAGATCAGGATGTCGACGATGGCGGCGGTGTAGACGAGGCGCAGGTCGTCGAGGGCGAGCGGCAGGCGGGCGAGGGCGACCAGCGTCGCGGGGATGGCGAGCGCGAGCGTCGCCAGCAGGATCCGGTGGCGGCGATCGATGGGGGCGGCGCGGGTCATGGGGCCTCCTCTCGGTCAGCGCTTCGGGGATGGATGTCCGGGGCGGGGCAGGGGTCGCCGACCGCAGGGGTCAGGGCAAAGACCGCGCTGGGATCGGCCAATGGGATCTGCGACCATTCGTTTGTATTTCTACACAATCAGCGGATGAGGAGGGGAGCCGGATGTCGCGCTGGATCGGTGGATTGGCGGTGCTTCTGATGTGCTGGGGCTGCGTGCCCGACGGCGGCGGGGAGGGGGAGGGCGGCGACGCCACGCCGCCGGAGACCGACGCGGTGGCCTGCACCCCGGACTGCGAGGGCCGGGCGTGCGGGGACGACGGCTGCGGCGGGTCGTGCGGCGCGTGCGCCGAGGGCGAGGTCTGCACCGCGGCGGGGGCCTGCTTCGAGGTGCCGGCGAGCTGCGGGGACGGGACCTGCGCCGAGGCCGACGGCGAGACGTGCGAGACGTGCCCCGCCGACTGCGGGGCGTGCTGCGGCGACGGGGCGTGCACCGAGGCCCAGGGCGAGAACTGCGGGACGTGCCCCGCCGACTGCGGCTGCCCCGAGGGCGAGGCCTGCGGCGGGGGCGGGGTCTGCGAGCCGGCGTGTGTGCCCGACTGCGATGGGCGGGCGTGCGGGGCCGACGGCTGCGGCGGGTCGTGCGGCGAGTGCCCCGAGGGCGAGGTCTGCGGCGGGGACGGGGCCTGCGCGCCGCCGCCGGATTCGTGCGGCGACGGGGCGTGCGACGCGGGCGAGGACTGCGCCAACTGCGCCGCGGACTGCGCCTGCGAGGCGGGTCAGGACTGCACCAACGGCATGTGCGTGGACGCGCCGCGCTGCGGGGACGGGGCGTGTGATCCGGGCGAGGACTGCGGGAGCTGCGCGGCGGACTGCGCGTGCGAGGCGGGGCAGGACTGCACCGACGGCATGTGCGTGGACGCGCCGCGCTGCGGAGACGGGGCGTGTGATCCGGGTGAGGACTGCGGGCGCTGCGCGGCGGACTGCGCCTGCGAGGCGGGGCAGAACTGCGAGGCGGGGGTGTGCGTAGACGCGCCGCGCTGCGGCGACGGGGTGTGCGGCGCGGACGAGGACTGCGGCAACTGCGCGGCGGACTGCGCCTGCGACGAGGGGCTGGACTGCGTCAACAACGAGTGCGTCTGCGTGCCGGCCTGCGGGGGCGCCGAGTGCGGGGGCGACGGCTGCGGCGGGTCGTGCGGGGCGTGCGCCGAGGGCGCGGTCTGCGCCGGCGGGCAGTGCGTCTTCGAGTGCCCCGACGATTGCGGCGAGCCGTGGGTCGGGGCGTGCACGGTGGATGGCTTCGGGCTGCGGGTGTGCATCCCCGATCCGGAGCGGCCGGGCTGCACGATGCCGTCGCGGCGCATCCCGTGCGGCGAGGGGCGCGACTGCGGCGGGGGCGCCTGCGCCGGGTCGTGCGTCAAGCCGGAGGTCATCGTGCTCGTCGATCGCTCGTCGAGCATGATCGGCGAGCGGTGGCAGTTCACCCGCGATACGCTCATCGGCAACTCGGGTGATCGGGCGGACACCGCTCGGCTCGGCCTGCGCACCTTCCCCTCCGCGGGCGACGGCTGCGCGGCGGGCGGCATCACCGCGCCGGCGTTCGAGGCCCAGAACACCTTCCAGCGCATGCCCGATCCGGCGCAGGTGGCCCAGACGCCCATCGCGGCGGCGTTCGACGGCATCGAGGTGGTGTTCGGCGACCCCGATGAGGGGGAGTCGGTCATCCTGATCACCGACGGCGACGAGACCTGCGAGGCGGAGCTGGCGGCGGTCGAGCGGGTGGAGGCCCTGCGCCGGCGCGGCATCCGCACGTTCGCGGTGGGCATCAGCCGGCAGGCCAACGGCGAGCTGCTCGCGGCCATCGCCGAGGCGGGGGGCACGGCCCGCGACGGGGGGCCGCCGTATTACGTGGTCGACGACGCGGCCGAGCTGCGGGCGGCGCTCGACGACATCTTCGCCCGGCTCGAGACCTGCGTCTGCGCCGAGGGCGAGCGGCGGTGCACCGGCGACGTGCGCGAGATCTGCGCGGCGGACGGCTTCGACTTCGAGGCGGAGGAGGTCTGCGCCTTCGGCTGCGACCCGGGCCCGGTCGAGTGCTTCCCGGTCTGCAACCCGGCCGACGAGACGGTGACCTGCAACGGCGATCAGGTGAAGCGGTGCAACGCGGCGGGCGACGGCTTCGCCATCCCGACGGTGTGTGCCCTCGGCTGCCGGGCGGACGGCGCCTGCAACGCGGCGTGCCGGCCGGGGCAGCGGCGGTGCGTGGACGGGGCCAGCGAGCTGTGCAACGTCGAGGGAGACGGCTTCGACCCGGTGGAGAACTGCGAGACGTGCGACACGGGCACCGGGCTGTGCGTCGGCGAGCGGTTCTGCGCGCCATTGCGGGACTTCCGCTGCGGCGAGGCGGGGGTCGAGATCTGCGCGGCGGACGGGCTGGGCTTCGAGCTGTACGCCGAGTGCGAGTGTGATCCCAACACGGCCCGCTGCCGCTCGGTGACCGCCGAGGCTCAGGTGCGGCTGGTGGGCGAGAGCCCCGAGAGCGGGCTGCTCGAGGTGTGGCACGCGGGGCAGTGGGGCACGGTGTGCGACGACAGCTTCCTGCTCGGCGAGGAGACCGTGGTCTGTCAGCAGCTCGGCTATCCCCGGCGGGTGGCGCAGTTCGACGCGGCCGGCCAGGGGGTCATCTGGCTCGATGATCTGGCGTGCGACGGCACCGAGGCCAACCTGGGCGAGTGCGGCTTCGACGCCTGGGGCCGGGAGGACTGCGGGCACAACGAGGACGTGGGGTTGACCTGCGAGGTGCCCGAGCCGGGCGCGGTGTTCTGCGACAACCCCGAGACGAGCTACCTGTTCCTCGGCGAAGGGGTCGTGCGCTTCCAGCCGTGCGTCACCGGCTGCGACGAGGTCACCGGGCTGTGCAACGAGCAGATCGTGGTGCCGGAGTTGGTGGCGCTGCCGCCGAACGAGACCTACGCCTATCACGGGAGCTGCGGGAGCTGGAACGAGTGCAACAACGCCGAGGGCTGCGCCGACTTCGCGTGCCAGTTCTTCGGGCACGGCCTGGCGGAGTCGTGGGTCGAGACCAACGCCTGCGACGCCGACGGGCGGACCTGCCGGCCGTACAACGAGAACAACGGGACGTACGACGCGCGGTGGAACAGCCGGGCCGACTGCCAGCTCCCGGGGGTCTACGAGGTGGTCTGCGAGCCGGCCCCGTAGGTCGGCGGGTCACAGCGCGGCCGGCACCCGCACGGTCTCGCCCACCGCGGGCAGCGGGAAGGGGCGGGTCGCGATGCCGAGCGGGCCGGCCGGCGTGAGCATCAGCCAGCGCAGCGACGGGTCTTCGAGCGGCCGGCGGAACCGGAACGCGGCCCGCGCCGGGCGGCCGTCGGGGGTCAGGGCGCGGATCTCGACGTCGAGGTCGGGCAGGGTCACGGTGTCGCCGACGGCGAACGCGGCGTCCGGCCGGCGGTGGATCTGGTCCAGCATGCGGGCCATGTAGCCGCCGTCGGGGCTGATCTCGAGGGTGCGGGCGTCGGGGCGGTGCACGGTCGCGCCGGTCAGCATCGACGAGAGGATGACGCTGCGCCGGGGCACGGCCGGGTCGCCGGCCGCCTGACGCATCAGGGTCGCGTAGTGGGTCCGGTGGAAGGTGCCGGTGACGTGCACGAAGGTCTGGCCGGGCACCGCCGCGTCCCGGGGGGCCTGCTCGGCGCCGGCGGTGTTGGCGCCCACGTAGAGCGGCAGGGTGATCCCGCGCAGCAGGCCGACGACGGCGGCGACGGGCAGGCACAGCACCAGCAGCGCGCGGCGGGTCCGGGGGCCCGGCCCGTCGGGCGCGGCGGCGAGCAGGCCCACGAGCCCGGCGGCGCCGGGGCCGGCGAAGAAGACGAGGCGGTCCATGGGCATCGTCGCGGTGAAGGGCACCAGCGACAGCACCATGCCCGCGGCCCAGAACCGCGCGCGGGGGCGGGCTGCGAGCAGGGGCCACAAGAGCGCGAAGAGGCCGGCGACGGCGAGGGCGGCGGCGGCGATGAGCAGGGCGTGGACCGCGGGGGGGACGAGGGCCCAGGCGTCGAGCGGCAGCGGGATCCAGCGGCCGAGGATCAGGACCGGCAGGTGGCCCAGCGCGGCGGCGACGAAGCCGGGCAGGTCGGTGCCGGGGTCGTGGTAGATGGCGGTGGCGGTGGCGCCGAAGCCCGCGGCGACGTAGGCCACGCGCCACAGCGCGACGACGAGGGCGTAGGGGGCCAGCGTGGCGAGGCGGCGGCGCCAGGGCCCCGGCTCGACGCACAGCGCCCACGCGGCGACATAGCCCAGCGATCCGAGGGCGGCCTCGCTGGCGAGCAGGCCGACGGCGAGCAGGCCCAGCGCGGCGGCGAGGGCGGCCGGGCGGCGGGTGCGGCGCCAGCTCAGGTGGGCCAGCACGGCCAGGGCGCCGAAGGCGAAGCCGATCAGGGTGTTGCGGCCGGCGAGCCAGCCGACGGTCATGACGTGGGGCGCGGCGACGGCGAAGGCGAGGCCGGCGACGGCGACGAGGCGGGGGTGATCGGGGTGCACCCGACGCAGGAGCGCGAGGGTGACGGCGATCGTGAGCCCGTACCACATCACGCTGTGCAGGTGGTGCAGGGCCGGGTGGTGGGGCCAGAGCGCGTAGTCCAGGGCGTGGGTCGCCGCGGAGAGCGGGCGGAAGAAGGTCATCCGCAGCGCGGGGTCGGCCCACCACGGGTGGTGGCCGGCGGCGAGCAGCTCGGGGTTCAGGTCGGCCCGGGCGAAGGTGTAGAGGTCCCACCACGGCGCCGGGCTCCACGGGGTGTCGAGGCCGAGCAGCTTCACCCGGGCGAGCACGTCGTCCATGAAGAGGCCCGCGCCGAGCGTGGGCAGCGCGATCAGGAGGCCGCACAGCACGGGGAAGGCGGGGTGGCGGGGGATGCGGTCGACGAGTCTCACCGGTCGACCTCGCCCGGGCCGAGGGGCGCAGCGGCGGGGGTGGTCAGCTCGCCTCGGCTCGGGCAGCGCCGGCGTCTTCGGCGAGGTGGCGCTCGACGAAGCTCTGCCACGCCCGGTACCACGCCCGGATGTTGCGCGGGCGCAGCAGCCAGTGGTTCTCGTCGGGGAAGACCATCAGCTCGGACTCGACCTCGTGGCGCTGGAGGTCTTCGAAGAGCAGCAGCGCCTGCGAGATGGGGACCCGGTAGTCCTTCTCGCCGTGGGTCACGAGCGTGGGGCTCTTCCACTGGTGCACCAGCCGGTGCGGCGAGTGGCGGTCGAACTGGGGGTCGGCCGGTGAGATGCCGGCCTGGAGTTCGAACCACGCCGGCCAGTCGCTGGTGCCGTGGAAGGTCGACATGCGGTAGATCCCGGCGTGGGTGACCAGGCAGCGGAACCGAGCCGTGCGAGCGCCGATCCAGTTGGTCATGTAGCCGCCGAACGAGGCCCCCATCACGCCGATCCGGGCCGGGTCGACGTCGGGTCGGGCCTCGAAGTGATCGGCGGCGGCCATCATGTCGTCGTAGCAGACGCCGCCCCAGGCGTTGTTCCAGATGCCTTCGACGAACGCCTGGCCGTAGCCGGTCGACCCCCGGGGGTTGGGCAGCGCGACGACGTAGCCCGCCTTGGCCGCGGTGAAGGCGTTCCACCGCCAGTGCCAGCCGTCTTCGTGCTGGCCCACCGGGCCGCCGTGGATCCAGATGAGCCCCGGGCGGTGGTGGTCCCCCGCGCCGGCCCGCAGCACGAGCCCGTGCACCTCGGCCCCGTCGCTGCTGGTGGTGGACGCGTCTTCGACGACGACGTCGGCCGATCGGGCCGGGTCGAAGCCGGAGAGCGGGGCCAGCCGGGTCGGGGCGCCGTCGGGCTCGCCGGAGAGCCGGCACACCTCGGGGGGGTGGGTCAGGCGGTCGGTCAGCGCCAGCACGCCGCCGTCGGGGGTCGGGCGCAGGTGGCGGAAGCTGCCCGGCACGTCGTCGGCGGTCAGCCGGGTGACGCGGCCGCCCTTCAGGTCGACGGCGAAGGCCGGCACCCGGGCCCGCACGCCGGCGGTGACCAGCGCCCGGGTGTCGGTGAGCGCGCAGACGACGGGGTGCACGTCCCAGTCGGGGGCCAGCGGCTGGCCGGTGCCCGCCTCGAGGTCGAAGCGCCACAGCACCGGCCGGCCCAGCTCGCGGTCGGCCCGGCGGTGCACCTCGGCCACCGCCCACCGGCCGTCGGGCGAGACGGCGACCCCTTCGATCAGCGAGCGGGGCGCGGTCGGGATGCGGGTCGCCGCGCCGGTGTCGAGGTCGAAGACCCGCAGGCTGCTCTGGGGCAGGCGGTCGGGGCCGGGCTCTTCGTGGGAGGTGACGACCCGCCGCCCGCCGGCGGCCATGGCCCACGGCGAGCCGCGGTGGTCGCGGTCGGCGTCGGGGGTCAGGTCGGTGCGCCGGCCGTCGACCCAGGCCACGAGGTGGGGCGCGGCCGTCGGCAGCCAGTGGTCCCACGAGCGCACCGGCATGGTGGTGTAGTGCAGGGTCGACGGGCCGTGCTTCGCCCGGTCGTCGGCGTGGGCCCGCTGCTCCTCGTGGGGCACGCCGGGCCAGACGTGGGTCAGCACCGTGAGCCGGTCGCCGCCGCAGGCGAACGCCTCGACCCCGGTGGGCTCGTCGGTCAGCGGGCGGGCCTCGCCGCCGCCGGGGGGCAGCATCCACACCTGGGTCCGCTTGCCGTCCTCGTCGTCGGGGGTCGGGCGGGCGCTGAGGAAGAGCAGGGCGCCGTCGTGGCGGAAGCGGGGCGCGCGGTCGTGGTGCTCGCCCCAGGTCAGCCGGAGCGGGGTCGCCTCGGGGTCGTGGGCCGAGATGCGCCACAGGTCGCTGATGTAGCGGGCCCCGTCCTCGTCGAGCCGGGCGACCTCGACCGCGACCCACCCGCCGCAGGGCGAGGGCTCGGCCGCCCGGACCCGGCCGAGGCGCACCAGATCATCGATGTCGAACGCCGTGGGGTCGGCCTGAAGTGCGGCTTTCGGATCGGTCGGGCTCACCGGCGCCCTCCACGGGGGTCGGGGGTGGAGCGGGCGGTCGAGGCGGGGGTTTCGAAGACGGGGCGAAGCGCGGGCGCCTCTCGAGACATCGACTCATCCCTTGCTGCGACGGCCGCGGCGAGGCGCGGCGTGGGCAGGCACAGTGTGCCAGAGCCTACGGTATTCATCTACCTCTCTGCCGGAGTCCGATGAACGGCCCACCCCCTTTCGAGCCCCTGGGCGCCACCCCCGACCGGGTCTTCGAGTTCCGCTACACCGTCTTCAACGTCAGCGCCCGGCTCGACGCCCGCCGGTTCGAGGTGCGGGCCGGGGTGCGCACGATGGCCGCCCCCGTCGACCGGTTGCAGCACCTCTACGTGCACGTCGACCCCGAGCGGGGGGTGGACGAGCTGCTGCTGAGCTACGCCGCGCCCGGCGGGCGGCTGAAGCGCATCCGGGTGTTCGCCGACGCCGGGGAAGGCGGCTTCACCCGGCTGGTCGACGCGCTGCTCGCCGCCCGGCCCGACATCGACATCCGCCACCTCGAGCGCCGCGAGGCGTGGGATCGCACCGGCTCCCGCGAGCTGGATCGGTGGGTGCTGCCGGGCGTGATGGCGGTGGCCATCGCCGCGCTGGCGCTGATGTTCGCCCCCCGGGTGCTGCACGGCTTCGACCGGGGCGAGGCGACGATCTCTGCCGCGGCCCTGGCTCGGGGCGAGCGGCCCGAGACCCGCAACCTGATCGTCGAGGGGCGCCTGCTGATCGACGGGGCGCACTTCGCCGAGCACGATCCCGACCGGGCGGGCGAGGCGACGACCGCCTGGATCCCGCTCGTCGGGCCGGATCACGGCGCGACCGAGCCGGTGGGCGCGCTTCTCGAAGTGCGCAACCGGACCCGGGCCGACATCCTCGCGCTGGCCGGGCGCGCGCGCTTCGAGGGGCTGCTGCGCGACATCTGGTGGGAGGGGCTCGACGGTCGGCGGCGGGCGGCGATGGAGAAGCAGGGGCTGCGGCTGGCGCCCGAGGTGGCGGTGGTCGAGTTCGGGGCGTCCCCCGGCTCCGATCTGGCCATCGCCCTGGGGGTGGTCGGGCTGCTGACCGCGATGATGCTGGGGGTGACGCTGGCGCTGCGTCGGCGGGCGCAGTCAGCGGCCCGGACCCGGAGCCGGGTGCCGCTCAATCGACCGCGGGGGCCGACGTTCGACGACGACGAGGGGTGAGCCGGCGCCTCAGTAGGTGACCAGCTCGTCGTACGCCTCGGGGCGGCGGTCCCGGTAGAACTGCCAGGTCTTGCGCACCTCGTCGATCACGCTGAGGTCGAGGTCGGCCACGATCAGCTCGTCTCCGTCTTCCGATCCCTCGGCGAGGAACTGCCCCCGGGGGTCGACGAAGTAGCTGGTGCCGTAGAACTCGCCGATGTTCCACGGGGGCTCGGTGCCCACCCGGTTGATGGCCCCGACGAAGTAGCCGTTGGCCACCGCGTGGGCCGGCTGCTCGAGCTTCCACAGGTACTGGCTCAGCCCGGCGACGGTCGCGCTGGGGTTGAACACGATCTCGGCCCCGTTGAGGCCGAGGCAGCGGGCGCCCTCGGGGAAGTGCCGGTCGTAGCAGATGTAGACCCCGACCTTGGCGTAGCGGGTCTCGAAGATGGGGTAGCCCCCGTCGCCCGGCTTGAAGAAGTACTTCTCCCAGAAGCCGGCCGTCTGCGGGATGTGCTGCTTGCGGTACTTGCCGAGGTAGGTGCCGTCGGCGTCGATGACCGCCGCGGTGTTGTAGTACACCCCGCGCATCGCCTCCTCGTAGACCGAGGCGACGATGACCATCTGGTGCTTGCGGGCGAGCTCGGCGAGGCGGTCGGTGGTCGGGCCGGGCACCGGCTCGGCGGCGGCGTACCACCGGGGGTCCTGGCTGGGGCAGAAGTAGGGGCCGTTGAAGATCTCCTGCAAGCACAGGATCTGCACGCCCTTCTCGCCGGCCTGCTCGATGAAGGGCAGATGCTTCTGGTAGGCCGCCTCCTTGATCTCGGCGACCGGGCGGCTCTCGTCGTTGATCGGGTTGCTGCACTGGATGAGACCGCAGCGGACGATCTGGCTCATGGACGGCTCCTGTGCTCGATGGTGGGCCGACGGGCGGCGTCACGGTCCGGCGACTGTATGCCGTCGCTCCCCGGCCCGCAAGGTGCCCCGCGGCGTCTCGGGCGGGTCAGGGGGCCGGCGGCAGGGCCCGCAGCCCGCGCTTGATCCGGCGCTCGATGGGTTCGGGGTCGACGTCGGCCCCGGTGGGCACCTCGCCGAGCGCGGCCCGGGCCTCCTCGAACGCCTTGCGGGCGGCGACGTACGCCTTGCCCGCGCTCTCGGCCTCGCCCAGCATCGCCAGCCGCCGGGCGAGGTTCAGCCGGGCGGCGGGCGCCCCGTCGGCCTCGACCCGCTTGCGGCTCTCGGCGATGGCCTCGCCGAGCAGCGTGCGGGCCTCGTCCAGGCGCCCGGTCTGCCCGAAGAAGCGCCCCAGGGCCGCCTTGGCCCCCGCCGCGGCGTCCGCGTGGGCCGCGGCGTTCTCCGCGTCCTCGGTCGCCAGCCGCCCGTAGAGCGCCGCCGCCTCGTCGAACTCGGCCCGGCCCCGGGTGAAGTCGGCGTACTCCGCCGGGCGCCCCTCGGGGTCGGTCCGGGTCAAAAAGCGCCCCAGCCGCATGCGGGCCCGGGCCAGCTCGGCCAGCCACGCCGGCGGCGGGCGGTCGAGCTTCGCCAGCGGAGCCAGCGCCTCCACCGCCGCGGTCAGGTGCCGGGCCCGGTCGTCCCGCCCCCGCCGGCCGGTGGCCGCGTCGGCCAGGGTCATCCGCTGACGGGCCAGCATCAGCCGCATCCGGGGGTTGTCGGTCTCGGCCTCGGCCTGCTTCTCGAGCGCCTCGAGCTGGCCGTTGGTCATCAGCCGGCGCACGTACTTGCCATCGTTGCCCGGCACCCGGGCCATCAGCTCGTCGGCCCGACGCCAGGTGTCGAGCACGAAGGCCATCAGCGCCTCGCTGTTGCGCTCGGCCTGGGCCCGCAGCTTCTCCGAGCGGGCCAGCTTCAACTCGGCCTGCCGCTGCGCCGCCTCGGCCTCGCCCCGGGCCTGCTGGGCGGCGAAGCGCTCGGCCTCGGCCTTGTCGAGCATCTCGGCCTTGTTGCGGAAGCGATCCTGCGACGCCCGCACCTGCCCGGCGAGGTCGACGAGCTGCAGCTCGTCCCAGAAGACCCAGCCCCCGAGCAGCAGCACCAGCACCGCCAGCAGGGCCCCCAGCCGGCGCATGTTCGACGCGTCGCCCCGGGCCCGATCGCGCTCCGATGCGATCTTCTGCAGCGCCGCCTCGTGGGCCGCCTCCCGCTGGGCCTCCTCCCGCTCCTTGCGGGCGAGGGCCGCCAGCTCGGCCGCCTCGATGAAGCGGCGGGCCTCCACCGGCAGGACCGCCCGCAGGCGCCGCCGCTGCTCTTCGGACAGATCATCGCCGGCCAGGTGGCCCAGGCGGGCCCCCCGGGGCAGGTCCAGCTCGTGGCGCCCGTCCTCGATCCAGCGGGCCGCCTCGCGCTCGGTCTCCTCCCGGCGCTCGAGCACCGGGCGGTCGTCCTCGATCCACCGGCCCAGGCCAGGCCACAGCCGCAGCAGCGCCCAGTGGGCCAGCCGCACCCGCCGCTCGCCCTCGGGGCCCTCGACCCGCACCAGCGGCGTATCCGCCCCCGGGCGCTCGGCCTCCAGCCGCTCGATGACCCCCTCGGCCCGCGGCCCGTCGCCGGCGGCGACCACCGCCTCGGCGTAGCCCACCGAGGTCGGGCGGTCGCCCTGCCCCCGGCCGACCTCGACCAGCGCGCACAAGAGCCCCCGGGCCCGGGTCCGGTCGTCGGTCGACAGCCCCTCGACGCGCGCGTCGCACGCCCGGCCGACCCCGTGGGTCAGGGTGCCCAGCTCTTCGTAGGCCTGGATCGAGGGCCGCTCGGCGTGCATCAGCGCCGAGAGCATCCAGCTCAGCGAGGCCGGGCCGCCCGGCTGGCGCTCGGCGTCGTCCAGCAGCCGCCGGGCCAGCGGCGGGGGCCACGGCCGGCCGACCAGCGCCGCCGGCCCCTCGACCACCGCTTTGAGCCCGGTGCGGGTCAGCCCCGACAGCGCGTACATCGCCCCGTGGGTCGCCAGCAGCGCCGCGGTGCGGGGCAGGCGCTCCTCGACCGCCTCGGCCAGATCGATCCGCTCGGCGGTGACGAGGAAGAGCCGCTGGTCGAAGTCTTCGAGCGCCTCGGCGAGCAGCGCGTCGAGGCGGGTCACCGAGGCCGGCTCGACCGCCCGCCCGTCCACGTCCTCGAGGTGATCGATGACCAGCAGCAGCCCGTGGTCGACCGAGAGCTGCTCCTTGATCAGATCGGCCAGCCCCGAGCGCTTGAGGTCGCTGCGCACCCGCTCGGCGTCGCCCCCGCGCAGGGCCCCGGCCAGCCCCTCGGCCAGCGCCGCCAGCGGGCGGTCGCCGGGGCGCACCGTCGCCACCCGCCACGACAGCGGCGAGCCGGGCACCCCGCCCCGCAGCACCGCCGGCACCACCGCCGCGCCAGCGAAGGCCGTCTTGCCGATGCCCGGCGGGCCCACGATGCGCAGCCAGCGGCGGTGCTTGCCGTCGCTCTGGGTGCCCAGCCGGGCCACCGCCTCGCTCGCCTCGCGATCCCGCCCGAAGAAGTGGCGGGCCTCGTCGGGGCCGTGGGGGCGCAGGCCGGGGTAGGGGTCGACGAACGCGCCCGGGGGCCGGCTGGGCCGCATCGGGTGCTCCCGCAGCCGGGCGACGAGGGCCCGGAGCTGGGTGTCGAGCATCGACTTGTCATGGGCGAGGTGCCCCACCTCGTAGCGGGTGAGCTGCTCGGCCACCGGCCCCGGGTCGAAGCCCTCTCGCAGCAGGGGGATGGTCTCGAGCGAGCGGTTGAGGGCCGCGCAGCGCTCGGCGTGGTCGAAGGTGGCCCGGGCCCAGTCGAGCGGGGTGCGGTCGGTGAGCAGGATGAGGTGGTGCCGGGCCCAGGTCAGCGCCCGGTGATGGGCCGCCAGCCAGTGGTCGCCCGAGCGCACCGACTGCTCGTCGAACCACACGTCGAGCCCCGCCGAGCGCAGGAACTTGTGGGTCGCCCGGGCCAGCGCCGCGGTGTTGCGGGCGTAGCTGATCACGACGTCCGGGCGTCGATCGCTGCTCGAAGTCCGGCTGCTCAAGAGTCCTCCACGCGCAGAGCGCCTCGATTCACGCGTCCGCCGGATCGGGCGTCGCCTGCGGGGTCCGGGGCAGGACCACCCGGAACAGCGCGCCGCCGCCCGGCGCGTCGTCCACCTCGATCCGCCCCCCGTGCCGCTCGATGATGCGATAGCTCAGGCTCAGACCCAACCCGGTTCCGCTGCCCACCTCCTTGGTGGTGAAGAACGGGTCGAAGATGCGCCCCCGGATGTCCGGCGGCACCCCGGGGCCGTTGTCCGAGATCTCGATCGACACCGTATCCTCGTCCGAGATGGTGCGCACCCGCAACAAACCGCTCTCCGCCGGCTGGGCGTCGACCGCGTTCTGCAGGATGTTCATGAACACCTGATTGAGCAGCGCGGGGAAGACGTCCACCGGGCCCATGTCGGCGTAGTCCCGCTCGAGGGTGGTCGTGGGCGGCATCTTGTGGCGCAGCATCTTGAGCGTGCTGTCGATGCCCTCGTGCAGATCGACCGTCTTGCGCTCGGCCTCGTCGAGCCGGGCGAAGGTCTTGAGGTCGTGGATGATCTGCTGGACCCGCTCCAGCCCGGCCCGGGTGTCGGAGAGCAGCTCGCCGAGCACCTCCCGGGGGTCGTCGAGGAAGAGGTCCTCCCGCAGCTCGTCGATCTCGTCGATCGCGTCGGGGTCGATCTCGGCGAGCTGGTCGTCGAGCGCCCCATAGCGCTCGAGCAGCGTCATCACGTCGTCCAGGTCGCGCTCGAGGCTGGTGATGTTGGTCGTCACGAAGGTCAGCGGGTTGTTGATCTCGTGGGCCACCCCGGCGGTGAGCTGCCCCAGGCCGACCATCTTCTCCTGCTGCACGAGCTGGGCCTGGGCTTCGCGCAGGGCGGCGGTCGCCCGGGTCACCTCGGCCTCGAGCTGCCGCTGGCTGTTGACCACGTCGACGCTGGTGCGACCGGCGAGGAACGCCGCGCCCAGGATGAGGAAGCCGTAGCCCAGCCCGGTGTAGAGCTGGAACCCGCCGTCGGCGCCGATGCCCGGCCGCACCTCGTACTCGATGACCCCCTGGGCCCGCAGGGTGAACACCGCCCCGTACAGGATGAGCTGCAAGCCGGCCAGCCACCACACCTGCCCCCGCTGGTGGCTGAAGAGCGGCAGCATGATGATCAGCAGGATCGGGGTCGCCGCCCAGCCCGACTCCATGCCGCTCTCGACGACCATCTGGGCCACGACGAGCACGGTGTCGATCGAGAGGATGCCCGGGATGAGGTAGCTGACCAGCACCCGCCGCTTGAGGCAGATGTAGGACGCGATCGTCAGGCTCAGGGGCACGATCGCCGTCGCGAGGCTGGTGACGACGTGGCTGCGGTCGGTGACCAGCATCGCCTCGCCGATGAGCGCCACCAGCGCGATGCAGCACAGCACGAGGTGGGTCAGCAGGAACTGCTGGATGCGGCGGAGCCTCACCGGCTCCAGCGACAGATTCTCCGCGTCTTGACTCACGGCTCCTCGACCGTCCCCCGACCGCGCGCCCCGATGGTCTCAGACCCGGACGTCTCCCGCCAGGAGCCGCAGGGCCTGGATGACGAACGCGGTCGTCAGCATCCGTGACCCATACCACGACGAGACCGGATGGGGGATGGTGCGATAGAACGGGTCGGCCGGGTAGCCCCCGTCGGCCGCCTGGGCGTCGACCAGCGCCCGGACGACGGTCAGCCGGGCGGTCTGATCGAGCCGGCCGAGGCGGTGCAGGGTCCAGCCGGCCAGCGCGGTGGAGAGCGCGTCGCCGAAGCGGCCCGACAGCGTGCGCCGCGCCGCGAGCCGCTCGGCGATCGCCTTCAGCGCCCGGCTCGCCGGCTTGCCCAGCCGGACCCGCTCGCCGGCCTCGAGCAGCGCGTGGGCCACCATGTAGTCCATCGCCACCGGGGGGTAGAACTCCGACTCGGAGGCCGCCCCGGCGCATTGCTCGGCGACCGCGATCAGGCCCCGGACCACCGTCCCCCGGTGGGCCGCCGCGTCGTGGCGCCACAGCCCGAGCAGCGCGTTGGCCGCCGCCGCCGGGCAGGCCCCCCCGGCCCAGAAGGCGTCGATGCTCTCCCGGGTGTGCCGCGGGCGGTGGTCCCCGTCCGCCGGCAGCCAGCCATCGGCCAGCCAGGTGAGCGGCACCCCCCGGTCGTCGAGGTTGGCCAGCACGGCCCGGACCCCGAGCGCGGTCGCCGGGTGGCCCGCGCCGGGGGTGCCGGCCAGCGCCTGGAGCACCACCCCGATGCAGTCCCCGTCGGCCGGCAGCTCGAAGTGCCCCGGGAAGTAGCGCCAGCCGTCGGGGTCGATCCGGTCGACGAGCTGATCGAGCACCGGCCCCAGCGGCAGGCCCTCGCCCCGCAGCGACTCGCAGATCAGCGCCTGACCGAAGACGTCCCCCACCACCAGCGGCCGGTCGAAGAGGTCGTGCCGCTGCACCTCCGACGACTCGTCGAACAGGGGGTCGGTCTCGAGGAAGGCCATCGCGGCCCGACGGCACAACGCCACCTCGTCCACCAGCCGCTCGACGGTCGGCGCGGCGTCGCCCCGGTACTCGGCCAGGGCGTCGACGACGCCCCCGATCCACTCCTCGAGCTCACCCCGGATGTCGGCCAGCACCGTCGGCCGCCCCAGCGCCTTCTCGGCCGCCCGCATCTCCCGGCGCAGCGCGTCGCGGGTCTTGGCGAAGCGCTTGCCCACCCCGGCCTGCACCAGATGCCACAGCCCCCGGCTCTTGCGGTCGTTGGCCGCCCGGTCGCCGGCCAGCATCAGCGCCACCGCCGCCCCGTGCCGCCGGTCGGCCAGCCCGGCCCGGATGGGCAGCGAGGGCTTGCCCGCCTCCCAGTCGTCGGAGGTCGGGTCGAGGAAGAGGTCGAAGTAGTCGGTCAGGAGCTGAAGCATCGCCCCGAAGGCCCGGCCGAAGGCCCGCCACGGCGCCGGGTCGAGGCCGGCGAGCACCGCCGGGGCCGCGATCACCGCCGCCAGCTCGCCCCCGGTCTTCAGCCGCACCATCTCGACCGGCTCGAACGCCTCGACCGCGTCGGTGCCCCGCAGGTCACGCTCCTGGCCCTCGGCCATCTCGAGCCCGCAGGCGCTGTAGAGAGCGACCAGCGCCGGGACCCGCTCGGGGGGCAGGGGCCCGTCGACCAGGGCCATCTGGTGGAGGAAGATCAGGCGGCAGCCGTCGTTGACGTCGAGCCCCGTCGCCCGGCGCACGTCGCCGTCGGCGCAGTCGTCGAAGACGTCGGCCGCGGCGAAGTAGAAGCAGCTCGACGCGGCGAGGGCCAGCGCCGCGTCGCGAGGCAGCTCGAGCGCGGCGGCGACGCGCAGGGTGTAGAGCGGGGGGATGAACGGGCTGCCCTCGTCCGACGACTCGAGCGGCACATGTCGGGTGGCGTAGCGGAAGAGGCGCCCCCGGCTGTCGGGGGCGACGTGGCGCTCGATCAGCCCGCGCAGCGCATCGGCCAGCGCCCGGGCATCGGACATCGCGCGCTCCATGGTCGGTGAGAAGGGGCGTTCATCATGCCGCGCGGCGGACGCGCGCGATTCTGGGGGCTCACGGAGGCATCAGCCGTACAGGGTCACCGTGCGTGCGCGCTTCTCGACCCGTACTCCGCTGCGGGCATCGGCGATGCGGGCGTTGGCGCGGAGGTTGTCGAGGATCTGCTTCTTGATGGCCTTGCGCTGCATGGAATGACTCTCTTGCTGAGTGACGCCATGCACTGTTTGCGATTGTCGTGCCAGACCGTGTCCGACGTGTGCCAGGACGATCATATCTCACAAGGTGATTTTTGGTATCGGCCCAAAATTGTGCTTGTTAGTTCTGTTGCGATTGAAAGACTTCACATATACGGGGATCGACTGTGCCGTGTTCGTGCTCATACGGGCGGGTATGCTCTATATGGCATGTATCCGCACATGAGGGATTGAGCGGATGACGAGGGCCGTGACCCGGGTGACATACCGATACGGGCCGTGACCTTGCCCGCGACCCCCGGTTTGGACAGACTGCGGACTGCCGCCCGATCTCCGGCGGCCGACAGCCGGCGGACGGTGCCCGCTCACCCGGCCTCATCGCCCGCCCCCGAGGGACATCATGGCCGAAGAAGTCGTCGTCTTCTCCTCGCTCAACCCCACCGAGGTGCACCTCGTGCGCAGCATGCTGACCCGAGAGGGCATCGGCTCCCGGGTCCAGGGCCAGTTCCGCACCGGCCTCGCCGGCGAGATCCCGGTCGACGACGCCCGCACCGAGCTGTTCGTGCCCGCGCCCCGGGCAGCCGAGGCGACGGTGATCATCGACGCCGCCCGGGCGGCGGCGGACGTCGAGCGGCCGTGCCCCGCCTGCGGGGAGTCGAACCCGGGGGCCTTCGAGCTGTGCTGGTCGTGCGGCGCCGACATCCCCGACGGGCCTCACCTGCGGGTGGCCGGCCGATGAGGGCCGCCCGCCGCGCCGCGCTGCTGACGCCCCTGATCGTCTCCCTGGTCGCGGTCGCGCTGGGGGGGTGTGACGATGGATCCGACGCTCTGCCCGAGGCGGCGCCCGATGGCGGCGTCGACCCGGGGCCCGATCGCGGGGCCGACGCCGCCGAGCCCGACGCCGGTGGTCCGCGCGACGCTGGGCGGGTCGACGGCGGGCCGTCGGCGCCCGATGTCGCCCCTCCCGACGCCGACCCGCCCGAGCCCGACGGCGAGGCGGTCGACCCGCTGACGGTGCCCCTCGCCGGTCAGTCGCAGTGGGGGCCGGCGGCCCGGGTCCACCGCCTGGACGTGCCCCCCGACCCCGAGACCGCCCGCCGGGCGGGCTGCCTGCTGCACGGGGCCGGCGCCGGCTCCCGCATGTTCAACCTGCTGCTGCTCGCCGGCGGGGGCCTCGGCGGTCAGGTGCGGCCGGACGGCGCCGGGCACATCGCCCTGGTGTTGCTGATGCGGGCCCGGGGGTGGGAGCCAGGGCTGTCGGCGGGCGAGCTCGAGTCCCTCGACATCGACGTGCTCATCGGGGCGCAGGGGCCGGACCTCGAGCTCTTGTATCGCCCGGGGGCCTTCGTCGACGGCGACCCGCAGGGCCCGCCGCTGACCACCTTCGCCGAGACCTGGGTCGACGAGGGCTGGCTCGAGAGCGACCGGGTGACGATGGCGGTGCCCATCAGCCTGCTCGACAGCCCCGAGCTGCCGCTGGTGCTCGACCAGACCACGCTCACCGGGCGGGTCTCGGCCGAGGGGCCCGGCTGGCGGCTGACCGACGGGGTGATGGCGGGCTACGTGACGACGGAGCGCATGGCGATCCTGGTCGAGGAGCTGCGCGCGGGGTGCGTCGTCGACGACCCGCCGACCTTCTGCGCGCTCATCCGCAGCCAGCTCGACAATACGACCGAGGAGCTGATCGCGCTGGTGGTCGACATCATCGGCGGGCTCGACGCCCGGGTCGACGGGCCCCGCGCCGCGCCGTGCGATCCCGAGATGGAGGACGGCTGCAACGCCATCGGCATCTGCCTGCTGGCCCAGGCCGAGCCGGTGGTCGTCGAGGGGGTCGCGCCGCCGGCCGAGCCCTGACCCGCTCGGCCGGCGCGCGGATCGCGCGCCCCCGGAATACTGCCCGATCGCGACAAAGGAGTGGATATCGCCGCCGAGATCGGGTAGACCCCCACGTCCCGCGACCGGTGAGCGGCGACTCGTCTCGCCTCACCGTCGCTCGAGCTACTGCGTCATCGTCACCCCGAGGAGACCCGCCATGGCCCGCCGCTGCGAGCTGACCGGTAAGGGCCCGATCACCGGGCACAACATCAGCCACTCCCACATCCGCACCAAGCGCCGTCAGGTGCCCAACATCCACAAGCGCCGCCTCTACAGCGACGCGCTGGGGTCGTTCGTCACGCTCAACGTCGCGGCGAACACCATCCGCTCGATCGAGCACGCCGGCGGCTTCGACAAGTTCATCATCAAGCAGTCGGTCGACGGGTTGAGCAAGCGGGCCCTCGCGGTGCGCAACCGCATCGATCGGGCCCGCCGGGCGATGGGCTGAGCCCGCCCCGCGTCAGGGCGCCTTCGGGGCGCCCGGCGCGTCGTCGGCTCCCCCAGCCCCCTTCTGCCCGGGCCCGCTCTTCGGCGGGTCGCCCCGCACCTCACCGGTCATCGGCACGAAGCGCACCCCGCCGTGGTCTTCGACCCGGTGCCCGTCCTCGGTGCGCACCACCACCTTCAACCGCTGCACACCCTCGCCCACCGGCAACACCAGCCGCCCGCCCGGCCGGAGCTGCTCGATGAGCGCCGGGGGGATGACCGTCGGCGCGGCGGCGAGCACGATCAGGTCGAACGGGGCGTGCTCGGGCCAGCCGCGGAAGCCGTCGCCGCAGCGCACCGTGACGTTGTCGTAGTCCAGCGCGGCGAGGGTCTTCTTCGCCCGCTCGGCGAGCGGGCAGACGATCTCGATCCCGTAGACGCGGTCCACGATGCGGGAGAGCACCGCCGCCTGGTAGCCCGAGCCGGTGCCCACGTCGAGGGCCTTCATCCCCGGCTTCGCCCCGGCGAGCTGGGTCATCAGCGCGACGATGTACGGCTGGGAGATCGTCTGCCGGTGCCCGATGGGCAGCGGGTGGTCGGCGTAGGCCAGGCCGCGCCGCTCGGCCGGCACGAAGCGCTCCCGGGGCACCACCGACATCGCCTCGAGCACATGCGGCGACTGGATGTCACGGGCGGCGAGGTGGCGGGTGACCATGTGCTGGCGGGACATGCGATGGGCCTCCTGGGGGTCGGGCGGGGCGCCTCGCGCGGGGCCGGCGGACAGGGTGAGCAGGGCGGCGAGCAGGGCGAGCGGGGCGCGTGCGGGCATCGGGGCCTCCCCCGGGTCGATGCGCAGCCGGCGGTCAGCGTCGCGGGCCCCGCTGCCCCTTGAAAACCGGTGCCCGTCGGTCGATGCTCTGGCCGCACCCACACAGGAGCCCGCTATGCCCGATCTGCGCGACAAGACCCTCTTCATCACCGGGGCCAGCCGAGGCATCGGCAAGGCCATCGCCCTGCGGGCCGCCCGCGACGGGGCCAACATCGTCATCGCGGCCAAGACCGCCGAGCCCCACCCCAAGCTGCCGGGCACGATCTACAGCGCGGCCGAGGAGATCGAGGCCGCCGGCGGGCAGGCGCTGCCCCTCGTGGTCGACATCCGGGACGACGCGCGGGTCGACGCGGCGGTCGCCGAGGCGGTCGAGCGCTTCGGCGGCATCGACGTGTGCATCAACAACGCCAGCGCGATCATGCTGACCGGGACCCTTCAGACACCCATCAAGCGGTTCGACCTGATGCATCAGGTCAACGCCCGGGGCACCTTCGTCACCTCGCGGGCCTGCCTGCCCCATCTGCTGAAGGCCGACAACCCCCACATCCTCAACATCAGCCCCCCGCTGAACCTCGACCCCAAGTGGTTCGGCAACCACGTCGCCTACACGATGGCCAAGTACGGCATGAGCATGTGCGTGCTGGGCATGGCCGCCGAGTTCGCCGGCAAGGTGGGGGTCAACGCGCTGTGGCCCCGCACGTCCATCGCCACCGCCGCGGTCGCGAACCTGCTCGGCGGCGAGGAGATGATGAAGGCCAGCCGCACGCCCCAGATCATGGCCGACGCGGCCCACGCGATCCTGGTGCGGCCGGCGGCGAGCACCGGGGGCCACTTCTACATCGACGACGAGGTGCTCGCCGAGGAGGGCGTGACCGACCTCGAGCCCTACGCGGTCTCGCCGGGCACCCCGCTGATGCCCGACTTCTTCCTGTAGGAGCGGGGCGAGACGCGCCGGGCGACGGGCTGCTATGGTGCGGGGCCGCGCCCGTGTGTTGGCGCACCCCGAATCCACGCCCGCGGGGGGCTGAGCCGGATGGCGGTCGGAAGCTTCGACCAGGATACGATCGACGAGCTGGTGGCCGTCGCGGTGGACGCCGGCCTGGCCCACCCCGGGCGCCGTCCGCCGCTGCTGGCCCACCTGCCGGCCCGCTTCGTCTCCAAGATCGAGCTCGAGGACGACCCCGAGGCCCAGCTCCGGGCCGACGTGCAGCACCTCAACGCTCACCCCCGCCTGCCCGACCACCATCAGCCGCCGCTGGCGAGCTGGCTGCAGAACGCCTACCTGCTGACCACGCCCTCGCCCCAGGCCCGGCGCTTCCGCGAGCTGCGGGCCAGGCTGGTCGGCTCGGGCCGACAGCAGGAGATCCTGCGCAGCATCACCCGCATCAAGCGCATGACCGCGCCCGAGATCCGGGCCCTGGACCCCGAGCGGGGCCGGGGCAGCGACCCCCGGGCGGGGCTGCTGCTCGGCGGGCGGTTCACCCTCGAGAAGCAGCTCGGGCGGGGGGCGGTGGCCACCGTCTGGCGGGCCTCCGATCTGGCCGCCGGGGTCCCGGTGGCGGTCAAGATCCTGCACCGGCGGTGGGCCGACAACCCCGAGCGGCGGGAGCGCTTCTTCGCCGGGGCCCGCCAGATGGCCCAGTTCGCCCACCCCCACATCGTGCCGGTGGTGCTGCCCGAGGGGCGGGACGCCGGCTGCTGCTATTGCGTGCTGGAGTACCTCGACGCCGGTGACCTCGAGGCCGCGCTGCGCGAGGGTCGCATCCGGCGCAGCGCGGCGCTGCGGGCGCTGCTGCGGGTGGCCTCGGGGGTCGCGGCGATGCACGCGGCGGGGGTGATGCACCTCGACCTCAAGCCGCAGAACATCCTGCTCGGATCGGACGGCCGGGTGATGCTCGGCGACTTCGACCGGGTGCGCAACGCGGCCACCGAGGGCGGCTCGACCACCGACACCGTCGAGTCGATCTTCTACCTGGCCCCCGAGACGTTCGACGAGACCCGCCGCCCGGGGCCGGCGGCCGACGTGTTCAGCCTGGGCATGACCGCGCTCTTCGTGCTGCACGGCGACAAGCTGCCGGCGTGGATCGTGCGCCGCCCGGCGGCGCTGCTGCGGCGCATCGACTGCCCCGAGGCGCTGCGGCAGGTCATCGGGCGGGCCATCGAGCTCGACCCCTCGGCCCGACAGACCGACGTCGAGTCGCTGGCGCTGGCGATGCAGGAGGCCCTCGGCCGCTCGACCACCGGCGGCCTGCCCCGAGTGGCCCCGCTGGTCTCGGTGCCCCCGCCCTCGATCCCGCCGCCCCGGGCCGCGCCGCCGCCCGGATCGGGCCCGATGCCCCGGGTGAGCCCGCCGCCCCGCGTCGGGCGCACGACCGACAACCTGCCGCCGGTCACCGCGATCTCGGGCGAGCACCCTGCGATCAAGGAGAGCGGGGCCTTCCGGGCGCTGTCCCGCTCGGGCGGGGTGCCCGCCATCAGCGCCGCCGAAGCGTTCGACGCCGAGGCCGCCAGCCTGAGCGGCGCCCACGAGGCGCCCGGCGGGGGGTCGCTGCCGCCGCCGTCGGTGCCTCCGGCCAGCCTGCCCCCGCCTCGGGTGGAGCTGCCGCCCGCCCGCACCGGCGAGCTGATGCTCGAGGACTCGATCGACAGCGCGCTCGAGATGCTCGACCAGGCCGCAGCCGCCGCGCTCGCCGAGGAGTTCGGGCGCCCCGAGCGGCGGTCCGACTCGGGAGACAGCGCGCTGCTGCCGGCGCCCGGCGTCGGCGGGGCGCCCATCGACCCCATCTCCGACTCGATCGACCTCGACGGCTCTGGACCGCCGATGCACAGCTCGGGGCATCACGTCTCGATCCCCGGCGACGAGAACCGCCGCCCGTGGAACTGGGTCGAGCGCTCGGGCGGGTTCATGGTGGCCGACCCGTCCGAGAGCAGCGCCGAGCGGGCCCTGTCGCTGGACGCCGGGCCGCCCCGGGCCGCCAGCCGCCCGCCGTGGCACTGGGCCGCCGACCGCCCGACGCCGCCGCCCGCCGAGCGGACGCACACCGTCGAGGCCACCGACCCCTCGGTGGCGCCGCTGGCCCCCGTCGAGCCCTCCGAGCCGCCCTCGGCCGAGGGCGCGCTGCCGCTCGACCTGTCGGACGAGCTGCTCGCGCCGTCCACGCCGCCCGCCGAGGAGGAGACCGCCGAAGAGGCGTTCCTGCCGCCGCCGCCGGACCTCGCCGGGCTCGTCGCCGGGGCCATCGGCCAGCGCGAGACCGAACCGCGGGCGGCGGCCCGATCGGACGCGCCGACCCGGCCGGTGGAGCCCGAGCCGGCCGCCGCGCGACCGGCCGACGCAGACCCGGTCGACGACCGACCCACCGACCCCGGCGCGACCGGCCCGCTGCCCGCGGAGCCGCTCGACGAGCCGGGGCCCGACCCGGCGCTCGACCGACGCCGCTGGCTGGGGATCGCCGCGCTGGGCCTGCTCGGCGCCGGGGTGGCGTGGTGGCTCACCCGGGGCGACGGCCGGGATCCGCTGCCCGAGGTGCCCCGGCCGACGAGCCCGCCGCCCGATCCGAACCGTCGCGCGGTAGACGCCGCCGCGCGGTCTCCGGACGCTGCGCCGCCGGACGCTGCGCCGCCGGACGCTGCGCCGCCCGACGCTGCGCCGCCCGACGCGGCCGAACCCGACGCCGCGCCGCCCGACGCTGCGCCGCCTCGCCGACGGCGTCGCCGGCGCCGCCGACGGGCCCGGCCGAAGCCGAAGCCCAAGCCGACCCCGAAGCCAGCGCCCGAGCCGCTGATCGAGATCCCGGACGAGATCCAGCAGATGCTGGGTGAATGAGGCCCGCGCCATGAGACATCGCCCCCGCCCGAGCCTCGCGCTGGCCCTGACCCTGGCCCTCGGCGGCCTGCCCCCGGCTGTGGCCGAGGTGCGCTCGCCGCAGACCGCCGCCGAGGTCCGTTCGCTCAACGAGGCGGCCCAGAAGGCCATCAAGGCCGGGGACTACGGCGCCGCGCTGACCGCCTACCGCCAGGCGATCGCCGCCCTGCGGGGCGAGCCCGACGCGGTGGCCGAGCGCACGACGGCGATGTTCCTCGCGGCGGTGTGCCTCGAGAAGCTCGACCGCCCGGCCGAGGCGCTGGTGGCTCACCGCGAGGCGCTCGACGCCGGGCTGGCCGACCCCCTCGCCGGCAAGGCCCGGGGCCGGATCGAGGCGCTGGAGGCGGTGGTGGTGACCCCCGACCCGCCGGCGCCCGCCGCCGACCCGACGACCGATGAGCCGGCGGACCCGGCCGCGGTGTCCCCCACGCCGGAGCCGCAGCCGTCCCCCGCGGCCGACCCGTTGCCGCTGGACCCCGAGGCCGCCCTGGCCCGCATCAACGCCCGGGCCAAGGCGGCGGTGAAGGCGAAGCGATGGGACGCCGCGCTCGCCGCCTATCGCGAGGCCGTCGAGCGGCTGGCGGCCATGCCCGAGCGGGAGGGCGAGCTGGCGATGGCGTGGTTCCTCGTCGGGGTCTGCCTCGATCAGCTCGGCCGGCGGGACGAGGCCGATCCGGCCTACGCTCAGGCCCGCGCGCTGGGGCCGCCGCCGGCCATCCTCGCCCGCATCGCCGAGCGCATCGGCCCGCCGCCGACCGCCGACGCCCCGCCCGGGGTGCCCGTGCGGCTCGCCTGCACCCCGGCCGATCTGGCGATCACCGTCGGCGACCTGCTCGACGGCGCCGCGTGCGACGCGCTGCGCACGCTGCCGCCGGGCCGCTGGCGCATCGACGCCCGGGGCGTCGATGGCCGGGCCGGGGCCCGCACGGTCCAGATCACGCCCGGCGTCGGCGACCACCGCATCTCGCTCGTCGTGCCGCCCCGCCTCGACGTGCCCCCGCCCGAACCCGACCGGCGGGCGGCGTGGGTGCTCACCGTCGGCGCGGCGGTGGCCCTGGGCACCGGCGGCGCGCTCTTCGCGCTCGACGACCCCGACGACCTCGGCCCCGAAGCCCGCCCGGTGGGCATCGGCCTGCTCGCGCTCGGCGGCGCGCTCAGCGTCACCGCGCTCTTCGCCTTCGCCACCGCCGACGCGCCGCGCACCGCCCCGCTGCCCCCCGGCTGGGGGCCCGCCGCGCTGACCTTCTGAAGCCCCGCGCCCGAGCGCTCAATAGAACTGGATGCCCGCCCCGATCCCCGCCGCCGCGCGGGGCGCGCCGAAGTCCCACGCGGTCGACGCCCGGTAGTACGCCCGCAGATCCAACGCCCACGAGTAGCCTTGCAGGAACTCGTAACCCAGCTCGAACGCACCCGCCGGCCCCAGCGAGCGGGGGTCGTCGCCGAAGCCATGCTCCACCCCCAGACCCAATGACACGATCAAGAGCCGGGTCGGATGCCATTGCAGGTTCGCCAGGTGGCTCAGCCGCCAGTGATTCCTGCCTTCGATGGCATGCGGGGCGCCCGACAGCGCGTATTGCAACAAGAGCGACCACGACAGCGAGTGCCCCGCCCGCACGGTGAACGTGCCCCCGTGCAGCGTCTCGTCGAGCGGCAGCCAGCCGGCCCCGCCGAAGTGATAGCCCCCGGCCACGCCGAGGGTGAAGCCCTGCCGCTCGGGCGTGCTCGGGCGGTCGGCGGTGTCCATGAAGTCATCCATGTCCTGCCGCTCGTCCCCGGCGAGGTAGGCCACGAAGTCGAGCTGCCGCTGCGGCTCGAGCCCCGCCTCGGCCCGCTCCTCGTCGGCGTCCCACTCCTCGGCGAACTTGCGCACGAACTCGATGGCCGGGTAGGTGTCCCGCCCCAGGATGCGCTGCATCTCCAGGTCGAGCCGCTCGCCGTTCATCGCCTCGTCGTAGGCCCGGTAGACCAGCTCGGTGCACACCACCGCGTCGGTCGAGAAGAAGTCGAAGTCGAAGTCATAGGGTTTGCCCAGGTGGGAGAACGCCCGCTCGATCGCCAGATCCTTGCGGGCCTCGCTCATCCGGGGGCGCAGCACCGCCACGAAGTCCGAATGCATCACCTGCTCGAGCGACGAGAAGACGACCCCCTGGCTGATGGCTTCGATGACGCGATGGGGGTTGCCGTCCTGCGCGTCGCTGCGATAGGCGTCGAGGTGCTTCGAGACCCACGGTCGATCGGTCAGCCCCCGGGCCTCCAGCTCCTCCGGGGTGCCCACGTAGAGGATGGCATGGGGCCAGAAGCCGGGCAGGAAGCCATTGCTGATGTAGAAGTTCTTGCGGGCCAGGATGATGTCGCCCGGCTTCAGCTCGTCGGCCAGATCGGCCACCCCCTTGGCCGTGATGCGGGCCTGCGCCGGCCAGACCCGGGTGTCGCCGGCGAGGTTGGCGAAGAACGCCTGGATGGCATACCAGATGCTGCTGCCCAGCGCCTTCGTCTCCCGGGCGAAGCGCACCCAGTCGGCGTTGTCGTAGCGGGGCAGGCGCTTCTCGATGCCCGCCTCCTCGGCCGCGAGGTAGCCCGGCATCCACCCGAAGGCCGACCCCTCGAAGACCCCCGCCGCCTCGATCTGCGGCTTCATCCGCGCGTAGACGCCCCGGGTGCGCCCGAGCAGCTCGACGTTGCCTTCGTGGGTCACGTTGTCATAGACCGTGTCGAAGACATCCGCCGGGACGCCCCAGATGGGCTCCGGCTCGTTGAGCTTGCGGGTCGCGTTGGGGCTGTCCTCCATCATCTGGGCCAGGGCCAGCCCCCGGGCGAACAGCGTGATGCCGGCGGTGTAGTAGATCATGAAGCTGCGCAGCCGCTGCGCCTCGTCGGGCACCGTCTCGTACGAGCTGTGGAAGGCCACCATGCGGAACAGCGCGGTGCGATAGTTGATGTAGGACAACAGCAGCCGTCGGATCTGATCGTTCTCCGCCTGGGTGAACTTGCCCGGCCGCGCCTCGAGCCCCGCCTTGAGGAACCAGCCCCGCTCTTCGAGCGTGCGGACCCCCGCTGTCACCGCCTTGAGAGCCACCGCGTCCACCGCGATGCGCTGCGCGAGCCGGTCGGGCGGCTGATCGGCGAGGTCCTGACTGGCCAGCGGCACGATCTGCCCGGTCTCGGTGCGCACCGCCGGCCCGGTCGAGCAGCCGACGATCAGCGCCAGCGTCGAGGCCACCCACAGCATGCGAAGCGCCATCGTCCTCCCCCCCGCGTCACCGGCCCAGTCTGCGTCACCGACCGTCACCGCGCAATGCCGCTCACCGCGCGCAGTCACCACCCACCGGGCACAGCCGGACCCGCACGTCGAGGCATGGCTGTCGGGGCGGTGATCGGCGGCGGGTGCTGAGCCCGTCGATCGGCAGGGGCCGGATCACCCGGCGCTCGCTGTGATGGCCGGCGCGCTCGAGCGCGATGGCGTATGGCTCGCCGACCACGAGCCCGGTGAGGTCGGCCGGGGTCGTCGAGGGGGCCCGGCGATCGGGCAGCCACACCGTCGCCCCGGGGGGATCGGAGCTCACCCGGGCGCACATCGTCGCCTGTGGGGCCGGGTCGGCGAGCACGAGCGGCCCGAGCTTGAGCGAGCCGAGGACGAGCAGGGCGGCCACGAACCACAGCGGCGTCGGGACCGCGCGCAGCCCGCGCCGGGGGCTCTCGAGGCGGGCGAGGGCGGCGACCCCCGAGTTCACCGCGAAGGCCCGGTCGAGGGCCGCCGCGAGCCGCCGGGGGCCGCCCGCCGAGCCGGCGGCTGCGGGCGGGGCGAGCGGGCGCGGCCGGGCGCTGCCCGCCGGCTGCAGGTCGGTCGCCAGCGTCTCTTCGCCGGGGGGCATCTCGTGCCAGGGCGGCGGCCCGAAGGGCGCGGTGGGATCGAGCGCGGCCGGATCCGTCTCGTCGAGCTCGGGCGGCCCCGTGCGATCGAGGGTGGTCGCCTCGGCCCCGGCGAGACCGGGCGGCGCGGTCCGGTCGAGGGTCGTCGTGTCACCCGTGACCACCAGGGTCGCCGGCAGCAGCAGCTCCAGCGAGTCGTGTCGGGCGAGGGCGAGGGCGCGCCGCAGATCATCGACGAAGGCCGCGGCGTCTCGGGTTCGGGCGTCGGGCGCCGCCGCCGTCGCTCGCGCGAGGACCGACTTGACGGCCGCCGTCGCCGGCAACCCGACGATGAGGGCTTCGGCGTGGAGCTTCGCCCGGTGCGGCAGCGGCTCACCGCGCAGGACGAAGGCCGCGGTCATGCCGAGCCCGTAGACGTCCGCCGCCGGGCCCACCGCGCGCGGGTCGTCGTACAGCTCGGGCGCGGCGTACGGCGACCGGAACCGCCCGCCGCCGCCGCGCTCGCCGGCCCGGCCCAGGTCGAAGTCCGACAGGCGCGCCCGCCCGTCGACGTCCAGCAGGATGTCGCTCGGCCCGACGGCCCGATGCACGATCCCCCGAGCGTGGGCGTACGCCAGCGCCTCGCCGACCGCGAGCACCGCCCGCAGCCCCTCGTCGGCCGACATCGGCCAGCTCTCGCGCAGGATGGCGCGCTGCAGATCGCCGTTGGGGAAGAAGGGCATCGCGTAGTAGTGCCGTCCGCGGTCTCTCAGGGGCCCGGTCAGCAGCGAGACGATCCCCGGGTGATGCATCTGCGACATCTGCTCTGCGCTCCGGCGGAACCGCGCCACGGTCGCCCGATCCCGTCGCCAGCGGTCGCGCAGGATCTTCACCGCGACCCGCTCGTCCAGCGCCGGGTCGTAGGCCCGCCAGACCGAGACGAAGCGCCCTTGCCCCAGGCGGGCCTCGAGGACGTAGCGCCCCACCCCCTCGCCCGCGATCACGTCGCCGCGCGCGGTCGACCGCTCGTGGGGGATGGTGTCCCCGTCGTCGATGTCCTCGGGCCGCTGCGTCGGGTCGGTGAGCGTGGCGTCGAGCGTCGGCCGGGGCAGCGGCCGCTCCCGCTCGCGGATGGTCGCCAGCGCCCGCTGCGCGCCCCGCACGATGGGCGCCAGGGCGTGTCGGCCGGCCTCGATCTCGACCAGGCGCCGCAGGCCGTAGGGCAGCCGCTCGACCCCCGCGCCGTCCAGCCGGACCGGCACCACGAGGGTGCGCGGGCCGCGTTCGCGGGCGCAGTCGATCGCCAGCGCGACCTCCTCCGGCCCGTACCAGCCATCGAGCGCGGCGCCGTGCACCGGCCACGCCGGGCTGACGAGCACCAGCACGACCCGAGCCATCTGCAGCGCGGCGGGGATGGCCCGATCCCAGCGCTCGCCGGGCGTGAGGTCGCAGGCGGCGCACCAGGGCACGACCCCCGCTTCGCTCAGCGCCGCGTGCAGCCGGATCGCGACGCTCCGGTCCGCGGCGATGTGGGAGATGAACGCATCGACCACCATCCCGGCAGCATAGTCGGGCCGTCGGCGATCTGGCCAATCGGCCGCCGCTCACCATCGCGCGGATGGTCAGCTCTCTTCGTCGACCTCGTCGCCCTTCAGCACGCTGCCGATCTTCTCGTAGTGCCAGTCTTCGGGCGAGCTGCTGCTGTCCTTGACCGGCCGCTTGAGCCCGAAATACAGCGCGAGGATGTCGATCATCGGGTCGTAGCGGTTCGAGAAGACCCAAGGAATCGAGATGTCGATCGCCCCGGCGACCCCATCCCGCCCGGCGTGCAGGCTCTTGCCGGTGTTGCGCAGGTTGGGCATGCGTCGGCTGTCGCCCCGGTCGTAGCCCTCGGCGGCCTGGGCGGTCTGCTGCCGGCTGAATGTGCCTTTGACATCTTCGAGCAGCACCTTGCGATACACCGCGTCGTCGGCCTCTTCGGCCTTCAGCTCGTCGACGAGGTGGGATGGGATCCAGGTGTTGCCGTCCTCGTCCCGACCCTCGTTCTCCACCGCCCACTCGGCCACCTGCTTGCGGTTGGCCTCGTCGTTGATGCCCCGGCCCGAGACGAACTGATAGTTGACCGAGAGCTGATGGCACTGCTTCTCGGAGCGGGCGCCGCTGCTGACGCTCGGCGCGGCGGTGAGCAGGCCGGCCCAGGCGGCGAACTTCACGAACAGGCGCATGCGCTCGATGAGCTCGGGGTCGAGCACGGTCTCGCCGACCTGGAGCATGCGCCCCGGCACCTCGAACCGGGCGTAGGCCGCATACGCGCCCGCCGGCTCGGGGCGGGTGGCGAGGAACTCTTCGACCTTGCGCAGCAGCGCCTGCTGGCCGGTGCTCATGTCGGCCGCCTTGTCCCGGCTCAGGTCGCGCACCGCCTCGCCGTAGTCATCGGCTTTGGCGGTGGGGTAGATGTCGCCCCGCAGCGAGGCCGACAGGCCGCCCTCGATGCCTTCGTAGTCGATGCGGGTGCGATGGTCGGCCTTCTTCTTGCCCCGGTACTGTCGGTCGGCGACCATCTGACCCACCTTCTCTTCGGAGACCGTCGAGAAGGCATGCCGCCGAGTGTCTTCGTCGGCGTGGCTCAAGAGCCCGCTGGCCCAGGTCTGATACGCCGGGCCGTCCCATCCGTTGACCCCCCGGGCCCAGGCCTCGAACGCGGGCTCGGCGCTCATCATCGAGGCGGTGCCGGGGTCGGCCAGCGCCGGGTGGCGGGTGGGATCGACCCCGCTCTGCACCAGGCGCTCGATCATCTCGGGGCCCATGCCCAGCAGGCTCTGGACCTCGGCGAGCTGCGCCCCCTGCACCTCGCCGGCGAAGGCGCCCGAGAAGTAGTCGTCGTAGCCTGCGGTCAGGTGGGCCGAGACGAGGTCGAGCAGCGTCGCGTCGACGTTGCGCAGCGCCTGCTCGAAGTCGGCCGGGCCCAGCTTCTCCGCGAGCACCCCGTGCAGGTAGGGCACGGTGCGGGCGTAGGTCCGCTCGCCGCCGGTGAGCAGACCCATCGCGTCGACCACCGTCTCGTCCCAGGTGACCCACGACTCCCACCCGACGCACATGTCGACGATGGCTTGGATGCCATCCGCCGCCACCGCCGCGGGCTCGGGCTGGGCCGCGTCGCCGTCGCCTTCGGTGGGGAGGGGGGCCGGGGCGCCGTCGATGTCCACGCTCAGGTCGGGGCGGCTGCCGGCGAGCAGGCGATCGGCGCTGGCTTTCGGCAGCGGCATCGAGCCGTCGAGCGGGGTCAGGTTGCCCACCTTGGTCCAGCCCCAGCTCTGGCCGAGGGCGCCGTCGGGGCCGATGGAGACCACCTCGACGCAGTCCCCGGTGCGGCGCGAGCTGGCGGCGCCTTCGTCCACCACGACCACCGTCTCGCCCTGGGGCAGCGAGCGGTTGACGTAGGCCGCCTCGGGCGGGGCGGTGCGCAGCCAGGCGGCGCTGTCGGTGCAGGTGTAGGCCCGGGCGGTGTAGACCGGATCCGGCTCTTTGGGGGCCGCCGGCGCGTCGTTCTGCGCCTCGCCGCCCACGAGCCCGGTGAGCCACTGGTTCCACGAGCGGGGGCCCTGGCCGAGCAGCTCGGCGCTCTGGGCCGCGGCGGGGTCGCCCGCCTGGACCCCCGACTGCAAGCCGGGGTCCTGGCCGAGCAGCTCGGCGCTCTGACCCCGGGCGGCCCGACCGTCGCTGCCCGGGGCCGTCGTCGGCGGGGCCATCGCCGCGTCGTTCAGCGGGCTCGTCGTCGCGTGCGTCCGGCTCATGGCGCCCCCCCCGGCGTCTCGTGCGGCTCCAGGATACGGCATCACCCCGGCCCGCCGCTACGCGCGGTCGTGCCGCGCCCCGGGGGGCGCTATAGTCTGGGCGACGCGGGTCGATCCGCGGAAGGGAGCGGGGGCGCGTGCACGCCGCAGGGACCGACGACGCGCTCGAGGCGGTGGCCGCCGGCTGCCGGTGGGCGCTGTACCGAGTGCGGCGCTACGTCGAGCGCCACGGCCTGCGGCTGCTCAATACGCCCCGCGAGGTGGGCGACCTCTTCGTCGGGGTGGACGAGGCCCGCCACCTGCTCGCCGCCGCCGACGCGCCCGAGCCGCCGTCGGGGGCCGAGGCGCTGCGCCGGCTGGGGCTGCTCATCGTCGAGGCGACCCCCGCCCCGCCGCCCGAGGCCCGGGGCCCGCTGGCCGGGCTCGCCCGCCGCTTCGATCTGTCGCCGCTCGACGCCCGGCTGCTCTTCGCCGCCGCCGCGCCGGCGCTCTCGCTGGATGTCGCCCGGCTCTACGCCTTCGCCTGGGCCGACTTCGCGGTCAAGCAGCCCTCGGCGGGCTTCCTGTGCGAGCTGGTGACCGACGGCCCCCGGGCGGCCATCGAGGCCCAGGCCCGCTTCCGCCCCGACGCGCCGCTGGTGGCCGGGCGGCTGGTGCGACTCAACCCGACGCCGAGCTGGGCCCCCCACCCGCCGCGGCTGCACTGCGGGGTGACCGCGCCGGCGCCGGTGATCGCGGCGCTGCGGGGCGAGCCGCCGTTCGTGCCCGAGGCGTTGGCCTTCGCGGTGACCCGGGTGCCCCCGCCCCGGCTGCCGCCGACGCTGAACCCCGACACGGCCCGGCGCCTGGGGCGGCTGGTCGAGCGGGCGATCGCCGAGCCCGACGGCGGGCCCCGGCTGCTGCTGGTCGGGCCGGCGGGCAGCGGGCGGCGCACGGCGCTGGCGGGGGCGATGGCCAACGCCGGTCGGCGCCTCGTCGCCGTCGAGCTGGGCCTGCTGCCCGCCGAGCCGACCGCCTTCGCCGCGACCCTGGCCGACGCCGCCCGCGAGGCCCGCATCGGGCGGGCGGGGCTGCTCTTGCGGGGCGACCGGCTGGCCGAGCACGACGAGGCGGCGCCCCGCTGGATGGCCGTCATCGAGCGCATGCGGGCCCACCGGGGGCTCGTCGCGCTGTCGGTGGGCCAGCCGCCGAGCCCGCTGCGGCGCCACCTGGAGGGCGCGGTCGAGGTGCGCTTCCGCCCGCTGCCGGCCGGCGAGCAGCGGGCGGTGTGGATGATGGCGCTCGGCGCGGTGGACGCCGAGGTCGAGCCCGAGCTGCCGGCCGAGATGGCCCGGCGCTACGACGCCCCGATCGGGGTCATCCGGGGCGCGGTGCTCGACGCCGAGCGCGAGGTCGCGCTGCTGCACGGGGCCCCCGGCCGGCCCCGGCTCGACGCCGACACCCTCGACCGCTGCGTGCGCCGCCGCCTGCATCACACGCTCGACGAGGTCGCCGATCGGGTCACGACCTCGCTGCGCTGGTCGGACGTGGTCCTGCCCGACGAGGTGATGGACGCCCTGCACCGGGTGCGCCTCCAGGCCCGCCATCGGGAGCGGGTGCTCGACGGGTGGGGCTTCCGCCGGCTGCTGTCGTACGGTCGGGGCCTCGGCTGCCTGTTCAGCGGCCCCCCGGGCACCGGCAAGACGATGGTCGCCGGGCTGCTCGCCGCCGATCTGCGCCGCCCGCTGTACCGGGTCGACCTGTCGCGGGTGGTCAGCAAGTGGGTCGGCGAGACCGAGAAGAACCTGGCCCGGGTCTTCGACGAGGCCGAGCGGGCCCAGGCCATCCTGTTCTTCGACGAGGCCGACAGCCTGTTCGCGACCCGCACCGAGGTGAAGGGCAGCAACGACCGCTTCGCCAACATGGAGATCAACTACCTGTTGCAGCGCATGGAGGACTTCGACGGCATGTCGATCCTCGCCACGAACTTCGAGCGCAGCCTCGACAGCGCGTTCAAGCGGCGGCTGAAGTTCCGGATCCACTTCCCGCTGCCCGACGACGAGGCCCGGGCCGAGCTGTGGCGGCGGGCGATCCCGAGCCGGGCGCCGGTCGACGGCGCGATCGACTTCGCTCGGCTCGGCAAGCGGTATAAGCTCAGCGGTGGCAGCATCAAGAACGCCGTGCTGCGGGCGGCGTTCGAGGCGGTCGACCGTGGGGGTGGACTGACCGGGAGATTGTTGAGGGAGGCTGCGGAGACGGAGCTGAGGGAGATGGGACGCCTATGAAACAGCAGAGCATGCAGCGGGAGGGCGCGCTCGACGAGCGGGCCCCGGGCGACGTCCAGGTCGAGTCGGGGCTGGCCGAGTCGGGCGGCGCCCGCCGGGCCCAGGCCGCGGCGCTCGCCGAGTTCGACGGGGACGGCGAGAAGGTCGACCTCGTCAGCGAGGCCGGCCTCGCCGAGTTCGACGGGGACGGCGAGAAGGTCGACCTCGTCGGCGAGCCGGCGCTGCGCGAGGGCGAGGACGCCGGTACGACCACCACCGCCGACGCGGGGGACACCGACACCGGCGGCGCCGACACCGAGGCCGGCGCGCCCGAGGAGGGCGGGGGCGCGGTGACCCTGGAGATGGCCGCGACCACCATCGACCTGACCAAGAACTACACCCTGACCGCCACCGCGCCGGGCGAGGTGAGCAGCTACACCTTCGAGTACCGCCCGGCGAGCGCGACCGCGTGGACCACCATCCAGACCGGGGCCAGCGCCACCTGCACCGGCGTGGCCCGCATCGCGGGCAACTTCAAGGTGCGGGTGACCGCCGACGGGGTCGCCTCGGCGGAGGTCGACGCCACGGTGCGCTTCCCCGCGTACAGCGACATCACCGGCGACAGCACCGTCAGCGGGGCGTGCGACGCCGCCTGGACCCAGACCAAGAACGCGACGACCGAGACCAGCCGCCGGGAGCAGGCCTTCTGGGTGCGGCTCGACACCTCGGGCTCGGGCACCTACTCGGTGACCGCGACCATCGTCGGCCCGACCCGCACCAACACTCAGGGGGCCTCGGTGCAGCCGCTGCCCAAGCCGGCCGACACCGACAACGGCGACAGCCGGGTCTACACCGTGGCCTGCTTCCACACCCACACCCCGATGACCCATCGCTTCCCGCCGGATTACGACGCCGAGACGGACACGCCCAAGTGGAGCCGCACGGTGGGGCCCTCGGGGGCCGACGTGACGTTCCACAACCACGCCTCGGTGCGGGTGCCGGGCATCGTCTACGACTACTCGGCCAACGTGCTCAGCGGCCACGACATCAACGATCCGGCCCAGCTCTATCACTGCGGCCCGACCCGGAGGGATACGCCGACGTGAGTCATCGCCGCCCCATCGCCTCGGCGCTCGCCCTGCTCGTCGCTTCGCTCGCGACGGGCTGCGGATCGGGATCCGAAGGCACCCCGACCCGGCCGGAGACGCCGGCCCCCGCCGCCGAGCCGGCGGCCGACCCCCCAGCGGAGGAGAAAATGGCCAAGGAGAAGCTGAGCGACGAGGCGCTGATCGCCAAGGCCCGCGAGGCGGCCAAGGGCATCGAGTTCTCGCCGAACGCCGGCGCGCCGCAGATCGAGCGCGACGGCGACAAGTGCACCGTGCGCTTCCCCATCGACTATCCCAAAGACATGCCGGCGCTCGGCCCGGACTACGACGCCGAGGTCGACCTCGACTGCGCGACGGGCGAGGTCGCCGCGGTACGCGTCGGGAGCTGATCCCGGCGTCGCGTTCAGGCGAGCGGGTCGGCGTCGGTGACGCGCCGGCCCCGGCACCACGTCGCCGCCACCCGCTTCAAGTCGGCGATGTCTTCGTCGGGCCGCCCCCGGCAGGCGATGATGTCGGCCACCTGCCCGACCGCCAGTGAGCCGATGTCATCGGCCAGCCCCAGCATGCGAGCCGCGCGGTGGGTGCCGGCGGCGATGGCATCGGCCGCTGACATGCCCCGGGCCACCAGCTCGTCGAACTCGCGGACGCCCGAGGCGTCGGCGTAGCCCCCCAGATCGCTGCCCACGACGACGTCGACCCCGGCCTCGATGGCCTTGCTCAGCCAGTGATGCTGGTGGGCCAGCGTCTCGCGGGTGGTGGCCACCATCGCCGCCTGGGCCCGGCTGTCGGCGTGGGCGTCGAGGTAGTAGGCCCCGATGGCCAGCGTCGGCACCAGGGAGGCCCCGGTCTCGAGGAAGAGGTCGATGGCCTCGGCGTCGAGCAGCGTGCCGTGCTCGATGGAGCGGGCGCCGGCCCGCAGCGCGCGCTTGATGGCGTCGGCTCCGTGGGCGTGCACCATCACCGGCCGGCCCCAGCGGCGGGCCTCGTCGACCAGCGCGTGCAGCTCGTCGTCGCTGTAGAGCGTGCGCCGGGGGTCGTCGCCTTGTGACATATAGGCCCCCGACAGCAGCACCTTGATCCAGTCGCTGCCCGCTTTGCACTCGCTGCGCACGGCCTTGCGGATGCCATCGACCCCGTCCGCGATCAAGCCATCGCCCCGCAGGCAGTGTTCGGCCGGGCAGTGATTCAGGTCGCCCCCGCCGCCGGTGGGTGAGATGTAATGGGCCGCGCCCACCAGCCGGGGGCCCCAGAAGTCGCCCCGCTCGATCGCCCGGGCCACGTCGAGCCACGCCCCCGAGCGATCGGCGTCGCCCGCGACCCGCAGCGTGGTGAAGCCCTGCGCCGCCGCCCGCCGGGCGTTGCGCAGGCTGGCGAGCGCGTTGTGGGCCGCCGATCGCTTCAGGTAGTCCATCTGGTAGTCATCGGTCTCGATGGCCAGGTGTACGTGACAGTCGATCAGGCCCGGCAGCAGCGTGGCGTCGCCGCAGTCGTGCACCGCCATGCCCCCGGGCACCGCGCCGGCGGGCAGGATCGCGGCGATGCGGGGGCCCTCGACGACGATCGCGAGGTCGTCGAGCACCTTGCCGGTGGCCGGGTCGAAGCCCCGGGCGCTGCGGATGGCGAACGGATCGGGCATGGGGCGCCTCCGGGTGTGGTCGGGGGCAGTGTAGCGCAGCGCCGGCCAGCGCCCGCCCTCCACCGGGGATGCTGCAAACGCGAAGAGGGCGAGAATACGCCACAGGGCTGTCGAGACGGCAAAAATCGATCGATGACCGACTTCGGTCTACCCGATTTGTGCGTTGCACAAGACGAGGCCATGCCCGAAGATGCCCCCGTCGTCCACCGCCCGTCGGCGCGCCGGCGGGCCCATACCCCGGAGGTCCGATGACGCTCGCCCCGCGCGCTCTCGCGCTCGCCCCCGCCGTCGCCCTGCTCATGCTCGCCGCGCCGGCCGCCGCGGTGAGCATCCCCAACGAGGTGGCCTGGGCCGAAGGCACCAACTGGAGCCATCGGGCCAACTTCCTCGGCTTCCCCGAGGTGTGGGTCTACGTGCCCGACAGCTTCTCCGAGCGGGCCCCCGAGCGGCGGGGGCTGGTCTTCCACCTCACCGGCTGCGGGCAGGTGCCGTTCCAGGCGGCCCAGGCGGCCGGCTGGCCCGAGGCGGCCGAGGCCTACGGCATGGTGGTGGTGGTGCCCGGGCCGGTGTCTCCGGTGCGGCCCAACCGGGATTCGCCCAACGTCGAGTGCTTCAACTACGGCTACGACGGCGCCTTCGGGGTCTACGTGCCCCGGCGCGGCGACCCCGATCAGGCGGCGGTCATCGCCGCGGCCCGCTTCCTGACGACCGAGCCGGCGTTCGCCGACATGGCGGTCGACCCCAACCAGGTCTACGTCGCGGGGCTGTCGGCGGGCGGCGCGATGGCGGTCGAGGTGGCTTGTATGGCCCCCGACGTCTTCGCCGGGGTGGCGACCGCCTCGGCCCCGGGCATCGCGACGGCCCAGGGCACGGCGGTGATGCCCCCGCCCTTCGGCTACGGGCCGGCGACGGTGGCCAACCAGTGCCGGGCGTGGGCCGACGGGTCGGGCGCGCCCGACGCCCGGGCCCAGCTCGCCAGCCAGGTGGTGGCCATCGTCTCGGACGACAACGGGCTGCCGGCGGGGGTGGGGCCGTTCGACACCAGCAAGTTCAACAACCAGCAGATCTGGGACGGGGACAAGTTCTGCCCCCACGTCTATCAGGAGAACCGGGCCCTGGCTTACGAGGAGCTGCTCGGCGTCGAGCGGATCGACGCCGGGGCGGTCGTCGGGCGGGGCACGGGCATCGGCTGCCCCGGCGGCGAGCGCAGCGAGGGCGACGCCGGCGAGGTGAGCTGCGTGATCGCGGACTTCGTCGAGCGGGAGTGGATCGCCCGCGCCGATGTCTGGGCCGACGCCGAGGGCAACACCCGGCTGGTGCGCATCGAGCAGGACACCCTGCGCCACGCGTGGCCCTCGGGCCCCATCGGCTTCGCCGATCACCCCGAAGGCGCGACGCCGACCCGGGCCACGCTGCGCGACGAGGGCTACATCGTCGAGGCGACCGGCGAGTTCGACCGGGGCCGCACCGGGCTGGCGCCCAACGGGCAGTACGGCGTGGTCTACTTCAACCACGATGCCATCGACTTCCCGATGTTCGTCGCCGGGCTGTGGAGCCACAACAACCCCCGCCTGCCGCGGCACCCCGATCCGCTCGTCGACGATCTGGCGGCGGTGGTCGGGGCCGACGCGGGCGGCGCGCCTCAGATCGAGGTCGCCGGGCGGGCGGTGGCCGCGGTCGGCTCGAGCGTCGTCGAGCTGCGCATCGTGCTCACCGACGCGGCGGGCAGCGTGATCGGGTCGACCGAGCCGGCGCTGAACGGCGCGGCTGACGTGGCCTTCGAGGCCGGCTTCCCCGGGGTGGCCGACGGCCGCTATCGGGTGACGGTGACCGCGGTCGACGAGACCGGCGCCGAGGGCCGGGGCTCGGTCGCGGTGACGGTGGGCGAGGTCGCCGGCGAGCCGCCGACGGTGGCGCTCGACTCGGTGGCCAGCGGCGGGCCGGGCTGCCTGACGGTGCGGGGCACGGCGGCGGACGCCGACGGCGCGGTCGGATCGGTGACGGTGACCGTGCTGGGCGAGGGGGCCGCGGTCGCCGAAGAGTTCGACGCCGCCACCGGCGCCTGGCAGACGACCCGCTGCGGGCTCGACCCGGGCACCTACGGGCTGTTCGCGGTGGCCCTCGACGACGACGGCGACCTGAGCCTGCCCACCGCGATCAGCCGGGTCGCGCTGCGCGGCGGCGGCCTGGAGACCGCCTCGGGCGACCTGACGGCCCACTCGAACGCCGGGCGGGTGGTGCGCTTCTCGCCGGAGTACTTCGACTACCGCGAGCGCTACTGCGAGCTGGTGTTCTACGTCTGGCAGTGTGAGCCCTTCGACCTGTATCGCTGCAGCGCCGACGCGCCGTGGACCGACGCTGAGCCGGCGTGCGGCGGCGCGGCGGGGCAGGTGGCGCTGGCGCTCGAGGGCGCGGCCCCGGCTCAGGTGCCCGCGGGGGACGCGGTGGCCTTCGACCTGACCGTGCGCAACGACGGCCCCGACCGGGCGTCGGCGGTCTACGTGATCGACCCGCTGCCCGCCGGGCTGCGCTTCGCCGAGGCCGACGGCCGCTGCGCGCTGACCGGCTCGACGGTCATCTGCCACCTGGGTGATCTGGCGGCGGGCGCCGAGGCCCGCGTCGAGATCGTCGCCACCGCGGTCGGCGGGCAGGTGGCCAATGTCATCCGGGCGGGCAGCGCCCAGAGCGACGAGGTCGAGGCGGTGGTCGACGTGCAGGTGCAGGGCGGGGATGATCCGGGCGACGGGGTCGACCCGTGGTCGGGCATCGACGACGGCGAGATCGACCCGGTCGAGCCCGAGGAGCCCGAAGGCGTCTTCATCGGCTGCGGCGCCGCGCCGGGGGCCCCGACCCTCCCGCCGGTGGCGCTGATCGCGCTGGTGGGCGGCCTGCTTCTGGTCCGGCGGCGCCGGAGGGCGGCGCGGGTTTGATCCGAGGCGGGGGGGCGCCGATGATGGCTGCATGCAGAACCCCCCGCGCCGCTCGACCCGCCTCGTCCTGATCGCGCTGCTGCCTGGCCTGTGGCTGGCCGTCGGCTGCGAGCCCCGCGATCTGCCCCCGCTCGCCCCGCCGATCGACGTCGGCCCCGACCCCGACTCCGAGCCGCAACCGGACGGCGGGCCTCCGCTCGAGCCCCCGGGCATCACCCCGGCGAGCGGCTCGATGGCCGGCTACTTCGAGATCACCCTCGACCTCTCGGCGCTGCCCTACGGCCCCGACGACGTGCAGGCGGTCGAGATCGGGGGCGTCGCCGGCATCTACCTGCGGCCCGACGGCGACCGGCTGCACCTGACCGTGCAGGGCCACCCCGACCCGGGGCCGGCGGACGTCGCCATCTACACCGCCGACAGCGAGCAGATCGTGCCCGATGGCTTCACCTACGACCCGCCCCGGGCCGAGGGCATCCGCCGCATCGTCGCGCTGGGGGCCAGCATCAGCCAGGGCTTCCAGTCGGGCGCGCCGACCGCCGAGGGCACCCTCGGATCTCCGCCGGCGTGGGTCGCGCAGCAGATGGGGGCCTGGCTCGGGCTGCCGCTGTTCATCGACGACCTCTTCCCCGACTTCGGCCGGGAGCAGGTGGCCGCGCCGCCGCTGTGCGAGACCCCCGACGTCACCGACTGGCTGACCCGCTCGGTGGGCCTGCTGGTGCCCAAGCTCAGCGCCCGGGGCGGCGGCAGCCCGCTGTCGTCGGCCGGGCGGGTCGACCCGAACCTCGACGCCTCGCACCTGGCCATCGCCGGCTCGACCGTGGCCGAGACGCTGCGCGGCCCGGGGGGCGGCGGATCGACCATCCTGGGGCACCTGGTGTATGCGGTCGAGGGCACCGTGTTCGACCAGATCGAGGAGGCGCCCATCGAGCGGGCCGAGGCCCTGGCGCCCGATCTGATCATCGCGCTCGACTTCTACGGCAACGACGTCCTGCTCGAAGAGCCCGAGCCCACCGACGAAGATGAGCAGGCCCTGCGGGACGAGATGGTCGCCGACATCGACGCGCTGGTGGTCCGCATGGCGGCGACCGGGGCCCACGTCTTCGTCGGCGACGTGCCGCCGACCTCGATCATGCCCGACTGGCGGCTGTCGAAGGCCGTCGCCCTGCGGGACGCCGATCCGGGCACCGAGGACATGGTCGCCGCGCAGTTCGACGCCGACGTCGCCATCATCGACGACCGCACCCGGGTGGCCAACGAGGCGCTCTACGCCGCCGCCGCCCGCTTCGACAACGTGCACCTGGTGCCCACCGCCCAGGCGGTGCTCGACATCGTCGACGAGCCGCTGGTGATCGACGGTCAGGCGCTGAGCTGGGCGTTCTTCGGCGGGCTCGTCGGCCTGGACGGGGTGCACTTCACCGACACCGGCTACGCCTACTCGGCCAACCTCGTGATCCGGCGCATCAACGAAGAGCTGGACCTCGAGGTGCCCGAGGTCGATCTGGCGGTGGTCCTGGCGGCCGACCCCGAGAGCCCGGCCGCGCTGCGCGCCCTGGGCATCCCGGTCGACGAGTGCCTGCGCTGAGCCGTGGGCCTCAGCCGAGCATGGCGTGCAGCGCGATGCCCGGGATCTTGGTCATCGAGGGGTTGGTCTCGAGGTCGAGCATCTTGCGGGCGACCTTGTCGCTGCGGGTGTGGGTCACGAACCACGGGGGCTTGGGGAAGACGGTGAACGGGCCTCGCAGCACCGACTTCTGGGGGCGGTCGAACAGGTAGCTGTTGTGCACCGCGCCGATGCCGCTCTGGATGTCGTCCAGGGTGTGCCCCGGGTAGGCCCCCCAGCTCGTGCAGCCGAAGCCATAACACAGCGCCGGCCAGTGATTGACCGCGACGCTGCCGTAGCGCAGGTCGCCGATGGCTCGCTCGAGCGCGGCCTCGCCGATGGTCTCGAGGGTCTTGGGGTGGATGATGATGCACGCGTTGAGCGTGCCCCACACCGTCTCGTTGCAGAACTCGACCGCGTTGCGCAGGAAGGCCCCCGGGTCGGCCCCGGGCAGGCTCGTCTGGGCGACGATGCTGCACCACGCCTCCTCCTTGAAGGCGGTGGCGCTCTCCTCGGTGGCCGGCACGTCGGGGATGATCGTCCACGGCAGGATGCCTTCGCTGCGGGGGCCGACCGGCTGGGCCTGGGGGTGGTCCTGCACGAACTGCGCGTACTTGCGCTCGGCGCCGGGGTAGTACGCCTTGCGCTGGGGCAGCGCGGCGAAGACCGCCCGCAGCATGTCGAGGAAGGCCCGCTTCTGGGTCCAGCCGTCGTGCAGGATGAGGACCCGGGCGGCGTTGCAGTTGAAGCCGGCGTTGTTGGCGAGCTGGGTGGCGACGTTCTGCGCCTGGAACCGCAGCTCGCTCTGGGTCCAGTGGCCGGGCATCACGATGATCGGGCTGACGTTGCCCAGCTCGCTGGTGATGCGCTTGGTGGTGCGGGGCTCGTTGGCCGCCTTGCGCGTCTGGCCCTCTTCGCCGGGGCCGAAGACGATGATGTCGTGGGTCCGGTCGCTGCCGGTGATGTGGATCTCGTCGATGTCGGGGTGCTGGCACAGGTAGTCGCCGACGTCGGCCCCGCCGTACTCGGTGCGCACGAAGCCGTCCCGGATCAGCTCGGCGAACATCTCTTCGATGAACGGGCCGGTGTAGTCGTTGACCGGGTTGAACTTGCACAGCACGACCTGCCCCTCGACGAAGAGCTTGTGCACCATGTCGAGCGGCCCGATCGAAGCCACGTTGCCCGCGGCGAGCACCAGCGCGACCTTGCCCTCGGGCGGCTTCTCCCGGCGGTAGAACGCGGCCATGTTCTCGGCGAGGGTGTCGGCGGTGACCCCCGGCTGCTGCCAGATCTCGGCGGTGAAGCCGGCGAAGAGCAGCTTGTCGGTCAGGTCGGTGGGGAAGACCCGCACCGCGACCTGCCCGTCGGGGCGGGTGCGCACGGCGTCCTTGGGCAGCCGGGGCGCGCCGGTCTTGCGGATGTCTTCGAGGGTCTGCAGCAGCAGCCGCACGGTGCGGGCGGTGACCACCGGGCCGCCGAAGAACTCCTCCCCGACCAGCGACGAGCCGGGGGGGATGCCCTTGGCCTCGACCCCGGCCATCGCCATCCGGGCCCCGGCGGCCTCGACCCCCCGCAGGATGCTGCGCAGGTAGTCGATGCGCCGGTCGAGCGGCAGCCCGGCCCAGTGGGCCTTGGCCTGGTCCAGCTCGCGGATCTTCTGGTCGATCTTGTCGGTGTCCATCGGGCCTCCGTACGGCGAATCGAGCGGCATGGTACCCGAGCGCCGCGGCCGCAGACCAGAGGGCGCGCGCCCCGCCGCCCATGGCCGGAGCCAGGGTCCGTCGTCCTCCGGGCCGCCACGCGGCGCATGCTGCGGACGCGCGCGGGGCTCGGGCGGGCCGCGCGCTCGGCCGAGGCGGAGGGGGTTGGCGGGCGCGGGCCCGATCGGGCACGGTGCGGGCCACGGCGGATGGAGGTGCGCATGCGGGTGCTGGTGGGGGACGTCGGCGGGACCAATACCCGGCTGGCGCTGTACGACGGGGCCGAGGCGGTCGCGGCGGCCAAGGTGCGCAACGCGGCGCACGCCGGGCTGGCGCAGATCGCGGCGGGGTTCGTCGCCGAGCACGGGGCGCGGCACGGGCGGCCGCAGGCGGCGTGCATCGGCATCGCCGGGCCGGTGCGGCGGGGCGCGGTGGCGATGACCAACCTCGGCTGGCGCACCGACGAGGCCGAGATGAGCGCGGCCGTCGGCGCTCCGTGCCGGCTGATCAACGACTTCCACGCCCAGGCGCTGGCGATGCCCCGGCTGGCGCCCGCGGATTACGAGAGCATCGGCGGGGACGAGAGCCGGGTCGAGGCCGACGCGCCGCGGGCGGTGATCGGGCCGGGGACCGGGCTGGGGGAGGCGTTCCTCGTGCCCGGTCCGGCGGGCTGGATCGCGGTGCCGGGGGAGGGGGCCCACACCCGCTTCGCCCCCCGGGACGCGCGCGAGATCGGGCTGCTGCGCTTCTTGATGGCCCGCCACCCGGGCCACGTCAGCGTCGAGCGGGTGGTCAGCGGGCCGGGGCTGGTGAGCGTCTATGACTATCTGCGGGGCGAGGCCCCCCGGCTGCCGGCGATGGCGTCCGACGATCCGGCGGCGGTGATCACCCGGGAGGCGCTGGCCGGCGGTGATCCGCACTGCGCGGCGGCGGTCGAGATCTTCGTGGGCGTGCTGGGCGACGAGGCGGCGAGCATGGCCCTGAAGGTCAACGCGGGGGTGGTCTACCTGACCGGCGGCATCCCGCCCCGCATCGCGCCTCTGATCCGGTCGGGCATCCGGCGGGCGTTCGATACGAAGGGGCGCTACTCGACGTGGACGAAGTCGGTGCCCATCCGCATGGTGCTGCACCCCGATCCGGGGCTGCTGGGGGCCCGGGCCATGGCCGAGTCGCTGGGCCGGTGAGGGTGACGGGGGCGGTGAATCGCCGCTCGGGGGCTGCTATGTTGCCGCCCGGTTCAGAGATGCCGACCGTTGGGAGGTCTGATGTCGACGTCGTATCCGCTGCACAAGATCAAGGTGGTGTTGCTCGAGAACATCCACCCGCTGGCCGTCGAGCGCTTCGAGAAGGCGGGCTTCACCGTCGAGCTGCACGACCGGGCCTACAACGGGCCGGAGCTGATCGAGGTGGCGGGGGACGCCTCGATCATCGGCATCCGCTCGAAGACCCACCTCACGCCCGAGTTCTTCGCGGCGGCGAAGCGGCTGTGGGGCGTCGGCTGCTTCTGCATCGGCACCAATCAGGTCGATCTGGGCGAGGCGGCGGCCCGGGGCGTCCCGGTGTTCAACGCCCCGTACCAGAACACCCGCTCGGTGGCCGAGCTGGTCATCTCCGAGGTCGTCGCCCTCTACCGCAAGCTCTTCGACCGCTCGGCGATGATGCACCGCGGGCAGTGGCGCAAGAGCGCCAAGGGCAGCCACGAGATCCGGGGCCGCACGCTGGGCATCGTGGGCTACGGGCGCATCGGCTCGCAGGTGTCGGTGCTCGCCGAGTCGATGGGCATGAACGTGATCTTCCATGACGTGCTCGACGTGCTGCCGATGGGCAACGCCCGGCGGGTGGAGTCGCTCGAGCGGCTGCTCGGCGAGTCGGACGTGGTGACGCTGCACGTCCCGGCCAACCCGACGACGAAGATGATGATGACCGCCGAGCGGCTGGCCCAGATGAAGCCGGGGGCCTTCCTGCTCAACAACGCCCGGGGCAGCGTGGTGGACGTCGAGGCGCTGGCCGAGGCCCTGAAGAGCGGGCACGTCGGCGGGGCGGCGGTGGACGTCTTCCCCAAGGAGCCGTCGTCGAACGTCGAGCCGTTCGAGAGCCCGCTGCAAGGGCTGGAGAACGTGATCCTGACGCCGCACATCGGCGGGTCGACGATCGAGGCCCAGATGAACATCGCCGAGTCGGCCGCGGCCCGGCTGATCAAGATGATGAACAACGGCACGACGTCGACGGCGGTGAACGTGCCCGAGGTGGCCCTGCCCCGGCTGCGGGACGCCGACCACCGGCTGCTGTACTTCCACCGCAACGTGCCCGGGGTGCTCAGCAAGCTCAACCGCATCTTCGCCGACCACGCGGTGAACATCTCGGCCCAGTTCAGCCAGTCGAACCAGGCGCTGGCCTACGCGATCGTGGACTTCTCGACGGCCGACGCCGATGAGGAGCAGCGGCTGCTGGAGGCGGTGGAGGAGATCCCGCAGACGATCCGGGCCCGGGTGCTGTGGTGAGCGGCTCGAGCCGCGCGCAGCGGGTCGCGGCGCTGGAGGGCATGCTGGCGCAGGATCCGGACGACGGCTTCGCCCTCTACGGGCTGGCGATGGAGCGCAAGGCGGACGACGCCCTCGAGGCGGCCGAGCCGCTGCTGCGGCGGCTGCTGAAGCTGGAGCCGGGGCATCACTACGCCTACTTCCAGCTCGGCGAGCTGCTGATCGCCGACGGGCGGGAGGACGAGGCGGAGGCGGTGCTGGACGCGGGCATCGAGCGCGCCCGGCAGGACGGGGCGTCCAAGGCGCTGGGCGAGCTCGTCGCGCTGCGGGATCAGGTCTGAGCGTCTGGCCGATGCCCCGCTTCTGGGGGGTGTCGCGCGGCTCTTGAGCGGCGGGTCAGTACCAGCCGCCGAGGAAGAAGTACATCTGGCCTTCGCCGCCGTCGTCGAGGCCCCAGGCGTAGCCCAGCCGCAGGCTGAAGGGCTGCTTCCAGCCGATGATGGCCTCGCTGACCAGCTCGGCGCCGACCGACGAGAGGAAGTCGTCGCGGGTCCAGCCGAGCGGCTGCGAGGTGGCCTGGGCCCAGTCGGTGAAGGCGGCGACCTTGAGCCGGCGCAGGAAGAGCGGCAGCGTGGCGAGGCCCCGGCTGACGTCGAACAGCGGCATCCGGTACTCGGCGGTGCCCAGGATGTAGCGGTCGCCGCGGGCGGTGCCGCCGGGGTAGCCCCGCAGGAAGGTGCTGCCGTAGGCGATGCCGTCGAGGGCGTCGAGGAACCAGCTCCGCTCGGGCGGGGCCCCGAGGCCGAAGATGATGCGCCGGCCGGTGTCGCCCCGCCCGAAGCCGCCCGAGAGGCGCAGCGCGATGACGTGGCGCCACCACAGGGGCAGGTACTCCCGATAGCTCCAGGTGACGTCGGCGGTGGTGTAGTCCGACAGCAGCCACGGGTGGCGCACCCGCAGGGTGATGTTGGCCGAGCGGCCGGACTCCACCGAGACGGCGTCGTGATGCCAGATGTCGGCGTCGCCGTAGCCCAGCGAGAGGCTGAGCGAGCCGTTCTGCTCGGGGCCGGTGGGGAAGCGGGGGCCGTAGTCGAGCGGGTCGAACTCGACCTGGGGGTTCTCGGCGGGCGTGCTGTGGCTGTAGCTGTAGCGCAGGCCGACGCTGGCGCCCCGGGTCTCGGCGCTGAGCGGCAGCGAGAGGCCGACGCTGCCGCTGGTGACCCGCTCGCGGAAGTCGGTGTACTCCAGGCCGTAGAACGCGCCGTTGTTCCGGGCCCGGGTCTGGTGGCTCAGGCTGACGTCGAGGGTGGCGGTGTAGCGGCGCAGGGCGTAGCCCGCGCTGACGGCGATGTTGTCGGTCTCGGGGGTCGTGCGCAGCGAGGCGACGAACGCGTGGTGGCCCAGCGGGTCGCTGCCGACGACCTCGAGGCCCAGCGCGCTGGCGCTCTCCTGGGCCGACGAGAAGCTGAACGCGGGGGACCAGCCGACGGGCCACAGGGTGTCGGTCGGCGAGTAGGGGCGGTCGGGCAGCGGCAGCGGGTCGGCCGACGGGACGGGGCGCTCGGCGGCGGGCGGGTCGCGAGGTGGGGGCAGCGGCAGGTCGGGGGCGAAGGGCGCGGTGACGATGTCCCGGCCGCCGGCGGTGACGAGCTGCATGGCCAGGGTGCGGCCGTCGGGGGAGAGCGCGGGGTTGAGGGCCCCGGTGAGGGTGCGGGTCGCCCGGTGGGTGGCGCCGTCGGGCCAGCGCAGGGCGTAGATGTCCCACACGCCGGAGCGATCGCTGGCGTAGAGCAGCCACCGGCCGTCGTGGGAGAACGCCGGCTGCAGCTCGAGCGCCCGGTCGCCGGTGACGCCGACGGTGCGCACGTCGGCGTCGCGGCGGGCGGGCGCGGCCCGGGGGGCGCCGGGCGCGAGGCCGAGGTCGCCGAGCACGGCCCGCTCGGCGCGGGCGTCGTCGAGGGCGCTGGCGGCGGGCTGCGCGGGCACTGTGATCAGGTCGCGCCCGGCCTTCTGGCTGACCCGCACCGCGACGACCGCCTCGCCGTCGGGCGCGACCCGGGGGAAGGCCACCTGGTTCAGGTCGCCGGGGTCGTAGAGCACCGAGATCCGGCCGTCGGCGAAGTCGACCCGCACCAGCCGGGTGCGCCCGGCGACGATCTGGATCGCGGCGGCCCATCGCCCATTGGGGGCGCAGCCCGGCTCCCGGATGCGGCCGCCCCGGGTGAGGCGCCGCTCGGTGGCGGTGCGCCGGTCGTAATGCCACAGGTCGTAGCGGCTGTAGGTGCCCCGGAAGCGGTCGGCGCGGTCGTAGACGATGGCCTCGCCGCCCCGGCACAGGTCGTAGTTGCCCACCGATTCGAAGTCGAGCATGCGCTCGGCGGGCGGGTCGGATGGACCGGCGAGGGCCGCCGGTGAGCGGCGGTAGACCCCGGTCTCCTGGTTGCCGCCGTCGAGGCTCCACAGGTGCCCGTCGGGGTGGAAGCGCAGGTCGCCGTGGCGCTGGCCGTCGGTGGTGACCCGGTGCAGCGCGGTGAGGCCGGCGGCGCTCAGGGCCTCGGCCTCGGCCTCGGCGGTGCCCGTCAGCTCGGCCTGCCAGCTCTCGATGAGGTCGACCATCGGCCGACCCCAGGCCTCGACGGCGGCCCGGTTGATGCCGAACGGGATGCGGTCGTTGCCGATGGCGTCGTGCAGCCGGCCGGCGCCGTCGGGCCCGTGGCGCCGGGCGAGCCAGTCGAAGAAGTGGCCCCCGTACATGTACCAGACGTTGGCTCCGGGCCACTCGTAGGGCAGGTGGGTCATCACGTCGGGGCCGTAGAGCTGCCCGGCGAGGGCCTGGGCCCGCAGCGTGCCCCGGAAGATCGCCGAGTGGATGCGCCCCCGCCCCGAGGTGGCCGACTCGGCCCACACCGCGCCGCCCTCGAGGAGGAACGACGGCAGGGCCTGGTTGGGCGCGAGCTGGCGGCCGATGATGGCGCTGATCCAGGCGGGCAGGCCCGACATGCGGTCGAGTTGCACGATGTGCACGAACTCGTGGAAGATGAGCAGGCGCAGCCAGTCGTCGTAGTCGGCGAGGTTGCCGTCGAGGGACGGCGGGGCGGCGAGCAGGCTTATGCGGGGGTAGGGCAGGGCGGTGGCCGATCCGTTGGCCGAGTCGCCGAAGTCGGTCACCGACATCTCGAGGCGGACCGATGGGGTGTAGCCGTACAGGTCGCCGATGACGACCCACGCCTCTTCGCCGAGCCGGGCCGCGCGGTGGGCCACCGCCTCGAGGCCGGCGGGGTAGTTCACCCGGAAGTGGCGGGTCTCGATGGTGCGCCACTCGATCGCGCCGTCGCCGGCGGCGGCCGGGGCGATCGGCAGGATCGCCGCCCCGATCAGCAGCAGCAGCGCGGCGGCGCGGGTCATCGGGGGCCGGGCTCGTCGGAGGTGTCGATCGGGGCGTCGATCGGCTCGATGTCATCCATCGTGCGCTCGCTGGGATCACCCGCCTCGTCGAGCTGGGGGATCGCCAGATCGAGGTCGGTCGGGCGCTCCGGCGGCGGCCTCAGATCGTCGAGCGTGGGGCGGTCGGACGGGGTGGGCGCGGCCTCGATACGGGTGGCGATCGGGGCTTCGGGCGGCGCGAGCAGGGCGTCGGGGATGGGCCGCGGGCGGCGCAGCGCGTCGCGGTCGATCGGATCGGACAGGCCGAGGGCGTCGCGGTCGTGGGCGTCGGTGGGCTCGGCGTCGGCCTCGAAGTCGGGCGCGGGGGGCGCCTCGGGGCCGGGCAGCCCCAGGTCGGCGCGGGTCACGGCCTCGGTCGGGGCGGCGTCGGGGCCCAGGCCCTCCAGATCGTCGAAGAGGTGATCCAGCCCCGGCTGCACCCGGGCCGGGCCCGGCTCGGCTGCGCCGACCAGCCGGGTGGCGGCGGCGTCGGCGACGAGGTCCCGGGGCGGGCCGGCCTCGGCGGCGGCGGCCAGATCGGCCAGCGGATCCCGATCGTCGCGCAGGGCGTCGGACAGGCCCCCGTCGACCGGGGGCACCCGGCCGGGCGGGGTGGTGTCCGGCTCGAGGGCCGAGGGCACGTCGGGGTGGGGCACGCTCTCGTCCGGCGGCTGGATCGCCGAGGCGTCGGACGGGGGCAGGTGGATCTCGGCGGCGGCCGACGGCGGGGTCGCGTCGGGCGGATCGGCCAGCCGGGCGCCGGCGGGCACGTCGAGGGGGGCCGGGCGATCGAGCTGCGGCGGCTGGCTCTCGGAGAGGCCGTCCATCGTCTCGGCCCAGTGGGCGAGCGCGGCCAGCCCGTCGGCCGCGGGGGGGTCGGCGGCGTCGCGCGGGGCGCCGGGTGGGCCGTCGGACGGGTCGCGCTCGGAGGCAGGGGGCGCGGGAGCAGCGGGCGCGGGCGGGTCGGTCGCGTCGTCCGACTCGGGCTCGATGGCCGCCGGCGGCGCGGTGTCGGGGGCCTCCTGTGCGTCGGCGTACACCGGCTCGACCTGCGCTTCGGCGCCCTCTTCGAAGGTGGCCGGCTCGGCGTCCAGCGCGGCGGGCGGCCCGGTGTCACCGGCTGCGGCGCCCTCTGGCTCGGCATCGACCGACGGCGCCTCGTCCCGGGCATCGATCGAGGCGTCGCCCACCGCCGAGAGCACCGCCGCGAGCGCGTCCACCGACGGGCGGGCCCCGACCGTCGGCGCGTCGCCCGTCAGATCGGCCTCCGAGACCACCGACAGCCCATCGACCGTCGCCCGGCCGCTCGCCACGTCGTCCAGCGAGGGGCCGTCGCCCATCAGCGACGGCGCGGCCGATTCATCGTCCGGCGCCTCGGCGAGCCGGGCGTCGGCGGCGGCCAGCAGCGCCCAGATCCCGTCGTCGAACGCCGCCTCGTGCACCGCGGCGATCCGGGAGCTGGCGTCGATGAGCGTGCGCAGCCCCCGGGGGCTCGCCGGGCGATGCTCGGCGAGAGCGGGCGCGTTCTGCCACAGCCAGCCGATGACCGCCGCCGGGTCGCCGGCGACCCACAGCCCGACCCGATCGGCCGCCCGGCGGGTGCCCTCGGCCCAGCGGGTGAAGGCGTCCCGCGGGCCCCGGGCCACCGGGCCGGCGAAGCGGGACAGGGCGTCGAGCCGGCGGGTGTCGAGCAGCCCGTGCAGCAGCTCGGCCCACCAGCCGACCCGCTCCGGCGGGGCCTGCATGCCCAGCGCGAACTCGGTGCCCTCGTCGGGGCGGGCCAGGGCCACCGCCGCGGCGAAGAGCGCCCGGGCCTCGCCGGCCGGCACGTAGGCCGCGTGCGCCGCGCAGCCCCGCATCAGTTCGAAGCCCCGGGCCAGTTCGAAGCGGCGGATGGCGGGGTCGTCGACCTCGAGCAGCGGCCGGCCGATCACCGGGACCGGCGGGGCCAGCCCGGCCAGATCCATCGGGGCGTCCGCGTCGGGGTCGATACGGATCGCGGGGAAGGCCAGCCCCAGCGTGCTCGAGACCGCCGTCGCCTCGGCGGCCAGCGCCGGATCGACCTCGGCCGCCGGTCGCCCCGGCTCGCCCCGCGCCTCGCGCAGCAGCGCGTCCAGGGGCCGGGCGATCCAGGCGTGCAGCGCGTTGAGCAGCAGCCCGGCTGGGGTGCGCCACGGATCACCGGCCAGATGCGCCTTGCGGGCGGTGGCGGTCAGCGGGGCGGGCAGCGCGTCCCGCAGCGGCGGCGGGGGGTCGCCGACGCCGATGGCGGCGAGCAGGCCCCGAGGCAGCGCGCTCCAGCGGGGGCGGCCGGCGCCGTCGCACGCCTTCGCCAGCGCCCGCAGGTCGGCGGTGGCGCCCGGCCGCAGCCGGACCGCCGCCCGCCGGTGGGGCAGCGCCTCGGCCCGGATGCCGCGGGCGGCGTCGGGATCGTCGGTCCGATCGGCCCGGGCGGCGAGCAGGGCGGCCAGCTTCACCCGGTGGTCGTAGTCCCCGGGCTGCAGCGCGACCAGCTCGGCGGCGAAGACCTCGGCCTCGGCGGCCAGAGCCGCGGCCGCTTCGGGGTCCAGCGCGACCGGCGCGGGCGGTGGCGCGGCGGTGGGCGGCCCGGTGTCGTCGTCCGCCGGCCGCTCGTCGAGGTCGTCGACGGAGCCGCCGGGGTCGGTGAGCGCCGGGGCCCGGGCAGGCGCGTCATCGAGGGCGACGAGGTCGTCGAGGGCCGACGCGTCGAGCACCGAGGGGTCGGCGTCGGGGTCCTCGGAGACGAGCAGGTCGTCGAGGGCGTCCCCGTCGAGCACCGAGGCCTCGGCGAGTGAGTCGTCGAGGACGAGGAGGTCGTCGAGGGCGGAGGCTTTGATCACCGAGGCGTCGGCCGCTGATCCATCGGCGGCGTCGGGCCCGCCGAGGGAGGGCGCGTCGGGTGGGGCCCCGCTGGCGGACGCTTCGAGCGGGGCGGCGTCGCTCGGCCCGTCGCTCGGTGCGTCGTCCGGCGCGGGCGGCGCTTCGGCCGGCCCGGCGAACGCGGCCGCGGCCCGCCCCGCCGTCCAGTCCCGCAGCGCGATCAGAAGAGGCACCCGAGCCGGGCCCTGCAAGCCCGCCAGCGCCGCTCGGGCGGCGTCGAGCGTCTCGGCCTGCTCCACGTCCCCGGCGGACTCGAGCCCGTTCAGCAGCCCCTCGGCCGCCTCGACCGAGGCCGGATCGTGGACCAGCGCCGTGCGCCGGGCCTCGCGGGCGCCGACCCGATCCTCCGAGGCCTCCAGGGCCCACGCCCGGTCGCACCACAGCTCCGCTCGCCGAGTCGAGCTGCGATCGCCGGCCAGCAGCCGCTCCGAGACCTGGAGCACGCGCTCGGGGCGGGCCTGCTCCCGGTACAGCCGCAGGATGCCCCCGAGCAGCACCGGCTCGCCGAGCCCGGCGTCCACCGCCTGATCGTAGGCCTGCATCGCCCGCACCGCCCGGCCCAGCCGGTGCTCGAGGATGAGCCCCGCGGCGACCCACGCCGCCCGCCGGGCCTGGGGATCCTCGACCGCGTCGGCCAGCTTCTCCCGCAGCCGGGCGGCGGCCTCCCACCGGCCGGCGCGCTCCTGGAGGTTCGCGAGCTGCTCGAGGGCGCAGGCCCGGGTCGTCGGGTGCCCGGTCGCCGCCTCGAAGTGGCGCATCGCGGGGTCGTCGATGCCCGCCGCCCGCAGCGCGCGGGCCCGCCGCAGGTGCTGCTTCGCCCGGCTCTCGCCCTCGTCGCCGGGGTCGGTCGGCATCGGCAGCTCGGCGTACAGCGCCGCCGCCCGCCGCAGCTCGCCCGCGCCGTAGAGCGCGTCGGCCAGCGCCTGCCCCACCCGATCGTCGCCCGGGGCCCGGGCCCGCAGGGGCTCCAGGATCGCAAGCGGGGTGTCCTCGTCGCCGTCCTCGACGTGCTGCGCCGCCCGGTCCAGCTCGATGTCGACCAGCAGCGGGCGCAACGTCTCGTCGGTCTGCGGGCGGCGGTCGATGTGGCCGCTCAGCGTCTCGGCGAGGCCGGCCAGCGCCGCCGCGTCGGCGCCCCGGCGGGCCAGCTCGACGTGGCCCACCAGCGCGTCGGGGTGGCTCGGCGCCCCGGCCAGCGCCCGGGCGTAGGCCTCGGCCGCCGCGTCGGGGTCGCCCCGCCGGTGCTGGTGCAGCACCCCCAGCTCGCACAGCAGATCGGCCCGCTCGTCCGCCCCGTGCGCCGCGCGGATGCGGGCCTCGAGCTGCTCGATCATCAGCGCCCAGTCCTCCTGGCGCGCCGCCTGCCGGGCCACCGCCCGCTGGGCCTCGGGGTGCCCCGGAGCCTCGGCCAGCACCGTGCGCCAGACCGCGACCGAGCGCTCGACCTCGCCCATGCCGGCCAGCGCCCGGGCCCCGTCGACCAGCGTGGACAGCCGCTCGACGCCGGTCGCCAGCCCGGCCAGCCGCTCCACCGCGTCGTGCAGCCCGGGGCCGTCCTGAGCCCGCAGGCACAGCGCGCGCAGTCGCCGCACGGCGTCGGTGTTGAGCGACTGCTTCGCGACCAGCTCGCGGGTGACGGTGATCGCCTCGTCGACCCGGTACAGGCGGTCGGCCAGCATCCCGGACAGGGCCAGGGACCAGCGGGCGTTCACCACCGCCGGGTGCTCGCCCGGCTCGGCGACCAGATCGGGCCCCAGCCGGCGGTGCAGCGCGACCAGCGGGCCGAACTGCCGCCTGGCCCGCATCAGGGCGGCGACCTCTTTGGCCAGCGGCAGGTCGTCCGGGCGGCGTTCGAGGGCCTTGGACAGCGCCGAGAGCGCCTTGCGGGGGTCGTCCAGCCGGTCGCGGGCGGTGCGCCCGATGAGCATCAGGACCTCGGCCACCCGGGCCCGGGGCGCGACCGCCACCGCCCGCTCGGCGCAGCTCACCAGCTCGCCCCAGGCGTCGGCGATGGGCGCCCGCCGCGCGAGCACATCGAGCAGATCCAGATCGGTCGGCTCGGCCCGGCTCACCTCGGCGAGCAGCGCGAAGCCCTCCACCGGGCGGCCCAGCCGGCGGTGCAGCAGATCGGCCCGGCGCCGCATCAGGGCCCGGCGGGCGGCGGCGGTCGTGCGCTCGACGCGTCGGGCGAGGGCGTCGTCCAGGGCGCCCCACGCCTTGCGCCCGGTCAGGCTGGCGGTCAGCGCGTCGAACGCCTCGCCGTCGTGCGGGCGGGCCTCGAGGACGCGGCGCCACGCGTCCTCGGCCCCCTCGGCGTCGTCCAGCCGCTCGGCGCGCACCGCGGCCAGCTCCCGCAGCAGGGTCAGCCGGCGGGCGCCCCGGCTGCGCTCGATCTGGGCGTCGAGGGCCGCAGCCAGCGGGCGGGCGTCGTCGGCCATGCGCAGAAGATCGAGGCGCTCGTCGGCCAGATCGGCGTCCCCCGGCAGCAGCCGGTCGAGCTTGCGCAGAATGCGCGCCGCCTCGACCTGCCGCCCCTGGGCCTTGTAAGCCGCCACCGCCGCCCGATACAGCGCGATCCGGTCGTCCTGCTGGGCGGCCCAGCCGGCCTCGTCGGCGTAGAAGTCGGGCAGGCTCGCCGTCGCCCCCCGGGCCGCGGCGGCGTCCTCCAGGGCGGCCCCGATCTCGCCGTCGCCCGGGGCCAGCGCGAACGCCCGCTTGAGCGTCTCGAAGCTCTTGTCGAGGTCGCCCAGCGGGCCCGCCTGTAGCTCGGCCAGCGCCCGCAGCACCGCCGCCCGGGCCCGGGGGCCCTCGGCGTTCTCCAGGGCCAGCCGCATCACCCGCTCGACCACCGGCCACATGTCGAGGGTCTGGGCCAGCCGGTGGGCCGCGTCGCGGATGGCGCGCTCGGTGGGCGCGAGCTGAAGCGCCAGCAAGTACTGCTCGAAGGCCGACTCGGGGTCGTCGGCGTCCACCTCGAGCACCGCGCCCAGCCGATGCAGCAGAGCGGCCTGATCGGCCGGCGCCGGCAGCAGCCGGGCCCGGGTGTCGAACAGCTCGATGACCGCCGGCCACCGCCCGCCGCGGGCGGCCAGGCGCACCAGGGCCTCCTCGACCGCCTCGCCGATCCCGCCCACGCAGTCGGGCCCTTCGAACGCCCGGGCCAGCAGCGCGAACGCGACGTCTTCCCGACGCCGCCGCCGCTCGTGGATGTCCGCCGCCCGGGCCAGCAGCTCCGCCCGCCGCTCGGGGGCCGCCTCCGCCGCCTGGATCGCCGCCTCGGCCAGCCCGGCCCAGCTCTCGTCGTCGTCCAGCGACTCGGCCAGCGCCGCCAGCCGCTCCAGCGGTTCGGGGTGGGCCGGATCGAGCGCGCAGGCCGCCTGCACCTGGGCGAAGGCCCACCGGTCGTCCCCCAGCCGCGCGGATCGGATGCCGGCCGCCTCCAGCATCAGCCCCCGCTGCTCGCCGACGTCGTCGCTGCGCCCCGCCGAGACCGCCAGCGCCTCGGCCGTCGCCGCCCAGCGCCCCGCCGCGTCGGCCAGCCGCAGCATCGCGTCCAGGCTCTCCCGATCGACGTCGCCCCGCAGGTGGTGCACCCGGCGCCAGCACTCGAAGGCGGTCACCGCGTCGCCGGCCTCCTCCATGCGCTCGGCGGCGGCGGCCAGCCGACCGATGCCCCGGGCCGGCTCGGCGACGGCGACCAGCATGTCCAGCGCCCGCATCATCTCCCGGGGGCGGCCGGCGGCCCCGTAGAGATACTCCACCGCGGCCAGCGCCTCGTGGTCGTGCGGCTCGGCGTCGAGCACGGCCTCCCAGGCGGCGATGGCATCCGGATCGCCCATCTCGTCCAGCAGCCGCGCCCGATCGCGCTGGGCGGCGACCCGGTCCGGCCCCGTCTCCCGCGCGATGCGGCCGGCGAGCGCCTCGGCGACGGCGTCGGGGTCGTCGGCGGCCTCGGCGACCTTCTGGAGCGCGGCCCACGGCTCGGGGTCGTCCGGGCGGGCCTCGGCCAGCGCCCGCCACGCCCGCATCGCGCCTTCGGGATCACCCGCCTCGGCCGACAGCTCGGCCCGCCGGCGCAGCGCCCGGTGCTGCAGCCGCCCCCGCCCTCGGGTCGCCAGCCGGCCCCAGAGCACCAGCGCCTCGCCGACCGCCTGCCGCTGCTCGGCGTCCTCGGCCAGCGCCTCGAGCGCCTCGCCGTCCTCCGGCTCGGCCTCGGAGACGATGCGCCACCAGTCCACCGCAGCGGCGTCGTCCCCCAGCGGGCCGGCGCAGATCTCGGCCATGCGCCGGGCCAGATCGGCCCGATCGGCGCCGGCGAGCTGCCGCACCCGGACCTCGGCCGCCCGCAGCGTCGCCCGGAACTCGCCCTCGTCTTCGGCCAGCCGGATCAGCTCGTCGAGCGCGTCGGCGTTCTCCGGGTCGAGGTCGAGCACCGCCCGCCACGCCCGCATCGCCTCGCCCGGCGAGCCCAGGCGGAACTCGGCCACCACCGCCGCCTCGCGCAGCAGCGCCACCCGATCATCGGGGTCCACCGTCGCCGCCTGCCGGCGCCACAGCAGCCGGTGCACCGTCTCGTCGTCGCCCTCCCGGGCGTGCAGCCGCTGGAGCGCGGCCAGGGCCTCGGTGTCATCGGCCGCGTCGGTCAGCACCGCCTGCCACGCCTCGATGGCCTGGGCGGGATCCGACTTGCGGTCGGTCAGCAGGCGGGCCATCTCCCGCCGCAGCGGCGTGCCCCGGGGGCCGGGGGTCTGGCCCGCCAGCCGATCGAGGGCCACCAGCAGCGCGTCGTCGTCCCCGGTGCGCCGGGCCAGCTCGGCGAGGCGCAGCGCGGGGCGGGGGTCGTCGGGGCGCAGCGCCGACAGCGCCAGGAGGCCGACCGTCGTCGCGCTCTCGTCGCCCTCGGCCTCGGCCAGCCGCACCAGCCGCTCGGCGGCTTCGATTCTGGCCGGCAGGTCGGTCTCGGGGTCGGTGCGATCGGCCGGCCCGGTGAGCTGCTTGAGGATCCGCCGGGCCAGATCGACGGCGGCGCGCCCGTCTCCGGCCGCGTCGAGCAGCGCGAACACCCGGGGCCGCAGGTCGGGCCGCGCCTGGCGGGCGAGGGGCAGGAGCCAGCGGGCGGCCTCCCCCGGCTCGCCGAGCCGATCGGCGTGCAGATCGGCCAGCTCGACCCGCCGCTCGATGGCCGGATCCCCGCCTTGCTCGGCGGCCTCGACCGCCGCCGCCAGCCGCTCGGCCCACAGCCGGTGCTCGCCGGCAGCCCTCAGCGTCGGCCCCAGCGCGGCCAGGGCCTCGGCGTCGTCGGGCACGTGATCCAGGAGCCCCAGCCACGCTGCCCGCTCGGCCTCGGGCGAGACCCGCCGGGCCTGGGCCCGGGCCAGCGCCCGCTGCCAGATCGTCAGCCGCTCCGGGGTCGGGCCCGGGCCCCGCCGCCCCGCGATGGCCGGCTCGAGCAGCCCCACGATCGCCGTCGCCGCGCTCGGCCCCAGGCCCTCGGCCACGGCGATGGCCGACTCCAGCGCCGCCGCGTCGCCCGGATCGATCGCCAGCAGCGCCTGCCACACCGTCAGCGCCTCGCCCGGATCGCGGCGCTCCAGCAGCCGGCCCGCCCGGCGCAGGGCGGCGACCCGATCAGCGTCGGGCAGCGGCCGCTTCGGGGCGCTGCGCAGCAGCTCGGCCTCGGCGTCGGCCCCCGCGTGGCGCCCGACCCGGGTGGCCACGTCGGTGAACAGCCCGCCGTCGGTCGGCGCCCGGTCCAGCGCCTCGTGCAGCAGCGACAGCCCCAGCGCCCGCTCGTCGCGCAGGTCGAGGTGCAGCCCGGCCAGCTCGACCAGCCGCCGGGCGCCGTCGTCCTCGGTCTCGGCCCGGGTCCGCAGCCCGCCGGCGATGGCCTCGAAGCCCACCGGATCGAGCACGAGCTGCTCGAGCATGCCGAACGCGCCGTCCTCGGCGGTGGTGTCCCCCAGCCGGCGCAGGGCGTCCCGCAGCGCGTCGTACGCCCCCAGCGCGTCCCGCAGCCGATGCCAGCGGATCTCGGCCTGCTCGACCCGCGCCGCCCGGCGGTCGCTCTCCTCGGCGTGCACGTCGACCTTCAGCCCCAGCAGCCGGTCGACCATCGCCCAGTCGCCCCGCTGGCGGTACAGCCGCTCGCCGGCCTCGAGGTACTTCAGCTCCCGCGGGCGCAGCTTGAACGCCTCGACGAAGCGCCCCATCGCCGCGTCCAGGTCGCCCTCGGCCTCGTACAGCGTGCCCGCCCGATGCAGCAGGGCCGCCCGCTCGCCGTCGTCGGCCCGCAGCGCGGCCTCGTCGGTGCACAGCGCCGCCAGCTCGGCGCGCAGGCCCCGCCGGGTGCACAGATCGGCGATGGTCTCGAAGGTGCCCGGACGCCCGCCGGCCGTGCGCCGCAGCCCCTCGATCGCCGGCCCCGGCTCGCGGGCCGTGGCGGCGACCCCCTGATACAGCGAGAACGCCTGCCGGGCGTCGCCCAGCACCTCTTCGGCGTGGCGGGCCTGCCGCAGCCGCAGATCGGTCTCGGCCCGGCCGGTCGCCGCCGAGATGCGGCCCGCCAGCAGGCTCTGGCTGCGCTCGGGGCGCCCCAATCCGTCCCAGGCGTCGATCAGGGCGTCGAGCAGCGCGTCGGCGGTCAGCGGATCGGGCCGGGCCTTCTCCAGCGCGTCGAGGCGGGCGAGCACCTCGGCCTCGCGTCGGGGGTCGTAGACCATCGCGTCCCGCAGCAGCCCCGGCGCGCGCTCCAGGCGCCCGGCGCGCTCGCAGAGGAACGCCGCCTCGTACAGCAGCGCCGCCTTGCGGGTCAGATCGCGCAGGTGGGCCGCGGTGTCGACGAGCAGCTCGATGGCCCCATCCGGCCGCTCGCAGCGGGCCAGCAGCCGGGCCAGGCTCGTCGCCGCCTCCTCGTCGTGGGGGGTCTCGCGCAGGTGGGCCATCAGCGGGCGCCGCACCCGCTCGAGGGTGCTCGCGTCGGCGTCCTCGGCCGCCGCGACGAGCAGCCGGCGGGCGCCGGCCACGTCCCCCCGCTTCTCGGCGCACAGCCGGGCCGCCTCCAGCCGCAGCTTGCACCGCTTGCGGGGGTCGCGCAGGGCGTCGGCCCGGCGCCCCATCAGATCGATGACCGCGGTCCACCGCCCGGCCCGGCGCAGCCCCGAGACCCACCGCTGATAGAGCCGCCCGTCTTTGCTCTCTCGAGCCAGCCGCTCCAGCCGGCGCAGGGCGTCGTCGGGGGCGTCGGGGGCGGTGTCGATGGCCGTCAGCCACGCCTCGGCCGCCCCGTAGGCGTCCCCCAGGCGATCGAAGAGGGTGTCGCCGATCTCGACCTGCTTGCGGGACCGGGCCCGGGGATCACCGAGGCGGGCGGCCTCGGCGCGCAGCGCGTCGACGATTCGCCGCCAGCGCGCCGCCTCGCGATTGTCGATCATCGGCGCTCCAACCGGGGTCCGTGCCGCGTCGAGTCCGCGCAATCTACCGCACCCGCGCCCCTCGTGTGAACTGCGCGCCCCGCGGGCGCCACCCGCCGCTTGTCGGCCTGCCGCCACCGTGCTACCCCGTGCGGCATGCGACCTGCGCTCCTCCGGCTCGGCCCGCTCGCCCTCGGCCTCGCGCTGCTCGCCGGCTGCGGCTACCGACTGGTCCGCGAGGCCGACGCGCCCGCCGTGCGGCTGGGCCCCGTCGACGACCAGACCCCCTACGGCGACCTCGGCCTGCGGGCCGCCGCCGAGCTGCGCCGGCTCGCCCGCGTCCGCGACGACGCCCGATTCGAACTGCGGGGCGTGGTGCGGCCGGGGCCCGACGCGCCGGCCCTGATCGGGACCGCGGGCGAGCGCGCCCGGAGCGTGGGCGTCGAGGTCGAGCTGAGCGCCCACCACGGCCGGCGGCTGGTCGCCACCAGCGGCCCGGTGCGCCGAGCCCGGCCGGTGCTGCTCGCCGCCGATCCGACCGCGACCGCCGCCGCCCGCCGCCGGGCGATCGAAGAGGCGCTCGCCGACGCCACCCGCGAGGCCATCGACCGCCTCGCCATCCACCTGCCACCCGAGGACGAGACGTGAGCATGTCCAGGGCCCTCGCCGGGGGCAAGGCGCCGGTCTACCTGCTGCATGGCGAAGAGACCTTCCTCACCCGCCGCCTGATGGCCGACCTGCGGGCCCGGGTGCTCGCCGGGGCCGTCGAAGACTTCAACCTCGACCGCTTCGACGCCCGGGAGAGCATCGACGCCGAGCGCATCGTGCAGGCCGCCCGCACGCTGCCGATGATGGCCCCCCGGCGGCTGGTCTGGGTCCGCAACGCCGAGGTGCTGTTCAAGCAGACCGCCGGCCTCGACAAGCTCGTCGAGTACGTCACCGACCCCGACCCGATGGCCTGCCTCGTGCTTCAGGCCATGGACAAGGTCAAGAAGACCGTCAAGCTCTACAAGCGCATCGACAAGCACGGGGTGGTGATCGAGAGCCGCACCCCCCGCGAGCGGGAGCTGATCGGCTGGGTGCGGGACGCGGTGGAGTCCCGGGGGCGGACCATCGAGCCCGACGCGGCGGCGATGCTCGTCGAGGCGGTCGGCCGCGACCTCGCCGGGCTCGACGCCACCGTCGACCGGCTGGTGCTCTTCGTCGAGGCCCCGGCGCCCATCGCGCTGGCCCACGTCGAAGAGACCGTGCCCCACACCCGGGTGCGCACCGTCTGGGAGCTGATCGACGCCGTCGCCGAGCGCAACGTGGCCCGCACGCTCGAGCGGGGGCACCAGCTCGTCGACCAGGGCGAAGAGCCGCTGCGGCTGCTGGCGCTGATCATCTACCAGTTCCGCCAGCTCCTCGTGGGCCGGGCGGCCCGGGACGGCGGGGCGACGCCGCAGGAGGCGGCGAAGATGGCGGGGGTGCCCGGCTTCAAGACCCGGGCCTTCGTGCGCCAGATCGACAACTACCGCCGGGCCGAGCTGCTCGCCGCGCTCGAGCGGCTCTCCGAGGCCGACCGGGCGCTCAAGAGCAGCAAGCTGCCGGCGGGGCTCATCTTCGAGGCGGTGCTGCTCGACCTCTGCGCGCCGCGCGCATAGCGGCCCGGTTCCGCGTCGAGGCGGCGTCGGACCCGGAGGTCGAACGGGGGGGATGCGCCGGCGGTCCGGCGCGTCGGCCGCCCGTCAGGCGGCGTTGCTCTTCTCGTCGCCGAGCTTCTGCACGGCGCGCACGAGGCGGCTCACGCTGCGCTGGGCGTTGTTGGGGTGCAGCACGCCCTTGCTCGCCGCCCGCTGGATCAGCCGCACGGCGGCTGGCAGGTGCTCGGCGGCCGCCTGGGCGTCGCCCTCCTCGATGGCCGCGCGGACCCGCTTGACGGCGGTGCGCATGCTCGACTTGACCTTGCGGTTGCGAACGCGGCGCGTCTCGTTCTGGCGCGCGCGCTTCATCGCAGACTTGTGATTGGGCACAGCCAACCTCGCTCTTCAGATGCCGGATTCGGATGCCGTTCGACCCGGGCCAGCAGGCCGCGTGGTCAGGGACGCGGGAAGCTAGCAGCGGTCTCGGGTCGCGTCAAGTGCCCGCCCCGCTTTCCCGACGATTCGTGGGTCGTCGCCGCTCAGGGCGCCCGCTCACCGGTGAAGGTCCCGGTCAGGCCGCTGCTCCACAGCCCCTCCTCGATGCGGTCGGGGCGCCCGTCGGTGTCGGTGTCCCGCAGCTTGGCGGTGCCGGCCATCTCGAACGCCTCGACCTCCAGCCCCTGCACGAGCTGCGACCCCAGCCAGTCGCCGGCCGCGTCGAGCCCCGCCTCGCACGCCTCGCGTACGAAGGGCCCCACCGCCAGCCCGACGAACGGCACGTCGGCCAGATAATCCGCCGCCAGATCGCCCAGCGCGTCGCACGGGATGACCTGGGCCAGCGCCCCGCCGAAGCCGTCGGCCCCCATGCGCTGGGGCAGGATGTAGGTGTCGAGGAACCAGATCACCGCCACCGCCAGGTTCATGCGCATCGGGTGGCTGTCGATCTCGATCGTGGCCACCGGCCCGATGGTGCGGATCACCCGCCCCTCGAACAGGCTCTCGCTCGCCGCGATGCCCAGCCGCTCCAGCGGCACCTCGTAGCGCCCGCACATCGGATCACCCTCGGCGCAGCCGTAGCGCCACTCGATGATCAGCGTCTCCCACCGGTGCACCCCCTGGAACGAGCAATCCGCGGGGTCCTGATCGCCCAGCCCCAGCCGCCCTCGGATCTCGAGCCGGGTCAGGATGCCCGCCACGTCCTCGGTCACCGCCAGCGCCCGCTGGGCCCAGTCGGGCAGGTAGTTGCTCGTGATGTAGTCGAACAGATAGTCCACCACCGGCTCGATCGCCGCCCGGATCACGCTGCCCCAGATGCCGTCGATGCGGTCCTGGATCAGATCGGCCACCAGATCACCCGGCTCGCTCAGCGCCCGGCGCACGACGTCGAGCACCTCGGCCAGCCCGTCCCCCAGCAGCGCCGCGGGGGCGTACAGGTTGGTGACGGTGTAGTTGCCCTTCGTCGCCAGACAGTTGAGCGGCCCCCCCTCGCCCTCCGGGGGGATGTCCGGCCCCAGCACGTCGGGCACGCCCTCTGGCCGCTGCACGACGTTGACGTCGTAGGTCAGACCGGCGGTGTTCGGCGCCGTCATCTTCAGCTGCACGTAGGCCGGCACCGGCCCCCCGACCACCATCACGTCGGCCACGCCGAACTCGTTGCTGATCGCATTGCGGGTGCTCAGCCGGGCCTGCGACGGCCGCTCGGGGTTGGCCTCGACCAGCTCGAACTCGATGCGGTGCCCCGGGGCGGGCTGGCCCGAGGCGGTGATCACCCGGATGCCGATGCGGCTCTGCTCGCCGACATAGACCTCGAACTGCCCGGTGCCCTCCTGGTTGAGGAAGTAGGCGTACTGGGCGTCGATGGCCTCCTGATCGATGGTCGGCGGCTCGTAGGGCGCGTCGGGGGTCTCGACGTCCTTGGCCGCCGCCAGGCCGGGGATCGTGCACTCGCCCTCGTCGCCCACCCGGTAGCCGTTGCACGTCGGCGGAGGCTCGGGCGGCGGATCGGCGCAGGCGGCGAGCAGCCCGAGCAACGGCAGGGCGAGGACGGATCGGGGGCGGTGCATCGGGGCGGCTCCATCGGCGGCGCGGACGTCGGCAGAGAGCGACGTACAGCAAGGAGCATGCCCGAGCCGGCCGCCTCCGATCCAGCGTTCCACCGGGCGCCGATGCCCGAAAGGGGACGACCGACCCCAGCCCCGATCGGCCCCCGCCGGGGACCCCCGACACCGGCGCGGACCGACCGCGGCCGCGGGTTGTCAGGGTGCCGACCCCGTGCTAGGGTCCGCCCACCTTGATTGGCGGCGCCGAGAGGCCCTTCGAGAGCAATGAGCATCACCCTCCGAACGTATACTTTTCTCGACAGCCTCCAACCCCAGCTCACCAGCTACGTCGGCAAGACCTCCCGCGGGTTCCTCCCGGTGCCCGAGATGGCCTCGCTGTGGGTCGAGATCGCGCCGGGCATCGCCATCAACCGGGTGACCGACGTGGCGCTCAAGGCGACCTCCGTCGTGCCCGCGGTGCAGGTGGTCGAGCGGGCCTACGGGCTGCTCGAAGTGCACGCCTTCGACAAGGGCGAGGTGAAGAGCGCCGGCGACGCCATCCTCGAGCAGCTCGGCTGCCGCGAGGACGAGCGCATGAAGCCGGCGGTCGTCTCGAACCAGATCATCCGCAGCGTCGAGCCCTACCAGACCCAGATCATCAACCGGAACAGCCGGGGCATGATGATCCTGCCGGGCCAGTCGCTCTTCATCCTCGAGACCCAGCCGGCGGGCTACATCACGCTGGCGGCCAACGAAGCCGAGAAGGCGGCCGACGTCTTCCTGATCGACATCCGGCCCTTCGGCGCCTTCGGGCGGCTGTACCTCGCCGGCAGCGAGTCGGAGATCGACAGCGCCCGCGACGCGGCCATCGCCGCCATCGAGGGCGTCACCGGCGTGGTGCCGCCCTCGTTCAAGGACAAGTGAACCCCCGCGCACTCGAACGGATCGAGACGCGACCCTGATATGACCGCCTCCCCGGGGGAGGCACCGGCCGCGGGCGCAGCCCCGCGACGACGGAGGACACGATGGCGGACGCACTGGGCATGATCGAGACCCGGGGCTTCGTGGCGATGGTCGAGGCGGCCGACGCGATGGTCAAGGCGGCCAAGGTCGAGCTGGTCGGCTACGAGAAGATCGGCGGGGGCTACACCACCGCCGTGGTCCGGGGCGACGTCGCCGCGGTCAAGGCGGCCACCGAGGCCGGCGCCCGCGCCGCCGAGCGCGTCGGCGAGCTGGTCAGCGTGCACGTGATCCCGCGCCCGCACGGCAACATCGACGCGGCGCTGCCCCTCGGCCGGACGCCCGCGGCCGAGAAGTAAGGGGCCGCCGTGATCATCGGCAAGGTCGTCGGCACCGTCGTCGCCAGCCGCAAAGAGGAAGAGCTGGTCGGCATGAAGTTCCTCGCCGTCGCCCCGCTCGACCTCGCCACCGGCGAGACGACGAGCGGGGGCGTGATCGCGGTCGACGCGGTCGGCGCCGGGGTGGGTGAGGTCGTGCTCTACGCCAGCGGCTCCTCGGCCCGGCAGACGAAGCTGACGAACAACCGCCCGGTCGACGCCACCATCATGGCCATCGTCGACACCTACGAGGTCGGCGGCGAGGTGCTGTACCAGAAGGAGTAACCGGTGGAGATCGACGAGCGTCGCATCGCCCGCATCGTCGAGCAGGTCGTCTCCCGCCTCTCGACCGACCCCGCGCCCGGCGGCGCCCGCGCTCCGGCCGTGCTGCGTCACGGGCGGGGTTCGGGCGGGGTGCACACCGACGGCCGCGGAGTCCACCGCTCGGTCGACGACGCGGTCGCCGCTGCCCGGCGGGCCTTCGAGGCGTTGCAGCGCATCTCGCTCGACGATCGGCGGCGCTACATCGCCGCCCTGCGCCGGACGACCCTCGACTGCCTCGACGACATCAGCCGGATGGCGGTCGAGGAGACCGGCCTCGGCCGGTACACCGACAAGCTCGCCAAGAACAAGCTGGTCGCCGACAAGACCCCCGGGGTCGAGATCCTCGCGCCCACCACCTGGACCGGCGACCACGGCCTGACCCTCACCGAGTGGGCCCCCTACGGCGTCATCGGCAGCATCACCCCCTGCACCAACCCGACCGAGACGATCCTCAACAACGGCATCGGCATGATCGCGGCGGGCAACGCGGTGGTGTTCAACACCCACCCCAACGCCAAGAAGACCAGCGCCTTCTTCATCGACCGGCTCAACCGGGCGATCGAGGCCGAGGGCGGCCCCGGCGAGCTGTTCAACTGCGTCGCCGAGCCCACCATCGAGAGCGCCACGCTGCTGATGAAGCACCCCGGCATCCGGCTGCTGGTGGTCACCGGCGGCGGGGGCGTGGTCAAGGCGGCGATGACGTCGGGCAAGCGGGCCATCGCCGCCGGCCCCGGCAACCCCCCGGTGGTGGTCGACGAGACCGCCGACATCGCCCGGGCGGCCCGGGACCTCGTCTTCGGGGCCAGCCTCGACAACAACATCATCTGCATCGTCGAAAAAGAGATCATCGCCGTCGCCGACATCGCCGACGCGCTCAAGCGCGAGATGGGCAAGCACGACGCGGTCGAGATCAAGGGCCGCGACCTGCGCCGGCTCGAGAAGTTGCTCATCACCCCCGACGACCACGTCAACCGGGCCTACATCGGCAAGGACGCCGCGGTGATCCTGGCCGACGCCGGCATCCGGGTGCCCGAATCGACCCGCCTGGCCTACGCCGAGGTCGACGAGAAGCACCCCTTCGTGCAGCACGAGATGCTGCTGCCGGTGCTCGGCTTCGTGCGGGTGCCCGACGTCGACGCCGCCATCGACTGCGCGGTGCGGGTCGAGCACGGCTACGGCCACACCTCGGTCATGCACAGCCACAACATCGTCGCGCTCAGCAAGATGGCCCGGGCGGTGAACACCTCCATCTTCGTGAAGAACGCCCCCAGCGCGGCCGGCGTGGGCCTGAACGGCGAGGGCTACACCTCGTGGACCATCGCCAGCCCCACCGGCGAGGGCATGACCTGCGCCCGCCACTTCGCCCGAGCCCGCCGCTGCGTGCTCAAGGACGCCTTCCGGATCGTCTGACGTGCATGCCTCCGCCCCCGACGGGCCGGCCCTGGGCCTCATCGAACTGTGCGCCATCGCCCGCGGGCTGGTGGTGTGCGACGCGATGGTCAAACAAGCGCCGGTGCGCCTCGTGCGGGCCGCGAGCACCCACCCCGGCAAGTACGTCGTGCAGGTGCGGGGCGGGGTCGACGAGGTCGACGAGGCGATGAAGGCCGGGCTCGCCGAAGCCCGTGAGGCGCTGATCGATCGGGTCTTCCTGCCCTACCCCCACGCCCAGCTCGACGCGCTGCTCGCCGACGGCCGGCGAGACGCCCCGCTCGAGTCGGTGGGCGCGCTCGAAGCGTTCTCCATCGCCGCCACCATCCGGGCGGCCGACGCCGCGCTCAAGGCCGCCGGGATCAACGGCCTGCGGCTGGTGCTCGCCGATCACGTCGGGGGCAAGGGCCACTTCATCTTCACCGGCCTGCTGCACGACGCCGAAGAGGCCCTGAAGGCCGGCCGGGCCGCGATCGGAGAGACCCTGCTCGCCGGCTGCGAGCTGATCGCCAACCCCCACCCCGACCTGCTCGGCGCGCTCTGACCCGCCGCCCGGGCCGAGCGCGCTACTGCCGGCGATAGTTCTCCGGCGCCCGGTAGAACACCAGCTCCACCCGACGATTGCGCCGTCGCCCGGCGTCGGTCAGGTTCAGCGCCCGGGGCCGGGTCGAGCCCGCCGGCACCGCCTCCAGGCGATGAGCCGGCAGGCGATCCTCGGGGGCCTCTCGCGCCTCGACCCCCAGGAAGTAGTTGATCACCGCCACCGAGCGGGCCGCCGACAGGTGGTCGTTGCTCGGGTAGCGGGCCGAGCGCATCGGCACCCCGTCGGTGTGGGCCTCGACCTGGATCTGAGCCCGGTTGGTGCGGGCCACCTGCAACACATCATCCAGGAACGGCCAGATCGCCGGCCGCAGATCGGCCCGACCCGGCTCGAACATGTGATCCTCGCCGACCGAGACGACGATGCCCCGATAGTCCTCGTAGACCTCGATGTTGACCCGCCCCGACGGCGTGCGGGCCACCTGCTGCTCCTCGGCCTTCTTCATGCCGTCGAGCACGTCCCGCGGCTGGAAGTCCATCGAGAACTCCTTGGCGATCGCCTTGGTGCCCTGCGGCCGGGTGAAGACCGGCGTGACCTCCTGCACCCCGAACGCCTGCATGATGGAGCCCGACAGGATCTTGTACTTGATGACCTCGAGGTTGGCGAACGAGAGCAGGAGGATGAAAAACGTCAGCAGCAGGGACATCATGTCGCCGAAGGTGACCACCCACTCCGGCGCGCCCTCCTTGCAGTACAGCTCCTCGTCCGGCGCGTCGTAGGGCGGGGCCTCCTCCTGCTCGACGCCCTCGCCGTCCTCCCCCTCGGTGATCTCTTCCTCGGCCATCGATCAATCCGTCGGCTCGAGCGGGCGGGACAGGAAGATGAACTCCACCGTCGAGCCGACCGGCGGCGCCTCGAGCGTGCCCGGCTTGAGCGTCGGCGGCGCCGGGCCGCGGCCCACCGCGATGACGTCCCCCTCGGGCAGATCCATATCGCGCAGCGCCCGGGACACCGTCACCGCCTGGGCCGCCGTCAGCGACCAGGTGTCGGGGAAGCGCGGCGCCCGCGGCCCGCCCTCGGGGCTGCGCACCTCGACCGCCAGCTCGAAGCGCCCGTCGGGGTGCTCGGCGTCGGCCTTGCGGGCGTTCGTCTCCCGGAACTGCTCGGCCACGATCGCCAGCAGCGGCCGGGCCTCCGGCTTGAGGCGGTCGGTGCCCGGCACGAAGAACTCGTCCGCCGGGAACAGCACCACCACCCCCCTGTAGCTCTCGAAGACCTCGATGGTGACCTTGGCGGTGCGCTTGGTGCGGGAGTGGGGGTCGAGCTTGCGCCGCAGCTCCTCCATGATCCGCCGCGCGTTGAAGTCGATGCGGGTCTGCTTCTTGACCATGTCCTCGGCCTTGGGCACCGCGATGATCTTCTCTTTGACCTTCAGCCCGAAGCCCTGCTTGATCGTGCCCGCGAGCTGCTTGAAGCGCATCACGTCCATCGTGGCGAACGAGAGCAGCAGGATGAAAAAGGTCAGCAGAAGGGACATCATATCGCCGAAGGTGACCACCCACTCCGGCGCGCCTTCCTTGCAGACCTCCTCCTCCTCGAGCCCGACCCCCTGCTCCTCCTCGCTCTCCTCGGCCACGGCGCCGCCCGCTCAGCTCGACGCCGACTTGAGCGCTTCGCGATCGGCCGGCGAGAGGTAGGTGTGCAGCGTCTCCTCGAGCATGCGCGGGTTCTCCCCCCGCTTGAGCCCCAGGATGCCCTCGACCATGAGCAGCTTCATGTCGAGCTCCTTGCTGCTGTAGTAGGCGAGCTTGTCCTTGAGCGGCGTCGCGAAGAGGTTGGCGATGACCGCGCCATACAGCGTCGTGAGGATCGCCACCGCCATCGCCGGCCCGATGCTCTTCGGGTCGTCCATGTTGGCCAACATGTTCACCAGCCCGATCAGGGTGCCGATCATGCCGAAGGCCGGGGCCGAGGTATTGATCGCATCGAGCATGTCCTGCCCGGCCTTGTGCCGCGCCTTGAGGTACTCGACTTCCTTCATCAGGATCGACTCGATCTGGTGGGTCTCCGCGCCGTCGACGCAGTAGTTGACCCCCTTGGCGAGGAACTCGTCCTCGAACTGAACCCGCTCGAGGGCCAGCAGACCCTCCTTGCGGGCGATCTGCGAGAGCTGGATGAACTGGGTGATGACCTCGGACTGGTCGGGCGGGGTGTTGAAGAACGCGTTCTTGGAGACCTTGAAGACGGTGAAGACCACCCGCAGCGGGTAGCGGATGAACATCGTTGCGGTGGTGCCACCGAACACGATCAGGATCGCCGGCGGGTCGATGAACAGCCTCACGTCACCGCCGAGCATGATCGCGATCATGATGAACGCGAACCCGGCGACCATCCCGATGATGGTCGAAATGTCCATGCGCGAACGACCTCCGGCCGCACGCCCCCATGGTTCCGCGCGCGACGCTCCAATCTACCCCTCCCGCGGACATTCGTCCACTCGGGGGAGGCCGACGCAAGTATTGGCCGCATAACGGAAAAATGGCGAGGGGCTCCCCCGTCGTCAGTCGGTTGACGGCAGGCCGGGCCCTCTGAACCGGGCGGGTGGGGGATCGTGAGCGGGGCAGAGCAGGGGGAGCGGGCGGGCGCCGGGACGGCGCCCGGTGGGGCGGGGGGTGTCTACTGAGCCTTCTTCTCGGGCGTCGCCGGCTTGGGCGCGACCGGGGCCTTGCCCGGCTCGACCTTCTTCAGCGCCGGCTTCTCCGCGCCCGGCTTGGCCACCGGCTTCTCCGGCTCGGGCAGGAAGGTCTCGATCTTGGCCTCGGCCTTGATCGTCTTGAGCAGATCGGCCTTCGCCCGGCGGCTCTTCTTGTTCTTGAGCAGCTTCTCGATCGACTCCTTGACCTCGTCGAACGGGCGCTGGCGGCCCTCCTTGCGCTCGGTGACCTTGATGATGTGCCAGCCGAACTGGGTCTTGATGGGCGCCGAGATCTCGTCGACCTTCATCTCGAAGGCCTTCTTCTCGAACTCGGGCACCATGCGGCCGCGGGTGAAGAAGCTCAGATCACCACCCCGGGACGCCGTCGGCCCCTGGGAGTGCTCCTTGGCGAGCGCGGCGAAGTCGGCCCCGTCCTTCTTGGCGAGGGCGTAGACCTCGTTGGCCTTCTTCTTGGCCGCCTCGTCGGCCGCCTTGTCGTCCTTCTTGCCCACCTTGAAGAGGATGTGGCTCGCCCGGACCTGCTCCTTGACCTCGTAGCGCTTCTGATTCTCGTCGTAGTAGGCCTTGACCTCGTCCTCGGTGACCGCGAGATCACCGCGGGTCTCGAGCAGCCGCTGCACCGCCAGGTTGTGGCTGATGTTGGCCTTGATCTGCTCCTCGGTGATGTCGGAACTCTTCAGGTAGCGCTCGAAGTTCTCGTCGGTGCGGAACATCTTCTTGTAGTCGGCGAACTCCTCGTCGAGCTTCGCCGGATCGACCTGGATGCTCTCCGACTTGATCTTCTGATCGAGCAGCTCCTTGTCGACGAGCTGCTTGAGGATCGACTCGCGGTACCGCGCGGCGAGCCCCGGCGGGATCTCCTTGTTCCGCTTGGTGAAAGCCCGGGTCATCTTGTCGTACTTCTTGTCGAACTCGTCGCGCGCGATGTCGACGCCGTTGACCTTGGCGATCGGCCCGCCCGCCGCAGCCGGCTTCGGCGCCTCGGCCGCCTTCTCCGTGGCAGGGCTCCCGGTCTCGTCCCCGGCGCCCTTCTCGGCCGACGTCGCCTGCTCCGACTTGCCTGTCGTGGCCGTATCCTTCTTGCCGCATCCGGTGACCGCGGCCATCGCGGCCAGGAACAGCCCGACCCGCATCGTGTTCCCCAACATCCGAAACTCCTTGCCGTCTGGCGTCCTCGACATCGCGTCGAAAGCGCATTCCGATAGCATCCAACCGGTGCCCGGTCAACTCTCGCGCCTCACGGGGCATTCCCGTCGGCGGGTGCCGAGGGGGTCATCTCGAAAAGTCTGAGAAAAAGATCTTGCATGAGCCGGAAGGGCCCCGTATAAACCGCCTCCCAACGACGCGGTGCCGACATGAACGGCAAGCGGCGCTGGGGCCCAGCATTTCGAGTCGACTGCAAGATTGCACGACCGAGAGCGGCCGGTTCCTTGAAAAGCGGATTGAGCAGGCACCGCGAGAGCGGACGCCCTGACGTCAAATACAAGTCCATGCGTGTACCTTTCGCGCATGGCACCAGGAATTCAACTGGAGAGTTT